>OMZP01000001.1:0-12898 GCA_900315585.1 uncultured Eubacteriales bacterium | reverse complement strand
CGGTCTTCCAAAAGCCTTCCCCTTTGGGGAAGGTGGCCGAGCGAAGCGAGGTCGGATGAGGTCTTTCACCGGATGGCTTCGCGCCTTGATCGAAGCAGCGGCGCAGGACAGGTCGCCAGAAGAACCTCTTCCGTCTGCTTCGCAGACACCATCCCCGGGCATTTCGGGCGCCATGAATGGCGTCCCTACGGGGGGATGTGATGTCGCGTTTGCCGTCCGCCGCATTTCAGGCACCCACATTTGCTGCCTTGCGGGGGAATTTCCAGGGCGCTGTTCATTGAGCGGGCATCACCGCGTTCTTAAATCCATTGCCCGCGAAATATCTGCGCCTGAAATTCCCCCCAAGGCAGTTAAAGAGGAAATCGACCTCATCCGCCCCTGACGGGCGAAGGCTGGAATTACCGGTGCACGACCAGCTTATACGGCTTTTTGCAATCCGTCTCGACGGTGGTTTCGCCGTCCACGGTGCGCACGGTGTAGGTCGCGGCCACGTTCCCCTTTGTGTCCGGCACGGTGACGGTGATCGCGCCCTCCCGGGGCTCGAACACGTGCAGCTCCAGGCCGTCGGCGTAGTCGTAATCCGGGCGCTCCTCGTTGGCGCCCATGGGGATGACGCTGTTGGGCCGGGCCATCAGGGGCAGGGACAGGAAGTCGTGATTCTCCCTCCGCCAGGTGTCCCCCACGGCCCGCTCGCCAGTCAGGATATTCGTCCACACGCCCACCGGCAGGTAGTAGTCCACGTGGCTGTCGGCGTGCATCACCGGGGCCACCAGCAGGTTCGCGCCCAGCATGTACTGCCGGTCGCAGGTCTCGCAGGCGATGGAATCCGGGAACTCCATGAGCATCGGCCTGAGCATCGGCACGCCCTTTTCGTGGGCCTCCACCGCAGCGCCGTACAGGTACGGCATCAGCCGGTTCTTGAAGCGGGCGAACTTCTTCACCACCTCGTTGGCCTCCTCGTCGAACAGCCACGGCACGCGATAGCTGCTGGAGCCGTGCAGGCGGCTGTGGCTGGACAGCAGGCCGAACACCGCCCAACGCTTGTACACGTCGGCGCTGGCCGTCTGCTCGAAGCCGGCGATGTCGTGGCTCCAGAAGCCGAAGCCGGAGTGGGCGATGGACAGGCCGCTGCGCAGGGTCTCGGCCATGCTGCGGAAGGAGGCGCTGCTGTCGCCGTTCCAGTGCACCGGGAACTTCTGGCCGCCCACGGTGGCGCTGCGGGCGAACACCACGGCATCCCCCTCACCCTTGAACTGCTCGATGGCCTCAAACACCATCTTATTGTAGAGGTAAGTATAGAAGTTGTGCATCCTCAGCGGGTCGCTGCCGTCGAAGTACTTCACGCCCCGCACCGGGATGCGCTCGCCGAAGTCCGTCTTGAAGGCGTCCACGCCCATGGCCATGAGCCTGCGCAGCTTTTCGGCGTACCACTCCCGGGCCGCCGGGTTGGTCACATCCACGATGGCGGTGCCGGGCTGCCACATATCGGTCTGCCACACGTCGCCGTTTTCCTTCAGGATGAAGTAGCCGTTTTCCACGCCCTCGGCGAACATGCGGCTCTCCTGGCTGATGTAGGGGTTCAGCCAGCAGCAGATGTGCAGGCCCCTGGCCTTCAGCTTCTTCAACAGGCCCTCCGGGTCCGGGAACACCTCCGGGTCCCAGGTCAGGTCCGTCAGGTGGTTCTCCTTCATCCAGAAGCAGTCGAAGTGGAACACGGAAAGGGGGATGTCCCGCCGGGCCATGCCGTCGATGAAGCTGGTAACGGTCTTTTCGTCATAGCTGGTGGTGAAGGATGTGGACAGCCACAGCCCGAAGCTCCAGGCCGGGGGCAGCGCCGGGTGTCCGGTCAGGTCCGCGTACCTCTCCAGAACTCCCTTGGGGGTTTGGCCGTAGATCACGTCGTAGACCAGCTTCTCCCCCTGGAGGCTGAACTGCACCCGCTCCACCTTCTCGCTGGCCACCTCGAAGCTCACGTCGGAGCTGTCCTCCACCAGCACGCCGTAGCCCCGGTTGGTCATGTAGAAGGGCACGTTCTTGTAGGCCATCTCGCTGGCCGTGCCGCCGTCGCCGTTCCAGATGTCCACGGTCTGACCGTTCTTCACGTACTCGGTGAAGCGTTCGCCCAGGCCGTACACCCGCTCGCCCACGTCCAGCGTGAGGCTGTCGATCATGTAATCCCGGCCCGTGTCCCGGTGGTGGGCGTGGGCCATGCCGTGGTATTCGGACTCGGTGAGCAGCTGCCCGTCGCCCTGGTAGGTGACGCGCCAGCCCCGCTTTTCCTTGCTCACCACGGCCCGCGCCTTGCCGCTTTCAAAGATCCAGGCATCCTCGGTCTCGGTGATGACCGGCTTCACGGGCGCCTCATAGAGCTCGAAGTGGGGGCCGTGGTCCTTGACGCCCATGAAGTGCTCCACCTGGACCCGGATCACGTCCGGCATGGGCGCGGTGAAGGTGACGGTCAGAGTGCCGTGGTTCAGCAGGTCGCCGCGCCCGTTGATGGGGTTCGTGGCGCACACCACCCGCAGGGCGCTATCCGTGATGGAGGCGCTGTAGCTCTGGATGGCGAAGTTGAAGTCGTATTCGGGCTTGTTCAGCCAGTAGCCGTCGGTGAATTTCATTCGGGTGTCCTCTCTTCTTCGTTTGTCGTTGCTTCGGGATGCTCCCGCTTTTGTCTCAGCTTTTCCTTGCGCTTCTGGGCCTTGATGTACACATACAGCGCGTCAAAGGGTCCGATCACGAGGCTGACGATCAGCGCGATCCAATACCAGGGCATGGGCTCGGTCTCCTTTTCCATGGGATAGCGGTCGTCGACCTCATCCGGCGCTTCGCGCCACCTTCCCCAAGGGGGAAGGCTTTAGGGAAGCGCGGCGTCCTCATTGCCTTCCCCTCTAGGGGCGTCGAGCGCCCAGAAAACAGCACAGCGCGCTGTTTTCAGCGAGACGGGGACGGCAGTCCCGTGGAACGGTGGCTGGCCGCAGGCCAGACGGATGAGGTCGCCTCGATCGTGCCCTTCTAATCCTCCAGCCAATTCCTGTATCTTCCGGCCATCATCAGCAGGCTGAAGAAATACAGGCAGTTGTCGTAGTACCGCCGCACGCCCTTCCTCGGCTCCGCGTCCCACAGGCGCTGCGCCCAGCTCCGGCTCGCCTCGCCCTTCAGCGCCAGGGAACCGGCGGCGGTGGTGGCCAGCAGCCCCAGCGGGTGCATCACCGGCGTGCCCTCCAGGCTGCCGTCCAGCTGGCAGGCGGTGCGAAGCAGCTCCGGATGCCCGTCCACGGTCTTTTGCAGCCGCTCGACCACCCTGGAAAGCACCTCGGTGGGGCCGTTCCAGGCCGCGTCCAGGCCGATGTTCATGGCCACCCGGTAGGCGTCGGAGAAGAAGGCCATCTTCTTGCCGAACAGCAGCTTGGTCCGCCCGTCGTACTCGGCGTACTCCGGGGACAGGCCGGTGGCGTCGTCCGCGGCCAGGGCGATGTAGTCCCGGCTGGCCTGGGCCGCCGCCCGCCAGAACGCCGCGTCCTCCGGGTCGCAGTGCCGGGCGAACAGCGCGTAGAAGTGGGGCAGGTGATAGCTGGGGTCGGAGAAATCCACCTCCGGCACGAAGCGGATCAGGTGGTTTTCAGCATCCCACATGGCGCGGCCGTTCTCGTTCAGTTCCGCCTGGTGCACGCAGTGGCGCAGGATGGTCCGGGCCTGGGCGGCATAGTTGAAGGGCGGCGCGCCCTCGCCCCACCGCGCCGCGGCGAACAGCAGCGCCATGGCGAAGTACTCCTCTCCGTCCGGGGCGGGACCCTCGGCGTTGTGGGCGCCGTTGGGCTTCACCGACCAGGCGAAGTAGCCCGCGTGGCGGCCCGTCTTCAGCAGCATAAAGTCATAGGCGAAGCGCCACAGCCTGTCGAACCAGTCCTTGCGGCCCAGCTGCACGGCCATCATCATGCCATAGCTCATGCCCTCGGTGCGGGCGTCCAGGTTGCCGGTATCCATCAGGTACGCATGCTTCGGGTCGGCCTCGAAGTAGAATTTCTCCGCCGGGTCCTCGAAGATGGCGTGGATCGCCGCGTCAATCTTCGCGTCGATCTCCTTTTCCGTCCTGCCGAGCTCGGCAAACAGGTTGCGGTATTTCACGGGCAGCGCCCTCCCTCGCGTTTGTGTCGCCAACATTCTATCACATCCCGGGCCGTTGCGCCATAGCTTCACGGAAGTTTAGTAAATGTCCCGTCCGATTCAAGATACAGCCGCAAATCGGCGGGCAGGGTTCGCTCCAGGCACAGCCGCGCGTTGGCCATGTCGCTGCGATCCACGAAGGCCTCGGCGGCCTCCCGGCTCCGCCCCACGGCCAGGTGCCGCGCCAGCAGGCGCGCCCGCAAAAACGCCGGGTCCGCGGCAATGGAGACAGTCAAATCGGCATATTGCCTCAATTCCCGCCAGCCGGGCGCGTCCAGCAGCAGGTAGTTGCCCTCAATGAGCACGATCTCCCCGGTCACGGTCACCGCGTTCGGCACCGGGTCGTGGAGCGTCCGGCTGTAGGCGGGCCAGGGACAATTCTCCCCCGCCGCCACCCGCGCAAGGGCCGCCGTCAGGCCGTCCAGGTCGAAGGTCGGCGGCGCGCCCTTGACGCTGGCCAGCGGCACGGCACGGCCGTCGATCTCCGTCTCATGGGCAAGCAGGTACTCCTGGGGATAGTGGAAGCCGTCCATGCCCAGGGCGGTGAGCTTCTCCGGGCCGTCCCCGGACAGCCGCTCCAGCAGCGCCGCCAGCGTGCTCTTGCCCGCCCCCGGCGGGGCCGCCAGCAGCGCCACCGCCCGCTTGCCCTTCTCCCGCCGGATCGCCCCCAGCCGCGCCAGCAGCGGCAGGAAGATGCCGTCGATATTCTCCCGGCTGAACTCCGCCTCCACCGGCACCCCGCTGTTCATCAACGCATAGCGCATGCGCATCCCTCCCCCGCCAGTTTATCACAGCGAAATCCGCATGACAAGACCGGAGAGGGCGGGAATGAAGAAATGAAGAAATGAAGAAATGAAGAAACGGAGGAGGAAATCCTGCGGATTTCTTCTCATTCCTGGGACCCGGATTGCCACGGCCCTGCATTAATCAGGACAAATCCCGAAGGGATTTGCACCAGAATTCTTCATTCTTCATTCTTCATTTTTCATTTTTGTGGTATACTGTATTCAGAACTTCAACAAAGGAAGTGCACCACATGAAGGGCGAGAACCAAAAGCTGAAGCTGCTGATCCTGGCGAAGCTGTTCGCGGAGCAGACGGACGACGAGCACGGCCTGACGATGCCGGAGATCATCGACAAGCTGGCGGCGCGGGGCGTGAACGCGGACCGCAAGACCCTCTACCTTGACTTCGAGGAGCTGCGCCGCTTCGGGCTGGACATCCTCGCCGAGCAGGTGGGCCACAAGACCTACTACGCCCTGGGCGCGCGGGACTTCGAGCTGCCGGAGCTGAAGCTGCTGGTGGACTCGGTGCAGGCGGCGAAGTTCATCACGGACAAGAAGTCCCGGGAGCTGATCCGCAAGCTGGAGGGCCTGGTCTCCACCCACCAGGCGCGGCAGCTGCACCGCCAGGTGCTGATCTCCGGGCGGGTGAAGACCATGAACGAGAGCATCTACTACAACATCGACAAGCTCCACATGGCCATCAACTCCGACAGCCAGATTCGCTTCCAATACTACCAGTGGAACGTGAAAAAGGAGATGGAGCTGCGCCACGGCGGGGCCTGGTATCAGGTGAGCCCCTGGGCGCTGATCTGGGACGACGAGAACTACTACCTGGTGGCCTTCGACAGCGCCGACGCGAAGATCAAGCACTATCGCGTGGACAAGATGCTGCGCATCAAGGCGCTGGACGAGCCCCGCCTGGGCCGGGATACCTTCCGGGCCTTCGACATGGCCCGTTACGCCAAGACCCTCTTCGGCATGTACGGCGGCGAGGAGGCGGACGTGACCCTGGTGGGCGAGGCGCGGCTGGCGGGCGTGGTGATCGACCGCTTCGGCAAGGACATCCCGCTGGTGCCCGTGGAGGGCGACAAGTTCGAGGCGAAGGTGCGCGTGGCCGTCAGCCCCCAGTTCTTCGGCTGGGTGATGGGCATGGGCGGCGGGCTTCAGATCACCGGCCCCGCGCCGGTGGTGAAGCGGATGCGGGAGGAAGTTAAAAAGCTGGCGGAACAGTACCTGAACATCTGACGATCCTTCGGCAACGACGCAATTCCTGTCATCCTGAGCGCAGCGAAGGATCTGTACGAATCATCAAGGGATTACATTCTGCAAATCCCCCAACTTTCCGTGAAGAACCCAGAAAATCGCCCTCATCGAGGGTGATTTTTCGTACACCAAAACGCCCCCAATCCACATTGAGGGCGTTTTTTGGTACACCCCATTTGGTATCCTGTCACCAGACGGAAATCAAAGGGGGTTTTCACATGCACAGCATCCGCTACATTCAAAAGATCAGGAAGCGCGGGCCCTTCGGCCTGCCCTACACCGCCCTGGTGGTGCGCACGGCCCACGTGGACGAGAAGCACTGGCAGCGCCTGCGCCACCGCCCCTTCTCCCTGAACGACCTGCTGATCTACTGACGGAGGTGCTTACGATGTTCCATCCCAAGGGCTATTACACCAGCCAGGGCTACACCGGCTTTCTCCCCGGCGGCGGCCGCATGGCCTTCCCCACCCAGGACGAATACCTGGACTTCGTGCGCGAGCTTCAGGAGGCGGCGTGAGCGCGGGGCGCTCAACCCCATTTGCTACCGCCCTTCCTGTACACGAAATCCCGCGCCACTGATTCAAGCGCGGGATTTCTTCGCCCCAAAAGCCTTCCCCAGCGCCGAGTGAAGCGAGGCTGAGGGCCCTGCACACCGGCTGTGCGGGCCCGAAACCCGCGACTGAGTGCAGCGACAGGCGCGGGGCGATTCAGGGGAAGGTGCCCCGCAGGGGCGGATGAGGTCGTTTGCCTGACCCGCGGACGCCATGAATGGCGTCCCTACGGAGTTGACCGCAGCCTCAACTCCACACTCCACTCTCCACACTCCTCACTCATCCGAGGCTGTCCCGATACTCCCCCGGCGTCATGCCCACCAGGCGCTTGAAGCTCTTGGAGAAGTGGGCCACGTCGGCATAGCCCACCTGCTCGGCCACGGCGTGGATGCGCAAGCTGGAGTCGGCCAGCAGGGTCTTGGCGCGCTCCATGCGCATCCGGCCCAGGATGTCGAAGAAGCTCTGGCCCACGTGCTTGTTGATGAGCTTGGACAGGTGCCACTGGCTCACGTACACGTGGTCGGCCACGTCGCCCAGGCTCAGGTGCTCGGCGCAGTGGGCCTGCATGAAGTCCATGGCCTGGCGCACGATGAAGTTCCCGGCGGCGCTGCCCGCGGCGGCGGGGTCGTCCTCCGGTTCGGCGCCCTCCTCCAGCGGCGGCAGGGCGTCCAGCCGGGCCGTCATAGTGCGGATGGCCTCGTAGAGCTCGTCCAGCTTGCTGGGCTTGAGCAGGTACCGGCATACGCCCAGATTCAGCGCGGTCTGGGCGTATTCGAAGTCCCGGAACGCCGTGAGCACCGCGATTTGAAGCCGCGGGAACTCGCTGCGCATGGCCGCCACCATGCTCAGACCGTCCATGTTGGGCATGCGGATGTCCGTCAGCAGGATGTCCGGGCGCCGCTCGCGGATCAGCCGCAGGCCCTCCTCGCCGTTTCCGGCGGTGCCCACCACCTCGCAGCCCATGTCCCCCCAGGGCACCGCCCGGGTCAGGCCGTCCAGTATGATGTGTTCGTCGTCCACCAGCACCACCTTGTACATCGGCTGTTCCTCCTTAGGGAAGGTTGTGAGCAATACGAGAGTTTAGAGTTTAGCGAATAGCTACTCTCAACTCTTATACTAAATTCCTTCTAAAACATGTACAAATGCGGAGTGGATTTTTCGTTCTGGCAAAGCTGAGCGGAGGGAGGCGATGCAGCAGGGAGGCGATGCAGCGCATCGTTGACCGAAGCGAAGCACAGCCAGGGCGGAAAAGACGCACGCAGATGTGCATGGATTAGATGGAATTTAGTATTATTCTTCAAACGGTTCCAGCGCCATCACCGTTTCCCAGCATTCCTCCGGCGACATGCGGCCCTCGGCCACGGCGGGCACGCAGTTCAAAAGCCAGGCCTCCCGGGCGTCCTTGTTCATGTCGTCCTGCACCGGCCCCAGCAGCTCCCCGGCCCCGCCGAGCAGCTCCGCCGCCGACGCGGAAAGCCTGCCGTCGGTCTGCTCCAGGTTCAGCTTCGCCAGGTTTTCCGGCGCGGTGAGCCAGGCCAGCAGCCCCGCCGCCGCGTCCCGCCGGTCGGGGTCGTCCCAGGCCCGCCGGGTCAGGTAGAAGCCCATGGACACGCCGCCGATCACCGCGCCGCCCTCGCCCTGATACCGGGGCACCGGCAGCACGGCCACGGTGTCCATGTGCTCGGCGGGGATGGTGTTGGCGAACCAGCTGCCGTCGAACTGCATGGCGGCCTGCTTGTCCCGGAACATCTGGGAGGTGACGCTCTCGGCGGTGTTCAGCGCGTTCTCCGGGAACGCGCCCAGCTCGTAGAGGCGGCGGATCAGCGCCATGCCCTCCCGCCAGCTTTCCGGCACGTCCCCCGCGGTCCGGGGCCGGGCGGCGTACTCCTGGGGGCTCGCGCAGGCCAGCACCGCGCACTCCGCCAGGTAGTGGGGGATGTCGGAGAAGGACACCGCGATGGGCACCACGCCCGCCGCCGCGAACCCGGCCACGGCCTCCTCCAGGTGCGCCCAGGTGTCCGGCAAGGGCAGGTCGTACTGCTCGAACAGGTCCGTGTTCACGAACAGGCCCTCGTAGTAGGGCCGGGCGGGGATGGCGTACACCACGCCGTCCGACTCCCGCAGGGCGTCGCTCTCCGTCAGATTCATGTCCGGATAGGCGGCGTTGATCTCCGAAATGGGCACCATCTTCCGCAGAATCGGCGCGGAATCGCCGCTGCACGCGAAGAAGAACAGCACGTCCGGCTCGTTGCCCACGGCGAAGTCGCTGAGCACCCGGGCCTTCCAGCTCTCGTCGCTGGTGGCGGAGGCGTCCTCCACCACGTTGCCGGTCTGCTCCTCGTAGGCCCGCAGCAGCTCCGCGTAAGCCACCGCCGCCACGTCCTCCCCGGCGAAGCAGCTCACCGTGCGCAGGGTCACGCCCTCGGCCAGCGCGCCGGAGGCTGCGAGGATCGCCAAGACTATGACGAATAGCATCGTTCGCTTCATAAAGACTCCTTCTTAATTGGAAAATGGAAAATGAATGTGGAAATCCTTCGGATTTATTCCAAACAAATCCCGAAGGGATTTGCACCTCAATTCCTCATTCCTCATTCCTCATTCCCCATTCTTCATTCCTCATTCCTCATTGAAAAATCAGTGTCCTGCGGTATCCCGATCAACACCCGCGTCCATCCCGGCTCGTCGGTGACGACGCGCAGGTCGGCGCGGCCGCCGTAGATCAGCTTGAGCCGCATGCTGATGTTGGCCAGGCCCAGGTGGGAGCCGCTCTCGCTGTCGCCCCTGAGGGCCGCGTCGATGCGCTTCCGATCCTCCGCCGTGGCGGCCTTGCCGGTATTGGCCACCTCGATTTGCAGCCGCCCATTCCCCCGCCCGCACCGGAGCAGGATCTCGCCGCCCCCCGCCGGGGCGATGCCGTGCTCCACGGCGTTCTCGATCAGCGGCTGGAGGGTCAGCGAAGGCAGCAAATCCTCCAACGCCTCCGGGGCGGCGTCCACGCGGGTTACGAGGCTGTCCCCGAACCGCAGGCCCACGAAGTAGAAGTAGGCCTTCGCCGTCTCCAGCTCCTCCCTCAGGCTCAGGATGCGCCGGTCGTTTCTCGACATCCCGGCGTTGAGCAGCACGCTCAGCGACTCCACCATGGCCGAGATCGTCTCCGAGCCCTCCATCCGCGCCTGCCAGTTGATGGTCTCCAGGGCGTTGTTGATGAAATGGGGGTTGATGCGGCTCTGCATGGCCTGGATGCGGGCATCCCGGAGGGCGATCTCCTCCTTGTAGGTCCTGTCGATCAGCTCCTCCAGCCGCAGGCTCATGTTGGAGAAGGCCTTGCCCAGCGCGCCCAGCTCGTCCTCGCCCTGCATGGGCACGGTCACGCCCAACTCCCCGGCCTCAATGCGGTGGGCAGCGTCGGCCAGGATGGTCAGCGGCTTGGTGATGCGCCGGTAGACGTACCAGGCGATTACCGCCAGGATCGGCACCAGCAGCACCAGCAGCCCACCCAGCAGCAGCCGGAAGGCGTCCAGCTCGCCGTAGAGCCGCGCCCGGCCCAGCACCAGGCCCGCCCGCAGGTCGTAGTCCCGGTCGTCGTCGTCCCGGGCATAGGCGTACTGCCCCGCCCCGGCGCTGACGACCCGCCCGGCGGGAATGGCCTTCCAGTCCGCGCCCTCCGGGCCGCTTCCGCCCGTGGCCGTCACGTCGGTGAGGAGCACGCCGTCCAGATCGATGTCCAGCCGCGCCTCCCACTCCCGGGCCAGGGCCGTCAGCGGCGCGGCCAGGGCGTCCACGTCCACCCCCAGCACCAGCATGCCGTAGGGCTTCATGCGCAGGTTCATCAGGTTGCGCACCAGGTACACCTCATCCTCCACCCGCACGAAGCGGCCCTGGGTGTCCAATTCGTCCCCCATGGCCTTCACGGCCTCGTGGGCCTTACGCTGGTAGGCCGCCGCGGCGTCGGAACCGCCCCGATTGGTCAGCAGCAGGTCCGGGTTGTCCAACGTGAAGCAGGCTGCGAAGGTCAAAAGCGCCTCCCGGCCATACTTGCGCTCGATGTAGGCGCGGGCGCGGCGCAAAAACTCCCCGTCGGACAGGTTCCCGGCGTCCCGCTGGGCCACGGCGTCGGCCAGCTCCCCGTCGTACACGGCGTCCTGGGACAGGGCCACCAGCTTTTTGACGCCCTGCTCCGCCAGCATCATGGAATAGTCCACGCCGGTGGCCAAGGCCGCCTCGGTCTTGGCCTGGAAGTCCTTCAGCACCGCGCCGCCCACGTAGAAGCCCAGCACCAGCACCGGCACCAGGTAGCAGATCAGCACGATCACCACCAGCTGCACCCGCAGCTTCTTGAACACGCGCATGGGCAAACCTCCACTGCTTGAACGCCGACGATCCACGAAAGCCTTCCCCTTGAGGGGGTTCGAGCGCCCGGAAAACAGTCCTGTGGACTGTTTTCAGCGAGAACGAGCTGGTAAGCCCCGGAAGGTGGCATTTGCGAAGCAAATGACGGATGAGGTGGCCTGATTGGCCTCGTTCGTCTGTTGCGATAAACGGTACAATCCCTGCGGGGACACCTCATCAGTCTGCTGCGCAGACAGCTTCCCCTCAAGGGGAAGCCTTTTGGGTCAAAACGGCAGTCCCAAAAATCCGGCCATCTCCCCCACCAGCGCCTTGGCGCGCTCCAGGGTCTCGGCCTCGGCGAACACGCGCACACGGGGCTCGGTGCCGGAGAAGCGCAGGATGATCCAGCTGCCGTCTGAAAAGTACAACTTGCAGCCGTCCTCCCAGGCGATGTGATCCACGGGCGCGTCGAAGTCGGGCAGCTCCCGCCGCTCGAACACCCGGCCGGTGATCTCGGTCTTTCTCTCCTCGGTGAGCAGCCAGTCGTACTCGGCCATGTGCAGCTCGCCGAACTCGTCGAAGATCTCCTGCACGGTCTGGGACAGGGGCTTTCCGGTCACGGCCAGCATCTCCACCAGCAGAGACGCGGCGTAGAGGCCGTCCTTGCCGAAGATGTGGCCCCGCACGGTGAGGCCGCCGCTGCTCTCGCCGCCGATCAGCGCGTCGTGGGCCTGCATCCCGGCGGAGATGTTCTTGAAGCCCACGGGCACCTCATAGCACCGCTCCCCGAACTTCGCCGCCACCCGGTCCAGCAGGTGGGTGGTGGCCACGTTGCGCACCGCCGCGCCCTTCCAGCCCTTGTATTTGAGCAGGTAGTAGTAGAGCAGCACCAGGATCTCATTGGCGCTCACGTAGCGGCCCTTCTCGTCGATCACGCCCAGCCGGTCGGCGTCGCCGTCGGTGGCGATGCCCAGATCCGCGCCCTTGTCCAGCACCTGCCGCTGCAAATCCGCCATGGTGTCGATGGTGGGCGCGGGCAGGCGGCGGCCGAAGAAGGCGTCGTGGGTGTCGTGGATCACGTTCACATCGCAGCGGCAGCTGTACAGGATCGTCATCAGCCCCGTCAGGCTCACGCCGTACATCGGGTCCAGCACGATCCGCGGGCGGCGGCGGCGGATGGCCGCGGTGTCGATGCTGGCCAGGATGGAATCCAGATAGTCGTCCCGGGTGTCCACGTAGACCACGGTCCCGGCGGCCTGGGCCCGATCGAAGTCCACCGGGTGGATCTCGGAGGCGTCGAGGGCGTTGGCCTCGGCCTGGATCTCGTCGGTGATCTCCTGGGTGGCATCCCGGCCTCCGGCCGTGAACAGCTTGATGCCGTTGTAGAGGGCCGGGTTGTGGCTGGCGGTGATGGCCGCGCCGTAGGGCAGCTGCCAGTTCTTCACCGTGAACATGATCTGGGGCGTGGGCGGGGAGATGTTGATGAAGTCCACCTTCACGCCCTCCCCCACGATGGCCTCGGAGAACCAGATGGCCGCCTCCCGGCTCAGGAAGCGCCGGTCATAGCCGATGCAGATCTCGGGCCGCACGCCCTCCCGCGCCATCCGACGGCCCAGCGCCGCCGCTACCTTCTGGATGTTTGCCTTCGTGAAGCCGTCGCCGATGATGGCGCGCCACCCGCCGGTACCGAATTCGATCATGGTATTATGCTCCTTGTATAATATATTTGGGTTTTGAGAGGGGCCCATACCCTCGAAAAGACTTGTTCGATTACCGCGAATATGCGATAATTGAGCCATTGGGCGGA
>OMZP01000054.1 GCA_900315585.1 uncultured Eubacteriales bacterium | reverse complement strand
CCGGTGCGCCCGGCCAGCGTCCCGCTGGCGGCGGCATGGGCGGCGGACGGCCCGGCATGGGCGGCGGACGGCCCGGCGGCTTCGGCGGGCGTCGCGGTCCGGAGCTGGCTCCCTCGGTGGAGAAGGAGCGGGTGTCCAACTACGATCCCAACAAGAAGCAGTACGTGCGCCAGAACGACCCGGAGCGCAGCCGCAATTCCGGCCGCGCCACCGCCCGTCAGCGCGGCGGCGCCAGCAACCTGAACAACTACGACGACGAGTTCGTGCGCAATCGCAAGAAGCGCAAGACGGTGGCCCAGAAGGCCGCCATCCCCACGGTGAAGATCGAGAAGGCCTTCATGACCGCCGAGACCATCACCGTGCGCGACCTGTCCGAGCGCATCGGCAAGCCCGCCGGCGAGATCATCAAGAAGCTGATGATGCTGGGCATCATCGCCACCATCAACAACGACCTGGACTTCGACACCGCCACCCTGGTGGCCCAGGAGTTCGGCGTGGAGCTGGAGATGAAGCTGGCCGAGACCGCCGAGGACGCCCTGGAGAAGGAGGACGTGGAGGACACCGAGGAGGAGCTCGTGACCCGTCCGCCGGTTGTCACCATCATGGGCCACGTCGACCACGGCAAGACCAGCCTGCTGGACTACATCCGCAAGAGCCGCGTCACCGCGGGCGAGGCGGGCGGCATCACCCAGCACATCGGCGCCTACACCGTGGAGCTGGACGGCCGCAAGATCACCTTCCTGGATACCCCCGGCCACGAGGCCTTCACCTCCATGCGCCTGCGCGGCGCCCAGGCCACCGACATCGCCGTGCTGGTGGTGGCGGCGGACGACGGCGTCATGCCCCAGACCATCGAGGCCATCAACCACGCCAAGTCCGCCGGCGTCGAGATCATCGTCGCCATCAACAAGATGGACAAGCCCGCCGCCAACCCGGAGCACGTCAAGCAGCAGCTGACGGAGTACGATCTGGTGACCACCGAGTGGGGCGGCAGCACCGAAATGGTGCCCGTCTCCGCCGTGACGGGCCAGGGCGTGGACGATCTGCTGGAGACCATCCTGCTCACCGCCGACGTGAACGACTATCGCGCCAACCCCAACCGCAAGGCCCGCGGCATCATCATCGAGGCCAAGCTGGACAAGGGCCGCGGCCCCGTCGCCACGGTGCTGGTGAAGAACGGCACGCTGAACGTGGGCGACGCCATCGTCGCCGGCACGGCCTACGGCCGCGTCCGCGCCATGACCAACGACCGCGGCGAGCGCGTGAAGAGCGCCGGCCCCTCCGAGCCGGTGGAGGTCATTGGCTTCAACGACGTGCCGGATGCGGGCGACCAGATCACCGCCGTGGACGACGAGAAGCTGTCGAGGCAGGTGGCCGAGGAGCGCAAGGACAAGCTCCGCGCCGCCCTGGTCAAGACCCAGACCAAGACCACGCTGGACGACCTGTTCAACCAGATTTCCGCCGGCGAGATCAAGGACCTGAACGTCATCATCAAGGCCGACGTGCAGGGCTCCGTGGAAGCCGTGCGCCAGAGCCTGGAGAAGCTGTCCAACGACGAGGTGCGGGTGCGCTGCATCCACGGCGCGGTGGGCGCGATCAACGAGAGCGACACGCTGCTGGCCTCCACGGCCAACGCCATCATCGTCGGCTTCAACGTGCGCCCGGACAACAACGCCCGGGAGATGGCGGAGCGCGAGAAGATCGACATCCGCCTCTACCGCGTCATCTACCAGGCCATCGAGGAGATGGAGGCCGCCATGAAGGGCATGCTGGCCCCGAAGTTCCGCGAGGTGCTGCTGGGCCACGCCACCGTGCGCCAGCCCTTCAAGGTGTCCGGCGTGGGCACCATCGCCGGTTCCTACGTGACCGACGGCAAGATCGCGCGCAACGCCCAGATCCGCCTGCTGCGCGACAACATCGTTATCCACGAGGGCAAGATCGACTCCCTGAAGCGTTTCAAGGACGACGCCAAGGAGGTCAACACCGGCTACGAGTGCGGCATCGGCATCGAGAACTACAACGACATCAAGGAGAACGATGTCATCGAGTGCTTCGTGATGGAGGAAATCGAGCGGTAGGCAGGGCCTACGGCCAACTGCTGCCGCCTTCTCGCCCGCTTTCCCCGGCCCACTGATTCAAGGTCGAGGAAAGCGCGTGCGATCAAACAGGAACCCATTCTATGATGATTGCTCATGGTAGGGGCGGCGTGGCGCCGCCCGCCCTTTTTCCCGATTGCATGGCGCGAGAGTGCGCGGCGGCGATCGGGACCTGGACTTGCCGGGAGGGCGGGCGCCGAAACGGCGCCCCTACATGACGTTTGGAGGTTAATATGCCATCTTTTGACAGAATCGACCGCATCTCCCAGGAGGTGCACAAGGCCATCGACAGCATCATCCGCGACGAGCTGAACGACCCGCGCATCGGCGGCACCTGGTCCATCGTGCGCTGCGAGGTCACCCGCGACCTGCGCTACTGCAAGGTGCGGGTCAGCATCCTGGAGGAGGATCTGCGCAAGGACATGATGGCGGCATTGAAGAAGGCCTCCGGCTTTGTGCGCCGGGAGCTGGGCCGCCGGGTGGACCTGCGCTACGTGCCGGAAATAATCTTTGAACTGGATACCAACATCGAATACGCGGCTCACATCAACCAACTGTTGAAGGAGACCCAGAGGCATGACGAAGCGAGTGACGATTGACGCGCTGGCGGATTGGCTGCGGGACAAGGAGGACGTGCTCCTGCTGGGGCACGAGTCCCCGGACGGCGATGCCACGGGCTCGACCCTGGCCATGTGGCACGCACTGCGGGCGATGGGCAAGCGGGCCGTGGTGGGCCTGCCGGGGGGGATCCCCCTGCTGTACGCGGGTCTGCCCGGCGCGGGCGAGGTGCGGGACACGGGCGCGGCGCTGCCCTTTGAGCCCCGGACGGCCCTGGCGCTGGACGTGTCAGAGCTGCCCCGGCTGGGCGAGGCGGGCGTGAAGCGGTTTGAGGCCTGCCTGGACCGCGCCGCCCTGGACCATCACCACACCAACCCCGGCTTCGGCGACCTGTACTTCCTGGACGGGGACGCGGCGGCGGCGGGGGAGCTGGTGGTGGACCTGATCGACGGCCTGGGCGTCGAGCTCAGCCGGGACATGGCCACCTGCCTGTTCGTGGCGATTTCCACCGACTGCGGCCATTTCAACTACTCCAACACCCGGGCGAAGACCTTCGAGGCGGCGGCGCGCTGCGCCGCGGCGGGGGTGGACGTGGCGGGGATCACCGAGCGCCTCTATCGCACCCGTAGCGCCGGACGCACGAAGCTGCTGGGCCTGGTGCTGGCGGGGCTGGAACGCTCGCCCGACGGCCTGCTGGCCTGGGGCCGGATCACGGCGGACATGCTGAAGGAGGCCGGAGCCCTGCGGGAGGACAAGGAGGGCGTGGTGAACTACCTCCAGGAGATCGAGGGCGTGCGCATCGCGGTGCTGGCCGAGGAGCGTAGCCCTTCTTCCACGAAGTTCTCCCTGCGCACCAAGGCCCCGCTGAACGTGGCGCGGGATGTCGCCGTGCCCCTGGGCGGCGGCGGCCACGACTGCGCCGCCGGGGTCACCGTGGATCTGCCCCTGGAGGACGCCCTGAAAAAGGTGCTGGCGCTGGCGCGGGAAGCGATTACAAACATCTGATTTGCAGGGTAAATCATACTAATCTCAACTAAAAATACACACATCTGTGGGCGCCTTTTCCGTTCTGGCTTAGCATCGCTGCGGTCAACGATGTTCTGGCTTAGCATCGCTGCGGTCAACGATGCGCTGCATCGCCTCCCTCCGCTCTGCGTTGCCAGAACGAAAAATCCACTCCACATCTGTATATATTTTTAATTTAGCTTAGTATCAGATGTTGATGAATTGCGGTGAAGCGCATATGAGAAGGCGCAATTCAAATCATGCGCGACGCGCACTTCATGATTGCGCAGCAATCAAATCATGGCGCAAAGCGCCAATTCATCTTCCTCTTCAATTTGTAGTTCCACATCATCCACAGGAATGGATACAATCATGAACGGATTCTTGAACGTATACAAGCCCACGGGCCGCACGTCGTCGGACGTGGTGGTGTTCGTGCGCAAGCGCCTGGAACCGGGCACGGCGGTGGGCCACGGCGGGACGCTGGACCCGGAGGCCTCCGGGGTGCTCCCGGTGTGCGTGGGCGCGGCGACCCGGCTGTTTGACTACATCATCGACAAGCAAAAGACCTACGTCGCCCGCATCAAACTGGGCGTGGAGACCGACACCCAGGACGCCACCGGCCGGGTGGTGGCCGAGAAGCCCGTGAGGGTGGGGGAGGTGGAGCTGCGCGCCGCGCTGCCGGGTTTCGTTGGCGAGATCGAGCAGGTGCCGCCGATGTATTCCGCCATCAAGCGGGACGGCCGTCGGCTGTATCAGCTGGCCCGGAAGGGGCAGACCGTGGCGGTGGAGCCCCGCCGCTGCCGGGTGGACGGCATCGAGTTCATGGGCGGCGAGGGCAACGACACCTATCTTCTGAAGATCACCTGCGGCAAGGGCGTGTACATCCGCACCCTCTGCCACGACATCGGCAGGGCCCTGGGCTGCGGGGCCCACATGCAGACCCTGGAACGGGTCGCGGCGGGCATTTTCAAAATCGAGGACGCCCTGACGCCCGCGCAGATCGACGCGCTGGCCGCCCAAGGCCGCCTGGAGGAGGCACTGATTCCGCTGGACGCGCCCCTTTCCCATCTGCCCGAGGTGCGGGTGGGGGAGAAGTGCCGCCACGCGGTGCTGAACGGCAATCCCCTCCGCGGGGACTGGCTGGACGCGCCCGCGCCGGATGCTCCCGCCGTGCGGGTGTACCTGAACGACGAATTCGCCGGGATCGGCGCGCCCCAGGCGGACGGCAGCGTGAAGTTCAGGGCGATGCTCTATCGGGCGGGGGAGGGCGCATGAGGATCATCGATACCGTGAGCGCCTTCACCGGGAAGCGGTCCGTGGTGGCGCTGGGCATGTTCGACGGCGTGCACATCGGCCATCAGGCGCTGATCCGCCGGGCCGTGGCGCTGGCCCATGAATTGAACGGGGAGAGCGTGGTCTGCACCTTCGACCGGCATCCGCTGTCGGTGCTGTGCCCGGAAAAGGCCCCTGTGCCGCTGCTGCCCCTGGAGGGCAACCTTCAAAAGTTCGAGGCGCTGGGCGCGGACTGGGCGCTGGTGCAGCCCTTCACCCCGGCCTACGGCGCGACCCCGCCGGAGGACTTCCTGCGCACGCTGGTGCGCGACCTGCGCGCCGCCGCCATCGTGACCGGGGAGAACTACACCTTCGGCGCGGGCGGCAGGGGCGATGCGGCGATGATCCGCCGGATGGCGGGGCCGCTGGGCTATGCCGCCGAGATCGTTCCCTCCGTGATGGACGGCGACGTGATGTGCTCCTCCACCTGGATCCGGCGGCTGCTGGAGCAGGGCGAGACGGCGCACGCGGAGCGGCTGTTGAGACTGTGATTTGAAGGGGCGGCCTCAAAAACACCTGACTGCAACCATTCTCACCGTAGGGGCGGCATTCTTGCCGCCAGGAGCGGACCCTGCGTCCGCGGACGCCATAAATGGCGTCCCTACGGCCGGAATTGCGCGACAGGCTTCTGTTTTGAGGCGGCTCTTTTCTTTGTGACAATACATCAACCAAGAGAAGAGAATAGTGCAGGAATCCGTGTTGCGGAAAGGGACATTTTATGTTAAAATGTCGATATTGATAAAGTGATGAAATGTTGAATCCATCAATACCCGCGCAAGCGGAAAGGAGCGCACCCATGTCGAATTATCGCAATTTCAAGCTGACCACCTATTTCGTCGCCCACGCCACCTGCCGCGTCACCCGGGAGGAGTTGGAAAAGGAACTCAACTTCATGGAGAAGTACATGCGCCTGGACAAGGTGTACCTGGAGCCCTGGCGCGGGGAGCTGGCCTCCGCCGAGCAGGTGGAGATCTGCCGTGAGGTGTTCAAGGCCCACGGCGTGGAGGTGGCCGGCGGCCTGACCACCGTCATCCCCACCCCCAAGGGTGACGCGCCCAAGGCCCGCCTGTTCGACACCTTCTGCTACAACGACCCGAAGATGCGCGCGAAGCTGAAGAAGGTCTCCACCTTCATCGGCGCGCGCTTCAGCGAGTTCATCATCGACGATTTCTTCTTCACCGGCTGCGCCTGTCCCGCCTGCGTGAAGGCCAAGAACGCCTTCAATGAAAAGCACGGCATCACGGACGGCAGCTGGCAGGCCTATCGGCTGGACCTGCTGCGCCGGGTGAGCGAGGAGGACATCATCGGCCCCGCCAAGGCGGCCAATCCGAACTGCCGGATCATCATCAAGTATCCCAACTGGGCGGAGAGCTACCAGGAGACCGGCTACAACCCCGCTGAGCAGCGCAAGCAGTTCGACGGCCTCTACACCGGCACCGAGACCCGCGACCCCATCGTCACCGACCAGCACCTGCCCCGCTATCTCAGCTTCTCGCTGATGACCTACTTCGAGAACATGTGGCCCGGCCACAATGGCGGCGGCTGGTTTGACACCTTCGACACCCACATCACCGAGATGTACCTGGAGCAGGCGTACCTGACGGCGTTCTCCAAGCCCAAGGAGCTGATGATGTTCTGCTTCCAGAGCATGTACGACAACATGTACACCCCGGCCCTGGGCTTCCAGCTGGACAAGCTGGACGCGGTGCTGGACCACGCAGGCAGCCCCATCGGCATTCCCTGCTACCTGCCGGACAACAGCCAGGGCGAGGACAACGTGCAGGACTTCCTGGGCATGGTGGGCCTGCCCATCGTGTGCACGCCCTACTTCCCGGAGGACGCCGATCAGATGCTGCTCACCCGCGCCGCGGCCTGTGACCCGGACATCGTGGACAAGCTGGAAAAGTGGCTGCTGGAAAAGGGCGGCACCGCCATGGTCACCACCGGCTTTATGGAGGCCACCCAGGATCGGGGCGTCCAGCGCCTGACCTCCATTCGCCTGCGGGGCCGCAAGGTCAGCGCCCGCCGCTATCGCGTGGAGGAAGAGGAGCGCCGCGACGCCGTGCGCCGCCGCCTGTGCCTCTATCCCACCGGAGACCGGCCCATCACCATCCCCGTGGCGGAGTTCCGCAACAACGCCACCTGGGCCGTGGTGAAGGCCGTGCACGGCGAGGAGAGCTACGGCATCCTGCTGCGGGACTGGTACGGCAAGGGCACCCTGTGGACGCTGGCCGTGCCGGACGCCTTCCCGGACTTTTACCACATTCCCGCCGAGGCCCTGGGCCGCATCCGCCAGGCCATGCCGGTGAACGACATCTGGATGGAGGCCCCCGCCGGGGTGAGCCTGTTCGCCTACGACAACGACGCATTCATCGTCTATCCCTACGTGATGAGCACCAGCGAGTTCCGGGTGGTGCGGCTGCACGTGAAGGGGGCCAAGGCCCTGACCCTGCCCGTGCAGGGGCGGCGTGTGGAGCCGGTGTATTGCGAGGGCGACGAGGCCGTGTTCGAGGTCGCGGCCAAGAGCGGAGAGTATATCATCTATAAGATCGAGAGATAGCCCCAAAAGCCTTCCCCAGCGCCGACCGGCGCGGTTCAGGGGAAGGTGGCACGGAGCGAAGCGGAGTGACGGATGAGGTCGCCTCCTGAACATTGCGGCATTGCAGACAAAGCGCGATGCCGCGATGGATGGGAGACGACCTCATCCGACCTCGCTGACGGCGCTGAAGCGCCTGCTCGGCTACCTTCCCCTGAACCGTTCCTCGCTTCGCGCGTCACTGGGGAAGGCTTTTGTATGCGCTTGATTGACTGGCGGGCAGGAGTATGCTAAAATATTTAACAAACCAATTCCCCTCCCAACCGCCCCTGCGGAGCGTCTGTATGGATAGGGGAATCATCATCCTGCGAGGTGTTGAAATGAAACGCATAGGGCTGCTTGTGCTGGCGCTGACTCTGTTCTGCGCCTGGGCCGGGGCGGAGGACCTGACCGAGGCCGAGCTGGACGCGCCGGTGTGGATGAACCCGGAGTACCTGCTGGAGAACTACTTCCACGCCACGGACAAATGTCCGCTGGTGTCGGAGGATTCCGTGCAGCGGCAGCGGGTGTTCGCGGAGGTGCAGAAGAAAAAGCCCTGCCCGATCTGCTGGGAGGACGGGGAGAAGTACCTGGGCATCGACGGCGTGGAGGGCGAGCCGCTGGAGTGCTTCCAGCGGGGCGGCACGCTGGTGCTGCGCATCTCGGATTGGGCGATCGCGGCCCGCATGGGCGGCGCGTCCGAGCCCGCCACCGTGCCGGAAGGCCTGCTGCGGGAGAACCGCAAGCCGGACGACGACATCGCGCGGCTGGTGCACGGCGACGCCTATGTGGCGTGGGTGGAGAGCGCCGCGCCCGGCGCGGAGCAGACCCTGACGGCCTACATTCCCGACCTGGACGTGGAGCGAACCGACGCCCTCCTGATGAGCCGGCGGCACATCGGCGCGGCCTGGGTGCTGGTCATCCGCCCGAACGAAAAGGAGCGGGCGAGCCTCAAGAAGGATGAATACTATCACCTTCCGATGGTGCTCTGGAGGGCCGATTTGCGCGTTACCACCTACGACGCCGGTTCCCTGATCGCCCAGGGCGAGGGCTCCGCCCGTTGGGCCGGGGACGTGGCCCTGCTGCCCCAGGCCAGCGCCGGGGAGATCGTCTATCAAGACGAGGAGGACTGGACGGGCTTCGGCACCTACGTGGTGGCCGACGCGGGCATCAACACGGCGGTGTTCCGCGGGAGGAACGAGGAGGCCTACGCCGAGACGGGCGCATTGTCCTATTGCGGTCTGCGCACGCCCCTGACGGGCTACGCGGACGGGGGCGACCGGGTTTACATCTGCCCGTTGACCGACGGCGAGGTGAAGGCGCTGGGAGACAAGCAGGGCTTCAGCCTGTACGGCGAGGCGCTGGACTACCGGGAGGACGACCCGCCTACCCCGGCGCAGCTGGCGCCGGATTACGCGCCCGTGACGCGCATCACTCTGCCGGACGGCACCGTGGCGGCGATGGACCAGGCCGAGTACCCCGTGGGCACGGGCTTCGTCAGCCTCACCCTCACCCGGCCCGCGGGCGGCATCGCCTATTACAACAACCAGATCGACCTGGCCGCCGTTCGGGACGGCCAGTGGATCAGCGTGGGCGAATTCCTCCCGGCCTATGCCGACGGCGACCCGGAGCGCGGCCATTCCGGCTACTTCTGCGATCACGTGACCCTCACCGTGCCCCTTCAAAAGGCGGGCGCGCTGTCGGAGGGGCTCTACCAGCTGGCCATTTCGGACATGGGCTGGGAGCACGGCAACGAATCCTTTGCTCTGGAGTTCCGGGTGACGGCGGACGCGCCCGAACCGACGCTGCCCGAAAAGCGTGAATTTGGCGGCGAGGGCCTGATCGTGATGCCCCACAGGCCGCCGCACATGGATGCCGAGAACTACAATTCCTGCCTGGACAACACTCGCGTGGAGGAGTTTGGCCGGACGCAGGTGCTGGCGGGGGACATGGTGTTCGAGCTGCGGGGCGTGGACGAGAGCTGGGGCTGGGGCTTCTGCTCCGCCTACAACCTGTTCGCCTACCCGGAGGGACACCCGGAGGACGCGCGGCAAATTCTTGCGAACTTCGACCACAGCGAGGTGACGCTCTACGACGCGGGGGACGGGCTGTTGCTGTGCGACGATCTGGGCGGCGTGTGGCGCTGCGATTACGACGGCGGGAACCTGACGGAGCTGCGCCCGGAGAAGGAGGACGGCTACATCGGCGACTATCTCCCCGTGGGCGAGGGCGTGTACATGGTGCGGGCCAGCGGCGTCTGGTACGCGGACCTGGACGATTTCACGCCGCGGCAGGTCTACGAAGCCAAGCGGCGGATCTGGAACAACACGGGCGGCGGCGGTTATGCCGTTTATGCGGAGGGACAGCTGATCCTGGCGGACGAGATCGGCATCTTCGCGCTGGATACCCTGAACCCGAACCCCGACGGCACCCTGCCCGCCAACTGGCTGACGAATGAGTACGACGACGACAACGGCGCGAACGGCTACGGCTACCTCGTGCTGAACGGGCGGCTGTACTATTGGTCGAAGAGTAAAAAGGCCATGATCTCCATGAACCTGGACGGCACGGATCTCCGGGAGGTGACGAAGGAGCGATACTGGTTCCACAGCGCCACCCCCGACGGCTGCGTGCTGGCTCTGTCCGGCACCCGGGAGGGCATGTTTGGCGATGACCGCACCGCCGGGGCGCTGTTCTTCCCGCCGGATGCGGAGCACCCGGTCTTCGACCCGGACCACAGCAAAAAGCACGAAATCGAGCCGGATGCCTTCGATTTCGTGCTGGGGGATTACTACTACCACCGGGACGCGGAGGAGAACGAGACGCGGGTGCTCTTGCATGAATTGAGCGCGGACTGAACGCGCAAAGCCTTCCCCTGAAGAGAAGAGAAGAGAAAAATGACTTTTCACGGAATTTGGGGCATGATAATGAACGGATTCCAAAGTCTTCTCTTTCAATGCTGTTCATGATCGAAATGTACAGATCCTTCGCTATGCTCAGGATGACATGGATTCGTTTGGTTGTCATCCTGAGCGCAGCGAAGGATCTGTTCACAACGTAAACAGACTACGTTATGCCAATCCCTCAACTTTCACGAAAGAACTGCGCAAAAGCCTTCCCCAGCGCCGACAGGCGCGGTTCAGGGGAAGGTGGCGCGGAGCGAAGCGGAGTGGCGGATGAGGTCGCCTCCTGAACACTGCGGCATTGCAGACAATGCGCGATACCGCGATGGATGGGAGACGCCCTCATCCGACCTCGCTGACGGCGCTGAAGCGCCTGCTCGGCCACCTTCCCCTGAACCGTTCCTCGCTTCGCTCGTCACTGGGGAAGGCTTTTGGAGGCGACATGCTGACGGGGCGGCAATGCCGCCCCGCTCAGACCGCTGACAAAGCCTGCAAACGCAGAAATCTCCGAAAGAACCGCCTGGGCGGATGAGATTTCTGCTTACTGCGTCAGAACAGTCTGCAAATTCGGTTACTTACGTCTGTGTAAGCGCCCTCATTTGCAGGCTGTCCTTCCTTGTCTTGCAGACTTTCTCAACGGTCTCCAATCTGTTGACTTTGTCAACATCCTGAACGGGGCGGCAATGCCGCCCCGCTTTGCGTTACTTCCAGATTTCCTCCCAATACTCCTGGATCGTCCGGTCGCTGGAGAACTTCCCGGCTCCGGCGATGTTGCCCAAGCACATCTTCGCGAACTTCACCTTGTTCTTCGCGGCGCGGATGGCCTTCAGCTTGGCTTCCATGTAGCTTTCGTAGTCCTTGAGCAGGAAGTAGTGGTCCGGCTGATGCCAGCTGGCGCCCTCCAGCAGCGCCTTTTTGAGCTCCACCAGCTCGCCCTCCTGCATGGGCGCGTCGGCGCTCTCGAAGGTACCGTCGCCCAGGGCGTCGATCACCCGCTTGAGGCGCGGGTTCGCCTCGTAGATCGCCACCGGGTCGTAGTCGGCCTTGATGGCGTTGAGCTCCTCCACCGTCGCGCCGAATACGAAGTTGTTCTTGATCCCGGCCTGCTCGAAGATCTCCACGTTCGCGCCGTCGTAGGTGCCCAGGGTCACCGCGCCGTTCAGCATCAGCTTCATGTTGCCGGTGCCGCTGGCCTCGGTGCCCGCGGGGGAGATTTGCTCGGAGATGTCTGCCGCCGGGATGATGTGCTCGGCGTAGGAACAGTTGTAGTTCTGCACGAACACCACCCGCAGCTTGCCGTTGGTCTCCGCGTCCGCGTTCACCATCTCCGCGATGTGGTTGATGAAGCGGATCACGGCCTTGGCGCGGCGATAGCCCGGGGCGCTCTTCGCGCCGAAGATGAAGGCCGTGGCGGGGAAGTTTTTCAGCGTGCCGTCCTTCAAGCCCCAGTAGAGGTCCAGGATGGACAGGGCGTTCAGCAGCTGCCGCTTGTACTCGTGCAGCCGCTTCACCTGCACGTCGAAGATGAAGTGGGGCGGAATCTCGACGCCCTCCCGCTCCAGGATCAGCTCGGACAGCTGGCGCTTCTTCTCGTCCTTCACCTCAATGAACTTCGCGGCCAGGTCGTTGTCGATCAGCGGCTTGAGGTTTGCCAGCTCGAACAGGTCCGTCAGGAAGCCGTCGCTTCCCAGCGCCTCGGCCAGCAGCGCCGTCAGCTCCGGGTTGCACAGGCCCAGCCAGCGCCGCTGGGTGATGCCGTTGGTCTTGTTGTTGAATCTCTCGGGGTAGAGGGCGTACCACTCCCTGAACACGTCGTCCTTCAAAATCTGGCTGTGGATGGCGGCCACGCCGTTGGTGTAGCTGGAGCCGTACACCGCCAGGCTCGCCATGTGCGCCCGCTTGTCCCCGTCCACGATGGCGTAGGGCGCGGGGTCGGCCACGCCCGCCTTTTTCAGGTCGCGATCCAGCCGGGTCTGGATGCGGCGGATGATCCGCGTAAGCTCCGGCGACAGCTCGCTCAGCAGCTTCATGTCCCAGCACTCCAGCGCCTCGCGCATCACGGTGTGGTTGGTGTAGCGGAAGGTCTTCCGGGCAACGGCGAAGGCTTTATTGAAGGTGTAGCCCTCGTTCATCAGCAGCCGGATCAGCTCCGGGATCGCCATGGTGGGGTGGGTGTCGTTCAGCTGGATGGCGTGCAGCTCGCAGAACTTCTCCAGGTCGTCCCCGTGCACCCTGCGATAGGCGTCCAGCATGTCCATCAGCGACGCGCTCACCAGCACGTACTGCTGCCTGAGCCGCATCAGCTTGCCGGCCTTCAGCGTGTCGTTGGGGTAGAGCACCTTCGTGATGTCCTCGGCGGCGTTCTTGGCCTTGCAGGCGGCGGCGTAGTTCTGGTCGTTGAAGGCGTCGAAGTCGAAGCCCTCCACTGCCTCGCACTGCCACAGCCTAAGCGTGCCGATGCTCCTGCGCTGGTAGCCGATGATGGGCATGTCGTAGGGCACGGCGCGCACCGTCAGGCCCTTCATGGTCACGTACTGCTCCAGGTCGTCCCGGCGTACGCTCCAGGGATCGCCGAAGCGGGTCCAGTCGTCCGGGTCCTCCACCTGGGCGCCGCTTTCGTCGAAGCTCTGCTTGAACAGGCCGTACTGGTAGCGCAGGCCGTAGCCGTCCAGCGGGATGTCGTGGGTGGCGGCGCTGTCCAGGAAGCAGGCGGCCAGCCGCCCCAGCCCGCCGTTGCCCAGGGCCGCGTCCTCGATGTCCTCCAGGTCGGAAAGATCAACGCCCTGCAGCGCCAGCCGCTCCCGCACGTCCTTCAGCACGCCCATATTGTACAGGTTGTTGTACACCAGGCGGCCCATCAGGTATTCCGCGGACAGGTACACCGCCCGGCGACGGTTCAGCCGGTCACCGTAGTCGTCGGCCCACTGGGGCGCGATGTCCAGCATGGCGGCCTTCGCCACCGCGTCGTGCAGCTGCACCGGGCCCACGTTGTTTAGGCTCACTTCGTGCCAGTCGTTCAGGCAGAATTTCTCCGCCTGGGCGATCAGCTCCGCGCCGGTGACGCTGCGGATCGGCCCGCGGTGGCTCATCCGGTTCAACCGGCGAATGCGGCGGGCGATGGGGGCGTAGTCCGTCTCCGGCATCCGCCACAGCCAGTTGCCGCCCACGGTGCCGGGGAAGTTCATGCGGGCCGCACCGCCCAGGCCCAGCCAGTCCTGCATGGGCACGATCACGGTCTCGCCCACGGAGTTGAAGGCGGCCTTGAGGATGTAGGGCAGCACGTCCTCCTCGCCCTCGCCCATGCCCAGCTTGGCCCTGGCGCGCTCGCGGGTCGCCGGGCTTGCGTCGTCCCACCAGCCCTGGGTGGTGTTGTTGTCATGGGTGCCGGTGTAGACGATGCAGTTTTCCACGTGATGCTCCGGCAGGTCCGGGCTGTCCTCGCCGTCATAGGCGAACTGCATCACCTTCATGCCCGGATAGCCGCAGTACGCCAGCAGCTTCTTCACCCGGGCGCTCACCACGCCCAGGTCCTCGGCCACGATGTTCAGCTCCGGCAGGGCCTTCTTGATCTTTGCGAACAGCCTGCGCCCCGGTCCCAGCTCATACTTGCCGTTGCGGGCGGTGGGTTCGGTGGCGGGGATGGCGTAGTAATTGGCGAAGCCGATGAAGTGGTCGATGCGCAGGATGTCAAACAGCCCGCCCAGCGCCTGCAGGCGGCCGATCCACCAGCTGTAGCCGGTCTCGGCGTGCTTCTTCCAGGCGTAGAGGGGGTTGCCCCAACGCTGGCCGTCCTTCTGGAAGTAATCCGGCGGCACGCCCGCGATGCGGATGGGCTTGCAGTCCTCGTCCAGCTCGAACATGTCCGGGTTCATCCATACGTCCGCGGAGTCCTCCGCCACGTAGATCGGCAGGTCGCCCATCAGCTGGACGCCCTTGGCCCGGGCGTAGTCGTGCAGCCGCGTCCACTGGTCGAAGAACAGGTACTGCTCGAATATGTAGTAGTTGACCTCCTTGGCCAGCTTCTTTTCATACTTCTTTACGGCCCCAGGCACGCGCAGGCGGATGTCCCGGTCGGGCCACTCCATCCAGGAGATGTCCTTGAAGCTGGCCTTGATGGCCCGGAACAGGCCGTAGTCCCGCACCCAGGGGTGTCCTGCCTCAAACTCGGCGATCTCGTCCGCCAGGTTGTGGAAGCTGTGCTCGAAGGCCTGGCGCAGCAGCGCGGTCTTCTGCACCTTCACGGCCTCGAAGTCCACGTCGTCCAGGTGCGGCAGGGGATGATAGCTGCCCGCCGGGAGCAGGCCCTCCGCCTCCAGCATGTCGAAGTCGATCATCAGCGGGTTGCCGGCGTAGGTGGACACGCTCTGGTAGGGCGATTCCGCGTAGCCGGTGGGGCCGATGGGCAGCATCTGCCAGATGCTCATGCCCGAGGCCTTTACGAAGTCGATGAAATCATAGGCCGCCTGTCCCAGGGTGCCGATGCCGCCCCGGGAGGGCAGGGAGGTGATATGCAGCAATACGCCGCTCTGTCTCATGGGAATCACTCCTCAAATGATGCTTTCATTATTATATATGGAAACGCAAAAATGCACAAGAGTTTAATTTGAGACATGATGAAAAGAAATCTTGTTAAGATTTGCGTTGGACGCTTGACATTTTAAAGGAGAGTTGATATAATCCTATACTGTTGTCACCGAGGGAATAAACTTCTGAAATGATAACCGCGAACCTTGAAAACGATACAGAGAAAGTACAAGAAACAGTCAGAAATTCTATGAGTGTAACGCCGTGAACTCAGGGAGAACGGAGGGCTTTGGCGAGT
>OMZP01000013.1 GCA_900315585.1 uncultured Eubacteriales bacterium | reverse complement strand
TCGGTCAACGATGCGCTGCATCGCCTCCCTCCGCTCAGCTTTGCCAGAACAAAAAATCCACTCCGCATTTGTACATGTTTTAGAAGGAATTTAGTATTATTTCATGTATTCCCGGATCTTCCGGATCAGGTGCTCCCGCATGGCATCATCCGGCTGGATGACGGCCGCGCGAACCCTGCCGCCCTCCCGGTAGGCCAGGGCCAGGGGCGCGTATTCGCACTGGGTGCGGGTGGCGCGGGTGACGGGGGCGTCGGGATGCTTCTGCTTGATCTCCTCCGGCGTGCCGTAGGCCACCACCTGGTTCAGCCACACGTCGGCCATGAACCGCTCCCGCTTGCCGTAGGCGCGGCACAGGCGCAGGCAGTCGTCGGTGGCGGTGTAGAGGAAGCTCATGCCGTACCAGTTCAGCAGGAAATAGGCGATGGCGCAGCCGTAGGCAATGAACAGCAGCGAGGCGAGGTTGCCCAGCCGGGGGGCCAGCCTCGTGAAGAAGGCCGAGCCCGCCACCGCCGCCAGCGCGATGACCAGCACCAGGCCCACGCCCTGCAGCGGGGTGGGCTGCTTATTTTGCAGTTTCTGACTGAGCATTCTGTTCCTCCGTCAGCGCCGCCATCATGGCCTCCAGCGCCTTCATCGTGGTGTCCACGTTGCCGCCGTTCGAGGTGACGCACAGGTAGCCGCCCTCGCTGATGAACGCGCCTTTCTCCATCAGGATCGGGTAGTTGTCCAGCTTCAGGGCCGCCAGGAAGGTCTCGCTGATGCCCTCCTCCTCGTCGGTGTAGGTGGCGTAGTAGGGCTCCAGGTCGTACCCGGCGAGCCAGCCGTCGGCCACGTGCCCATCCAACGGCTCCAGGGCCTGGGACTGCACCAGCGCGTCCATCACGCTCTGGGAGGCCAGGAAGGCGTCGCCCTCGCCCACGGCCAGGCGGGTCATCAGCAGCATGCTGCTGGTGTACTCGTTCTCATTGTATTGCAGGCTCTGGAATTCCACCAGCTTCAGGTTTTCGTCGTAGGGCTGGGTGGCCTTGAGCATGGCGTCGGCCACGCCCGAGAGGGGCTCGGGATTCGTGTACACGTCCGCCAGGAACACGGTCACGGTCTGCTCGTTGGTGGGCCGGGGCGCGGTGGTGGTCCAGAGCAGGTTCGTGCCCAGCAGACAGGCCGCGACGCCGATCAGGTACACCCAGAAATACCGGCGCAGGTGCTCCTTCAGGGCGGCGAATGAAAACTTCGTGTCGGGCATGGGATGCCTCCATTGGGAATGATATAGACCATTATAATCGAATTTTGTGAACTCGGCAACCACAAAATATGTGAAATGGGGACGGTTCTCATATCACGTTTTTGCTATTATGTGAAATGAGAACCGTCCCCATTTCACGTTTTTCGCCCTTGACAGCCTCGCGCCGAGCGTCTACAATGTTATGTAGAAATAACGGGACGGGGGGCGATGGCATGAAGCCGCAGCCGCAGCTGGCCAACATGATCAAGGGACAGGTTTTCGACGGGTTTTTGCTGGTGCGGGCCGCCGCGCAGCGGACCAGCTCCAACGGCGGGAAATACCTGGACATGACGCTTTGCGACATCTCCGGCGAGGTGAACGCCAAGATGTGGGACGGGCTGACCCCGCCGCCGCCCGTGGCCCAGGTGATCCGGGTGCGGGGCATGATGCTGGAATACAATGGCCGGCCCCAGCTGCGGGTGGACAAGATGCGCCCGTCGGCGGAGACGGACGACTTCGACATGGACGCGCTGACGCCCTGCGCCCCTTATCCGCCGGGAGAGATGCTGGATTACATCCTGAACCGGGTGGACGCCTTCACGGACGTTCAGCTGAAGGCGCTGGTGCTGAAGCGGCTGGAGGAGTGCGGCGACAAGCTGACCTACTACCCGGCGGCCTCGAAGCTGCACCACGCGGAGCGCGCGGGCCTCTTGCACCACACCAGCACCATGCTCAGAAGCGCCGCCGCCATCTGCGAGATCTATCCCACGCTGGACGCGGAGCTGCTGTCGGCGGGAGTGATCCTCCACGACCTGTGCAAGATCGCGGAGATGGACGCCGACGAGATCGGCATGGTGAGCGACTACACCGCCGAGGGCATGCTCATCGGCCACCTGGTGATGGGCGTGGCGGAGCTGGACCGCTGCGGGCGGGAGCTGAACGTGCGCCCGGAGCTGCTGATGATGCTGGAGCACATGATCCTGTCCCACCACGACCTGCCGGAGTTCGGCAGCCCCAAGCCGCCCATGTTCCCGGAGGCGGAGGTGCTGCACGTGCTGGACCTGCTGGACGCCCGCATCTTCGAGATGAACCGCGCCCTGAAAGTGGCCACGCCCGGCGGGTTCACCGAGCGCATCTGGTCCCTGGATCGGAAGCTCTATCGCCGGAAGGAGACGGCCGAGGCGCTGGAGGTCGAAGGGGATTGACCGGGCAGGGAAACAACTGAACGAACAGCGTACATAAGAGGCGTACAAGAGTAGGGGCGGCGTTGCGCCGCCCGCCGGGCAGGACGATTGCCGTCGTCGAACGATAACGACATCAACCGGCGCTGTGCGCCACTTTCCATCCGGGGGAAGACAACAAAGTGGGAGCCATCCAAAATGGATGGCTCCCACTTTGTTATGCCTGCGATCAGGCCACCGGGATGACCTCGCCTACGGGGACGGGGTGCACCACGTTGCGCATGGCCTCCGTCAGCCGGTTGAAGAAATCCGGGAAGATGGCAAAGGCGGCGAACACCAGCACCGCGAGCACAACGATCAGCAGGATGCCCGCGATGGCAAAGCTGCGCTTGCTGGCGGATTTCGCGAAGATCGCGGAGACGATCAGGAAGATCAGGTTCACGCCGGGAATGCCGTACAGGAACAGCGTGCCCATCCAGTTCAGGATGGAGGGCTGTTTTTTGCTCAATTTCGCCATGGTGATGCTCCTCTCTTGGGACATGGCCGCGCTTGCGGCCGCTCAGGGCGTTCATATACACATCTATTATACATGTCCCGGCGCGGCGCGTCAAATGCTGGGGAAGGATTTCGAGAAAAAGTCTAAATTCCGAAAATGGTCGAGAATTGGAAATATTGCGACACTATTTAGGAAAGGGGCGTACATTTTAAGGAAATCGAACACAATGAAATAGTTTTGTAATATAATGCAATCAGTAATTAAAATTTCCAGGAAAAGGTGAAACAAAATGTTGCGGCGTATACAAAAGTTTTTCTGCGCGATGCTGATTGCAGTGCTCCTGGTTTCCGCGGCGGCTCCGGCAATGGCCGAGTCGGTGAAGGCGAGCGTGTCGTCCTCCTCCGCGAAGATCTACAAGTCGGCCTCCTCCTCCGCCAAGCATGTGAAGATGCCGAAGGGCACCACCGTGACGGTGACGGCGGTGAAGGGCAAGTGGGCGAAGGTGAAGGTGAGCGGCAAGACCGGCTACATGCCCGTCAAGTACCTGAGCAAGAAGAGCTCCTCGAAGTCTTCCTCGAAATCCTCCTCGAAGACCAAGAAGGCCGCCAGCAGCAGCTCCTGGAAGAGCAAGGTCGTGAAGATGGAGTGGTTCGGCGACGGCAAGAACGTCCTGAAGAAGGGCAAGTACGGCTACATCTACGACATCGACACCGGCATCGAGCTGAAGATCAAGCGCATGGGCGGTCACAATCACGCCGACGTGGAACCCGCCAGCGCCGCCGACACCGCCAAGCTGCTTAGGGTGGCGGGCGGCCACTTCTCCTGGAAGAGCCACGCCGTGATCCTGAAGGCCGGCGACAAGTACGTGGCCTGCGGCATCAACACCGAGCCCCACGGCGACCAGACCATCAAGAACAACAACTACGACGGCCAGTTCTGCCTGCACATGGTGGGCAGCATCACCCACGGCTCCGAGCAGGAGAACGAGCATCACCAGAAGTCCATCGAGCGCGCCTACAAGTGGGCCCACAAGTGAGCGCAGGGCGCTCAACCCCAACTGCTGCCACGTGGAGCGCAGGGTGCTCAACCCCAACTGCTGCCGCGTGGAACATGGAATGCTCCATCCAAAGCGTTGCCGCGATAATATCGACGAAATCCCGCGCCACTGATTCCAGCGCGGGATTTCTTTGTCCTTCCACCTCCCCCCAAAAGCCTCCCCTGTGTAAGGGGAGGTGGCGCGAAGTGCCGGAGGGGTTGTCAACCGCAATTCCGAATTGCCTTCCCCTTTAGGGGAAGGTGGCGCGCAGCGCCGGATGAGGTCGTCCCCTGAACGAATGGAGGATCTCCGCGTTGGGGGGTGAAAACAGCATTTCACGCGCTGCGGACAGGGCCGAGGGGGAATTCCCGGCACAAGTATTTCGCGGCCAATTCATGATTGGAATTGGGAAAGGGATTGGCCGCTCGATAAAAGTGCCTTGAAATTCCCCTCGGCCCTTGCCCTGCAGGCAGGAAACGTGAAAAGAGAACCGTCCCTATTTCACATTATAGTGAGTAAAACGTGAAATGAGAACCGTCCCCGTTTCACATTTTAGCAAGTGAAACGTGAAATGAGAACCGTCCCCATTTCACATTTTTCCAAAACGAAGATTCCCCGCGTTTGAATCAGTGGCGCGGGGAATCGTGTTTTGCCGGGCGCGGTGAATGAGATGAAGCATCCCATTTTCCGGGCGGCAGCAGTTGGCTGTCGGCCCTGCCGACTCACATCAGTACGTCCATCCAGACGTCGTCGTACAGCCAGGCGTTGTCGAAGGTGGAGATGTCCACGTAGTATTCGCAGCGGGCCACCATCTCGTCGGTGGGGTTCATGGCGATGCTGGCCAGCTCCTCCTCGTCGAGCTGCTCCACGACCTGCTTGATGGGGGAGGAATAGTAGATGTAGTCCATGTTCATCTGGGCGATGTCGGGACGGCACATGAAGTTGATGAAGCACTCGGCGGCTTCCTTGTTCTTGGCGGACTTGGGCACGCACATGCCGTCCACCCAGATGTTGCTGCCCTCGTCGGGGATGACGTAGGCCAGGGCATCGTTTTTCTCGATGGCGTACAGGGCGTCGCCGGAGTACATCACGGCCATGGCGGCCTCGTTGCCGGCCATCATGTCCTTGGCCTGGTCCAGGATGTAGCCGCCCAGCACGTTGGAGTCCTTCTGGGCCAGCAGCCACTCCCGGGCGGCCTCCAGCTCTTCCTCGCTGTCGCTGTTCACGGAGTAGCCGTTCATGATCAGGCCGATGGCCACGGTGTCGCGCATGGAGTCCATCATGAAGATTTCGCCGGCGTACTTTTCATCCAGCAGCGCGTTCCAGCTGGTGACGGGATCTTCCACCATCTCGGTGTTGTAGACGATGCCCAGGGTGCCCCACATGTAGGGGATGGAGTGGGCGTTGCCGGGATCGTAGATGGGGTCCAGCAGGTTGTCCACCACATTGGCCATATTGGGGATGTTGTCCAGGTTCAGCTCCTCCACCAGGTCCTCCTTGATGAGGCGCTCGATCATGTACTCGGAGGGAATGACCACGTCATAGCTCTCCGCGCCGGTGGACAGCTTGGTGTACATGTCCTCGTTCTGGGAGAAGGTGACGTAGTTCACGTGGCAGCCGGTCTCCTCCTCGAAGATCTTCAGCACTTCGCGGTCGATGTAGTCTTCCCAGTTGTAGACCTTGATCTCCGCGCCGGCGAAGGGCTTGTCGGCCTCGGCCAGGCAGGCGACGGGCAGCGCGGCGGCCAGCAGCGCGACCAGCAGAACGATGGCGAGTTTCTTCATGTGCAGCATCCTCCAGATTTTCAAGTAGTGTTGTATGTGCAAACCCCGAAGGGGGTGCGGCGGGGAGGGGAGTCAGGAGTGTGGAGTTAGGAATTTAAGAATGCAGGGGAACCGCAATTCCTCATTCCTGACGCCTCACTGCGCGCCCAATCACAGGTTCTCCAGCTTCGTGCGCTTGTTGACCAGCACCAGCAGGAGCAGGATCGTGACGAACATCAGCGTGGACAGGGCATACATCGTGGGCTTGACCCCCAGCTTGGTGGAGGAGTACACGATGCGGCTCAGGTTCGGGTACATGTCCGAGGACGTGAAATAGGAGATGACGAAGTCGTCCAGGGACATGGTGAAGGCCAGCAGCGCGCCGGTGAAGATGCCGGGCATGATCTCCGGCACGATCACCTTGTACAGGGCCTTGATGGGGTGGCAGCCCAGGTCCAGCGCCGCCTCGTAGAGGTTCGGGTTCATCTGCCGCAGCTTGGGCATCACCGAGAACAGCACATAGGGGATGTCGAAGGCGATGTGGGCGAAGATCATGGTCCACTTGCCCAGCGGCACGTGGCAGAACAGGTACATCAGCATCAGCGACACGCCGGTGACGATGTCCGGGGTGGTCATGGGCAGGTAGGACACGTCGATCAGCAGGCCCGCCATGCCGCTGTTCATGGAGTGGATGCCGATGGCGCCCAGGGTGCCGATGATGGTGGAGACGATCGTGGCGATCACGGCCACTTCGATGGTGGTCTTCAGCGCGCCCAGGATGGCCGGGTCATGAAACAGCTTCACATACCAGTCCAGGGTGAAGCCGGTCCACTGGCTGCGGGACACCGAGGCGTTGAAGGAAAGCGCGATCATGATCAGGATCGGCGCGTACAGAAACAGCAGGATCAGCGCCATCCAGAGGGTGCGGAAGATCTTGGTTGCGCGGGAATCTCTCACCACATGCCACCTCCTTCACTGTCCGGGTCCACCTTGCGCAAAAAGCCGATGGAGATCAGGATCAGCACCAGCATGATCAGCGAGAAGGAGCTGCCGATGTTCCAGCGGGTGGGGTTCGAGGATTGGTTGAAGATGTAGTCGATCAAATCGCCCGCCAGGCGGATCTTGCCGTTTGAGAGCAGCGTGGAGATGGCGAAGGAGGTGACCGCCGGCATGAACACCATCGTGATGCCGGAGACGATGCCCGGCAGGGACATGGGGATCACCACCCGGGTGATGACCCGGAAGGGATTGCAGCCCAGGTCCTCCGCGGCCTCGATGACGGAATAGTCCATCTTCTTCAGCACCGTGTAGATGGGCAGCACCATGAAGGGCAGGTAGTTGTACACCAGGCCCATCACCACGGCGCCCTCGGTGCCGATCACCTTGACCTTGCCCAGGCCGATGGCCTGCAGCGCCGCGTTCAGCACGCCGTTGTCGTCCAGCAGGCTCATCATGGCGTAGGTGCGCAGCAGCAGGTTCATCCACATGGGCAGCAGGATCAGCACCACCAGGCTCTGGGTGTGGTTGAAGCCGCGGCCGGCCAGGAAGTAGGCCGTGGGATAGCCGAGGATCAGGCACAGCACCGTGCAGTACAGCGCGTGCTTCAGGCTGCGCAGGATCACCCCCAGGTAGCGGGGCTTGGTGAACTCCTGGAAGTTGGAGAGGGTGAAGGCCCCCTGGGGGGTGGTGAAGGCGTACCAGCACACGAACAGCAGCGGCACCACCGCGAACAGCAGCATCCACAGCGCGTAGGGGGAGGCATACCAGGAACGCTTCATGCTCTACGCCTCCTTCCTGGCCTCTTGGACCGGCGCCGCGTCGGCGGTGGTCGCCTTGCGCATGATGTGGATGTTGTAGGGCACGATGGTCATGCCCACGCGGGTGCCCACGGGCTGCATGGTGGTGGAGTGCACCTTCCAGCGGCGGTCCGAGGCTTCGATCATCATCTCGTAGTGGACGCCTTTGAAGATCACGCTCTGCACCGTGCCGGTGAGCATGCCCACGTCCTCGCCCACGATCATGATGTCCTCCGGGCGGATGACCACGTCCACGGGCTCGTTGGTGTCAAAGCCCTCGTCCACGCACTGGAACTCGGTGCCGCAGAACTCCACCAGGTCGTCCTCCAGCATGATGCCGTCCACGATGTTGCTCTCGCCGATGAAGTCCGCCACGAAGGCGTTGTTGGGCTCGTCGTAGATGCGCTTGGGGTCGCCGATCTGCTGGATGCGCCCGCCGTTCATCACGGCGATGGTGTCCGACATGGTCAGGGCTTCCTCCTGGTCGTGGGTGACGTAGATGAAGGTGATGCCCAGCTGCTGCTGCATGGCCTTCAATTCCAGCTGCATCTCCTTGCGCAGCTTCAGATCCAGCGCGCCCAGGGGCTCGTCCAGCAGGAGCACCTCCGGCTCGTTCACCAGGGCCCGGGCGATGGCGATGCGCTGCTGCTGGCCGCCGGACAGCGCGTCGATGGAACGCTTCTCATAGCCCTCCATCTTCACCAGCTTCAGCATCCGGTTCACCCGTCGGGCGATTTCTTCCTTCTTTTCCTTCTTGCTCTTCGCGCCCAGCTGCTCCGGCGTCTTCAGATTCAGGCCGAAGGCGATGTTGTCAAACACGTTCAGGTGGTTGAACAGGGCGTACTTCTGGAACACCGTGTTGATGCGGCGCTTGTAGGGGGGAATGCCGGTCATGTCCTTTCCCTCGAACAGCACCTCGCCGCTGGAGGGCATCTCGAACCCGCCGATGATGCGCAGCAGCGTGGTCTTGCCGCAGCCGGAGGGCCCCAGCAGCGTGATGAACTCGCACTTGCGGATGTACAGGTCGACGTCGTGCAGCACCTGGGTGTCCCCGAAGTTCTTGCACACGCCCTTCAGCTCGATGAGGCGGGTATCCTGGACCATATTCGATCAACTCCTATTGGGGGGGAGATTCTTCTTGTATTAATGAGGAATTAGGAGTGAGGAATTAGGAGTGAGGAATTAGGAGTGAGGAATGAAGGTGCAAATCCCTTCGGGATTTGTTCCCATTTGGCCCCAAAACGATGATTCCTCTGTATAAAGCAGAAATCCGCAAGGATTTCCTCCGCAATTCCTCATTCCTCATTCCAAATTAGAACGAGGGCGGCGTGGACACCCACAGCACCCGGCAGACGCCCTTGCCGGCGTTGACCAGCTTGTGGGGGGCGGTGGGGCGGAAGTAGAAGCTCTCGTCCTTGCGGACGCGCTCGGCCCGGTCGCCCAGCACGATTCGGATCGTGCCGCTGAGCACGTAGCCGAACTCCTCGCCCTCGTGGGGGTCGTCCTCGGCGGTTTCGCCGCCGGGGCCCATCACCACCAGGATCGGCTCCATCTGGTTCTTCTGGGCCGAGGGGATCAGCCAGCGGATCATGCCCTTCATCAGCTCCGGGTCCTCCTTGACGAAGATGTCCTCGCCGCCGAAGACCAGCTTCTCGTCCTTCTCCCGGAAGAAGGTGGGCAGGTCGCTGCCCAGGGATTCCAGCAGGTCTGCCAGGGTGTCCAGGGAGGGGGAGGTGAGGTCCCGCTCCAGCAGCGATATGAAGCTCTTGGAGAGCTCGCACCGGTCCGCAAGCTCCTCCTGGGTCAGCCCCCGCTGCAGGCGCAGCCTGCGCAGCTTGTCGCCAATTTGCATGTTCCCGCCTCCATTTCAGCGAAAGTTTAAGATTACTGAACTTTTGGGCGAAATATATTAAACCATCTTTCCGGCCCCGTGTCAATATATATGGAGCCCTGAATGCGTTAAATGTATGTGATTAAATTATAGGCGGGAAAGTTGAGTATTATTGAACTGACTTGCGGGAGAAAGATTCTTCGACTTCGGCTTCGCCTCCGCTCAGAATGACCGGGTTTTGGAACCGTGTCATCCTGAGCGGAGGGCGCCGCAGGCGTGCGAAGTCGAAGGATCTTTTGTTCACAGAAAATTCATCGAAAAAATTAGCACTCACCTCTTGACAGTGCTAACAAAATGAGTATAATAATATTCGGACGGAGGGGAAAGGAGGTTCCCCCCAGGGGAATGAAACCGCCGCCCAGTGGGTACAACATAAGGCGAACGGCCCCGTGGACCGCAGCGTCAAAGGAGGTATGAATTATGTTGATGCCGAGTATCTTTGGTGAGAACCTGTTTGATGATTTTTTCGAGGATTTCCCGATGCCCCGCGAGTTCCGGAACGTTGACCGCAGGCTCTACGGCAAGAACGCCGCCCGCGAAATGAAGACGGACGTGCACGAGCACGAGGATCACTACGAAGTGGATATCGATCTGCCGGGCTTCAAGAAGGACGAGATCACCCTGAGCCTGGAGAATGGTTACCTGACCGTGAACGCGGCCAAGGGCATGGACAAGGAGGAAAAGGACAAGAAGGGCAAGCTGATTCGCCAGGAGCGTTACGCCGGGTCCATGCAGCGCACCTTCTATGTGGGCGACGGCCTCACCGAGACGGACGTGTCCGCCCGGTTTGAAAACGGCGTGCTCAGCCTGAACCTGCCCAAGCCGGAAGCCCGGAAGCTTCCCGAGAAAAAGGTCATCATGATCGAAGGGTAAATGAAGCGCGAAAGCGGGGCTGTCTCAAAACAACTCGTCGCATTGTATTCCCGCCCGCGGACGCCATGAATGGCGTCCCTACGGTTGGAATCGGGCGCTGGGTATCGTTTTGAGACAGCCCCGTTTTTGTTTCATAATTGTAAAGAAAACGCTATAACTGCCCCTTGGGACTTGATTTTCGCGATTTAGCGCGGTATCATAAATGCAAGTTATTCCCTATAAAACTGCAGAAATGGAGCGATCGCAATGCTGAACATCCGCGTTGAGAGAACCACCGCGCCCAAGGCCAAGCCCGAGAAGGGCCAGAAGCTGGGCTTCGGTCACATCTTCACCGACCACATGTTTGTGATGAACTACACCGAGGGCAAGGGCTGGCATGACGCCCGCATCGTGCCCTATCAGAAGATCGAGCTGGACCCCTCCGCCATGGTGTTCCACTACGGCCAGACCATGTTCGAGGGCCTGAAGGCCTATCGCGGCGCCAACGGCGAAGCCTACCTGTTCCGCCCGGACATGAACGCCAAGCGCGCCAACAACTCCAACGACCGCCTGTGCATCCCCCGGATCCCTGAGGAGGATTTCGTGGAGGCCATCAAGGCCGTGGTGGCCATCGACAAGGACTGGATTCCCACCGAGCCGGGCACTAGCCTGTACATCCGCCCGTTCATCATCGCCACCGATGAGTTCCTGGGCGTGGCCCCCAGCAAGACCTATCTGTTCATCGTCATCCTCAGCCCCTCCGGCGCTTACTACGAGAGCGGCCTGGCCCCCGTGGGCATCTGGATCGAGGACGAGTACGTGCGCGCCGTGCGCGGCGGCATCGGCTTCGCCAAGACCGGCGGCAACTACGCCGCGTCCCTGATCGCCCAGGTGAAGGCCCATGACGGCGGCTACAGCCAGGTGCTGTGGCTGGACGGCGTGGAGCGCAAGTACATCGAGGAAGTCGGCGCCATGAACATCATGTTCAAGATCGACGGCAAGATCGTCACGCCCATGCTGAACGGCTCCATCCTGCCCGGCATCACCCGCAACAGCGTGCTGCACCTGTGTCGCCACTGGGGTATGGAGGTGGAGGAGCGCAAGGTGTCCGTGGACGAGTTGATCGAGGCCCAGAAGTCCGGCAAGCTGGAGGAGGTCTTCGGCACCGGCACCGCCGCCGTCATCAGCCCCGTGGGCAAGCTGCGCTACATGGACGAGGTCATGACCATCGGCGACGGCTCCATCGGCCCCGTGACCCAGAAGCTCTACGACACCATCACCGGCATCCAGACCGGCAAGCTCGCGGACGAGTTCGGCTGGCGCGTGCGCGCAGACTGACCCGGCAGGGCCGGGGGTCGCTTGTTGCCGCCTTTCTGATGGCGATTTCCCGCCCCATTGATTCAAGGGCGGGAAATCTGCGTTTTGGCGGGGCGGCAGGGCAAACGCATGAATGACCATTGTTTTGCAGGGCTATGGCCGTTCGCCACAGGGACGCCATTCATGCGTTTGAAACATATTTGTAATTCGTGCGTGAGCCGCTTGGCGGCGGCAAGTTATCATTGACTATACGGTATAATCCATGCTACGATGCGTACAGAATAATCCCATGGAGGTGCTTTATGGAATTCAAGGGTTCAAGGACCGAGGCCAACCTGATGGCCGCTTTTGCCGGCGAGAGCCAGGCCCGCAACAAGTACGATTACTACGCTTCCCAAGCCAAGAAGGACGGCTACGTGCAGATCGCCGCAATCTTCGAGGAGACCGCGAAGAACGAGAAGGAGCACGCCAAGCTCTGGTTCAAGCTGCTCCACGGCGGCAAGGTGCCCACCACCACCCAGAACCTCTCCGACGCCGCCGACGGCGAGAACTTCGAGTGGACCGACATGTACGCCAGGTTCGCCCAGGAGGCCCGCGAGGAGGGCTTTGAGGACATCGCCAGGCAGTTCGAGGGCGTGGCCGCCATCGAGAAGGAGCACGAGGAACGCTACCGCAAGCTGCTCAAGAACATCGAGGACGGCCTTGTGTTCAGCCGCGACGGCGACATGATCTGGCAGTGCAGCAACTGCGGCCACATCTGCATCGGCAAGAAGGCCCCGGAGGTCTGCCCGGTGTGCAACCATCCCCAGAGCTATTTCCAGATCAAGGCGGAGAATTATTAGGGAATAGGGAACAGGGAACAGGGAACAGGGAACAGGGAACAGGGACATCGAGCGCCCGGAAAACAGTCCTGTGGACTGTTTTTAGCGAGATGGGGCCGGGAGGCCCAGGGAACAGGGGACTGGAAGTGCCGCTGGCACGCAACCCAACGGATGACTTTTATTCCCATGGCCCCTCAAGCAAAATGTACAGATCCTTCGCTCTGCTCAGGATGACAGGTTTGCGATGTTTGTCATTCTGAGCGAAGCGAAGAATCTGTACATTGTCTATATGGGGAACCTGGAAACCGGCGAAATCCGATGCGTGCGCGTCAGCCGCCATTCCTGTTCCCTGGGCCCTGTTCCCTGGGCCCTCTATCCTGGACCCTGTTCCCTGTTTTCTCGACAATCATCAACAAAACCAGCATCACCAGCGCCCCGGTGAGCGCCCCGGCGGAGTCGATGCCCACGTCCAGCAGGGCGGGGCCGCGGGCCTCCACGAAGCTCTGGTGCCACTCGTCGGTGGCGGCGTAGAGCGTGGCGAGCAGCCAGGCCCAGGGCAGGGCGGCGACGCGGGGCCTCTCCCAGCGCCGCAGCCGCAGCCAGCCCATCAGGTTGAAGGCCAGCAGCGCGAACTCGCCGAAGTGGGCGCACTTGCGCACGATCAGGCTCAGCGTCTCCAGGAAGCTCAGCCTCTGGACGCTGGGCAGAGCCTCGTAATTCGGGCGCACCACCTTCGCCACGGTCAGCGTCACGCCGTCGCTGAGTTCCGCCGACTCCGGCCCCGCCTGGGTGGAGAAATAGAAGATCAGCGCCGCCGTGAGGATCGCCGCGGCCAGGAAGAAGCGCGTCCAGAACGTTCGATGTTTCATGGGGTGGGTTCCTTTCCGGTGGTTGTTATTATTATAGCGCCTGAAGGGGCGCTTGGCAAGCGGCGCAACCCCTCAGTCGTCCCTACGGTCCGACAGCTCCCCTTGGAAGGGGGGCCGGGGCGGGCGCGATCACTGCCGTCCCGGAGCAGAGGGAGGATTGTCGCATTTCTTCCCTTGACAATCGGCGGGCTTCGTGCCATAATACATATTGTTCCCCGCGGGGAACCGCTATGCACCCATAGCTCAGCAGGATAGAGCGACCGCCTCCTAAGCGGTAGGCCGGGGGTTCGAATCCCTTTGGGTGCGCCACGCATGAGCAGCCCTATGGGCTGCTTTTTGCGTGGTACACCCAAACCGGGATAATCGAACGCCCTTTGCAAGGCAAACGGGGTTCGGCCGAAGGCCGCGGCGCGTGAAGCGCGACGCCATTCCTTTGGGTGCGCCAAAGTCAAAGCGACGCGAAAGCGTCGCTTTTTCTACGATATGAATCCGCTGCGCGGCTTCGCGATATGCGCTTCGCGCGTGATATTCGCCTCCGGCGAGGGATATGCCCTTTCGGGCGTGAGAGGGGAGAACTCGCGACGTTAGTGCCAATTTGGTTGCTTGCGTTAAATGTATATTTTTATCCCGTTCTTTAACCTGTTTATGCAAGTCTGAAAGGGGCGAAAAGTGGTATAATTACTATAGGAAGAAAAATATTTTCAGCGCCGGGTTTTCCGGCGTGGGGAAAGGCTAGAAAATGCAGAGAGACAATCATTATGACGAGAGTCAAATACAGGTGCTGGAGGGCCTGGAGGCGGTGCGCCGCCGCCCGGGCATGTACATCGGCTCCACCGACGAGCGCGGCCTGCATCACCTGGTCTATGAGATCGTGGACAACGCCGTGGACGAGGCGCTGGCCGGGTTCTGCGACAACATCGAAGTCACCCTGAACAAGGACGGCTCCGTGACCGTACAGGACAACGGCCGCGGCTTCCCCGTGGGCATCCATCCGAAGATGGGCAGGCCCGCGGTGGAGGTGTGCCTGACGGTGCTGCACGCCGGCGGCAAGTTCGGCGGCGAGGGCTACAAGGTGTCCGGCGGCCTGCACGGCGTGGGTGCGTCGGTGGTGAACGGCCTGTCCAGCCATTTGCAGGTGAACGTCTACCAGGACGGCAAGATCTACCAGCAGGAATACGAGCGCGGCAAGATCCTCTACGACCTGAAGGTGGTGGGGGAGACGGAGCGCACCGGCACCACCATCCGCTTCTGGCCGGACGTGAAGACCGGCGAGGACCCGGAGCCCGGCATCTTCGAGACCGGCGAGTTTGACTTCGACACGTTGAAGACCCGGTTCCGCGAGATGGCCTTCCTGAACGCCGGCATCCGCATCCAGCTGACCGACGACCGCGGCGAGGAGCCCCACACCCAGGTGTTCCACTACGAGGGCGGCATCGTGTCCTTCGTGGAATACCTGAACCGGCACAAGACGCCGCTGTTCGCCCCGCCGGTGTACATCTCCGGGCTGAAGAACGGCTCGACGGTGGAAGTGGCGCTGCAGTGGAACGACAGCTTCAACGAGAGCGTGTTCTCCTTCGCCAACAACATCCACACCCCCGAGGGCGGCACCCACCTGGCGGGCTTCCGCAACGCGCTGACCCGCGTGATCAACGACTACGCCCGCAAGAACGGCATGCTCAAGGCCAACGACGCCAACCTGACCGGCGACGACGTGCGCGAGGGTCTGACCGCCATCGTGAGTGTGAAGCTGGTGGAGCCCCAGTTCGAGGGCCAGACCAAGACCAAGCTGGGCAACAGCGAGATTCGCCCGCTGGTGGATTCCATGGTCTCGGAGAAGCTGTCCGCCTACCTGGAGGAGAACCCCGGCTCGGCCCGCGCCGTGCTGGACAAGTGCCTCTCCGCCGCCCGCGCCCGGGAGGCCGCCCGCAAGGCCCGCGACCTCACCCGGCGCAAGACCGCCCTGGAGAGCGCGGCGCTGCCAGGCAAGCTGGCGGACTGCTCTGAGCGCGACCCGGCCAAGTGCGAGATTTTCATCGTCGAGGGCGACAGCGCCGGCGGAAGCGCCAAGCAGGGCCGCGACAGGCACTTCCAGGCCATCCTGCCCCTGCGCGGCAAGATTTTGAACGTGGAAAAGACCCGCATCGACCGCGCCCTGTCCAACGCCGAGATCAAGGCTATGATCACCGCCTTCGGCGCCGGCTTCGGCAAGGAGTTCGACCCCAGCAAGCTGCGCTACCACCGCATCGTGTGCATGACCGATGCCGACGTGGACGGCAACCACATTCGCATCCTGCTGCTCACGTTCTTCTATCGGTTCATGCCCAAGCTCATCGAGGACGGCTACGTCTACGCCGCCCAGCCGCCGCTGTACAAGGTGACCCGCGGAAAGCAGGAGCAGTACGTCTATTCCGATTCCCAGCTGCAAAAGCTGCTGGACGAGATGGGCCGCGACGCCAAGCCGGAGATCCAGCGTTACAAGGGCCTGGGCGAGATGAGCTATCAGCAGCTGTGGGACACCACCATGAACCCCGAGACCCGCAGCATGTACCGCGTCGAAATGAAGGACGCCATCGCCGCCGACGAGCTGTTCACCCTCCTCATGGGCGACCAGGTGGAGCCCCGGCGGGAGTTCATCGAGCAGAATGCGAAGTTGGTGGCGGATTTGGATATTTAGTCGAGGTCAGAGGGATTAGGGAATAGGGATTAGGGATTAGGGATTAGGAATAGTGAGGATCCCGCAGGATGGCAGAGATCAAGAATTACAGGGAACTGGTCGTATGGAAGCGATCCATGGAGCTGGTCGTTGAAGTGTATGGGCTGGTAAAGCATCTGCCGAAGGAAGAAACCTATGCCCTGTCCAGTCAGATGCGACGCTCCGTCGTGTCCATCCCTTCCAATATCGCAGAGGGAAACGGGCGCGGTACGACCAGGGATTATGCCCACTTCCTCGCCATGGCGAGAGGCTCAAAATACGAGCTGGAAACACAGCTTTTGATCTGCGTTGAGCTTCATTACCTGACTAATGAACAGATTGAAAAAGCGATGAAGCTCAGTGATGAAATCGGTCGAATGCTCAACACCATCATAACGAAACTGGGAGAATAAAGGCCTAAGGACGATGGAATAAGGATTGAAACAGATAGAGCTATTTCTAATCCCTAATCCCTAATCCCTAATCCCTCTTTCCCGGGTAACCTCTAACAGAAATGGAGGAGACTACTCTTGGCTGACGAATTCAACATCGGCAAACTCACTCCCCTCAACATCGAGGATGAATTAAAGAAATCGTTCATATCCTACGCCATGGCGGTCATCGTGACGCGGGCGCTGCCCGACGTGCGGGACGGCTTGAAGCCGGTGCACCGGCGCATCCTGTATTCGATGAACGAGATGGGCATCACGCCCGACAAGCCCTACCGAAAGTCCGCGCGCATCGTGGGCGACGTGCTGGGTAAGTATCATCCCCACGGCGACAGCAGCGTCTACGACGCCATGGTGCGCCTGGCCCAGGATTTCTCCATCCGCTACACGCTGGTGGAGGGCCAGGGCAACTTCGGCTCCGTGGACGGCGACGGCGCGGCGGCCATGCGATACACCGAGGCGCGCCTGTCCAAGCTGTCTATGGAGATGGTGCGGGACATCGAGAAGGAGACCGTCGACTTCTACCCGAACTTCGACGAGACCCTGATGCAGCCCGCCGTGATGCCCAGCCGCTTCCCGAATTTGCTGGTGAACGGCTCCAGCGGCATCGCCGTGGGCATGGCCACCAACATCCCGCCCCACAACCTGGGCGAGGTGATCGACGCCTGCGTGCACTACATCGACCATCCGGACTGCACCGTGGACGACCTGATGCAGTTCGTGAAGGGCCCGGATTTCCCCACCGGCGGCGTGATCCTGGGCAAGCGGGGCATCTACGACGCCTACCACGAGGGCCGGGGCCGCATCATCGTTCGCGCCAAGAGCGAGATCGAGGAGATGAGCCAGGGCCGCCAGCGCATCGTCGTCACCGAGATTCCCTACATGGTGAACAAGGCGAAGCTGATCGAGAAGATCGCCGAGATGGTGCACGAGAAGACCGTGGAGGGCATCAGCGACATCCGCGACGAGTCCGACCGCCAGGGCATGCGCATCGTCATCGAGCTCAAGCGGGACGTGAACGCCAATGTGGTGCTGAACACGCTGTACAAGCACACCCAGCTGCAGGATACCTTCGGGGCCATCATGCTGGCGCTGGTGGACGGCACGCCGAAGATCCTGAGCCTCAGGCAGATGATCCATCACTACCTGGAGCACCAGGAGGACGTGATCCGCCGCCGCACCCAGTATGACTTGAACAAGGCCGAGGCCCGCAGCCACATCCTGGAGGGCCTGATCATCGCCCTGGACAACATCGACGAAGTGATTGCCCTGATCCGGGGCAGCCGCACCGCCCAGGAGGCGAAGGACGGCCTGATGACCCGATTCGGCCTCTCCGAGCGCCAGGCCCAGGCCATTCTGGACATGAGGCTCCAGCGCCTGACCGGCTTGGAGCGGGACAAGATCGAGGCCGAATACGCCGAGCTTCAGAAGCAGATCGCCTGGTACAGGCAGGTGCTGGCCGACGAGAGCCTGGTGCTGGGCATCATCAAGGACGAGATCCTGGAGATCAAGCGCAAGTACGCCGACGAGCGCCGCACGGAGATCTCCGCCCTGGAGGGCGAGATCGACATGCTGGATTTGATCGCCGAGGAGGACATGGTCGTGACGCTGACGCACTACGGCTATGTGAAGCGCCTGCCCAAGGCCACCTACCGCGCCCAGAAGCGCGGCGGCAAGGGCGTGGTGGGGGCCACCACCCGCGAGGAGGACTTCGTGGAGCAGATGTACGTGGTGAACACCCACGACACGCTGATGTTCTTCACCAACCGGGGCCGGGCCTACCAGCTGAACTGCTACCAGATCCCCGAGGCCGGGCGCACCGCCCGCGGCACGGCCATCGTGAACCTGCTGCAGCTGGACGCCGGGGAGAAGGTGAAGGCCATGCTGCCCGTGCCGGAGGAGAAGGTGGCGGGCCACTACCTGATCATGGCCACGAAGAACGGCGTGATCAAGCGCACGGAGCTTTCCGAGTTCACCAATCTGCGCAAGAGCGGCCTGATCGCCCTGGTGCTGCGGGAGGACGACGAGCTGATCGGCGTGGCGCTGACCGACGGCAGCTACGAAATGCTGCTGGGCACCCGCGACGGCATGGCCATCCGCTTCCCGGAGACCGACATGCGGCCCATCGGCCGCGCCGCCATGGGCGTGAAGTCCATCGAGCTGAACCAGGGCGACGAGGTGGTGGACATGTGCCCGGTGTTCGAGGGCATGAAGGTGCTCTCCATCACCGAAAACGGCTACGGTAAGCTCACCGAGATCGACGAGTATCGCGTGCAGAGCCGCGGCGGCAAGGGCATCAAGGCCATGAACCTCACCGCCAAGACCGGCCGGCTCACCTGCCAGCTGCTGGCGGACGAGGCCGAGGACATCCTGCTGATCACCGACGACGGCACGATCATCCGCACGCCCGTGTCCTCCATCTCCACCCTCAGCCGCAACACCCAGGGCGTGCGATTGATGCGCGTGGCTGAGGACAGCAAGGTCATCTCCGTCGCCCGTGCCGAGGCCGAGGAAGACGAGGTCGAGGAAGGCGAGGACGCGCAGGAGAATGAGGAGATTTGAGGAGAGGGATTAGGGATTAGGGACTAGGGATTAGGGATTAGGGGAGACGGTAGAGGTCTGCGCTCGTTCCCAATGCCTTTCCCGGACGGTAGGAAACAGGGGAGACGGCAGAGGCTGGCTCTTGCTCCTGATGCCTTTCCCAGGCAATAGTAAAGATCCTTCGCTTTGCTCAGGATGACAACGACAATACCTGTCATCCTGAGCGGAGCGAAGGATCTTTCACTATTCCTAATCCCTAGTCCCTAGTCCCTAATCCCTTAAGTCTCGCTTCCACATCCTCCCGCGTCCATACGCCGCTGGTGCCCACCCCCTCCACGCACAGGGAGGCGGCGGCGCAGGCGAAGCGGCCGCAGTCGGCGAAGGAGCGGCCCTCCAGCAGCGCGGCCAGGAAGCCGGCGGCGAAGGTGTCGCCCGCGCCGGTGGTGTCCACGGGGATGATGCCGGGGACGGCGGGGATGCGGTGGCGCTCATTGGCGCTTGCCAGCAGGCAGCCCTCGCCGCCCAGCTTGATGACCGCGTGCTTCACCCCACACTCCAGCAGCGCGTCGGCGGCGGCCTCCGGGTCCGCCTCGCCGGTGAGGGCCGCGGCTTCGTCCCGGTTCGGAAAGAAGTAGTCCAGCCGGGAGAGGGCGGGCGCGGCGTCCCGGAGGGTTTCGCCGTTCTTGGGCCGGGTGGTGTCCGCGCAGAGCGTGACGCCCCGGGCCTTCAATGTGTCCAGGAGGGCCTCCGTGTCCGGGAGGGTCAGCCGCGGGGAGACGAACAGACTGGCCAGGCAGGCGATTGTCACCCCTGAAAACGCCGGGCTTTCCAGGGCCGGGAGGATGTGCTCCGGGCCGAGGCTTCGCAGGCTGCTCGTGCGGCTGGTGACGAACCGGCGCTCGCCGTCCGGCCCCACCAGCACGATGTTGATGCCGGTGTCCAGCCCCGGCTCCCGGCGGACGCAGGAGGCGTCCACCCCGGCGCGTTCGAGGGTTTTCAGCACGAAGTCCCCGGCGGGGTCCTCGCCGATCACGCTCACCAGCATCGGTGCGAGGCCCAGCTTCGACAGGGCCAGGGCCTCGTTCAGGGCATCGCCGCCCGCGCCCATGGCGATGCGCTCCACGGGCGTGGAGGGACGGGCAAACACGTCCGGTCCCACCGGGGCCAGGGGAATGTCCACGATGGCCGCGCCGATGAGGGCGATTTCGGGAGTAGGAATCATGCGTGCCTCCTTGGGGCGAGAGTGGAGTGGGGAGAGTGGAGTGAGGAGTGTGGAGTTGCGGTACAAATCCCTTTAAAGTTGCTCCCCATGTCAAGGACAATTTTGATTAAGTAAGGGGAATCAGGAGACAGAGTGTGGTATATTCTCCCTGCTCGGACGGAGGATAGGGCAACGCTGAGGAGCGACCTGAGCGCCGAACCGAGTCACGGGAGGGCGGCACAGCAGTGTCGCTCTTTTTCCCGTCGGGCGAAGCCAGCCGCCCTTTCGTGCACAAAGCGATAAACCTCTGGGGTCCGGGGGCAGAGCCCCCGGGGATCGGGTTTAAGGCTTGGAGTAGACGGGCAGGGGGTAGACGCCGGTGAGGGAATACCGGTAATACTCCTTGGGGGCCAGCTTCATGAGATTCCACTGCCCACGGTCGTTGTTGTAGTAGTCCATCCAGTCATCGACCCGGGCGAGGACGGCCTCGAAAGTATCGCACTCGGCGATGAGACCAGCGATCTCGTCCTTCATGTGGCCAAAGAAGCTCTCCTGCGGGGCGTTGTCCCAGCAGTTGCCGCGGCGGGACATGGACTGGACGAACTCGGCATCCTTCAGCATCTGGATAAAGGCGTAGCTGGTGTAGTGGCAGCCTTGGTCGGAGTGGATGATGGTCTTGTCATCCAAGGAGCAGCCGTACTCCCGGATGAGCTGGTTGACCGTGTCAAGGACGAAGTCCACCTTGAGACTGAGGCTGACTTGGTAGGCGAGGACCTCGTGGGTAAAGGCATCCAGGATGGTGGAGAGGTAGCACTTGCCGTTCTTGAAGAACAGGTAGGTGATATCCGTCAGTAACACCTTGCGGGATGCCTGTCTGAACCGGCGATTCACCACGTTGGGAGCGACATTGCTGGTGGCGATGGCCTTGGCCATTTGGCGGTAGGGGTTGGCCTTGCGGATCTGGCAGCGGAGGCCGAACTTGCGCATCAGGCGACGGATCTTCTTGACGTTCATGATGATGCCGGGCTGATGGAGCAGCCGCATGTGGATGCCCCGGACGCCCTTGTCGTAGCCGCGAAAGCGGTAGGCTTCAAGGATGAGGTCAAAGTCTCTTCGATCCGCGTTCTCCCGGGCCTGGCGGGCATCCTCGGAGGCGCACCAGTTGTAGTAGCCCGACCTGGAGACCCCGACGATCTGGCACATGGTGCTGATCTTGAGGAGGTTGTCGTCCCGGCGTGTGGCTTCGCGGATGATGGCGAATTTCACTTCTGGCGCTGCCTGGATTCCCATGACTTCCGCGCCTCCAAATCTGCCGTGTGTATATTTTTAGAAATTCCACCTCCTGCCGGGTGTAGGCCAGCTCGTGCTCCAGTTGCTCGACCCGAGCCGCCAGGGTCTGCTCCCGGGTCTGTCTGGCGGGTTTGCGGCTGTTGTTCTTGCGAAGGTCTGCAAAACCTTCATCACGGTCCGCATTGGTTCTGAGCTTATGGGCGAAGCCCCAGATCCTCTTGTCGCCGAGAATCTCAGGGTCGATCCCGTGCTCTTCGAAGATCGTGCGCATGGGCTTGCCGTCCATGAGCTGTTGGTAGGCCGCACACTTGAATTCGGGCGTAAAACTGATCCTGCCTGATATGATGCTGGCGACATAGGGACTTTCACGGAGCTCTGCGAGCTCCTCCGCGTTCAGTTCTTTCCTGGCCATAATGATCTTCCTTTCCGCCTTGACGGGTTTGAACACTATTATACCAGAAATGTACCGATGCGGGAATGTCCACGGCGAGGGGTTTCTCGGAAATCCGGTACTGGAATGAAGTGTCCAGCGTTCGGGGTTTCGTTGAAACTTGCCTGCCGCACCAGATATGTCCACCGCTTGGGGTTTGGCTTTCTTCTCCCCATCCATGGCCGGATATTGTGTCCATTTGCCGGGGACGGGTTGGTCAGCCTTGCCAAAGTGTGTGTCCATTCTCTGGGGTACAGTTTATTCATATCCCCTTCCTTCCCGTCATACACTCGTCCAGAACGGGGGGATGGCCATGCCAAACAACGAGCAGGCGCGGGAGCACAGCGTGACGCTGACGGATCGCAAGCGCCTCTGCCTGACCGGGGTGGAGGACGTGGACTGCTTCAACGAGCAGCTGGTGGTGCTGCGCACGTCCCAGGGCACGCTGACGGTGGCCGGGGCGGGGCTGAACGTGTCCCGGCTGAGCCTGGAGGACGGCCGGGTGGAGGTAGAGGGTCAGGTGGACGCCCTGGAATACAGCGGCGGGAAGAAGAAGGGCGGCTTCCTGGGCCGCCTGCTGCGCTGATGCTGTTTTCAACGGCGGGCCAGGGATGGGTGTTCCTGGGCATGGTGGCTGCCGGGGCGCTGATCGGGGCCTGGTACGCTCTGATGGCGGCGCTTCGACGGCTGCTGTCGGCGGGAATGTGGCTGTCCCTGGCGGCGGATCTGGCCTTCGGCGCGGGCGCGGCGGTGATCTTCTGCGGGGCGCTGGTGCTGGCGGACGACGGGCGGGCGCGGATCTACGATTTCCTGGCCGCGGCGCTGGGGTTCGGGCTGTTCGCCATGGGGGTGTTTCCGGCGGCGCGGGCGTCGGCCCGGGCGCTGGGGCGGGTGGTCCGTCATATTTTTGTCAATATTCGGTCATTTCGTTGGATTAAAGTCATATTTCGCTGACAGGAAACAAAGATATAACGTCGAATTAAGCCAAGTGGATTTATTTAGGATTCGAGGTGAGGCAGGGATGCGGCGCAGAGTGAAGCCCCGGTTTTGGCTGTTGATGATCGCCGTGACGCTGCTGGTCTTCGGCGCCAGCTACCTGGTGAGCCAGGCCCGCTACAGCCAGGGCGCGGCCCGGCTGGAGAAGGCCCGGAGGGAGCGGGACAAGCTGATCCTGGAGGTCAACGCTCTGTCCGACCAGCTGGCCTTCGCCCGAACCGACGACTACGTGATCCGCACGGCGCGGGACGAACTGGGCATGATCATGCCCGGCGAGGTGCGCTATGTGAACGGCGCGCGGTGACAACAGACAGGATTGCGGTGACAACAGACGCCGGATGTCGGCTGAATCGCGATGTTACAGATCCTTCGCTTCGCTCAGGATGACAGACGTACGTTTGCCGTCATCCTGAGCGAAGCGAAGGATCTTTGCTTATTATACTAAGGGGGAAACACAGATGACGAAACCCGTCTTTGGCTTCATCGGCTGCGGCAACATGGGCTCGGCGCTGGCTTCGGCGGCGCGCAAGGCATTGCCGGGGGAGAACATCCTGCTGGCGAACCGCACGCCCGACAAGGCGCGGGCGCTGGCGGAGAAGCTGGGCGCGACGGCGGTGGACAACGCCGTGGCCGCGCAGAAGAGCGACTACCTGTTCCTGGGCGTGAAGCCCCAGATGATGGCCGGGATGCTCTCGGGCATCCGTGAGGCGCTGCAAGGCCGCGAGGCGCCCTGCGTGCTGGTGACCATGGCGGCGGGGCTGTCCATGCAGGCCATCCGAGAGCTGGCGGGGGTGGATTTCCCGGTGATCCGGGTCATGCCCAACACCCCGGCGGCCATCGGCAAGGGCGTGCTGCTGTGCTGCTCCGACGGCGTGAGCGACGAGGCCCTGCCGACCTTTACCGGGGCCATGGCGGGCGCGGGCCTGCTGGGCTTCATCGAGGAGAAGCAGATCGACGCCGCCAGCGCCATCTCCGGCTGCGGCCCGGCCTTCGCGGCCATGCTGATCGAGGCCCTGGCGGACGGCGGCGTGGCCTGCGGGCTGCCCAGGGCCGCCGCCCAGCAATTCGCCGCCCAGATGCTGCTGGGCACGGCGGCGCTGGCGCTGGAGACCGGCGCGCATCCCGGCGCGATGAAGGACGCGGTGTGCAGCCCCGGCGGCTCCACCATCCAGGGCGTGCGGGCGCTGGAGGCCCGGGGCTTCAGGAGCGCGGCCATGGAGGCGGTCATCGTCGCCTATGAAAAGACGCTGGAGCTGGGCAAGAAATGAATGAATTCCTGAGCGAACACTTCGCCCTCGCGGCGCTGATCCTGCTGGCGCTGGCCATCGCTCTGGCGGTGCTGTCCGCGGCGCTGTTTGCCAGGCGCGTGGAGAAGCGGCAGGCGCGCTCGCTGGGCCGTCTGCGCCACGATTCCGCCCAGCAGGCCGAGGCCATGCTGCGGCTGGGGGAGAACCTGAACGCGGCCCTCAGGCAGATGGAGACCCTGTCGGATTCCATGGAGAACCGGCAGGATCGGATGCGCCGCACGCTGGACGAGCGGATGGAGCTGATGAACCAGGCCAACGAGCGCCGTCTGGAGCAGATGCAGGAGCTGGTGTCCGGCAAGCTGGACGGACGGCTGACCGAGTCCTTCAAGGTGGTCAACGGCGAGCTGGCCAACGTGCACCGGGGCCTGGGCGAGCTGCGCCAGCTGTCCCTGGGCGTGACGGACCTCAAAAAGATGCTGGGCGGGGTGAAGACCCGCGGCATCTGGGGCGAGGTGCAGCTGAAGGCGCTGCTTGCGCAGCTCTACGCGCCGGACCAGCTGGTGGAGAACTGCGCCATCCCGGCCCTGTCGCAAAACCGGGTGGAGTTCGCCCTGCGGATGCCCACGGCGGGGGAGGAAGCGCCCCTTTTGCCCATCGACTCGAAGTTTCCCCAGGAGGACTACCTGCGCCTGGTGGAGGCTGCCGAGGCCGGGGACGCGGAGGGCGTGAAAAAGTGCGCCGCCCAGCTGGAGCGGGCCGTGCTGGAGCAGGCGAAACGCATCCACGACAAGTACATCCAGCCGCCCCAGACCACCGACTTCGCCGTGATGTTCCTGCCCACCGAGAGCCTCTACGCCGAGGTGGCCCGCCGGGATGGCCTGATCGAGCGGGTGCAGGAGAAGTACCGGGTGCTGATCTCCGGCCCGGCCACGCTGTGCGCGCTGCTCACGAGTTTGCAGATGGGCCTGCGCACCGTGACGCTGGAGCAGCGCAGCGGCGAGGTGCTCACCATGCTCTCCGGCATGAAGCAGGACTTCGCCCGCTTTGACGAGGCCATCCAGCGGATGCGCCAGCGGCTGAACCAGGCCGAGGCGGAGCTGGACGGCCTGGAGCAGCGATCCCGCAAGGTGGTCAAGGCCCTGGACCGGGTGGAGGGCTGAGGACACACAAAGATTGCCACGTCGCTTCGGCCTTCGCAATGATCGATGCGTCATTGCGGGGAGGCCCGAAGGGTCGACGTGGCAATCCGGTTTTCCAGCTTATTGCGGCGCCTTGGAGAAGTTGAACCCGGTGCGGATGCCGATGATCAGGAACGCGGCCACCAGGCAGACGAGCATCGCGACGATCATGGCCCTGCGGGCGACGTTCAATTCCCGGCGCAGCACCCGCTCCAGGTACCGGGGCACCAGCAGCGCCGCCAGCGCCGCGATGATGAGCCGATAGGTGGCCAGTTCCTCGCCGCCGATGAACAAAAGGCCGATGGCGACGGCCCCCAGCAGCGCCCCGCCGATGATCTGCGCCAGCTTCCACTGCTGATCCGTCAGCCGGTTCACCCGCTCCTCCCAGGGCCCGGGCACGTAGTCCCCGTCGTCATCCGGGGCGTCGCCCTCCGGCTCGACGGCCGGTTCGATTTGGGCCGGGGCGGCCTGCGGCACTTCCGGCACGTCGTCCACATAGGGCACGAAGCCGGGAACCGACGGCGCTTCGGCGGGAGAGGGCGCTTCCGTTTTCGAGGGCGTTTCCCCTTTTTGCAGCGCGGCCACCGCCTCGGCCTCCAGCCGGGCGATCTCCTCCGCGGTGTAGACGCGCTTCGGGTTCTGCTGGTCCATGGTCTCATCCTCCATAGTATACTGCCTTGATTGTACCATTTCAGCGGAAACTTGGCAAGGGTTCATAATGGGTTCATGTGAGGGTGAGAGAATAACCATGCCTTCCCCTTCAGGGGAAGGTGGATTGACGCGCAGCGGCAAGACGGATGAGGTCGCCTTGGGGAGCGCATATGATTCCATCCATTTCCGGAGGTGCAACATGTTCCACATACTGGTCGTCGAGGACAACGCGAATACCCGCAAGCTGATGGAGGCGGTGCTGACCCAGCACGGCTACCAGCCCATCCTGGCCGCGGACGGCGTGGAGGCCCTGGAGTTGCTGGACCGCAAGCACGTGGACCTGATCGTGCTGGACATCATGATGCCCCGCATGGACGGCTATGAGTTCACGAGGACCCTGCGGGAATCCGGCTGCGACCTGCCGATCCTGATGGTCACGGCCAAGGAGAAGCCCGCCGACAAGCACAAGGGCTTCATGATCGGCACCGACGACTACATGGTCAAGCCCGTGGACGAGGAGGAGATGATCCTGCGCATCGCGGCGCTGCTGCGCCGAAGCCGCATCGTCAACGAGCACCGGCTCACCGTGGGGAATACCGTGCTGGACTACGACGCCCTGTCGGTGAAGACCGCGGCGGGGGAGCGCACCCTGCCGAAGAAGGAATTCATGCTGCTGTTCAAGCTGCTTTCCTATCCCGGCAAGATCTTCACCCGGCGGCAGCTGATGGACGAGATCTGGGACATGGACTCCGACACGGACGAGCGCACCGTGGACGTGCACATCAACCGCCTGCGGGACCACTTCCGGGGCGGCGATGACTTTGAGATCGTCACCGTGCGCGGCCTGGGCTACAAGGCGGTGAAGAAGGATTGAAGCATCCCTTCAAGCGGCGGGAGGCGGCGAACCTGCCCGCCCCGCGGGAGGAGCCGCGCCCCTGGCGGCGAAACCTTCCCCGGCGGGAGAGCCTGTACATGACGCTGTGGACCTTCCTCTGCGGCGTGATTTTGACGGCGGGGCTGATGGCCGCGGCCGCCTACGGCTTTTTGGTGTTCTTCGGGCTGCTGGTGAACCCCTTCTATCGCACGCTGGCCATGCCCACGCTGCTGATGGTGTTCATACTGATGCTGGCGGCGGGGCGCGGGCGCAGCAAGCTGCGGCCCATCGACGACCTGGTGCACGCCATGGACGCGGTGAGCAAGGGCGACTTCTCCGTGCGCGTGGACGACGAGAACGTGCCCGGCGACATGGGCGCGCTGGCCAGCTCCTTCAATGACATGGCCGAGGAGCTGGGCGGCCTGGAGATGTTCCGCAAGGATTTCATCAACAACTTCTCCCACGAGTTCAAGACCCCCATCGTGTCCATCCGGGGCTTCGCCAAGCAGCTGGAGCGGGACGACCTCACCGACGAACAGCGCCGGGAATACCTGGACATCATCGTCTCCGAGTCCGACCGGCTGGCCAACATGGCCAGCAACGTGCTGCTGCTGTCCAAGCTGGAGAACCAGACCATCGTCACCGACAAGGCCGCCTTCCCCCTGGACGAGCAGCTGCGCCGGGCGATCCTGCTGCTGGAGAGCAAGTGGAGCGAGAAGGCGCTGGAGCTGGACGTGGACCTGGAGGAAATCGAGTACTTCGGCAACGAGGAGATGCTCAATCACGTGTGGGTGAACCTGCTGGGCAACGCCATCAAGTTCTCCCCCCGGGGCGCGCCCCTCACCGTGCGCCTGCGCCGGGAGGGCGGCGCGGCGGTGGCGACCGTCGCCGACGCCGGCCCCGGCATGGACGCGGCCACCCGCGCGCGGGTGTTTGAAAAGTTCTACCAGGGCGACACCGCCCACGCCACCGAGGGCAACGGCCTGGGCCTCGCCCTCGTGCGCCGCATCGTGGACCTCTGCGGCGGCGACGTGACCGTGGACAGCGCCCCCGGCCGGGGCGCCACCTTCGCCGTGCGCCTGCCCCTCGAGCCGCGCCCCTAGGGACGCCGGTGGATGGGCGGTATGCAACGCGCCCATCCGTAGGGACGCCATTTATGGCGTCCGCGTTGTCGGTGAAGCCCCCTTCCAACGCCTGCGCCCATCCGTAGGGACGCCATTCATGGCGTCCGCGTCGCCGAGGAATCAATCCCTTGCAAGCCCTGCGCCCATCCGTAGGGACGCCATATATGGCGTCCGGTTCCCCCGTGGGCAAGCCCCTTCCAGCGCCCCGCCAGGGTCGGCGGAGGCCGTCGCCCCCGCTCTTCCCAAAAATTTCTCCCAAAACCTTGACAACCCTCCCCGAACGTGCTATAATAACTCTCGTCGTCAAGACAACAGCTTCATATGGTCGCATGGCTCAGTTGGTAGTACCTACTGGTACCTTTGTTCAAGAAAGCATGGTCGCATGGCTCAGTTGGTAGAGCACATCGTTCACATCGATGGGGTCACAGGTTCGAGTCCTGTTGCGACCACCAACGCGGAAGAAGCTTGTGAAATCAGGCTTCTTTCTTTTTGTCTTTTCTTCGGCAGGGGTTTCACTTTTTCCTTCCAGGCGGTTTCATTTTTCGATGTTGACAGGTTGGTCGATCAACCCGTTCACCTCTACTCGATGTGAACGGCAGCCTGGCGTCGATGTGAACAGGTTGCTGTTTTCGATGTGAACGGGTTGGTTGTTTGAGTAGCTTTCTTGCCCGTTTTCGATGTTGACGGGTTGCCCGCTCGATGTGAACGGGATGCCTGCAAGCAAAGTGGTTGCACAAGTTGCAGTCGCCTGGATTACCCCAAAATCTCCTGAAGTTTCACGGCGTCTTTGATCAAGATGACAGGCGGTGTATAAGAAACGATGTCTCTCAACTCCAGATTCTTCAGTTCCCTGTGTAAAGATGGCCGGGAAACATTCAGCATCATGGCCCATTTGGAAACGGAGTCTGGGATTCGGATTTCATTTTTGCCGGTCTGCCTTGCCTGTGTCAGCAGCCAGAAAGCTGCCTTCTGCGAGATCCCGTTGTAAGACATCAGTTCCAGCCGCTGCTGAAGCATATAGGTAGCTGAGGCGATTTCCGTCATCAGGTTTTCCAGAATGCGAACATCCTTCTGCATAAGGCTGAGCAGGTCTTCCCGCCGGAACATCATCACTGTGGAGGGCTCTACAGCGATCACATCACAAGGGTATGCTCTGTTCGCGGAGAAAACGGCGGCGGGCCCGATCAATTCACCCGGGCCGCGCAGGGAAACATTCACCTGGCTTCCGTTGGGAAAGGTCTTCTGCGCCTGCACGCGGCCTTCCAGCACAATACCAACGCGTGAAGCCTCTTCCATCAGGAAGAAGATCGTTTCGCCTTTATCATAGCATTGGATATGATGCGGGGTGGCTTCCAGGTCATCCCGCAGTTCTTTTGCCGGGATGCCCTTGAACAAAGAACTGGTCTCCAACACAGAATAGTCCATGCCCGTTCTCCTCTCGGATTGATGATCCTATTATACACCAAAAATCTTATTTGTGTGTATCTCCAGATACAGAATTTCTCTTTTTGATCGGTTATAATATGACCGTACCACGAAGGAGGGATGAACGATGGTTCGCAAGATTATCCACATTGACGAAGAGAAGTGCAATGGCTGCGGGCTGTGTGCGTCTGCCTGCCATGAGGGCGCGATTGATATGGTGAATGGCAAGGCAAAGCTGGTCAGGGAGAATTTCTGTGACGGATTTGGCGACTGTCTGCCGGGCTGCCCCACCGGGGCGATCTCTTTTGAGGAACGTGAAGCGCCGGAATACGATGAAAGCGCCGTGAAGAAGGCGCAGGAGGAGAAGAAAATGGAAGAGATGAAACATGAGCATCCCGCAGGCGGCTGCCCGGGTTCGAGAATGATGCAGTTCACCCATAGCGATGAAGCGCCCGCTCCGGCTGTGGTCGGCAAGTCCGTATCCCGTCTGGCCCAGTGGCCCTGTCAGATCAAGCTGGTGCCCACGCAGGCTCCCTTCTTTGACGGAGCGAAGCTGCTGATCGCTGCCGACTGTACCGCCTATGCTTATGCCAACATGCACGAGGATTTCATGCGAGGCAAAGTGACCATCATCGGCTGCCCCAAGCTGGACGATATCGATTACACCGAAAAGCTGACGGCGATCATCCGGGATAACGACATCCAGAGCGTGACGATCGTGCGCATGGAGGTGCCCTGCTGCGGCGGCCTCCAGCGGGCGGCACAGAACGCTTTACAGGCCAGTGGAAAGTTCATCCCCTGGCAGGTGGTCACCATCTCCCGCGACGGCAGAATTCTGGATTAACGGAGGAGAACCAGACAATGAGCTACGCAAATTGGAAGGATCAGGTTTCCAGCTTCAAAACCATCGACGTGCGGGGCATTCAGGGCAACTTCTTCCAGGGGCTGAAAAAGCAGGCTATGGCGCTGCCTGCTGGCGGCGGGCTGGAGATTATCCAGAGTTTTGATCCCATCCCGCTGTACGAGGTCATGGAAGGACTGGGCTTTGAGCACTACACGGAGCAGAAGGGCGATGCGGAGTATCACGCGTACTTCTACCGCGTGGAAGTGAAGCAGGAGGAGAAGGACATTCCCATGCGCCCTGCGGCACTGACCAACATGCCACTGATTGATGAGAAGCTGGGCAATATCGCAGTAAACTTCTGGGATCTGACATGGAACGATGAGCACCGTCATCTGCCCTACGAGATGCGGCTGCTGCTTTCCCTGACCAACGCGGTCGGCGCGGGACGGATGCGCCAGGCCACCCGCGAGCTGGTGAAAGCCTACATTCACGGGCTGGACAGCGCAGCGCTGGACGATGTGTTTGAACTGCTGGCCTGGAACCAGGGCATCGGGTATTTCAGCAGTGAGATCGGCCCGTCCACCCTGTTCGCCGCCTACAAGACCATCAAGAACATGGAAAAGCAAGGTAAGGATCGTCGTGATATCTGCGAAACGCTAAAAGAGAAGTTCGGCGAAAAGAATCCGGATGTGAAGGTGATGGGATGAAGGAGAAGGTTGGAGAAGTTTTCTCCATCGCGGCGGATAACCCGCCAGTTCCGGGCTGTACCATCTCCAAACCTGTCTACAACGGAGGGAATGATATTATCTATTTCTCTCTGGCAAGAAATACGGACATCAGCGCTGAGATCTTTCCGTACCATAAGTTGCTGATCGTCGCAAGCGGCAGCATGGAGGTTTATGGCGCGGGCGGATTTACGAAAAGACTTCATACAGGCGAATGCATCATCACCTCGATGGGTATTCCTGTGGGCATGCGCACATCGGAATACGCCATCTATACCGAAATCACGATCAGGAGGGACGATACCATGAACGAAGCAATCAAGGCAGGAGAAGTATTCAAGCTGGCGGAGCTTGTCCCTTATGTGGACGGGAAGATTGTCAATATGGACGTTGCGCACAATGACAAGATGAAGTTTGTCGTCATGGCTTTTGATGAGGGCACCGGACTTTCCGAACACGCCGCACCTGGAGAAGCGCTGATCTTTGCGCTTGACGGTGAGGGCATCATCGGCTATGAGGGCAAAGAACATCCCATCAAGGCCGGTGAGAATTTCCATTTTGCCAAGGCAGGACTGCATTCCGTGAAGGCTGTGAAGAAGTTCAAAATGGCGCTGCTGCTGACGCTTGAATAAGCAATTGATATGCAAACAGGATTCCCCAGAGGAGGTGATGGGATGATCAAGGTTGCTTTTTATGACACGAAGGAATATGACAAACCGTCCTTTGAACGGTATGGCGGCCTGCATGATATGCAGTTCCGCTTTCTGGAAACCAAACTGAACGAGGATACTGTTGATCTGGCCAGAGGCTGTGACGCGGTATGCGTGTTCGTGAACGACACCGTCAACGCCGCGGTGATTGAAAAACTGTACGAATACGGCGTAAAGCTGATCGCGCTTCGCTCTGCCGGATACAACAATGTGGATGTGCAGGCGGCCTTTGGAAAGATCCACGTCGTTCATGTCCCCGCTTACTCGCCTTATGCGGTGGCGGAGCACGCCATCGCGCTGCTGCTAACCTCCGTCCGCCGCATCCACAAGGCATATAACCGGACGCGGGAGTTTAACTTTTCCCTGAACGGGCTGACGGGATTCGACTTTCACGGGAAGACCGTGGGCGTGATCGGCACGGGCAAAATCGGGAGGATATTCATTGACATCTGCCGGGGCTTTGGGATGCATGTCATTGCCTATGACCGTTTCCCTGTACAGGACAGCGGTATCGAATATGTGTCCCTGGATGACCTGTTCGCCCGGAGCGACATTATCTCCCTTCATTGCCCGCTGACAGAGGAAACGCGGCATATGATCAGCGGGGATGCCATTGCGAAAATGAAAAAAGGTGTGGTCATCGTCAACACTTCACGAGGTGGGCTTATTGACGCGGAGGCGCTACTGGAGGGCATCAAGGCGCGGAAAATCGGCGCAGCATGTCTGGATGTTTACGAAGAGGAGGCAGACATTTTCTTTGAGGATCGCTCAGGCCACATTCTGAACGACGACCTGCTTTCCCGCCTGATCTCCATGCCTAATGTGATCGTCACCTCTCATCAGGCTTTCCTGACAGAAGAGGCTTTGAACAACATCGCAGAGACGACGGTGGGCAACATCCTTTCCTATTTTGAAAACGACGGTATCTGTGATAACGAACTGTGCTACCGCTGCGGCAACATCGAGCGGTGCAAGAAAGAACGAAAAGAAAAATGTTTTTGAGGAGGGTAAGACTATGAAGTACATCGTCAATGAAGGATGCATCGGCTGCGGCCTGTGCGAAGCAACCTGCCCAGAGGTCTTTTCCATGAGTGACGCGGGTGTCGCTGTGGCTATTGAAAGTGAAGTGCTAGAGGAGGTGCTGGACACCGCTGCCGAAGCCAAAGAAGGCTGCCCTGTAGGTGCTATTGAAGAGGCATAAGGTTTGTCCGAATCATGAAACAGCGCTTCACTGCCAATGGTGAAGCGCTATCGTTATTATGAGATTTTTTCCTAATCAGGTTTTACTCCTGACCGAGGAACTGTTTCAGTGAAATCCTGAACTTGATGTGTACCTTGTACCCGGTGCTGACATCCACCCGCTCCACCAGCCGGGCAACGATCAGGTGCTTGGTGCCGATGTCGGCCTTCTCAAAGCACTCTGCCCAGGAGAGCAATTCGTCGATCTGCGCTTTGGTTTCTTTTGCATTTTCCTTCTCTGCCTGCATCCGGGTCTGCGCCTCTTCCATAGCGGTATGGGCAGCTTCCAGTTTGGCCCGGTGCTTTACCAGCATGGAGTTGACGACACTCAGGTCGAGCTGGCTTTCCCCGGTCAGCGCCTTGACGGCTTCTTCTTCCAGTGCCGTGACCTGCTTTTCGGCATTCTCGAAATCCTTCTGCGCCTGTTTGAAAGCTACCTTATAGGTTTCTTCGTTTCTGGCACTGGCCAGTTCCATCAGCCGTTCCCTGGGTATGGACTCGATTTTGGAAAGGAACATCTTTACCTGCTGTTCAACTGCCTCGTTCAGAGCGAACGCTTTGTAAACGGTCTGCCCCTGACAAGTTCTCTTTGAGGAGATTTTCCGGTAGCAGCGATAGGTCTCATAGTCGTACACACTCGTGCCGCCACCTGCAAGCTTTCGTTCCTCATGATGATGATTGAAGCAGAGCCTGCATCCACAGTGCCCGCAGTAGATGATGCCGCTCAGCAGGCTCCGGGTGTCCGTCCGGAAGACCACGGCTTCTTCACCGAAGTTCTTGGTCGATCTGCCTTTCACCGTCTGCTGGCAGCGCTGGAACAAGTTATCGTCAATGATCCGGAGATGTTCGAACGGCTCTGACTGCACTCCCTGCATGTGGTAAATGCCAATGTAAATCGGATTGTCGATGAGCGCCCGAATGCTTGTTCCGCGCCACAAAGTTGTTCCGCGCTTGGTCTTGACGCCTTTCTCATTCAGGTACTGGGCGACCCGGTTTGTGCCGTAACCGTGATTGGTCAGCAGATCGAAAATCTCTCTGACGATGGCAGCTTCATCTTCGTCGATCATCAGATCCCGTACTTCCTGATTCTTTTTGTTCGTGCGGCCCTGATGCTCCAGCTTGTAACCGTAAGGAAGACTTCCTCCCCGGTACTGTCCATCCTGCACCATCTGAGAGTGCTTCGTCTTCACACGGATGGAAGTTTTCTCGCTCTCACCTGAAGCCTGCCAGAAGCGAATGTAGTTCAGAAGTTTGTCAACATGGTTGTCAAAGCGCTGTTCGCCTTCTCTGGCGCTCCAGACTTCGATTCCCTGCTGAACAAACCACTGCACCACGAATGGCGTTTCATCATCCCGCCTACCAATGCGGTCGAACATGAAAACCAGTAGCACATCGAACTGATGAAGTAGCGCTCTCTTCTTGATCTCCACAATGGCGTCACGGGCATTGGTGCTGACCTTGTAACCGGAGACGCCTTTTTCGGAAATCTCATCGATGATTTCCCAGTCCGCATGGGTTGCTGCATACTCACGGCAGGCCAGCTTCTGCATGGGAATGTCATCGTGATCCACCTGCCCGACGGTGGAAACACGGTAAAGGCAAATCACCCGTTTCATTTTGTCACCTCCCCGTAGTGTGCGTGTGTGAGCATGTCCAGCACATCCGCGACGGCTCCCTGATCGGGTTCATCTGCGTAGGAAACCGTGATCTCGCAGACGGGCTGGCCATCCGAAAACTCAGTGTTTTCAAGGCCTCGCGGCCTTTTACAAGCAGTAGTATTAGCTCTGTTTTCGTCACTTAGCAAGTCATTCTTGGGCGATGACTCAGATATATTTTCAGGTTGTGTGTCACTCGCAAGATCCCCAGTCTGAAGGTTGTTACGGCGGCAAAATGTCTTCACCGTTCCCACAGGCATCTTGAGTTCTGCGGCAATGGATGCGTACCCAAACCCCTGCTGACGCAGTTTAGTGATCCGCTTCTTCTGAAGATCGGTCATTACGAAATCCTCCAGTTGAATGTTCTACACTTTCCACTGGAGATGAAAAGATGATTTGAGCGGAGAAAAGTTGAAAAAAGAAAAAGCGGGCTCTGCCCGAAAAGCAAAGCCCAAAATGGTTTTATTCAGTTGTGATCTCGCTGTACTCCCCGGAAACCCAGCCGACCTGGCTCCCGACCTTCACAGCCTGCCAGCCGTTGAAGGCGGTGGCCACATATTCCAGCACGGTGCCCGGTGCGACAGCGGTGATGCGGCTATAGCTGGTGCCGTTGCCCGTGCGAATATTGACCTTCCCGCCGGAGGAGCGGATCGTCACCCGAATGGTGGTCTGCCCAGCGATGGGCTCTTCCTGTTCCGGAGAAGTCTGGGTTTCTGTCATGGCCTGCTGTCCAGCATCGGCCTCCGCCACAGCGGACATCAGGGCGGCATGCGTCTGATCACCATACTTGCCGTCCTGTTTGAGCCCGGCTTTCTTCTGGAAAGCCTTCATTGCGGCTTCCGTTTTGCTGCCGAACTCGCCATCCACCGTCAGGGCCGCGCCCAGCTGGTTCAGGAACTCCTGCAGCGCCTTTACATCAGACCCGGAGGAGCCGTTCTTCAGCAGCCTGCTGCCCAGTGTGTACACCGTTACTGCTTCCACGGCCTGCTGAGCGCCGCTGGTGTCGCCGTAGTCGATGAACGGCAGCTTGTACCAGTGTGTCCAGGGCCGCTTCTTCACCTGCGTCTTCACGCAGCCATAGTTGAAACCCTGCCACTCCACTGCCCAGCCATCGCCGACATAGTATCCGGCATGGCCGTCCTTGTACAGAGCCAGACCGGGGATCTCCGGCAGGGTGTTGATAGTGCCCCAGTCAGCGCCTTTGGACTTGGCCCAGCTGAACATGCTGTTCGCGCCTTTGTCCGGGCATCCGTGGGAGCCATAGCTGCTGGAGATGCTCTTGTCCGTCCCGATGGCTTCCAGCACACCCTGACCGCCGTTTGTCCAGGCATAACCCTTGCAGCCGCCAATGCAGTCGGAAACCACCGCCTTGTCAGCGACGTTCTGCTTGTACTTGGCCATGCGTCCGGAGGTGTAATGGGACGGGTACTGGTTGCTCTTCCGGGACAGCAGGCTGCTGGTGGCCTTATAAACGCAAGTGCCGTACCAGTAGGGCTGTCCCACCATCTTCTGGCACCAGTCAGCAAAGTGCTCGTTGGTGAACGGTGTATTGATTCTTTCAGACATAATCGTCACCTCCAAAATGGGAAAGGCGGCGGTTATTCGCCGTCGCCCTGACTGTCTTTTCCTTCCTTCTCATCCCGGTTGTGCAGCTGTTCCAGAACGGCTTTCAGCTTATCAGGGATAGGAAGCCCGATGTAGGCCGCGTTCTCCAGCAGGCTGAGTCCTTCATTGGACAGGTAGAAAGCAATCACTGCACCCCGCAGCGCACTGCCGGAGCCGATCACATGCAGATCGACAATGTTGGCAATGCCTACCATGAACAGGATGAGCACCTTCTTACAGACGCCCTTGAAGCCCACAGCGGAAGACAGCTTCTTGTCGATAATGGCGCACATGACACCCGTGATATAGTCCAGCGCCATGAAGATGAGCAGGGCGATCATCAGGCCGTCGATGCCGCCCAGGAAGTAGCCGAGCCATCCCCCGATGGCCGTGATGGCGATCTGGATCTTCGCCCAGATCAGGTCAATGGAAAAGTCACGCATTTCTGTTTCCTCCAATCGTTTTGTCGTATTGAAAAACCCGCCTCCGATCTGGAAACGGGCCTGTCCCGGGAACGATATTCTGTTTTCATCGGCTTACACTCCAATCGCGAACCAGTCGATATTTCTTGCGGTGCTAAAGTTGCCGCCTACAATAATGGAGCAGCCTGTCGTGGTTTTGGCGCTGATCTTAATCGCACCGTTGTCGCCAGACCAGTTGGAGCCCGTCGTGGAGTAACAGGCAAACACACATGGAACTGCAGTGAAACCTGCCGAGGAGTAGTTGACCGACAGCGCCGAAGAACCGCTGATGCTTCCGGAGCCGTACGCCACCTTGAATGGCAGTCTGGCAGCGGGAATGGTGCCCGTGGTCAGGTTGCTGGCGTTGTTGGCTCCCAGATTGCTCCGGGCAGTTGCGGCTGTGGTGGCTCCGGTGCCGCCGTTGGCGACGGGAACACCACTCTCCATACCTGCATGGAAGACGCGGTAATTGCCCCATGTGCCATTATCGCACACGCGTACCATGACTGCGTTGTTCAGGGTGGATTCATAAGATTTCGTGCGTACTTCCAGCATGCGGCGGTTGTTGCCTGTGCTGTCCTCCCAGGACGCGAAGGACGATGCGCCGATATAGCTCCCTTCGAAAACCGTCCGGTTGGTGGTGCTGTTGTAGGTCGGGAGCAGGTACAGAGAGGGATACAGATAGCCAGAGATGCTTAGATTCCCTGTCATCGTATCCCCGGTCTTCTTTACACCACCCAGATTGGCGATAGCGTTTGCTGCTGTGGTGGCCCCGGTACCACCATAGGCAACAGCCAGCGCGGTGCTCAGCTTCAGCGGCCATCCGCAATCGATGTACCCGGATGTCTCCGCCACTTTTCCAATGCCGATGCCTGTGCCGTCCGCGAGGAAGTCCAGGATCACACCCTTGGTACCGATGCTGACGGACTGCTCCACGTAGTAGAAATAGTCCGTCAGGCGAACCTTCAGGTCGTAGCTGTACAGCGCGTCAAAGGTCTGGCTCAGCAGCTTGTTGGTGGCGCTCAGGTTGTAGCTTGTGATGGCCATGGCCTCGGCCTGCGTCCACGCGGTGGCGCTCTTCAGCTTGTAGTACACGACGCAGGAAAGGCCATTTTTATTGTTCAGTGCTGTAACCTTTCCGGCAAAGGTGTACCGCACATTGGTTCCGTCCAGCTGGGCTGCGCTGCCATCGCTGCTGCACCGTTCGGCGGAGAATGCCGTGATGGATGGGACAGCGTAGTCCAGCACCGTAAAGGTGGTGCTGTAGGTCGCCGTCCGGCCCCGGCTGTCGGTCACGGTGACCGTCATGGTCATTTCCCCGGCGGCGGACAGCTTTTTGCTGGCTGTGAAGGAAGCCGCTGTGTACGTCACCCCGTCCAGCGAAGTGCGGTAGGAAGAAATGGTGCTCCCGTAAACGCCTACCGCTGTAATGGCCACAGACAGGGTGCTCAGGGATTTCACGAAGGCCGCGATCCTGCTGACGACCGTGCTGTTGGTGTCCTCCACGGCGACCGAGGAGATGGTAGGCACAACGGAAGATGGTACATTCAGCGTCAGCGTACACGTTCGGGTACCTGTCAGCGTTCCGTTGACAAAGCTGTTGCAAGTAATCGTGCAGATGCCGCTGGTGGCATTCGGGATCTGGCTGGCCAGCGACAAAGGCGGTGTCCAGGATACTGAAGCGCCGACATTCGTGGCAATCGCCCCGCTGGTATTTCCAAACCAGTAGGAAATTGTGTGCGTCGTGGCGCTGCTCTGCCGGTTGGTGTAGATCGTCACCGCGCTGCCCAGGTTCACCGAGGAAGAAGAAACCGTCGGCTGGCTGACCGCTTCCTCATAAGTGACCGTAATAACGACGCTTTCCCACTGCAGGTAGTTGAAGGAATAGCCATGGGACGACGCGCTGGCGTAGGGATTGTAGATGGTGAAGCTGTTGTTTCCTGCGGCGATATAGTTCGCCATGGCAGTGAACAAAGAGCCCGTGATGTAATAGCTGGTGTAGTTCCCGTAGAAAGAACCGTCGAAGGTGCCGAGTTCATCCCCGGTATACTGCCAGCCTGCGATGCCGGACGCAATGCCGTTCTGGTAGTTGGCCTTCCGCAGGTAAACGGTCTTCGTGCTGCTCGCGCCGTAGCCAGCTTTCGCCGCGTCAATATCCAGCCAGATGCTGGTGATCACCTTGTTGGCCAGGTTCATGCCGGAAAAGCTGATGATGCCGACATAATTGTAGCTGGAATCGTAGAATTCCTGACAGGCCGCGCTGCTCTTGGCGTTGGAGGAAGATGTATATTTCCTCGTGCAAAGAGACGCGGCGTAGGATACCGTTGTCGCCATATTTGTTCCTTTCCCGGCATCAGCCGTTGTAGATCAGGGACAGGTTGCCGTTGGTCTGCGGTTCAAAAGCAAACCGTCCGATGATGAGCTTGGACAGAATCTCCGCCTGCGTGACGTACAGCTTGTTATTGCTCAGATACGCCACTTCGGTGTCGTTCATGTAGAAAGCCAGGCGGTCATTGACTACCCGGAAGGTGAACGGATTCCCGGTCTTGCCGATGACAAGACCGTCTTCCCCGAAGGACATGTAGGTGCGGAAGATGGCCAGTTCTTCCTCCGTCGCCTCATGGGCGTCCGTCAGATCCTGCTGCAGCTGATTGATCCGTGTCACGGCCCAGGTGTAATTGCTTTCCGTTTGTTCGGACAGGGTGCCCACCTGGCTCCTGACCTGCGTCATATCGCTGGCCAGGGCGTAGGTGGCCTGCACCTCTGAGCGGATACTGTCGGCTTCCGTGCTGATCTGCGCCCGGACGGACGCCAGCTTCAGTTCAAGGGAAGCCTCGCCATCTTCCGGCGCGGCAGTCCAGTCTGTCGCCCGGTTGCCTTTCTCCAGCTTTATCCAATGAACGGTGGTGGTGCCGGGATCGGCATCTCCGGTCGGATGACGGTAAATGAGAATATCCCCATAATTCGGATCATCGTCTGGCGTCTTTCCGGAAGCGTACTGCGCCGTGAAGGTCGCCTTTACCGTCTGGAGCCCAACGTCATCCAGCTGAATGGTGGCCAGCGTCTGATCCCCGCCCGAGGTACGGATGGTAATGGCCGTCAGGTCTTCCATGGAGATGGAGAGCGAAACCGTGTATTCTTCGTCCTCCGTCATGGCTTCCGACAGGGCATACCGGGCAATCAGGTCGGCGGTTCCGCTGCTTTCCGTATCGGAGTTCAGGACGTAGTTCCTGCCGCCGATCTCCAATTGTTCAATGGCTTCCTGAGCGTCCTCCGCTGCGACCATCGCCTCATAGGCGATCTGGGAGATAGCCTTGAAGCCGCCGTTGTAATACCGGAACATGGGGTGCTCCGGAGCCAGCACCGCAGCGGTGGCTGTGCTCATGAGTCCCAGCAGCATATAGGTATAACCATCCTCGCTTGTCGGGACAGTAGTTGTCAGTACACCAGTGACAGGCGTCAGCATGGAGCCGTTCAGGGTGCCCTTGATGTATACCGTCGCTCCTGCAGTTCCGGAGAAACCGGATACCGTGTTTGCAAGCGAGAAAGCTGTGCCCCAGGAGATGTAATTGTTGGTCTGTGTCAGTTTGGAAGTTGTGTAGGCAGTACCGACATACAGGATGGGCTTTGTGACATCAAAAGCGGTCGTTGACAGCAGCATGAGCTTCGCCGCGCTGTTGAACACGCCAAGCCTGCCTGCTGCAATCGCGCCGACTGCGGTCACGGATGCCTTGTAATTGATCCGGTCATAATAGTTGGTCGTGGTGTCCTGACCACGGCTGATCCACCACCCTGTATAACTGCCGCTGCCATTGATCGGGGTATTGACCCGGTAGGTCATCTGAATGATGTTGCCGACGGCGATCTGCGTTGTGCAGCGGGTGGTGCCGTTGATATAGACATTCTTCGCGCCTGTGGTGGTGCCATCCGACAGCGTCAGATTCAGCGATACCGATGTGGATGTCCCGGCATAAGGAAGCCAGTACAGGATGGTCTGGCCGTCCTTCAGTTCAGAGAAGCTGGCCACACCAGTCCACTCACTGGTAACAGCGGCCTGTGTTCCGACAATGACCTCGGCCCCTCCGGCTGCGGCGATTGCCGCCTCCATATCGTCATAGATCTGCTCAACCGTCTGGTTGATACCCGTATTGCTGGACAGGTCAAGGGTCTGGCCGAAGTTTGCCGCCACATGGGAGGTGGTCAGCGTCCCGGCCTTGATGTTGCTGCCCTCAATGGTCGCGGCAGCGATCTCGTTTCCGGTGATCGTCCCGGCGAGGATCTCATTCGCGGTGATCGTATGCGCGGCCAGTTCGTTTGCCGTGATGCTGTGCGTCACGATCTTGTCCGCCGTGATCGTCCGCTGGGTCAGCACATAGCCGTCGATGGTATCCACCTCGGCAGAAACCAGCTGGCCCATATTATTGATGGCATAGATCAGAGAGGATTCCGATCCCCGGATGATGAGCCGCTCCACGGACAGGGTGCCCGCTGTGATCTTGTTGGCGGTCAGTTCCACGATCTTCGCGTCCGTGATGCTGGCATCCGCAATCTGGGCCGTACCCACGGCACCCTGCGCAATCAGCGCGGCGGTGATCGCGCCGAGGGCGATCTGAGCCGTATCCACAGCGGCATTGGCAATCTGCGCGTTGGTGATTGCCGCCTGCGCGATCTTCGCGGTCGTGACGGCCAGATCGGCAATCTTGCCGGAAGTCACAGCCAGGTCGGCGATTTTGGCGGTGACGATTTCACCGTCCAGAATCTTCGCGGCCACAATGGCTGCGTCCTGAATGTTTGCCGTCCCGACAGCCGCGCCGCCGATTTTGGCGTTGGTGATCGCCGCGTCCTGGATCTTTGCCGTACTGATGGCGGCATCGTCGATCTTCGCATTTTTGATGGCACCATCCTTGATCTTCGCATCTGTAATGGCGGCATCATGGATGTTGGCGGTCTGGATTTCGCCCGCGCCGATCTTCGCGGAGGTGATGACACCATCCTCTATCTGAGCGGCACCGATGGCAGCGTCTCCGATCTTGGCGCGGGTAATGGTGGCGTCGTCGATCTGAGCGGTGCCAATCGCGCCTTCAGCGATTTTGGCCCGCACCACGGCGGCATCCTGTATCTTTGCAGTGCCGATGGCTGCGTCAGCGATCTTCGCGGAAGCAATCGCCGCGTCCTGAATGTGCGCGGTTTCGATTGCCGCCATCTGGATCTGCACGGAGCCGACGGAACCGCTCTGCAGAGCGCCCGTGCCCACGGAGTTGATGGCCAGCTTGCTTCCGGTGATGATGCCGCTGGGAAGCTGACGGGCGGATATCACGTTGCCTTCCACCGTATCCGCGACGGTGCCCAGCGTCACGCTGGTGTATTTCTTCGTCAGGCAGTCGTAGGTGTACTGCGTCATCCGCATGGATACCCAGACCCCGATGCGGGGAGCGATAACCCGGACGGCGTCTCCCAGATAGATGTTCTGCAGGAAACCGTACTCCCGGTACTCTTCGGTGTCCGCGCAGTTGATAAAGCTGACCGTCAGGGTGATGGTGGGCATATCGCACCCGGCGTCGAACTGTGCCTGCGCCGCTTCCCGCATGGCGGTGTAGCACTCGGCTTTGGTCTTCTGGTCGTCGCCGCTGGTGACTTCCTTGGCTTCCGACACCGCGAGATGAATCCATTTCGGATGCGGGTAGCTGGCAATCAGGTCGCTGTCCAGAAAGAGCTCCGGCAGATACAGCACATTGCCGTCCGCATCTTCTCCGGTCGGCATGATGCGGGTGACCACGTCCGTCAGGTCAACGTCATAGGACACGCCCAGCAGGTTTTTTGCCTGCCGAATCTGTACATCGCTGTCCTGTCCGACGCGCTGCACCACATATACATCCCACCAGTCCCGGGTCAGTTCGCCGACATATTTCTCGACCACACCGCCTTCGCCCAGCAGCGCGTCCACGGGATTGACGTTTTCAAACGCCACATCCTCGGCCCGGCTGTCCAGGTCGGAATAGAAGGTGAAGTCATGATCCGACAGGCAAGAGGAAGAGATCGTCTGAACGACGGAAGCCCCCACCGCAGCGGATGAGGGCTTGTAGGACTGGATCATGTTGTCGAGCAGGTCATAGAAGATGTGGCGGGCATAAACCGTGATCTTATCGAGTTCCGGCACTACCCGGTAAATGCGGAAAGGCTGATCCCGCAGCTGCCGGGATTCCACCACGGCGGAGACAGCCTCGGAAGCGGAACCCTCCGCGTGATCGAACACCAGATAGGTGGTGGACATGTATCCGTGTTTTCCGTCCGGCGCGGTGACCTCATACCAGCTGGCGTTGGTCTTGGCGATGACCTGCACCAGAGAGGTGTTTTTGTAGGCAGCGAGAATCTTGTAATTCCTGCCCGGCCCAGAGCGCAGGTTCAGGGTGCCTTTCCGGGTCTCCGCACCGGAGAAGTCGGTGTTCACCTTCCAGACCTCCGTCCGGTTGTCGTCCCCCGGCGCGGTGAAGGTGACGCGGGGCGTCATGGCGGCAGGCACCGGAGCCCGGAGAATGCAGCCCTCCACCAGCCGCTGCCATTTCCCGGCTTCATCGATGGGATGTACCAGCGTCAGTTCATATTCGCCGTTCAGCGTTTCCGTCACCTCCGCCGACAGCGGAGCCAGAGTGCCGTTGCCATTGGTGGAGAAGTCGGTACAATCAGCGGGATAGACGCAGATCAAGGGGTATCACCTCCAGAAGGGTAAAAAGAAAGCGCCGCGTGATGCGACGCTGGGTCGAGTATTCCTATTGATAACATGGCGTTTCTAAGTTTAACTTCCGAGATTCCGGGGTATCACTTGGCCTCATCCGATAATTCTGAAAGAATGTAATCCAGATTATTTTCAACCGGTAAAGTCCCGTCAATCCGAGACATAGGTGTCCGGTCTGCTGTCTGTAAGTGAAAACCACTTGCTCTCTGTATCATACAGATCGCCGCCTGGAAGAATCCTGTCCCCGAATTTCTGATATGAGCGATCCCGCACACGCTTGCTGCGGATTTGCTTCGGAACCTCGATCAGGACAATATGATCCAGTGAGGCGATCAGTCTGTCGCCATAATTACCCTTTACAGCCGCAAAGACGAACTGGTTGTTCCTGCTAATTTTTTCTTCCAGAAGCTGGATCACCTCTTCTTTGCTTCTTGGGTTCGAAAACGTATACGAAGGATCTGCTTTCGGGAAAAAGAGATCTTCATTATCTATGAACTCGTATTCCATCCGGTTAGCAAGCAATCTGCCCAGAGTGCTTTTTCCGGTTCCGTTGAGTCCGCATATTAAAATTCCCATATCAAGTCCTCTTGGTTAAGAAAATCAAAAGATAGAGCACCTTTGTACAAACAAAAGGCTCACATCAAATATACCACGGAACCTTGCACTTTGGAAGATAGAATCCGTTATAAATACCGCCAATTCGGCCTCACAACCACCCGCGTCACCGTTCCTGTCCAGCTGATGGCATTCGCGCCAGGCTTCAGCACAGGGAAATCTCCGCTCATGTGATCGTTCATCAGGGTGGTGCCCTGGTAGGCTTCCTGCAGTACGGAGTCAATGACGATGCTCCCGGAAATGTCAGTCAGTTCCACAATGGTCGTACCCACCATGAGCGTGATGTCCCCGGAGCCCGTGACCGTCAGGATCGGCTCAGAGTACACGCTTCCCGGATTCGTGATGACCGTCCCGGATGTAGTGACTGTGATGTCATCACCCGCATCGGCATAGAAGAATGGGTAACAGCGGAAGTTCACTGCAAAGGTACAGTGTGGATTGCCCCTGAGCACTTTTTCAAAGGGGATCTGGTTGCTGATCCGCGCTTTGTAGTATCCGCCTGTCCGATTGGCGAACGTCACGGTGCCGCTGCCCTTCAGCCATGCGGCGATGGCCGGGATCTGGGCCGGGTCGGAGATGAAGCATGTAGCGGTCAGGATCATGTCATCATAGACATCGTCGCCTTCCAGCTGCGTCAGGCTCCCTGGCCTCCCGGGTACATTGGTCTGTGTGCTCCGCTCCAGCGGAATGGTGATGGGAGGCTGTTCCGTCACGTGGATGCCGTAGGTGCGGCAGTCCACCCCGTTCCAGAGAAAATAGTCCTGCATGTTTTCCCTCCAAAGACGTCAAAAGGCCACCTTTTGAAAGGTGACCTTTGACAGTTGATGTGTTCAGTCGATTCTGCGGATAACGTCGATGCCCCAGATGCATCCGAGGCTTACTCCGTTCTCAAAAGAGCAGTGGACGGTTCCACAGTCATCGACCGCCAGAACATGGCCCCGTGTGCCTGCCGGAACATCCCGGTACTGGTCGTGGAACTCGATCACTTCAACGGTTGAGCCCGCCGGAAAGTCCTCCCGGATTTTTGCCAGCACCTCCGGCCTGATCTGCATCATGAATCCCATGGCGTCTGCCTCCTTTCCCAAAGGTAGCAGTATTACTCACTCTGAAGGCCCTGAAAGTCAAGTTAAACCTTACGCCATCCGGAGCCCGCGTCCGCGCTGCTGTCTCCTGGTCAGGCTGGCGATTTCAATGGCAAGGGAGCGGATATCCTGCTCATCCCGCACATAGAAATTGTTCCCGGACAGGTTGACGGAGTTTGTGTTGTTATACGTCTTCCGGTTGTCCGTCCCGCCGTAGGCGATGGCGCTTTCTCGGGCTTCTTCGGTCAGGTACCGGGCGGCGTTTCGGATGGTGCGGGCCTGCACCCGGCTTTCCTTCAGGACGCCTTCACCAAAGCCCTTCATGGTCATGGTGCCGACCTCATCCCGAAATACCTTTGATGGAGAAGCAATCTTCAGTTCCTTCTTTGCGGCGTTCACAGCGGCTCTTGCAGCGGACTGCATGGCACTGACCACACCGGAGCGCCCGGCGTTAATGCCCGCTTTCAGGCCCGCCATGGCATTGGTGCCGATGGATTTCAGGCTGACAGCGGTCAGGCTGGCGGACAGAGCGCTCTTGATGTTGGAAGAAACGGTACTGCCAGCAGCCGTCATGTCATAGCCCGTCAGAGCGCCAGCCAGCCCGGCCATGGCCGTCGTGCCGGAAGGATTCAGGAATTCGTTGCCCAGCGCCGTGTCGATGGCGCTCTGCAGGTTGCTGGCCAGCAGGGCCGCATCCGTGGAGAAGTCATATTCGCCCATGCCCGCGCCGACACCAGCGGCGACGTACTCGCCAGCAGGTTTCATCCGCTCGGACGGGCTGTTGATGATCAGCGCGGAATTGATGGCCGTCTCCAGATTGGTGGCCAGCGTTTCGGCGCTGGTGTCCCATCCGGCTTCCGTCATGCCCTCCGCGATGCCTTCGGTTACATTCTGGCCGACACCCACGGAGTCCAAGTCCTGCACGAACTTGAGGATCTTGTTCAGGTTGTCGATGTCTTCCTGGCTGACTTCCTGTCCCTGCTGAATGGCAGAGACCACTTCAGCCACATAGGTGGCGAGCTCGGCGACATTGTCGGCATCGAAGTCGTTGATCATGGACTGGTTCAGCGTCCGCATGATGCCTTCGTCGCCGCCCTCAATGAAGTTCCACCACTGGCCGAGCTTGCCCTTGGCGGTTTCAATCCGGCGTTCTGCGGCGTCGATATAGTCCAGCAGGCTCATGGGCATGATGCCCGTCAGGGCAGTGCCCAGCGCGGTCATGCCCAGCTGATCTACCTCGGCCACCTGCTCCCGCATCTCCGCGATGGCTTCCGGAGCGCCAGTGACCTCGGATGTGATCAGGATGTGCATGGTGCCGTCCTTATCCAGGATGGCCACATCCTCGGGTTTCAGCATGTCCTGCGTCACAGCGGTGACGGGGATTTCTTCGCCATCCTTCCAGTAGCGCACACCAGGTTCGCCCAGCACACTGTTCGGATCTTCATAGACCTCGGACAGCCGGACGATGCCTTCCACCTCGACCTTGTTGTTCCGCAGCCAGCGGCGGTAGGCCAACAGGTCATAACCGGACAGGCCGACCTGCATGTTCAATGTCGGACGCTTGACACCCTCGGCTTCCTTGTATTCCGTGATGTAGGCGGTGAACTCCCGCAGGAGCTCCGACTTATCGCAGCCCGTTGCCTCGGCGAACTTGGTGACGATGCCTTCCACCTGTGCGGAAGAGAGCGCGGACACATCCACGTTTTCGGCTTCCGCATACCGGGTGATCAGGCCCACCACATCGGAGGGCTTCAGCGCTGCGGTGGAAGCGCCGCCTGTGACTTCCTCATAGGCCATGACGAAAGCTGTCACACCTTCCGGCGTCAGGCCCGTGGTGTCGATCTTGTTTTCTTCAAGGTACTTGAACACATATGCCGTAATGTCGCTGGGCTTCAGCTGGGTCACATCGGTGCCGCTGGCCAGTTCCTGATAGGCGCTGACCATGGCGGTGACGTTCGTCGGATTCAAGCCGGACACATCAGCGCCCGTGGTGGCTTCCGCATAGGTCTGCACATACGCCACAAGACCAGCCGGGGTCAGCTGGCTCTTGTCCGCGCCTTCCGGCTGTTCTGTGTATTTTGCTACAAAGGCTTCCACCAGCGGCTGCTGCTTCTCGGCATTCTCCGCTTCCGTGTAACCCTGGATGATGGCATCCGTAGTGATGGCACCGGGATTGCTGGCCCATTCATCCCAGCGGGCCTGCGCTCCGGTCATGTCCAGATCGGTGGTGATCTTCAGGACTTCTTCGCCGATGGCCTCCCCGAACATCTCGTTCAGGCTGGTCAGGTTGGTGTCCCATTTGTTCTGGTTCAGGTAAGTCTGGATCGCGGCCAGCTGCTCCAGCGCGGAGGAAAAGTCGATATCCGGGAACATCTCCTGTACCTCGGATTCCGACATCCCGCTGTCCAGCAGGGACTGGATCTGGGTGAGCAGGCCGATGTATTCTGTCAGCGCTCCCTCATCCATGTTGGCGGTAAGCTGGTTCAGCTGCGGCAGGAAGGATTTCTTCTCGGCGTCGGTGGACGCGGCGCTGTACTGCCGGAGCAGCTGCATCAGGTCGCCGACCTGGGTCTTGGCGGTCTGAATGTCATCCTGCTGCCAGACGGGCACCACCACATCAGCCATCAGCTGCGCGTATTCCAGCGCGGCAGCACGGCGGTCACTGTTGTATTTGGCATTCAGGGCGTCCATGGCCTGCTGCCGTTCGGTGCTGTCCTCGATCAGCTGGATCAGGGCGTATTCCTTGTCATACTGCTCGTCCAGAGAAGAATTGACAGCAGACATGCCTTCCGCAGCAGCGACCATGGCGTTTTCATAGACTGTGGCGCTGACCTCCTGCCCACGGGCTTCAGCGCGGGCAATTTCCGCTTCCACCTTGTTCCGGATGGTATCAAAGCCGTCCGTGTCGGCAGCGGAGAGATGATATTTGACCTCAATGGCCTCGCGGGTATCGATGAGCTCCTGCAGCCGGATTTTATCCTTCTCTGTCAGATTCTTGTTCTGACGTTTCTTCAGCAGCCGGGCGATCTCCTTATCCATCGCATCCAGCGTATCGATGTCCGCCTGCAGCTGATCCGAAACGGATGTGTATCCGGCACTGTCGGCGGTTTCCTTCAGGGCGGTGAGCTCGTCACGGGTGCTGGCAGTCAGGCTCTTGAAGGAATCCGTCCATTCGGTGACGATGGCATTGGTTTCCTTCTTGCCGTCCGACCACACGGCCAGCAGGCCGTTCAGCCATTCCCGGCTGTTCCCGGTTTCCCGCTTGAAGTCCTCCTTGCTCATGCCGAAGAAGGACAGCCCGCTGCTGGAGCCATAGAAGGTCTCGGCGGCGGTTTCCTTCCAGCTTTTTGCTGTCTTCGCCATGCCTTCCAGCGCTTCACGGGCGGCTTTCGCTCCGGACGCAACGTCGGCCAGCTTCACCGCGCCGTAGATCAGCGCGGCGGCAAGGGCCACCATGGCCACCTTGGAGGATGCCAGCGTGGTCAGCAGTCCCTTCATCCCGCCGCCCGCCATGGAGACGGAAGCGGAGAACTTGCCGATGGCCGTGAAGGCTTTTCCCAGAGCGCCTGTAACGGTGCCGACAGCGCCGACAACCTTTCCCAAAACCAGCACGACCGGGCCGACAGCGGCGGCAAACGCGGCCCACTTCACGATGGCCAGCCTCTGGGACTGATCCAGCGACAGGAACTTCTGCAGTAGGTCGTTGGCCTTGTCGATGATCTGCTGGATGGTCGGGTTCAGGTCATCGCCGATCCGCTGGGCGAACATGAGCGCCGTGTTTTTCAGGTTTGTCAGCTTGCTGGAAGTGGTGCTATATATGATTCCGGCTTTCTGTGTCAGGGCTGTGTTCTCCGACCATGCCTCTGCCGCCATATCCTGCGCGTTGGCGAACAGTTCTGTCGCGTTCACAGCACGGAGCATCGTGTCGCGCAGGCGGATCTCACTGATACCGATTTCATCAAGGACAGCAACGGAAGACATGCCCTCCTCGTTCATTTCAGCCAAGCGCTCAATGAACCGCTGGAACACCTTGATCGGATCGCTTTTCCACTGCTCCACAAACTGCTGTTCCGTAATGCCACATACCCGGGCGAAGTCTGTCAGCGCATCACCGCCCGTTGTGGCCGCAACTTCCATTTTGATCAGCGCCTTGGAGATGGAGGAACCGCCAGCCTGCGCCTGAATGCCGACAGAGGACAGGGCCGTTGCAAGGCCCAGAACCTGTGCTTCCGTCAGGCCGATCTGTTTGCCTGCGCCAGCGATGCGCATGGCCATTTCAGCAATGGGCGCTTCTGTGGTGGCAAAGTTGTTACCCAGCATGGCGATGGTAGAGCCAATATTGGAAAACTGAGACTGGCTGGTTCCCATGATGTTGGCAAACTTCGCCAGCTGTGTAGCGGCGGTATCCGCGTCCAGGTCTGTTGAGGCATTGCTCAGGTCGATCATGACACGGGCAAACTCCTCGATATGCTCCGTCGCGATGCCCAGCTGACCGCCAGTGGCCATGACGGCATTGATCTCGTCAGTAGAGGTGGCGATCTCCGTGGACATCCTCTTCGAGGCTTCCGCAAGCTGATTGAATTCCTCTTCCGTACCATTGACTGTTTTTCGGACATACGCAAAAGAGGATTCAAAGTCCAGGCTGGCCTTGACGGCGGCGGTGCCCAGCGCCGTGATGGGAGCCGTGACGTGGGTCGTGAGGGATTTCCCGGCCTTGGTCATGGCCTTGGAGATCGTCTCACATTTCTTGGAGATAGCAGTCAGGGATTCTCCGGCCTGCGTCCATGCGGACTGCATCCGGTACAGCTGTTCCGTCAGCCTGCGGATCTCCGCTTCCGTGTCCTTCACAGCAGCCTTGGCATTGTTCAGGTCAGTGGTGGCCTTGCTGACAGCGTCCGCGCTGTTCTGCATGGTCTTCTGCAGGGCTTTGACCTGGCCTTCCAGCTTGGTGACCTCGGCGGTGGCATCCGCATATTCTTCCTGGTACCGCTCCAGATTCTGCTTGGCGGCGATGGTGGCAGAGTCCGTTTCGCCCAGGGAATCACGGTAATTCTCATAGGCGACGGTAGCCGCTTCCACTTCAAAACGCAGATCTTCCTGACGGGCTTTGGCCTGCTCCAGCAGCTGGGTGTAATCCTGATGGCGGTCGTAGTTTTCCTTCAGCTTATCATTCGCAGCCACCAGTGCCCGGCTGTACTGTTCCACGGCCCGCTGCTGCTGCGTGAGCTTTTGTCCCAGCATGGACAGCTTCGCTTCTGTGCCTGCGATGGTCTTTTCATAGTTCTGTACGCCAGCTCCGGCCAGACGGAAGGTGGACTCGGCTTCCTTGATCTGCTGGTTGATGGTGCGCATATTGCGCGAGAAATTGCTGGAATCCAGCGACAGCGCGACCACCAGTTCGCGCAGGGTTTCGGCCATAAGAATTCACCTTCTTTTGATTGCAGGAGATTCGGGAACGATGGTAGAATAATGGTTGCGAGCCTTAGCTCGAAAACTCGGAATTTGATGAGGTGTTTTATGACAAAGAAAGCTTCTTTAGCAGGGATTATCACATGTATATTATATTTTCTGTCGATGGGTCTGTTTTTAGTGGCAAAAACGGAAATATCCTTGACAATCTGGGAAATGATGACTGTGATAAGCGGACCCGTTGTCCTGATCGTATTGATTGCGCTGGCAGAGACGGTTGCCACGCCGCCCAAATATCAGAAAGCAATGATTGCGTTTATGAGCTGCGCATGCGCGCTGACAGGAGCAGCTCATATTATCAATATAACTGTAACGAGAGCGTTGATTCGTGAAGGAATCAATGTTCCGACCTACTTTCAGATCGGCTGCTGGCCTTCAGTGGAGATGGCTGCAGACTATTTGGCATGGGGGTTCTTCACCGGTCTTGCCTTCCTTTGCGTCGGTTTACCATTCAGAAGCGCAGAACAGGTACAACAAAGAATCAAGCTGATATCACTGCTTTGCTCCGCGTTATGTATCACCGGTTTTATCGGAGGGATGTTCATCAATGAGAATCTGTGGTATATTGCTCCGATGGGATATGGAATCGGATTACTGATCCTATGCATTCTGATGTTCAGGTGTTCGGATTGAAAATTGTACAGAGCAGGATTTGAGCTAACGTTACAACTAATTCCAGTTTATCCCGGCTTCACTCCCGGCCAGACTTCATCAATGAAGCGGTGCCGGGGCTTTTTCTTTTCCTGCTCCCGTCGGGCGTCCCATGCCCGCAGGCGCAGGAAACCCAGCATATCCATGGCATCCAGTTCCGTCATTCGCCACCCGGACTTCAGCAGTTCGTTGTAGGTGGCATAGATGTATTCCGGCAGCGTCAGGCTTCCTGCGGAATCGTCACTTCCGGATTCTCCGCCTCCGCCAGAATCTGCTCCGCTTCCTGCACCACCGGAATCGTAGGGAAAGTGTCCAGCACCTCCGTGGTCTGGGTCTGCACGGCCATCAACGCCAGCGCGATGTCATGCATCAGGCGGTCGGCAGGATAGTTGTCATACATCTCATCCGGGGTGAACTGGTTGTTGAACAGGATGCAGAACCACTTCACCATAGTGTCCAGCGCGTCCGTCACGGTCAGCTGCTCCTGAGAGACATCCTTGCCTTCGGTCGCGTCCTGCGACAGGCGCACCAGCCTGCCGTACATCTTGGAAGCAGGCTCCATTTCACGCAGGGCTCTGCCGGAGACAAAGTCCACGGTGTATTTCTTTTCACCGAGCGTACAGGTGATCATATTCATTTCCTCCAAAACTTCAAAAGTAGCTGCCGCACAGCGTCATGGCCATGCGGCAGCGGGGTGATGATTACGGATTAGGGCGTGAAGGTAGGCGCGTACACGGACTGCAGGAAGGTTTCGCCCATGGCGGCGGTGAAGCCGTTCTCGCCCTCATCGGCGACCGCCTGGTAGCGCCCGTCATTGGTGCGCTTGATGGCAGTCCATTCCACATCGCCCGTCTGGCGGGTGATGGTGGTACCCTCCTTGGTGGCGTAGTTCTCGGTCAGGGGCTTGGCCCTTACCTTGTACAGCCACACATAGCGGAACTTGTGGTTGGACTTTTCGCTCTTGAAACCCACGGCGAAGTACGGGGGCTTGTCCGTGGAAGAGCGGATCAGGACACCGTTGTCATCGATCTGGTTGCCGAAGATATTCTCCTGGATGACCAGCGGAATGTCCGCCATCTTCGTGGTGAAGGTGAGCTCAGGATCGGGATACAGCACATCGAATTCGATGTCGTCGGCGTACTGGATGTCCGGGTCGGCGTTCTCAGGGGTGATGCTGGCTTCAATCGCGCCAGCCACCAGCTGCAGATCGCCATAGGTCAGGGTTTCCTCG
>OMZP01000042.1:21621-47147 GCA_900315585.1 uncultured Eubacteriales bacterium | reverse complement strand
ATAAGCTCGCTTCCCGTTTCCTTGCCTTCGTCCATCTGGCCTGCATCCGTATCCTTCTTGCATAATCTTTGTGATTATGCGTTTAGAAACACACTCTAGATTCAGTTTACTCTGGCTGTTTAAGGAGGACAACGAGATGATTGTTTCAGCATCCAAGGCCGTCGGCGCCACCACCTATCCGGGCCGCGGCATCATCGTGGGCAAGAGCGCGGACGGCAAACGGGCCGTGCTGGCCTACTTCATCATGGGCCGCAGCGTGAACAGCCGCAACCGCGTGTTCGTGCAGGAGGCGGAGGGCATCCGCACCCAGGCCTTCGATCCCTCCAAGATGGAGGACCCGTCCCTGATCATCTACTGGCCGGTGCGTGCCATCGACGACAAGCTCATCGTCACCAACGGCGACCAGACCGACACCATCTATAACTACGTGGCCAAGGGCGCCACCTTCGCCGATGCCCTGCGCACCCGCGAGTTCGAGCCCGACGCCCCGAACTTCACCCCCCGCGTCAGTGCCATGGCGACCTTTTCAGGCGGCGATTTCAGCCTGAACATGGCCATCCTCCGCGCCGGAGACGCCCAGGGCAGCTGCTGCCACCGGGTATTCTGGGAGTATGAGAAGGTGGAGGCGGGGAAGGGCTACTTCCTGCACACCTACCTCTCCGACGGCAGTCCCATCCCGTCCTTCACCGGCGACCCGGAGACCGTGGCCATCGACGACGGCGACGCCAAGGCCATCGCCGACGCCCTGTGGAACGGCCTGAACGCCGACAACCGCGTCTCCCTGTGGGTCTGCACACGGGACCTGAAGACCGGGGAGACGGAGAGCACGATCATCAACGCGAATCATTAATGGAGGGTTCAATCATGGCACACGAGATTCAACTGAAATACGGCTGCAACCCCAACCAGAAGCCCTCCCGCATCTACATGGAGGGTGGCGAACTGCCCCTGGAGGTGTTGGGCGGCCGCCCCGGCTACATCAACTTCCTGGACGCCCTGAACAGCTGGCAGCTGGTGACCGAGCTCAAGAAGGCCACCGGGATGCCCGCCGCGGCCTCCTTCAAGCACGTCAGCCCCGCCGGCGCCGCCATCGGCAATCCGCTGACGGACGTGCTGCGCCAGATCTACTTCGTGCCCGCGGACATGGAGCTTTCGCCCCTGGCCTGCGCCTATGCCCGCGCCCGCGGCGCGGACCGCATGTCCTCCTTCGGCGACTTCATCGCCCTGAGCGATGTCTGCGACGTGCCCACCGCGCAGCTCATCCGCCACGAGGTGTCAGACGGCATCATTGCCCCCGGCTATACCGACGAGGCGCTGGCCATCCTGAAGGAGAAGCGCAAGGGCAATTACAACATCATCAAAATCGACCCGGGCTACGTGCCTGAGGAGATCGAGCGCAAGCAGGTGTTCGGCATCACCTTCGAGCAGGGCAGGCAGGCGCTGGAGATCAACAATGACATGATTTCAAACGTCGTCACCGCCAACAAGACCCTCACCGAGGCCCAGAAGCGGGACCTGCTCATTTCTCTGATTACCCTGAAGTACACCCAGTCCAACTCCGTCTGCTACGTGAAGGACGGCCAGGCCATCGGCGTGGGCGCGGGCCAGCAGAGCCGCATCCACTGCACACGCCTGGCGGGCGGCAAGGCCGACAACTGGCACCTGCGCCAGCACGAGAAGGTTTTGAACCTGCCCTTCAAGGCGGACCTGGGCCGTCCCGACCGGGACAACGCCATCGACGTCTACATCTCCGAGGACTGGGAGGACGTGCTGGGCGAGGGCAACTGGCAGCGCCTGTTCACCGAGCGCCCCGAGCCGCTGACCCGGGAGGAGAAGCGGGCCTATCTGGACACGGTTACAGACGTGGCCCTGGGCAGCGACGCCTTCTTCCCCTTCGGCGACAACATCGAGCGCGCCCATCGCAGCGGCGTGACCTGCATCGCCCAGCCCGGCGGCTCCATCCGCGACGACCTGGTGATCGAGAAGTGCAACGAGTTCGGCATTGCCATGGCCTTCACGGGCATCCGGCTGTTCCACCACTGATGAAGCACTGGGGGACAACCCCTCAGTCGCCTGCGGCGACAGCTCCCGTTACACAGGGGAGCCTCCGGATACTGCGCCAAAAGCCTCCCCTGTGCAAGGGAGGTGCTGATACTAATCTCAACTAAAAATACACACATCTGTGGGCACCTTTTCCGTTCTGGCTTAGCATCGCTTCGGTCAACGATGCGCTGCATCGCCTCCCTCCGCTCTGCGTTGCCAGAACGAAAAATCTACCCCACATCTGTATATATTTTTAATTGAGTTTAGTATGAGTGCAGCGAGGCGGAGGGGTTGTCACGCTCCACACTCCCGTTCGGGCTTTCAAAGCGCGGCCTTTCGGCCCCGGAATCCCGGCTGTGACGACGAAGGGACGTCGGTGCAGTCGGTGAAAGGCCGAGAAGCCGGTCTTTGAAAGCCCGGCAAGAGAATAGCCTTCCCGCCTCGGCTCCCCTTGCAAGGGGAGCTGTCACGGCATCGCCGTGACTGAGGGGTTGAGGGGTTCGGCGAAGGCGCCGGCTCGATGGACTGGCGAAAGAGGCCTTCACATGGAAATACAGAACAATCTGCTGCGCAGGCTTTTCAGCAATTGCTACTTCATCACCGGCACGGCCTACGCCGGCAAGTCCACCATGGTGCGCATGCTGGCGGAAAAGCACGGCGGCGTCTGGTGCCGGGAGAATTACACGGAGGATTTGTTTGACCTGATCGACCCGGAGCACCAGCCGAACCTGTGCTACTTCCAGACCATGTCCGGCTGGCAGGAGTTCGTGAACCGCACCCCGGAGCAGTATGAGGCGTGGATTTACGGCTGTGCCAGGGAGGGTATTGGCCTGGAGCTGATCGAGCTGATCCGGCGCACCGAGGGCGGCAGGAAGGTGTTCGTGGACACCCAGTTCTCCCCGGAGGCGCTGCATGAAATCTCGGATGAGCGCCATGTGGCCGTGATGCTTGCGGACCCGGAGGTCTCCGTCCGCCGATTTTTCGAGCGGGGGGACGCGGAGAAGCAGTTCATCTATCAGAAGATCATGGAGGCCGAGGACCCGCAGGCGACGCTGGCGAACTACCGCGCCGTGCTGGAGCGGATCAACAGCCCGGAGAACTATCGAAGGCTCCAGGAGAGCGGCTTCTTCGTGCTGAAGCGGGACGACGCCCGCCCGCCGGAGGCCACGCTTGCCATACTGGAAAAGCATTTTGGACTATGATTTTGGAGGATATGACATGAAGCTACTGGTCGTCGGCGGGGGCGGGCGCGAGCACGCCATCATCAAGAAGCTGAAGGAGAACCCGGCGGTTAAGTCCATCACCTGCCTGCCGGGCAACGCGGGCATCGCCCAGGACGCGACCTGCGTGCCCATCAAGGCCACGGACATCGACGGCATCGTGCAGTACGTGCGGGAGAACCCGGTGGACTTCGCCGTGGTGGCCCCGGACGACCCGCTGGCCCTGGGCTGCGTGGACCGGCTCCACGCCCTGGGCGTGAAGTGCTTCGGCCCCAACGCCGCCGCCGCCCGCATCGAGGCCAGCAAGGTGTTTGCCAAGAACCTGATGAAGAAGTATGGCATCCCCACCGCGGCCTACGAGGTGTTCGAGGACGCGGAGAAGGCGCTGGAATACGTCTGGACCTGCCCGATCCCCGTGGTGGTCAAGGCCGACGGCCTGGCCCTGGGCAAGGGCGTGGTGATCGCCTTCAGCCGCGAGGAGGCCGAGGCCGCCGTGAAGGCCGCCATGCTGGAGGGCGCTTTCGGCGCGTCCGGCAGCCGCATCGTGGTGGAGGAGTTCCTGGAGGGTCCGGAGGTCTCCGTGCTGGCCTTCACCGACGGTCACGTGGTCAAGCCCATGGTGTCCTCCATGGATCACAAGCGGGTGGGGGACGGCGACGTGGGCCCCAACACCGGCGGCATGGGCACCATCGCGCCCAACCCCTGTTACACCAAGGAAGTGGCCGAACGCTGCATGAAGGAGATCTTCCTGCCCACGGTCGCGGCCATGAACGCCGAGGGCTGCCCCTTCAAGGGCTGCCTGTACTTCGGCCTGATGGTGACGAAAGACGGCCCGAAGGTCATCGAGTACAACTGCCGCTTCGGCGACCCGGAGACCCAGGTAGTGCTGCCGCTGCTCAAATCCGACCTGCTCACGGTCATGCGAGCCGTGGAGGACGAGACCCTGGCGGACACTCCCGTGGAGTTTTCCGACGGCGCGGCCTGCTGCGTGATGCTGGCCTCCGGTGGCTACCCCGGCAAGTATGAAAAGGGCAAGGCCATCGACCTGGGCAAGGCCGAGAGCATGGCTCAGATCTACCACAGCGGCACCGCCCGAGACGGCGAAGGCCGCCTGGTGACCGCCGGCGGGCGGGTGCTGGGCGTGTCCTGCACCGCGGACGACCTCGGGACCGCCATCGCAAAGGCCTACGCCGCCGCGGACGAGATTTCCTGGGACGGCATGATCCTGCGCCGGGACATCGGCAAAAGAGCGCTGGGGATATTGAAGGAGAATAGGCAATAGGGAATAGGCAATAGGCAATAGGGACTGCCGTGAATCCCGCAGTAGGGCATAGCCTTCCCCTTTAGGGGAAGGTGGCAGCGTCGCAGGCGCTGGCGGATGAGGTCGCTGCTCGTCGGGGACAGCGTTGCGAAAAACACGCGCGCCGCGCCGGCGTCCCTACATAATGGTATTACGAAATCAACGAAGGAGCAACGATCATGGTCTATCGCATCTACGCAGAGAAGAAGCCCGGCTTCGACCACGAGGCCGCGGCGCTGTATGAGGAGCTGAAATCCTTCCTGGGCATCGAGGGGCTCACGGGCGTGCGCATCCTGAACCGCTACGACGTGGAGAACATCGACGAGGCCCTGTTCGAGCAGGCCGTCTCCAACGTGTTCTCCGAGCCGATGGTGGACAACGTGTCCCGCGACCTGCCGGAGTACGCCGGCGTGATCTTCGCGGCGGAATACCTGCCCGGCCAGTTCGACCAGCGGGCGGATTCCGCGGCCCAGTGCATCCAGCTGCTGGCCCAGTGCGAGCGCCCGGACGTGCGCACCGCCACGGTCTACATCCTCGCGGGCGATCTCAGCGAAGGCGATGTGGAGGCCGTGAAGAAGCACGTGATCAACCCGGTGGAGCGCCGGGAGGCGTCCCTTGGCACCGTGGACACCCTCAAGACGGCCTACGCCATCCCCACCACGGTGCAGACCATGACCGGCTTCATCGACTACACCGAGGCTCAGCTTTCAGACTTCATCAAACAATACGGCCTCGCCATGGACGCCGCGGACATCGCCTTCTGCCAGACCTATTTCAAGGGCGAGCACCGCGACCCCACCCTCACCGAGATCCGCATGATCGACACCTACTGGTCCGACCACTGCCGCCACACCACGTTCCTGACGGAGCTGGGCGACGTGACCTTTGAGGACAGGGATGTGGAAGCCGCCTACCGGCGCTACCTGGCCGTGCGGGGCGAGTTGAACCGCGTAAAGCCCATCTGCCTGATGGACATCGCCACCATTGGCGCGAAGTACCTGAAGCAAAAGGGCGTGCTCACCGACCTGGACGAGAGCGAGGAGATCAACGCCTGCACCATCCGGATGGACGTGGAGGTCAACGGCGAGACGCAGAAGTGGCTGCTGCTGTTCAAGAACGAGACCCACAACCATCCCACCGAGATCGAGCCCTTTGGCGGTGCGGCCACCTGCATCGGCGGTGCGATCCGCGACCCGCTGTCCGGGCGCGGCTACGTGTACCAGGCCATGCGCGTCACCGGCGCGGCAGACCCCACCCGCAGCGTGTCCGAGACCATTCCCGGCAAGCTGCCGCAGCGCCAGCTGGTCACCACCGCCGCGGCGGGCTACTCCAGCTACGGCAACCAGATCGGCCTGGCCACGGGCCTGGTGGAGGAGATCTACCACGACGGCTACGCCGCCAAGCGCATGGAGATCGGCGCGGTGGTGGGCGCGGCCCCGGCGGACGTGGTGCGCCGCGAGGTGCCCGCGCCGGGCGACGTGGTGATCCTGCTGGGCGGGCGCACGGGCCGCGACGGCTGCGGCGGCGCGACGGGCTCTAGCAAGGCTCACACCCATGAGAGCCTCGAGACCTGCGGCGCGGAGGTGCAGAAGGGCAACGCGCCCGAGGAGCGCAAGCTGCAGCGGCTGTTCCGCAATCCCGAGGCCGTGCGCATGATCAAGCGTTGCAACGACTTCGGCGCGGGCGGCGTATCCGTCGCCATCGGCGAGCTGGCCGACGGCCTGTCCATCGACCTGAACGCCGTGCCCCGCAAGTACGAGGGCCTGGACGGCACCGAGCTGGCCATCTCCGAATCCCAGGAGCGCATGGCCGTGGTGCTGGCCGCGGAGGACGTGGACGCCTTCCGGGCGCTGGCCGATTCCGAGAACCTGGAGAGCACGCTGGTGGCCGTGGTCACCGAAGCGCCCAGACTCGTGATGCGCTGGAATGGCGTGGAGATCGTGAACGTCTCCCGGGAATTCCTGAACTCCAACGGCGCGCCCAAGCACACCGATGCCTGCGTGACCGCCCAGGACAAGGGCGATGCGAGCGCGGAAGTCGGCTTTGCCGAGGGCATCCGAAGCGTCGTCTCCGACCTGAACGGCTGCTCCCAGCGGGGCCTGGCCGAGCGATTTGACAGCACCAACGGCGCGTCCAGCCTGCTGATGCCCTTCGGCGGCAAGCGGCAGCTGACGCCCATCCAGGCCATGGCCTCCCGCATCCCCGTGGAGGGCGGCGAGAGCGAGACCGCCAGCGTGATGGCTTACGGCTTTGATCCTGTGGTCAGCGAGAAGAGCCCCTGGCGCGGCGCGTACCTGGCCGTGGTGGACTCCATCGCCAAGCTGGTGGCGGCGGGCAACGGCACGAAGAACGTGCACCTCACCTTCCAGGAGTACTTCGAGCGCATGACCGGCCCGAAGGCCTGGGGCAAGCCCCTGTCCGCCCTGCTGGGCGCGCTGGAGGCCCAGCTGGACTTCGGCGCGGCGGCCATTGGCGGCAAGGACAGCATGTCCGGTTCCTTCGAGGACATCCACGTGCCGCCCACGCTGGTCTCCTTCGCGGTGGGCGTGTGTCCGGCGAAGGACATCGTCTCCGGCGAGTTCAAGCGGGCCGGCAGCGCCATCGGCTGGTTGAAGCCCGAATACCGCGAAAACGGCACCCCCGACCCGGCGAGCCAGCAGGCACTGTTTGACAGGGTGGATGGCCTGATCAAGTCCGGCAAGGTCCTCGCCGCCTACGCGGTGGGGAAGGGCGGCGTCGCCTCCGCGGCCTTCCGCATGGCCATCGGCAACGGCTTCGGCGTGGCCTTCGAGGAAGGCGCCAGCTTGTTCGCCCCCGTCTACGGCAGCTTCCTGGTGGAGTACGCCGACGAGGCGGACGCCGAGTGTGTCGTCGGCCACGTCACCCCCGAGCGCGCCTTCACCCGCGGCCTGGAGACGGTCTCCGCCGACGAGCTGGAGGCCCTGTACGAGGGCCGGTTGAACGGCGTGTTCCCGGCCACGGTGAAGAAGGACTTTGCCGCCCCGAAGGCGTTCGATTACAGCGCCCGGACCCGCGTCGCTCCCGCCATCAAGCTGGCGAAGCCCCGCGTGCTGATCCCGGTGTTCCCGGGCACCAACTGCGAATACGACACCGCCCGCGCCTTCATCAAGGCGGGCGCGGAGCCGGAGATCATGGTGATCCGCAACCTCTCCGCCCAGGCGGTCGCCCAGTCGGTGGAGGCCTTCGCGGCGGCCATCGAGCGCAGCCAGATCGTGTTCATTCCCGGCGGCTTCTCCGGCGGCGACGAGCCCGACGGCTCCGGCAAGTTCATCACGGCCTTCTTCCGCAATCCGCTGCTCCGGGACAGGGTGCACGACCTGCTGAACGCGCGGGACGGCCTGATGGGCGGCATCTGCAACGGCTTCCAGGCGCTGGTGAAGCTGGGCCTGGTGCCCTACGGCGAGATCCGCGAGGCCGACGACTGCGTGGAGACCACGCTGACCTTCAACGACATCGGCCGCCACCAGTCCCGCCTGGTGCGCACCCGCGTGGCCAGCAACAAGAGCCCGTGGCTGATGCACACGCAGGTGGGGGACGTGCACGTGGCGCCCATCTCCCACGGCGAGGGCAAGTTCATCGCCAGCGACGCGGTGATTGCAAGGCTCGCAGCCAACGGCCAGATCGCCACCCAGTACTGCGACCTGGACGGCAACCCCACCATGGACATCCTCTGCAACCCCAACGGCTCCTGCGCCGCCATCGAGGGCATCACGTCCCCGGACGGCCGGGTGTTCGGCAAGATGGCCCATAGCGAGCGCGTCGGCTTCAACGTGCCGCTGTACGTGAACGTCCCCGGCAACTACGACAACGGCATGTTCCGCGGGGCGGTGGATTACTACAAGTAAATGAATTGACAATGCGGGCGGCTTCATCTATAATAAAGCTGCCCGCAAGGGTCGAAGAGCGAACAATAGCATGTCGGTCAACGATGCGCTGCATCGCCTCCCTCCGCTCAGCTTTGCCAGAACAAAAAATCCACTCCGCATTTGTACATGTTTTAGAAGGAATTTAGTATTACATTCCATCTTGGAAGGTATACCGTCACGATCATCGTGTACGAGCGCAAAAAAAGCAGCCGCCACTCCGCCAAGTGACGACTGATTTCGTGGCCGCTGAGCCACACTGAAAGAAATCACTGAGGAGCAACCGCGTGCGTGGTTCGCTCTTCGTCTGTATTATAGCGCCTTCCCGCGCTTTTGTCAAGCCTCCGGCAGCACCTCTCCCGCGATCTCCCGGTACACCCTCAGCGCGGAGGGGAAGGGGAGGGCGGCGAGGGCGGCGGCGTCCACGGCGGTGAAGCCCTCCGGCACCTCTTCGCAGCGCACCAGCCAGCCCCGCATCCGCCAGACGCGGTGGGTGAACACGTGCCGGGCGTCGGGCAGTGCCTTCACGATTTCAACGCTTCCAAATCCCTGCCCGGAAAGCGCCTTCCTCAACTCCACCTCGCCGGGATGGCCCTCCACGCAGGCGAACTCGTACAGCCCGCCCAGCAGCCCCTTCGGGCGGCGGTGTACCAGTAGCTTTCCATCACGGGTCAGGGCCAGCACGATGGTCCATGCCTGCTCCACCTTTGGGACCGGGGCGCTCTTCCGGGGGAAGTCCTCCGCGGCCTCCTCGGCACAGGCGACGCAGTGCGCCCGCACCGGGCAGTCCCCGCAGCGGGGGCTCTTCGGCACGCAGATCGACGCGCCCAGGTCCATCAGCGCCTGGTTGTAGTCGCCGGGGCGCTCCTTCGGGATCAACTTAAGCGCGGGCTCAAGCAGGTCGAAGGGCGTGCGCAGCTCCATCTCCCAGGCCAGCACCCGCGACAGCACCCGCGCCTGGTTGCCGTCCAAGGCGGGCACGGGCTCGCCGTAGGCGATGGAGGCGATGGCGTTGGCGGCGTAGGGCCCGATGCCGGGCAGCTGCCGAAGCCCTGCGGCGTCCCCAGGGAACGCGCCGCCCATTGCCGCCACGGCCTTCGCCGCCGCGTGGAGGTTCCGGGCCCGGGAGTAGTAGCCCAGCCCCTCCCACAGCTTGAGGACCTCCTCCTCCGGCGCGTCCGCCAGGGCGAACACGTCGGGGAAGCGGTCCAGGAATCGGGCGTAGTAGCCCTTCACGGTCTGGGTCTGGGTCTGCTGGAGCATGATCTCCGACAACCAGATGCGATAGGGGTCCGTCTCGCCCCGCCAGGGAAGGGTGCGGGCGTTGGCATCATACCAGGATAAAAGGTCGGTGGCAAAGCTCATAGGTATTCTCCAATAAAGAGTTTTAGAGTTCAGAGTTTAGATAATAGTGGAAGAACCTTTATCTATAATATATGAAATCCGCAAGGATTTCAACCGCAACTGAACTCTAAACACTCAACTCTGAACTCTCAAAAAGCAGCGCCGCGCAATACGCACGGCGCTGCAATTCCGTTTGAAGCCTTATTCGGCGGCGACGGTGGCCACGTCGCTGCCCATCACCTTCTGGATGTCGGCCCAGACCTGGCGCATGCGGGCGGCGTCGGCGTAGGCCATGCCCTCCGGCTCGGTGTCCAGCCACTGGCCCACGGCCAGGGTGTGGTAGTCGAACTTGCCGTCCTCGGTCTCGGCGCGCCACACGAAGGTGGGGATGTACACCGGGCTGGTGATGACGAACTTGCCGTGCTCCTCGGTCTCCTGAATGGTGAACTGGAACACCACGCCGTTGTCATACTGGCCGTACTGGTCGGACAGGAAGTTGCCCGTCGCGCCCAGGCACAGGGTGCGGCGCACGTTGCCGTCCGAATCCTTGTTCTCCAGCCACAGGGCGGGCTGCACCACGTGGGGGTTGTAGCCGATGATCACGTCCACGCCCCACTGGGCCAGCTTCTGGGCAATGGTCTTCTCGGTGTCGGTGGGGGTCTGCTTCAGCATCTCGCCCCAGCTGCAATAGGCCACGATCACGTCGGCGCCGGCGGCACGGGCGGCCTCGATGTCCTTCTTGGCGTTGGACTTACTGATCAGGTTCACGCCGTACTCGGTGGCGGCGGGGTCCGCGTCCTTCTCGTTGCCGTTCAGGCTCTCGGTGTAGGCCAGGAAGGCCACGTTGATGCCGTTGATGTCGCGGATGACGGGGTTGGCATGCTCCTCGGCGGAGGCCGCCGCGCCCACGTAGTCCATGCCCTCGCTCTGGCAGTTGGCGACGGTGGCCTGGAGCTCGGCCCAGCCGCCGTCCAGCGCGTGGTCGTTGGCCAGCATCAGCATATCCACGCCGCAGTCCTTCAGCGCGCCGATCAGCGACGGCGGCGTGACCATCTTGGCGCTGCCGGAATACTCGGTGGTGCCGCCCAGGGTGCCTTCCACGTCGGCCACGGTGTAATCCGCGTTGCCCATCACCTGGCTGATTTCGGAGAACATGCCGCTGAAATCGAAGGTGTTCTCGCTGACGGCGGCGCGGAGCAGGTTCTGCTGCATGGCGATCTCGCCCAGCGAGCGAATGGTGGCGCTGCGGGGCTCAGGCTCCGGGGTGGGGGTGGGTTCCGGGGTCACGACGGGCTCCGGCGTGGCTTCCACTTCCTCAACGCCCACATTCTCCACCGGCGCGTCCGGGATCACGTTGCTCGCGGTCACGTCCGGGGCGCCGCCGAAGGGATGGAACACGGCCAGCACGATCGCCGCGATGAGGATCAGCGCCAGCACTGCCAGCACCGCGATGCCCAGGGGCGTGATGCGATAATTCCCGATTCTGATACCTTTTACAGGCTTGTTGGACATAATGCTTACCTCCATGGATCGGCCACAGGAGCTTCCTATGGTTCCATTTAATATCCCCATTATAGCACAACCGGGGCGGGTACACAATGGTATAAATTGATTTTTTGGTATATTTTTTGCAATAATATTTCAACCCATTAAAATTCAAAGTTTAAGATTGTGACAAAATTTCATTTTTTTATTCCGAAATGATTGACAGCGCCGCATATATGATGTATGCTTGTAATGGCATTAAGTAGTTACCGGGCGTTATATGCCACTTGCTCGCTAGAGTGCGTTTCTGAATGCGGTTCAGGCATTCCGGAAACACGCTCTAACGCCCGCCAATCACTTTCGATGCGTTATAAGGTGGTACAATTATGGCGACACATGAACTGGGAAATTTGAAATTCAACCTGTCGAACGGACTCGCCTGGAAGATGGGGGATGGGAAGGTCCATCGCCTGTTCGGCAAGAAGTCCGACGCAGAGGACGAATATGTGGAAAACGTGGATCCTGAGGGCGAGGACGCCTATCAGGACGATTACGATGCCCAGGATTCCGACTACCAGGATGACTACGGGTACGACGACGACCGCTCCGGCGACTATGCCGATGACGATTACGCCGACGACGATGGCTATGCCGATGACGACGGCTACGATGACGACTACACCGACGACGACTACGACGACGGCGGGCGCTATGCCGACGACGACGGCTATAATGACGACGGCGACGATTACTATGACGACGACCGCTACGACGACGGCTATGACGACGACGGCGACGATTACTCGGACGGCGGCTATGACGATCGCTATTCCGACGTGGACGCGGACGACTATTCCGACGAGGGCGCTTATGACGAAGAGCAGAGCGGCCTGATGCGCTATGTGGACGAGAACGACTGGGTCACGTACCTGCTGCTGTTCCTGTTCCCGCCGCTGGGCATCTACCTGCTGTGGCGCAGGAACCGGTTCGACAAGCCCCTGCGCTGGGGCCTGACCGCGGCCTCCGCGATCTGGTTCATCGTGGCGCTGATCCTGCTGCTGCGCGGCCTCTTCGGCGGCACCGGCGACCAGCAGGCCCAGCCCAGCATCACGATCCCGCCGGCCCAGGTGGAGGTCACCGCCGCGCCCGTGGCGGACGACGTGACCAGCATCGACCTGGGCGGCACGGAGAACCCCGTGGACACCGCCGCCGACGGCACGGAGACCGCCACTGATACGGCGACCTCCGCCGACGCCGGCACCACCGACCTCACCGCGAACCTGCCCGCCGAGATCACCGGGGACGTGGAGCCCACCGCCACCCCGCTGGCCAGCACCAGCAACGGTTCAAGTTCCACCAACGCCAGCTATGTCTGGAGCCCGGCCTCCGGCCTCTACTACCACTCCAGCAACACCTGTCCCTCCATCGAAGAGGGCGTGCAGGTCTGGCAGGTCACCCGGGAGATCGCGGAGAACAGCCGCCACCAGAGCCCCTGCCCGGACTGCATCGGCGGCGGCACGGCCACGACCTATTACGCCCGTCCCGACGGCAAGTACTACCACTCCGACCAGACCTGCTCGGGCATGAAGAACGCCCAGATCTACACCCTGGAGGCGGCCCAGAACGAGGGCAAGGAAGCCTGCCCGGTCTGCATCCTGAAGACCCAGAAGAGCATGGAGGACGTGCAGGCGGCCGGCGCGGTGTTCATTAACTCCGACACCACCGACAAGAGCGGCATCCAGGTCTATGCCACCAAGGGCGGCACCCACTACCACGTGAAGAAGGACTGCTCCGGCATGCAGGGAGCCACGAAGGGCTCGCTGAAGGACGCGATCCTGGCGGGCAAGACGGCCTGTCCCAACTGCTGTCCCACCGCGGGCACCCTGGTGTACTGCCGCGCTGACAGCAAGAGCTACCACACCGATCCTAACTGCCAGGGCATGAAGAACGCCAAGAAGATCTCCCTGGCCGAGGCGATGGTGCTGGGGAAGGAGCGTTGCGACGTCTGCATCGGCAGCGGCGCCAGCGCCTCCATCTCGGAGAACACCTCCGGCAGCAACAGCGGCAGCACCGTGTCCCTCACCAGCGCCACCGGCGACAAGGTGAAGGTCTATGCCACCCAGAACGGCAAGTACTACCACACCAACAGCGCCTGCTCCGGCATGAAGGACGCCCAGCTGTACACGCTGAAGGCCATGCTCCAGGCCGGCAAGAAGGCCTGTCCCACCTGCGCCTCCGCAGCGAACACCACCGTGTACGCCACCAAGGGCGGCAAGTACTACCACTCCTACGCCACCTGCTCCGACATGAAGGACGCCTCCAGCGGCACGCTGGCGGAGGCGCTGGCGGCGGGACTCAAGCGGTGCTCCAAGTGCTGGGACAAGTCCGGCAACGCCGTGAAGGCCTCCACCAAGTCGGCCTCCGCGTCCTCTGCCACCGCCACCAGCACCAAGGCCTCTTCCTCTGACAGCAAGACGGCCACCACCGCCCAGAAGACCACGGCCACCCAGGCCAAGGCCACCACGGCGGCCTCGAAGGCTACCGCCAGCAACACCTACGTCTACGCCACCAGGAGTGGCAACTACTACCACCTGAACAGCAGCTGCGGCGGCATGACCGGCGCGAGCCGGGTGACGTTGAAGACGGCCATCAAGGCGGGGAAGAGCGCCTGCCCGATCTGCGCGGGCGCGGCCAACCGCACCGTCTATTCCACCAGCAAGGGAGACCACTACCACGTCGCCAGCGTGTGCGTTCCCTCGGGCATGAAGAACGGCACCAAGCGAAAACTCTCCGAGGCGCTGATGCTGGGACAGACGGCCTGCCCCTACTGCCTGAGCAGCAAGAAGGCGGCCGCGGCGGCCCAGGATACGGCGGAGCTGGTGCAAAAGGCCGTGGCGACGGCGGAAAAGACGGGAACCAACTACAAGTCCGGCAAGTCGGGCGTGCGCGTGTACGCCAGCTTGACGGGCAAATACTATCATACGAAGAGCAACTGCTCCAAGCTGTCCGGCACCGCCAACCGCGTGACGCTGGAGACGGCGCTGAACTACGGCAAGACCGCCTGCCCGGAGTGCGCCTCCACGGCCACCCGCACGGTCTACGCCACCCGTGGCGGCAAGTATTACCACTACAGCAAGGCCTGCGCGGGCTCCAGCGCCAGCAAGGGCACCCTGGCCTCCGCCCTGGCCTACGGGCTGGACCCCTGCCCGAACTGCGTGACCCACACCGCCTCCGCCGCCGCGACCACGGCGATCTACAAGAGCGGCACCTCCGGCATCAAGGTGTACGCCACCGCCGGCAGCAAGTACTATCACGCCAACAGCACCTGCTCCGGCCTCACCGGCGCGACCCGCGTGTCCCTGGAGACGGCGCTGAACTACGGCAAGAAGGCCTGCCCGGTGTGTCTGGCCGCGGCCAACCACAAGGTCTACGCCGTGCCCGGCGACAGCTACTATCATCTGAGCAAGACCCACGCCGGTTCCGGCGCCACGGGCGGCTCCCTGGCGGCGGCCCGGGCCATCGGCCTGAAGGCCTGCCCGGTCTGCGCGAAGCTGGCCACGGGGTCGACCTCCGCGGCGAACGGCGGCACGGCCAACGCGCCGGTGTCCACCGAGGAGTATCCGGGCCTGCCGGATTCCAGCGTGTACATCGACATCGGCAGCGCCAACAACTACTACCACCTGGGCGCGAAGTGCAGCAAGGCGAACTTCTCCGGCGGCACGAAGGTGACCCTGGAGTACGCCATCCAGTGGGACTACAAGGCCTGCCCCTACTGCAACCCGCCGACGAGTGTATATATGAACGATATAACGTGATACGAACACTGAACCGGGATTCGTCGGAATCCCGGTTTTTACTTGCAAAACAGGGCGTATTGCGTTACAATAGACACCGGAATACTATGGCTGTCGATGCCATGCAAATCGCGAGGGGGAACGAAACATGGATGTCAGGGCACTGTTTGAACGCAATCGCGCGCGCCTGGACGCGCTGTACGCGGGCCAGGATCAGCTGGAGCGTTATGAGAAGCTGGCGGACGCCTTCCGCGCCCAGTTCGGCCGGGAGCCGGAGCTGTTCGTCTCCGCACCGGGGCGCACCGAGGTGGTGGGCAACCACACCGACCACCAGAACGGCAAGGTGCTGGCCGCGGCGGTGAACCTGGACACCGTGGCCGCCGTCGCGCCGAGGGACGACGGGCGCGTGGTGCTCTATTCCGCGGGCTACGACCAGCCCTTCGACGTGGACGTGACCGACGACGCCGTGCGCGAGGACGAGAAGGAGACCACCTTCGCCCTGATCCGCGGCGTGGCGGCGCGGCTGAAACAGCTGGGCTACCAGGTGGGCGGCTTCGACGCCAGCGTCACCAGCACCGTGTTCAAGGGCAGCGGCCTGTCCTCGTCGGCGGCGCTGGAGGTCATGCTGGTGGGCGCGTTCGACGCGCTGTACAACGGCTGGGTGATCGATCCCCAGGAGAACGCCCGCATCAGCCAGTACGCCGAGAACGTCTACTTCGGCAAGCCCAGCGGACTGATGGATCAGATGGCCAGCGCCGTGGGTGGCCTGTCCATCCAGGACTTCGGCCAGAATCCCACCGGCGTGGAGGCCATCCGCTATGACTTCGGCGCGAAGGGCTGCGCGGTGTGCGTGGTCTCCGCCGGCGGCGAGCACGGCAACCTGACCAACGAGTATGCCGCCATCCCCGCGGAGATGAAGGCCGTGGCCAAGGCCATGGGCCAGGAGCTTTTGCAGAACGTGACCCCGGAGGCGCTGTTCGAGGCGCTGCCGAGGCTGAAGAATAAAGTGCCGGACCGGGCGCTGCTGCGCGCGTTCCACTTCGTGGACGACACCCGCCGGGCCCAGGAGGCCGCCGACGCATTGAAGAAGGACGACCTCAAGGGCTTCTTCGACGCCGTGATCCGCGCCGGGGACAGCAGCTGGGAGCTGCTTCAAAACCTGTACGTCGCCCACAGCGACAACCAGGAGATCCCCCTGGCCCTGGAGATGAGCCGCCGGATGCTGGCGGGCCGCGGCGCGTGGCGCAACCACGGCGGCGGGTTTGCTGGCACCATCCTGGCCTTCGTGCCCTTCGACCTGCTGGAAGGCTATCGCGCCGCCATGGACGCCGTGTTCGGCGAAAAGGCCACCACGGTGCTGGCGATTCGGCCCGAAGGCGTCGTCTGCATCCGATAAGAGGCAGACGCATTGTAGGGGCGGCGTTGCGCCGCCCGCTGTGCCAATGATGCCTTCCCCTCCGGGGAAGGTGCTCCCGCAAGGGGGCGGATGAGGTCGATGAGGCACAGCGATAGGCAACGCGTAAACGACCTCATTCGTCTCGCCACTGCGTGGCGATCCACCTTCCCCAAAGGGGAAGGCTAAAAAGAGGCAACGAATGGTTTTTGAAACGCACTCCGAAACGGATACCATGGCTTTCGCGTCCCGGCTCGCCCCGATGCTCGCGCCGGGGGACACGGTGCTGCTGATGGGGGACCTGGGCGCGGGGAAGTCGGTGCTGGCCCGGGGCATCGCCCGCGGCATGGGCGTCACCGGCCCCATGCCCAGCCCCACCTTCACGCTGATGGTGCCCTACGAGGCGGGGGGACGGAAGCTCTATCACTACGACCTCTACCGCCTGTCCGACCCGGACGAATACTACGCCGCGGGCCTGGATGAGTTCGTGGGCGGCGACGGCGTGGCCCTGGTGGAGTGGCCCCAGATGGCCGAGCTGGACGTGGCTCCGGCGCTGAACATCACCCTGACCCGCGGCGCGGAGGACGACGCGCGCCGCATCGAAATCGAAAACGACGGCGTTGCCGGATTCGACCCGGCGGCGCTTTCGGATTGGAGGGACGCGGATGGCGTTTGATCGGGAGAACCCCACGGTGCTGGCCATCGACACCTCCGGCCCCGTGGCGGGCTGCGCGATTTTGAAGGACGGAAGAATCGTCCACCAGATCGCCATGAACCACGGGCTGACCCATTCCGAGACCATCATGGCCGCCGTGGACGGGGCGCTGAGCGCCGTGGGCCTGAGCTGCCGGGACGTGGACGTGTTCGCCGCGGTGGCTGGCCCCGGCTCCTTCACCGGCGTGCGCATCGGCGTGTGCGCGGCCAAGGGGCTGGCCCACGGGGTTGGCAAGCCCTGCTGCGCGGTGCATGCCCTGGAGACCCTGGCCATGAACTTCTACGGCTTCGACGGCCTCTGCTGCCCGATCCTGGACGCCCGCCGGGGCCAGGTGTACTGCGCCGCCTTCGACATGGCGGACGGGATGCCCGTGCGGGCGCTGGAGGATGCCGCGGAGCCCCTATCCGATTTTCTGAATCGGCTGCCAAAGGACCGGCGGCTGGCGTTCGTGGGCGACGGCGTGCCGGTGCACGCACAGGCCGTCCGCGAGGCGCTGGGGGAGAGGGCGCTGATCGCCCCGCCCCACCTGAGGGACCTGCGCGCCGATGCCGCGGCCATCCTCGCCGCCCAGCGCCCCGAGACCTGGGTGGAGGCCAGGAGCCTTGTGCCGATCTACCTCCGCGCACCCCAGGCGGAGCGGGAGCGAAAGGTGAAATTGGGAATGAGGAGTGAGGAATGAGGAATGAGGAATGCCGGTACAAATCCCTGCGGATTTGTTGGATTCCAGTGCGATCATTACTGTCGTCACCTGATCAATGGAATCCGTAAGGATTCCCTCAACCATTCCTCATACCTCATTTATGGAGATAACCATGTCTGAAATCACCATCGGATTAATGACCCTGGACGATGTTGACGCTGTCGCGGCCATCGAGGCGGCCACCTTCCGAACCCCCTGGTCGAAGGAATCCTTCTATCGGGAGGTGACGGACAACGCCTGCGCCCGCTACGTGGTGCTGCGGGAGGACGGCGAGGCCATCGCCTACGCCGGGGTGTGGTTCGTGCTGGACGAGGGCCACATCACCAACATCGCCGTGCGGGAGGATCGCCGGGGCATGGGCTACGGCGAGCAGGTGACCCGGGCGATGATCCAGCTGGCGGCGGACAGCGGCATGAACTGGATGACGCTGGAGGTGCGCCGCAGCAACGTGGCGGCCCAGAACCTCTACCACAAGCTGGGCTTCATCGACGTGGGCTACCGAAAGCGTTACTATGAGAACACCGAGGACGCGCTGATCATGGCGCTGGAGCATCTGCCCGAGGGCAACCCGGACAACGACCCGATGCTCGTGAGAGAGGATTGAACCGCGCTGTCCTGCGCCTCTGGCAACCGGGGTTCGCCCCCGTCATCCTGAGCGAAGCCGCGAAAGCGCCGCAGTCGAAGGATCTTTTGGCGCGGACAGACCGAAGAGAAGGATTGATATGCTGTTCAAAATTGTGGAAATCGTGATGGTCGCGGTGGCCTGCTGCGCCGCGTCGGTCAACGCCATCCACGCGCTGCAGGCGGGGCGCTACCAGCTGCCGGCCTATCGCCACTGGCTGACCCGCAGCCGCGACCGCATCTTAAAGGAGAACGTGCTCTGGGCGTTCCTGGCGGCGGCGCTGAGCCTGTACCTGCCGGTGCTGCTGAGCATGTTCATGGCGGGGGAGGAGGCGCGCCGCGCCCTCTCCGGCTGGCTGGTGCTTTTGTTGTTCGTGGCGCTGATGGCCTGGATCGGCTGGCGGGACTATTCCCGCCCCAGCAAGCGGCCCTTCGTGGTCACCCAACGGGTGCGCAGGCTGCTCAGCGTGCTGCTGGCGCTGTGCCTGGCGCTGGCGGCACTGCTGGGCGCGGTGTCCATCCCGGTCTACTTCCTCTACGCCGCCATGCCCTTCATCGTGCAGCTGGCGGCCACGATCATCAACCCCTACGAGACGAAGCTGAACGCCAGCTTCTTCAAGAGCGCGAAGAAGAAGCTCCGGGCCCAGAAGGACCTGATCACCATCGGCATCACCGGCAGCTACGGCAAGACCAACGTGAAGTTCATCCTGCGGGACCTGCTGTCCAGAAAGTACGAGGTGCTGGCCACCCCGGCCAGCTTCAACACGGCCATGGGCATCTCTCGCACCGTGAACGACATGCTGAAGCCGGAGCACCAGGTGTTCATCGCGGAGATGGGCGCGACCCACGTGGGCGACATCAAGGAGCTGGTGGACCTGGTGCGTCCGAAGTACGCCATTCTCACCAGCATCGGCCCCCGCCACCTGGACACCTTCGGCTCCCTGGAGAACATCGCCAGCACCAAGTTTGAGCTGATCCAGGGCTTGCCCAGGACGGGCTTTGCGGTGTTCGGCTCCGGCGACGACTACGTGAACCGCCTCTTCGCCCTGTGCCGGCATGACAAGTGCCGCGTGGGCCTGGAGGGAGACGAGGACGCCTGGCTTCGGGCGGAGCAGCTGGTCTACAGCGCGCGGGGCACCGGCTTCAAGCTGATCTGCGCCGACGGCCAGAGCGCCCACTGCCGCACGCGCCTGCTGGGCAGCTACAATGTGAAGAACATCCTGCTGGCCGCGGCCATGGCCCAGCGCCTGGGCCTGAGCCTGGAGGAGATCGCCGAGGGCATACGGAACCTGACCCCCATCGAGCACCGGATGCAGCTGATCCCCGGCGATATGAACGTGATCGACGACTCCCTGAACGACGACGCGGACAGTGCCTTCGAGGCCATGCGGGTCCTGTCCCAGATGTCCGGCCGCCGCATCGTGGTGACGCCGGGACTGGGGGAGCAGGGCGGCAAGGAGGCCGACGTGAACTTCGCCCTGGGCACGGTGATGGCCGACTGCGCCGATTCCGTGATCCTGGTGGGGCGGCGGGCCTTCTCCCGCAGCATCATCCGGGGCATGCTCCAGTCCGGCTTCTCCCGCTCCAACATCCACACCGCCGACGACATGGACGACGCCACCGAGATCCTGGAGGAAATCTCCGACGACGGCGACACCGTGCTGTTCGAGAGCCGAATCCCGGAGTACGAGGAAGAAGAATAATTCACACATAGAAAAAGCCTTCCCCTATGGGGAAGGTGGCATTTGCGAAGCAAATGACGGATGAGGTCCTCGTGGGAATCATATCGCGCCTCTATTGCGATAAAGGCGCGGGGACGATTCGTGAAAGACCTCATCCGACCTCGCTTTGCTCGGCCACCTTCCCCAAAGGGGAAGGCTCTTTTGTGCTGCTTACAGCGGTATATTCCCGTGTCTTCTCCTTGCGATCATCCGGCGGATGGCGGGCTTGTAGCCCATGCGGTTCAGCTGCTCAATCAGCTTGTCCCGGGTCTGCTCCGGGCGGATCTCCTCGGTGATATAGCCGCGCTCCAGACCCAGCTTCGTGTTCATCACGTCCCGTCGATACTCCGCGGCCTTTTCGTCCAGGAAGGCGCGGGCCTGCTGGGCGTCCATGTTGCGGGTCTCACGGGCGTAGAGGATTTCCACCGCGCCCTGTTCGCCCATCACGGCCACCTCGGCCCCCGGCCAGCTGAACACGCAGTCCGCGCCGATGTGGGCGCTGTTCATGGCGATGTAGGCGCCGCCGTAGGCCTTGTGCAGGATCACGTTGATCTTCGGCACCGTGGCCTCGGAGAAGGCGTAGAGGAGCTTCGCCCCGTGGCGGATGATGCCCGCCTGCTCCTGGGCGATGCCCGGCAGGTACCCCGGCACGTCCGTGAACGTGACGATGGGAATGCGGAAGGCGTCGCAGAAGCGCACGAACCGGGCGGCCTTGTCGCTGGAATTGCAGTCCAGCACCCCGGCCATGTAGTTGGGCTGGTTGGCGATGATGCCCACCGTCTCGCCGCCCAGCTTGGCCAGGCCGATCACGATGGACCGGGCGAAGTCCGGCTGCAGCTCGAAGAAGGACTTCACGTCGAATATGTTGGCGATGATCTCGCTGATGTCGTAGCCCTTGTGGCTGTCCTGGGGCATTTCAAAATGGAAGATGGGCGCGTTGGCGTCCACATAGCATTTCAGTCGCCGGTCCCGGCAGTTGCTGGGAATCATGCCCACCAGCCGCCGCACCGCCATGAAGCACTCCAGCTCCGTGTCGGTGCAGAAGTGGGCCACGCCGCTGTTGGCCCCGTGCATCACGGTGCCGCCCAGGGCCTCGCCGGTGATGCTCTCGCCGGTGACGGCGTGGATCACCTTCGGGCCGGTGATGAACATCTGGCTGATCTTCTCGGTCATGAAGATGAAGTCGGTGATGCCGGGGGAGTAGACCGCGCCGCCGGCGCAGGGCCCGAGGATCATCGAAATCTGCGGAATCCTGCCGGAGGCCCGCACGTTGCGATAGAAGATGTCGCCGTAGCCGGAGAGGGCGTCGATGCCCTCCTGGATGCGCGCGCCGCCGGAGTCATTGATGGAGATGAAGGGGCACTTCCTGCGGATGGCAAGATCCAGCGCCATGGCGATGTTCTTCCCGTGCTTCAAGCCCAGCGTGCCGCCCTTGTAGGTGAAGTCCTGGGCCGCCGCCACCACCCGCTTGCCGGACACCGTGCCCTCGCAGACGTACACGCCGTCCCGGGTTTCCGGGGTGGTCAGCTCGTCGTAGCGGTGGTCGTCAAACAGCAGCCCCAGCCGCTCCTCCACGTACAGCTTGCCCTTCTTGTGTTGTTTTTCAACTAACTTTGCGTCCATGGAAACTTCCTCATAAACCGTCCAAAAGGCTTCCCCTTGAGGGGAAGCTGTCTGCGCAGCAGACTGATGAGGTGTTCTGATTCCACCTCATCCGCCTCACTTCGTTCGGCACCTTCCCCTCCAGGGGAAGGCTTGGCGGGTGCCGTAACGGCATTTTGAAACCAGCGAAAAATGATGGCTATCTGCCCAGTGCCTCCAGCGTCTCCTTCAGCGTCGCGGCGTCGCCCACCCGCAGGATGGTCACGCCCTCCAGCGTCTTTCCGGCGAGCCCGGACAGGGTTCTGCCGGGGCCGCACTCGATGAAGGTGTCGAAGCCGTCGGCCTTCATGTTCTCAAGGGTCTTCGTCCAGCGCACCGGGCTCATGGCCTGCTGAACCAGAAGGCCCGGGATGGCCGCGGCGTCGGCGTTCACACGGCCGTCCACGTTCATGTACACCGGCATATTCGGCTCGGAGAAGGTCACCTCCGCAAAACGCGACTCCAGCTTCCTGGCGGCGCTCTCCATCAGCGCGCAGTGGAACGGGGCGCTCACGGCCAGCATCTTGCCCCGGATGCGTTTTTCCCGCGCCAGGGCGATGGCCTGCTCCACCGCCGCCGCCTCTCCGGAGATCACCGTCTGGGTGGGGCAGTTGTAGTTGGCGGCGGTCACGTAGCCCTCCGTCACCTGGGCGCAGACCGCCTCGACCTGCTCCGGCGTGCCGCCCAGCATGGCTGCCATCGCGCCGACGCCGGGGGCGACGGCCTCCTGCATGCTGTCCGCCCGAAACTGGATCAGCGGGAACACGTCGCTCATGGCGATGGACCCGGCGTGGGCCAGGGCCGCGTACTCGCCCAGGGAGAAGCCCGCCGCGCCCTGGGCCTCGACGCCGTGGGCGCTCAGCGCCGCCGCCGCGGCCAGATCCGCCGCCAGCACGCAGGGCTGGGTGTTGTGGGTCAGGTTCAATTCCTCCTGGCTGCCCTCGAAGCACAGCGCAGAGACGCTCCGCCCCAGCGCCGCGTCCGCCGCTTCAAACACCGCCCTCGCGGCGGGCTCGGCTTCATACAGATCCTTCATCATGCCGGGGAACTGGGCTCCCTGGCCGGAAAACATCAGCGCGATCTTCATGACAATTACCTCTGAGTTCTTAAATCCATATTAAACAATATTACAAAGCATTGAATCTGGTATTGAATACAAGGAAATCTGTATCTCAATGTCAATAATATAGCACAACTTGTATTAAAAGTCAACGCATCCCAGGGAAAGCCTCTGGTCTGCTTGGGTTATTTACATACGAATGAAGTAAACCTCCCGGAACGGGCCGGATGAGGTGTTCCCGCGACTCAGGCGGACAAGGGCGTTCCCAAAGCCTTCCCCTTTGGGGAAGGTGCCCCCGAAGGGGGCGGATGAGGTCTCCTCGCGATTCGCCCCGCGCCTCTGCCGCAATAACGCCGCGAAGCCGACCGCAAAGGAGCTCGTCCGACCATGCCGCGCTCGGCTGCCTTCTCCATGGGTGGAGACCGTTCCTTACCCCGTAATCCATCGAAAAAACGTTGAAAGGATATGTAAAATATGTTATTATAATCCTGTAATTCCATGCAAACCCGACCGACCCCACAGGAGGGAACCCCATGAAGCAATACATTAAGCTGTTGATGGCGCTGCTGCTGGCGGCGCTGATGTCGCTGGCGGCGCTGAGCGCGCTGGCGTCCGCCGTCGATGATGACACGATCCCCCAGGAGCGGGTTACCGCCGTCCTGTCCCGGGACGCGGAGGACGGCAGCATTGTCGTGAACGGCGAAGTCCTCGGGGCAGACCAGGTTGCGCTGGTGCGCGCCGACGGCCAGACGGTCGTCCGGGACATGTCGGAGCCGGAGCTACAGGCCATCGCCGGTGCCCGCTGGGAGCTACAGGGCGTCGCCGGTGCCCGCGGGGACGACTGGAATGAGACCTACGCCGACAATGGCGGTACCAACCCGGGGACGCCGCAGGTGGACTTCCTCGGTTCAGCCGACGACCAGGCGGTCGTCCGGGACATGATGGACGCGGAGCGATCGGCCATCGCCGTCGCCTGCGTGGACGAACGGAATGAGTATAACGCCTACAATGGCGGTAACGACTCGGAGGCGCCGATGTTTTCGGACATCCTCGATTCCTCCGACGATGCCGGGACGGAGGCTCACAACGCGGGAGGGGGCGCGTTTGCGATCCTCAATTCCTCCGGCGACCTGTCGCTGCAGGGCGGCGTAAAGCTGGACGGCCTTGAGATCACGAACAACGCTTCCGACAGCACCGTCACCCTCGAAAGCGGCGCGCAGGCGACCAATGTGGCCGTCAACGGCGATAACGTCACCGTCAACGTGCAGGAGAATGCACAGGTGGACAACGTGTTGGTGGGCGGCGTCGTCGGCACGAGCATGCACGTGGACGGCGAGGTGTCGAACGTCTACAAAACCGGCGATCAGCCCGTCGCCATCGACGGCGAAGGCGCCGTCGGCGCGTTTTGGGACGCCGAGCGCGATCCGTTCGGGCCGCTGCCGGAAGGCGAGACCTACCAGCTTCGGAATGCCGAGGGCGAGCCGCTGCCGGAAAGCGCCATTGGGGCGACCGCCGATACCGCCGCCTCTGACGTCTCGTTGGCCACCGGGGCTACCGGCCTGGAAGTCTATGGCGTCCGGATCCTCGTCCATCCGTCCGAGGCGGGCAAGGTGTGGTACGATGAATTCTCAGGCCAGTACATCGCCACGGCCAACCCCGGCTATGCCTTTGTGGGCTGGAGCTGGAGGGTAGACGCGAACGTGGACGAGAAGGATTATTCGACATTGAAGAACTTTGCGGCTAATAACCCGGACCGGAGCGCGAATATGGAGCCTGAAGTAATACAAGTTCACGCGGGAGGACTCTATCAACACAAGTACCTCGTCGCCCTGTTCGAGCGGACCGGATTTGACAAACCTGTCGAAACCAACGAATTTCGCAGACCCGAACCCACCACAGCCGACCACAAGTGGGGCCGAACCACCTACAAATGGAAAAAGGATTATAGCAAATGCACCGCAATCAGCAAATGCTCGCATTGCCCAAAGAAAGACAAGGTGAAGAGCAGGAGGGTCGAAAAGAAGGTAACTTTCGCCACCTGCACCGAGGGCGGCTCCATCACCTACACGGCGATCTTCAAAAACAAGAAGCTGAACACCTCCATAACCGTGGAGACCCCTGCCCTGGACCATACTCCCGCCGAGGCGGTGAGGGAGAACGAGGTCGCGGCTACCTGTACGGCAAAGGGCAGCTATGACAGAGTCGTCTATTGCGCCGTCTGCAAGGCGGAGCTCAGCCGCGAGACGGTGGAGACGGAGGCCCTGAGCCATACCCCCGCCGAGGCGGTGAAGGAAAACGAGACCCCCGCCACCTGCGCGGCGAAGGGCAGCTATGACCGCGTGGTCTATTGCGCCGTCTGTCAGGCGGAGATCAGCCGCGAGACGGTGGAGACGGAGGCCCTGAGCCATACCCCCGCCGAGGCGGTGCGGGAGAACGAGGTCGCGGCCACCTGCGCGGCGAAGGGCAGCTATGACAACGTCGTCTATTGCGCCGTCTGCCAGGCGGAGCTCAGCCGCGAGACGGTGGAGACGAAGGCCCTGGGCCATACTCCCGCCGAGGCGGTGCGGGAGAACGAGGTCGCGGCTACCTGTACGGCAAAGGGCAG
>OMZP01000042.1:0-21538 GCA_900315585.1 uncultured Eubacteriales bacterium | reverse complement strand
TTGCGCCGTCTGCAAGGCGGAGCTCAGCCGGGAGACGGTGGAGACGAAGGCCCTGGGCCATACCCCCGCCGAGGCGGTGCGGGAGAACGAGGTCGCGGCTACCTGTACGGCAAAGGGCAGTTATGACAACGTCGTCTATTGCGCCGTCTGCAAGGCGGAGCTCAGCCGCGAGACGGTGGAGACGGAGGCCCTGGGCCATACCGGCGGAACCGCCACCTGCCTGGCAAAGGCCGTATGCAAACGCTGCGGAGAGGCGTATGGGGAATTTGGGGCGCACAATTATGTCAGTACCAACGAAACCTGGACAGGTGAGAAAACGGTCGACGGGAAGCAATACTTCACATGGGGTCATTACGAGGCGTGCTCCGTCTGCGAACACGTCAAAACGGTTGAAGACGGACGGCAAGAGATTCAGGAAGGGATAGGACTGAATGACTGAGCCACGCTTTACAATTCCATAATTCTTTGTTATAATACCATTTGAGAATAACCGATGCAGGAGGGGAATACCATGGGACTGTTTAGCAAGAAAATCTGCGAAATCTGCGGCGGGGAGATTGGCCTGCTGGGCAATCGCAAGCTGGAGGACGGCAACCTGTGCAAGGACTGCGCCCGGAAGCTCTCGCCCTTCATGACGGATCGCCGCCAGTCCACCGTGGCGGAGATCCGCCAGCACCTGGCCTACCGCGAGGCCAACCAGGCCGTGCTGGCCTCCGTTCGCCCCAGCACCGTGCTGGGCGGCGTCACCAAGGTCTACCTCGACGAGCAGGCCGGGAAGTTCTTCGTCACCAGCAGCCGCAACTGGCGGGACGAGAACCCGGACGTGATCGACCTCAGCCAGGTCATCGACGTGCGCACCGAGGTCACCGAGCATCGCTCCGAGGAGTATCACAACGACCGCGAGGGCCGCAGGGTGTCCTTCAATCCGCCGCGCTATCGCTTCGAGTATGAGTTCGACACCACCATCCTGGTGGATTCGCCCTACTTCAACGAGATCCGCTTCGAGCTTACCGAGCAGCGCCCCGAGCGCCAGCACGACCAGGCCTATCAGTACTACGAGCAGCAGGCCGACGCCCTGCGCGCCGCGCTGATGCCCGCGACCCAGCCCGCGCCCAAGGCTGTGAACATGGCCGACGCCCTCAGCGCCACCATTGCCAGGGCTGTGGCCAATATGCAGCAGCAGAAGAAGTCGGAGGCGGCTCCCGCTGACGACGGCAAGTGGTTCTGCCCCAGCTGCGGCAGCGCCAACGAGGGCAATTTCTGCACCAACTGCGGCACGAAGAAGCCCGAGAAGCCGAAGACCTTCCGCTGCGACAAGTGCGGCTGGATCCCGGAGGATCCCGCCAACCCGCCCAGGTTCTGCCCGAACTGCGGCGATCCCTTCACCGACGCCGATCGGAAATAGGGGAGGGCGGGCAAGGCATAGGCCCTATACGGTTATCTTGTTGTGCGGGCGGCCTCAGGCCGCCTGCACTGTTTTCCCGAACGCATTCCGCACATCCACGCGGCAGCGATTGGGCCCCGGCCCTGCCGGGAGGTATGATTGTTAAATATCCAGCCCAACCCGCAAAACTATGGACAAAACCCCCGCATTTGTGCTATAATCCTTAATTGTCAGCGGCGGTCAGCGGCAATACGCAAATCGCGCCAATGTAGCTCAGTTGGCAGAGCAGCGGTTTCGTAAACCGCAGGTCAAGGGTTCGAGTCCCTTCATTGGCTCCATTCCCATCGAGGTGTAGCGCAGTTTGGTAGCGCGTTTGGTTCGGGACCAAAAGGTCGCAGGTTCAAATCCTGTCACCTCGACCACAAAATCTGTGAGATTCATTCAAATCTCACAGATTTTTCTTTTGCCCGTCAATAGCAGCCGGATCGGTTTAGGATCGAGGCGCTATGATTGTGGAAAATGAGGTTGGTTGGGCTGTACAAGCACGATGTGAATGTGTTATAATAGTATAAAATGGATGAATTCCTGCCCCCCTGCACAGATGCTGTCATTGCGGCGTTCATGGCCTGGCGATTCAAGGGAGATCTGAACATGAAGAAGACTTTGATTGTCATTGTCAACGCGATCATTATGGCCGCCATATTGGTCTTTGTCGTGTCGTATTCCCGGCTGGAGAGCAGGGACGCCTATCAGCGGCAGATCGATTATTTCGTGGATACGACGGTCACCATCGAACACGTGACGGAGAATTACCTGGAGGGCGAGCAGAACATCTGCGATGTGTGGGCCCGATACATCAACAGCGAGAAGATGACCATGCAGGAGGTGGTCGATTACATTCGCCCCTCCCACGTGCTCGCAAACACTTCGGCGCACCTGATTGCGCTGGACACACTCGCGGGTCTTTCCACCCGCCCGAAGCAGGGCACCGCCGACGACTATGCCATTTCCTACGACGGGCTGGGGCTGCTGGAGGACGTGAGCTGGATCGCTGAGATCGGCAAGGCGATCAACGTGACCCGCGCCTTTACCAACCCGATGAACGGCGAACAATCCCTGGCCTTCTGCAACCGGGTCGCGCTGCGCGATCCGCGGAGCGAAGGAACCGAGGACGCGATCTTGATGCGCATCGTGCCCATCTCGGAGCTCGAGGGGAAGTGGGTCTTCCCCCAGGGAGACCTGGCGAACACCGAGTTCTCCATGATCGACGCCGACGGCGATTACATCCTCAAGGGCTCCAGCTTCGAGGATTCCAGCTTCTTTGAGTTCTATCAATCCTGCAATCCCGCCGATCCCGCTTCGTCGAAGGCACTGTTCGACAGGATCACCACTTCGACGGGCTCCGTTTCCATGCTCGATTCCCGGGGCCAGGAGTGCATCCTCGCCTTTACCCCCGTCTCCACCGCGGTCGGGTGGACGCTGCTGAGCTTCGTGCCGGCGAAGGACCTCCATGTGGACAGGGAGAACTGGCTGCTGATCGGCGTGGTGTCCGCCGGCCTGCTGATCCTGTTCCTGTTCGACATGTTCTACATGTTCTACCTCAACCGCCGCCTCCAGATCGCGGTCAGGGAGGCGGAATCCGCCAACAAGGCCAAGACGGACTTCCTTTCCACCATGTCCCACGACATTCGCACGCCGATGAACGCCATCATTGGCCTGACGACCATCGCCGGGAAGAACCTGGGGGATGTGGAGTCCACCCGGGAGTGCCTCCGAAAGATCAGCCTTGCCAGCGATCATCTGCTGACGTTGATCAACGACATCCTGGACATCACCAAGGTGGAGAGCGGCAAGCTGAAGCTGAGCCCCCTGACGTTCTCCATCGTGGAGACGGTGGAAAACCTGGTGAACCTCTCCCAGCCGATGGTGAAGGAGAAGAACATCGAATTCTGCTTCCACATCAACCGCATGGAGAAGGAATACCTGTACACGGACCAGCTCCGCTTGAACCAGATTTACATCAACATCCTCTCCAACGCCATCAAGTACACCGAGCCCGGCGGGCGGGTGAGCGTGGACATGCGCGAGGAGGAGAGCACCATGCCCGGCTGCGTGCGGCTGACCTATGTGGTCGCTGACACGGGCATCGGCATGAGCCCGGAATACATGAAGACCATGTACCAGCCCTTCTCCCGACAGACGGACAGCCGCGTCAACAGCATCCAGGGCACCGGCCTGGGCCTGACCATCACCAAGCGGATGGTCGAGCTGATGGGCGGAACGATTGACTGCCAGAGCGCGCCCGGCGAGGGGACCACCTTCACGGTCGTGCTGGATATCCCCGTGGCCGACAGGCAGCGGGAGGAAATGCGGCTGGAAGCCATCGACGCGCTGATCGTGGATGACGACGAGGTGCTTTTGCAGACGGCGGCGGACACCCTCGAATCCCTGGGCGCCACCGTGGAGCAGGCGCGCAGCGGCGAGGACGCGCTGGGGATGATCGTCCGCAGGCATCAGGCCGGAAGGGATTACAGCATCGCCATCATCGACTGGAAGATGCCGGACACCGACGGCATCGAGACGATCCGCCGGATCCGCGCGGAGATCGACGCGAACCTTCCCATCCTGCTGATCTCCGCCTACGACTGGTCGGACATCGAGGACCTGGCCAAGGAGGCGGGCGCGAACGGCTTTGTCAGCAAGCCCCTCTTCCGCTCCACCCTCTATGACAAGATCAGCGCGCTGACCGGCGCGGAGCCCACGTCCCTCGAGCCGGAGGACGATTATTCCGACCTGGCGGGGCTGCGCATCCTGGTGGCCGAGGACAACGATGTCAACTGGGAGATCATCTCCACGCTGCTCGCCATGTTCGGCATCGTGACCGATCGGGCCGAGAACGGGCGCATCTGCGTGGACAGGGTGCTCGCAGCTGAAAAGGACAGCTATGCGCTGATCTTCATGGACGTGCAGATGCCGGAGATGAACGGCCTCGACGCCACCCGGGCCATTCGGGCGATGGAGGAGCCCTGGAGGGCTTCCATCCCGATCGTGGCGATGACGGCGGACGCCTTCTCCGAGAACATTACGGAATGCCTGAACGCCGGAATGAACGGGCATATCGCCAAGCCCGTCGACATCAAGCTGGTCATCAAGGAGATCCGAAGGATCAAGGAGGAAAGGGGACAGGCCTGAGGAAGGCGGGCCAGCGTCGCGCCTGTTTCCTACTCCTGCTCCCGTGCCGGACGCAGACGGTTTCCGGGCAGCCGCCTCCGCGGTTCCCCGCCCAAAGGCGCGGGATTCCGCGAGTTTTCCGTTTTTTTGTTGCGCGTTGGCGCCGTTCGTGGTATAATTCAATCTTTGAAATAAGGGGGGATGAGCGTGATACAATGGATCATCTATGCCACGGTGTATCTGGGCAGCATCCTGATGGTGTACAACATCTATTGCTTCGTTCGGTTCGCCCGCTACATTCGCGAATTGAAGACCTGGAACAGCGAAAACCGCGTGCTGTATATTCCCATCGTGCTGCTGGTGTGCTTCCTGCTGGGCTATCTGATGGTCGGCCTGTTCGGCAAGCCGGACGCGGTGATCGCCGGGATCCTGTTCGGCGGCAGCGTGTTCGTCTACTTCATGTATCGCCTGCTCAGCCAAATCGTCCAGAAGGTGATCGAAAATGAGCACCTGGCGGCGCAGCTGTCGGCGGCGGAAGAGATCAACCGCACCAAGACCCGCTTCCTGGCCAGCATGAGCCACGAAATGCGCACGCCCATGAACGTGATCATCGGGCTGGACACCGTGCTGTTGAAGGAGGACGACCTGAAGCCCCAGATGCGGGAGCGTCTGGAGAAGATCGACGTCAGCGCCCATCACCTGCTGGAGATCATCGACGACGTTCTGAACATGAACTACATCGACTCCGGCGACATGCGGCTGAAGAACGAGCGGTTTTCGCTCGCTGAGGCGCTGGAGCTCATCGACATGCTGGCCCAGAGCCGCTGCGACGAGAAGAACGTCAGCTACCGCAGCGAGCGCGTGGGCGAGGTGGACCGCTGCTTCATCGGCGATTCCCAGCGCCTGAGGCAGGCGCTGGTGCACGTGCTGGACAACGCCATCAAGTTTACCCCCGAGGGCGGTACCGTCTCCTTCAAGGCGGAGCAGTCCTTCGAGGGCGACGGGACGACCAGCCTGTTGAAGTTCACGATCTGCGACACGGGCATCGGCATCGACGAGGCGTTCCTGCCCCGGATCTTCGAGGCCTTCTCCCAGGAGGACGCCAGCACCACCAATCGCTTCGGCGGCAGCGGCCTGGGCATGACCATCGCCAAGCGGCTCATCGACCTGATGGGCGGCGAAATCACCGTCTCCAGCGAGAAGGGGAAGGGGAGCACCTTCGTCATCACGGTGCATCTGGAGACGCTGCCCCGGGAGAGCGCGGCAGAGACCGGCGAGAGCGCGGGCACGCTCCAGAGCCTGGAGGGGCGGCACATCCTGATCGTCGAGGACATCGACATCAACGCCGAGCTGGTGGCGGACCTGCTGGAGCTGGAGGGCGTCACCACCGAGCGGGCGGAAAACGGCCGGGAGGCCGTGGAGCGGTTCAGCCACTCGCCCATCGGGCGGTTTGACGCGATCCTGATGGACCTGCGCATGCCCGTGATGGACGGCTTCGACGCCACCCGGGCCATCCGCGCCCTGGACCGCGCGGATGCCAGGACCGTGCCCATCATCGCGCTGACCGCCAATTCCTCCAACGAGGACGTGAAGCATTCCATTGAATCGGGCATGAACGCCCACCAGGCCAAGCCGGTGGATTCCGACCTGCTGTACGACACGCTGAAGGGCCTGATCAAATAAACACGCGCTGACCCAGAATACCAGGGTTGGAGGTAAGAACGAATGATCATATCCAAGCAACTGAAAAAACCTCAGTTGGTGCTGATCGTGGATGACCAGGAGATCAACCGCGACGTTTTGGGGATGATTCTGGAGGATTACTATGAGATCATCTACGCCTCCAACGGCCGGGAGGCGCTGGCGATGATCGAGCAATACAAGGATCGGCTGTCCATCGTGCTGCTGGATTTGATCATGCCGGAGATGGACGGCTTCGAGGTGATCGCCCGGGTGCGCGGCGACGAATTTCTCAACAGCATCCCCATCATCGTGCTCACGGCGGAGCGCAACGCGGAGCTTCGGGCGCTGCAAATGGGCGCGCTGGACTTCATTACCAAGCCCTTCGACATGCACGAGGTGATCCTGGCTCGCGTCAGCCGCATCATCGAGCTGAGCGAGGGCCGGCAGCTGATCTCCGCGGCGGAGCACGACCAGTTGACCATGCTCTATAGCCGCAACTTCTTCTTTGAATACGCCAACCGCATCCACCACTACCACCCGGACTGGCACATGGACGCCGTGGTGCTCAACATCGAGCAGTTCCACTCCGTCAACGCCCTGAACGGCCGGGAGTTCGGCGACAAGGTGCTGCGCACCATCGGAGACGAGGTTCGGGCGTTTCTGAGCGAAACCGAGGGCATCGCCAGCCGCATCGAGGCGGATCGCTTCGCCGTCTACTGCACGCCCCAGGCGGACTATGAGGCCCTGCTGGAGCGATTCCAGGCTGCTGTGAACGCGCTGTCCCGCAACGCCAGCATCCGCCTGCGCATGGGCGTGAACCCCTGGCGGGAGGACGTGGAGCCGGTGCTGCTGTTCGACCGGGCCCGGGCCGCCTGCAACCTGGTGCGCGGGGACTTCAAGTCCCACCTGATGATCTACGACGAGGAGATGCAGGAGCGGGAGATCCTGAACCAGCGCCTGCTGAACGACCTGCGCCGCGCCGTGGAGGAAAAGCAGCTGGTGGTGTACTACCAGCCCAAGTACAACGTGCAATGCGACCCGCCCAGGCTCTCCAGCGCCGAGGCGCTGATCCGCTGGAACCACCCGGAGCTGGGCATGATTTCCCCGGCCAGCTTCATCCCGCTGTTAGAGGGCAACGGCCAGATCGGCGTGGTGGACAACTACGTGTGGAACGAGGCGGCCCGGCAGATCGCCGAGTGGCAGGAGAAATTCGGCGTGACCATCCCCGTGTCGGTGAACCTGTCCCGGGTGGACGTGTTCGACCCGCAGCTGGAGCAGCGCCTCGTGGACCTGCTCAAGGAGCACGGTCTGGACTACCGGAGCCTGAAGCTGGAGGTCACGGAATCGGCCTACACCGACAACGCCGGGCAGATGATCGAGCTCATCAACCACCTGCGGGCCAGGGGCTTCGAGATCGAGATGGATGACTTCGGCAGCGGCTATTCCTCGCTGAACATGCTGTCCTGCATGCCCATCGACGTGCTGAAGATGGACATGGCCTTCGTCCGCAACATCGAGCACAGCGAAAAGGACTTCCGGCTGGTGGAGGTCGTGCTGGACATCGCCCGGTACCTGAAGGTGCCGGTGGTGGCGGAGGGCGTGGAGACCCAGCGGCAGCTGGACATGCTCAAGGACGCGGGCTGCGAACTGATCCAGGGCTATTTCTTCTCCCGGCCGCTGCCGCCGGAGGAGTTTGAACGGCTGATACAGGCCGAATTGGAGACAGAAAGGAAGTCGGAGGCATGACCATCAGGGAACTGTACGACATCATCGACGGCAACTACGACCAAGCCGTGCGGGTGATGAAATCCGAAAAGCTGATCGACAAGTACGTGCGCAAGCTGAAAAACAGCCATTTGGACGACATGATGGAGGAGGCCTACGGCACCATGGACGCGGCCAGGCTGTTTGAGAGCGCCCACGCCATGAAGGGCGTGTGCTCCAACCTGGGCCTGGACGCGCTGGCAAGGGCCGCCGACGAGATCACCGAGGAGTTCCGCCCGGGCAATCCCCGGAGGCTCTCGGACGAGGAGGCCCTTATCAAGCTGCGAGCCACCGTCGAGCGATACCGCGCCGCCGTGGCGGGCATCGAGCAATACGAGGCGGGCTGCTGAGGCCGCTGCACATATCAAGACATGTTCCAAGCCGACAGGCGAAGGGGTAGTGATGGTTTTGGTCAAGAGCAACAGACCGGGGGACGACAAGCTGTCGCGCTATCTGTCTCCCATGGGGGCGTGGGCGCTGGCCTTCGGATGCAGCGTGGGCTGGGGCGCCTTTGTCATGCCCGGCACGACGTTTTTGCCGGTGGCTGGCCCGGTGGGCACGGCGCTGGGCATCCTCATCGGCGGACTGATCATGCTGGTCATCGGCATGAACTACCACCACCTGATGATGCGCTTCCCGGATTCCGGGGGAACCTACGCCTACGCCAAGTACAGCTTCGGCTACGACCACGGCTTCCTGAACGGCTGGTTCCTGCTACTCACCTACGTGGCCATCATCTGGGCCAACGCCACGGCGCTGCCCTTGATCGCCCGGCACCTGTTCGGCGGGCTGTTCCAGTTCGGCTTCCACTATCAGATCGCGGGCTTCGACATCTACCTGGGCGAGGTGCTGCTGGCGGCGGCCGCGCTGCTGTTCGCCGGGCTGATCTGCCTGCGGGGGCCCGTCGCCGCGAAGGTCCAGGTGGTCATGGCGCTCATACTGGGCGGCGGGATCATCGTGGGCACGGTCGCGGCCCTGGCTCACCCCCAGAGCCATATCCTGACCATCGTCCCGGCCTTTTCGCCGAACCAGGCCCCGCTGACCGGCGTGTTCACCATCATCGCCCTGGCGCCCTGGGCCTACGTAGGCTTTGAGTCCATCTCCCATTCCACGGGCGAGTTCAGCTTCCCCGTGAAGAAGAGCTTTCGCATCATGGCCGTCGCCGTCGTCACCGCCGCCGGAGCCTACGCGCTGCTGTCCATCCTGGCGGTCTGCGCGCTGCCGGAGGGCTGCGCCAGCTGGACGGATTACATCTTCAACCTTTCGGACTATGAGGGCGTCAAGGGCCTGCCCACCTTCTACGCGGCGGAGACCTTCATGGGCGCCTTCGGCGCGGTGGCGCTGGGGCTGACCACTTTCGGCGCGATCATCACCGGCCTGGTGGGCAACTACATCGCCTCCAGCCGCCTGCTCTGCGCCATGGCCCAGGACGACATGATGCCCGCCTCCTTCGGGAGCCTGAACGAGCATCACGTGCCCGGGAAGGCCATCCTGTTCATCATGGCCGTGTCCCTGGTGCTGCCCTTCTTCGGGCGGACGGCCATCAGCTGGATCGTGGACGTGACGACGGTGGGCGCGACCGTCGCCTATGCCTACACCTCCGCCGCGGCCTACAAGTCCGGCCGCCGGGAGGGGAACCGCAGGGCGCGGCTCACGGGCATGATCGGCCTCGTCATTTCCCTGCTCTTCGTGCTGTACTTCCTGATTCCCAACCTGATCGCGGTGAAGACCCTCTCCACGGAGAGTTACCTGATCCTGGCCGCCTGGGGAATCCTGGGCTTCATGTTCTTCCTGTACCTGTTCCGGCGGGACGCCAACCGCCGCCTGGGCCGGTCCCCGGTGGTGTGGGTGGTGCTGCTGGCGCTGATCATATTCACCTCCACCGTGTGGATGCGCCAGGCCACCGAGATGGCCACGGAGCAGGCCGTGACGCCGATCCAGGCCTTCTACACCGACAAGCTGGCGGAGCAGGGCATCGACGTCGTGTCCACCGCCAGCCAGCCGGTGAGTAATTACCTGCGGGACATCCTGGACGACGTGGGCGACACCCTGACCCGCAACAGCATGATCCAGACCGCGCTGATCGTGGTGGCGCTGGCCATCCTGTTCTACATCTTCTACCTGATGCAGAAGCGGGAGAAGCAGATCGAGGTGGAGAAGGTGCTGGCGGAGGAGAGCAGCCGGGCCAAGACCAGCTTCCTCTCCAACATGAGCCACGAGATCCGCACGCCCATGAACGCCATCATCGGCCTGGACAACATCGCCCTGAAGGACCCGGACCTGTCGCCCCATACCCGCGAGCAGCTGGAGAAGATCGGGGCCAGCGCCAGGCACCTGCTGGGCCTCATCAACGACATCCTGGACATGAGCCGCATCGAATCCGGCCGCATGGTGCTGAAATGCGAGGAGTTCAGCTTCCGGGATTTCATCGACCAGATCAATGTGATGATCAACGGCCAGTGCATGGACAAGGGCCTGGACTTCGACTGCCACATCATCGGCCAGGTGAACGACTACTACATCGGCGACGACATGAAGCTGAAGCAGGTGCTCATCAACATCCTCGGCAACGCCGTCAAGTTTACCCCCGTGCCCGGCACCGTGACCTTCACCGTGGAGCAGACGGCGTCCTTCGAGGGCCACTGCACGCTGCGCTTCGTCATGGCGGACACCGGCATCGGCATGAGCAAGGAGTACATTCCGAAGATCTTCGAGGCCTTCTCCCAGGAGGATTCCGGCGCTGCCAACAAGTACGGCAGCACGGGCCTGGGCATGGCCATCACCAAGAACATCGTGGACATGATGAACGGCGACATCCAGGTGGAGAGCGAGAAGAACGTGGGCACCACCTTCACCGTCACCGTCACGCTGAAGGCCTCCAGCCGCAGCGTCCGCTCCGAGCACGCCCACGCCCTGCCCGAGGGCCTTCGGGCGCTGGTGGTGGACGACGACGCGGTGGCCTGCGAGCACGCGCGGCTGGTGGCGAACGCCATCGGCGTGGACGCGGACACCCTCTCCAGTCCCTCCCGGGCAGTGGCGGCCGTCATCCAGGCGCGGGAGAAGCAGCGGCCCTACGACTTCGTGCTCACGGACTACAAGATGCCGGAGATGGACGGCGTGGAGCTGACGCGAACCATTCGCAGGTTTGACGGCGGCGACACTGCCGTCGTGGTGCTCACCGGCTATAGCTGGGACGACATGCAGGCCGAAGCGAGGGAGGCCGGCGTGGACGGCATCATGTCCAAGCCGCTGTTCACCGACAGCCTGCTGAGGGAGATGCGGGCCATCCTCGACCGGCGCGAGCAGGCCTCGGAGGGCGAGCCGGTTCAGCTGGTCGAGGAGGAGGGCGCGGGCCGATCCATCGACGGCTGCCGGGTGCTGATCGCCGAGGACATGGAGATCAACGCGGACATCCTGATGGACCTGCTGGAAATGGAGGGCGTGGAATCCGAACACGCCGAGAACGGCCAGATTGCCTTGGATATGTTTAATGAGAAGCCGGCGGGCTATTATGACGCGATCCTGATGGACGTGCGCATGCCGGTGATGGACGGCCTGGAGGCGACCCACGCCATCCGAGCCCTGGACAGGGAGGACGCCAAGACCATTCCCATCATCGCCATGACGGCCAACGCCTTCGACGACGACGTGCAACGCTCGCTGCAGTCCGGCATGACGGCGCACCTTTCCAAGCCTGTGGAGCCGGAGCGGCTCTATGACACGCTCGACAAGCTGATCCACGCCGCCGGATAGGGGATCGGGGAAGACCAGGCGGACTATGAGGAGGCTGGGAGACATGTTGGAGAAGACCCATAACCTGGGGGTACTGTATGTCGATGAAAGCGCAAGGGGGCTCACGCATCCCTTCTTCGTGCTGATCCTGAACGCCCTGAAGGCGGAGGCCGAGGCCCTGGGCTACAACGTGCTGTTCATCCGCCCCGGCCAGCCGGGGGAGGACGTGGATTATGTACAGCGATGCCGGGAGAGCGGCGTGGACGGCGTTTGCCTGGTGTGCGTGGACTTCAAGAGCCCCGCGATCCGAACTCTGGTCGAAAGCGACATCCCCTGCCTGACCGTGGACCATTTCTTCAAGAACGTCCCGGCGGTGCTCTCGGACAACGAGACGGGCGTTCAGAAGATCGTGGATTACGCCATCTCCCGGGGACATAAGCGCATCGCCTTCATCCACGGCCACGACAATTCCATCGTGACCCGCACCCGCATCAGCCAGTTCCACAGCATCATGACCTATCACGGGCTCGCGGTGCCCGAGGAATACGTGCGGGAGGGCCTGTACAACGACGTGCGCCTGACGCGGAAGATCGTGATGGAGATGCTCCGCCTTCCCGAACGCCCCACCTGCATCCTGCTGCCGGACGACATGCCCTACCTGGGCGCTCAGGAGGCGGCCCGGGAGCTGGGCATGCGCATCCCGGAGGACATCTCCTTCGCGGGCTACGACGGCATCCCGCTGACCCAGGCTCTCTCGCCGAAGCTGACCACGATCCGCCAGAGCAGCGAGGACATGGGCCGGACCGCGGCCAAGCGGCTGGTGGACCTGATCGAGCAGCCGGAGACCGCCTCCAGGAAGCCGGTGGTGTTCCCCGTGACCCTGGTCGAGGGCGGCACCATCGCGGTGATCTGAGTATCAGACCGGGAAGCTGTTTTCAAAACCACATACAAGTCCGTTGTAGGGGCGCCGTTGCGGCGCCCGCCCTCCCGGCAGGTCCGGGCCCCGGTCGCGGAATGCGAGCAGGCAAAAGGGCGGGCGGCGAAACGCCGCCCCTACAATTCGATCACCGCCGTGTCTGGCATAACATAAAGGTGCTCCATGCTTCAATACAAATCATGAAACACCCACGCCGCCGGGGGGCGGTCACAGTCGGGGCACAGCCCGGAATACTCGTTGGCGCAGTCGTCGCACAGGGGCGCGCCGCAGTCGTTGCAGGCGCGGAAGGCCCGGGCGTCGCCCCGGCGGTGGCAGTTGCGGCATTCGGTGGTGGGCATGGACAAGACCTCCTTTGGACACAGTGTGCGCCGAAGGAGGTCCAGTTATTCATATGAGCCCGCGCACGGCGGCGAGGAACTGCTCCACCTCCTCGAAGGTGTTGGCGTGGCCCAGGCTGGCCCGCACCGCGCCCCGGCGCAGCGTGCCCAGAAACCGGTGGGCCTCCGGGGCGCAGTGCAGCCCGCCGCGCACGGCGAAGCCCCGCTGGGCCAGCAGGTCGGCGGCCTGGTCGGAGGACAGGTCCGCCGCGTTGAAGCTGACGATGCCCGCCCGCTCGGCCTCCCGGCCGGGGGAGTAGAGGGCGACGCCCTCCATGGCGTTCAGCCCCTCCCACAGCGCCTGGGTCAGCTCCCGCTCCCGCATCATGATCTGCGAAAGATGCTCCGCGACGTAGCCGCAGCCCGCGCCCAGCCCCGCGATGCCGGGGAGGTTCACCGTGCCGGACTCGTACCGCTCCGGCAGCTCCGAGGGCTGGAGCAGGCGGTCGGAGGAGGAGCCGGTGCCGCCCTCCCGCAGGGTGAACAGATGGACCCCCGGGCGGATGTACAGCCCGCCGGTGCCCTGGGGCCCCAGCAGGGACTTGTGCCCGGGAAAGGCGTAGAGGTCGCAGTTCAGGGCCTGAACGTCCACCGGCATCCCGCCCAGGGCCTGGGCTCCGTCGATCAGGTACCGAACGCCCTTTTCCCGGGCGATCTGCCCGATGGCCGCCACGGGCTGGACAGCCCCGGTGACGTTGGAGGCGTGGGTGCAGACGATCAGCGTCGTCCTTGGCGTCAGGGCGTCGAGCACGTCCGCCGGGTCGATGAAGCCGTCGGGCCGGGGCGTGACCAGCGTGAATGCGATCCGGCCCCGCGCCGCCAGCCCCGCCAGCACCCGCAGCACCGAGTTGTGCTCCAGCGTCGTGGCGACGACGTGATCCCCCGCCCGCAGGCTTCCCTTGATGGCCAGGTTCAGCGCGTCGGTGCAGTTGAAGCAGTGGACGACGCGCATGGCGTCCGGCGCGTTCAGCAGCGCGGCCAGCTTCTCGCGGGTGTCCAGCACGGCCCGCGCCGCGGCCAGGGCGGCGGGGTGGCCGCTGCGCCCGGGATTGGCGTTGAAGTCCGTCATGGCCCGCGCCACCGCCTCCAGCACGGCCTTCGGCTTCGGGTGGCTGGTGGCGGCGTTGTCAAAATAGATCGGCATGGTCGAACCCTCCTTCGCGGCTGCGCGTAGTATAGAATACATGCGCCGGGGCCGTTTTATGAGCCGACAGCGCATGAATCGACGAGAGGAGGGGATGGCATGCGGGATGTCTATGGCGTGGCGGCGTTTCGCTCGCGCCAGCAGGTGCTTCGCTTCGAGGCCATGCTGAAGGCCCAGGGCGTGCCCGCGCGAGTGGTCACCACCCCGCGGGACATTTCCATGGGCTGCGGCCTGTCCGTGCGCTTTCCTATGGAATATTTGCAGGATGTGCGACGGGCGCTGCGCAGGCTGAACAGCGGCAACCTGATCGGGCTCTATCGGGCCGAATACGACGGGATGCGGCTGCGGGTGACGCCGGTGTAGGGTCGGCGTCGCCTTCGTCGGCGCGATCCAAACGGGTCGCGCCGTTGATCAGCCCTTCCGCCGCGAGGATTTCCGTCGCCCTTTGGTAGTCCCGCCGCCGCACGCGGATATGCCAGCGCAGATCCGGGTGGGGCAGACGGAAGGCGTTGGAATACCGCTTGAGCGCCTTTTCCACCTCCGCGAGGCCTTCGCGGTTCTTTTCGCTGTGGTACCGCCAGATGCGGGCCTCGGTGGCGTCCAGCCGGTTGTCCTTCATCTCATAGCCCAGCAGCGCGTCCACGGAGCAATCGAAGAAATCCGCCATCTCTACGATCAGCGGCAGCTCCGGCACGGACAGCTTCGCTTCCCACTTGTGCACCGCGCCGACGGTCACGCCCAGCACCTCCGCCAGCTGTTCCTGGGTCAGCTTGCGCGCCTTGCGATGCGCGCGGATGTTTTCCGCCAATTTCATGTTCGCGCCTCCCTTGCTATTGTTGAGACCATTGTAGCACGGGGATGGTTGCCTGTGAAGACACCGGCAATACGAATGGAATATTGATTTATATACCGCGGGTATAGAAACGCGATTTACCGTTTCGTGCTTGACCGGTGCATGAGAGTCAGGGTATAATTAAGGAAGCTACAAAAGCGGGAGGGATGCCCATGGACGCGAAGCGCGCCGCGATGGTGATGGCGGAGCTTGAAAAGCTGTACCCGGAGGCGAAGCCGGAGCTGAACTTCCGCAATCCCTTCGAGACGCTGATCGCCACGATCCTGTCCGCCCAGTGTACGGACAAGCGGGTGAATATCGTGACCTCCCGGCTGTTCCCGCTGTACCCGGACGCCTTCGCCATGGCGAAGCTGGAACCGGAAGAACTGGAGCCGATGATCAAAGAGTGCGGCCTGTACCACAACAAGGCCAAAAACATCGTGGCGGCCAGCCGCGCCCTGGTGGAGCAGTACAACGGCGAGGTGCCCCAGACCCGCAAGGAGCTGATGGCGCTTCCGGGCGTGGGCCAGAAGACCGCGGGCGTGGTGCTGCTGGCGGCCTTTGGCGGCAACGAGATCCCGGTGGATACCCACGTGTTCCGGGTGTCCCGGCGCATCGGCCTCGCGGACGGCAACACGCCGGAGAAGGTGGAGGCGCAGCTGCGGGAGATCCTGGAGCCTGAAATCTGGTCCCACGGGCATCACCTGATCATCTGGCACGGGCGGCGCTGCTGCCACGCCCGCAAGCCGGAGTGCGAACGCTGCCCGCTGAACGACGGGCTGTGCGAGAAGAACATGGAGGAAAAATGAGGAATGAGAAATGAGGAGTGAGGAATTCATGGGGAAATCCTGACGGATTTCTTTGAATCAAGGGATGCGGAGACTCCTCATGAATTAAACAAATCCGAAGGATTTGAACCGCCATTCCTCATTCCTTACTCCTAATTCCAAATTAAGAGGTATAACATGGCACTGTTTGTAGATGTAGTCAGTATCACCGTCAAGGCAGGGGACGGCGGCAACGGCTGCGTGTCCTTCCACCGGGAGAAGTTCGTCCAGGCGGGCGGACCGGACGGCGGCGACGGCGGCCGGGGCGGCGACGTGATCTTCGAGGCCTCCGAGCGCATGCACACGCTGATGGACTTCCGCTTCAAGCGCAAGTTCACCGCCGAGAACGGCGGCGACGGCATGGCCAACCGGCGCACGGGCAAGTCCGGCGAGCCGGTGGTGATCGAGGTGCCGCCGGGAACGGTGGTGCGGGAGAAGGCCACGGGCAAGCTGCTGCTGGATCTGTACGAGCCCGGCGAGCGCAAGACCCTGGTGAAGGGCGGCAACGGCGGCTTTGGCAACCAGCACTTCGCCACGCCCACCCGCCAGGCACCCCAGTTCGCCAAGCCCGGCGAGAAGCGGGACGTGATCGAGCTGACGCTGGAGCTGAAATCCATCGCGGACGTGGGCCTGGTGGGCTTCCCGAACGTGGGCAAGTCCACGATTCTCTCGGTGGTAACGGCGGCGCGACCCAAGATTGCCAACTACCATTTCACCACCCTCCAGCCCAACCTGGGCATCGTCAAGCACGACGACTACAGCTTTGTCCTCGCGGACATCCCGGGCCTGGTGGAGGGCGCGGCGGAGGGCGTCGGCCTGGGTCACGCCTTCCTCAGACACGTGGAGCGCACGCGGATGCTGCTGCACGTCATCGACATCGCGGGCAGCGAGGGCCGGGACCCGCTTCAGGACTACGACGCCATCATGAAGGAGCTGGAGGCCTACGGCGACCTGAAGAATCGCCCCATGATCGTGGTGGCCAACAAGATGGACCTGCCCGGCGCGGAGGAAAACCTGGCGCGGCTTCGGGAGAAGCTGGCGGGCACGGGCATCGACATCTACCCGGTGTCCGCGGCCACGCGCCAGACCTTCAACGCCCTGCTGTATGCCACCGTGGAGCTGCTGGCGAAGTGCCCGCCCGCGGAGCCCTTCCTGGAGGAGGCTCTGGGCGATTTGAGCGACCTGGGCGGCGAGCCCTTCACCGTCGAGGTGGACAAGGGCGTGTACTTCGTCTCCGGGCGGGAGATGGAGCGGCTGATGGACTCGGTGAACTTCGACAACGAGGAATCGCTGAACTGGTTCCATCGCTCCCTCCGGCGGCTGGGCGTCATCGACGCGCTGCGGGAGAAGGGCGCGAAGGAGGGCGACAGCGTCGTCATCGGCGAGATGGAGTTCGACTTTGTGGAGTAACCCCAAAAGCCTTCCCCTATGGGGAAGGTGGCCCGCCGCGCAGTGGCGGGACGGATGAGGTCGTTTTCTTCGAGGCGTGAAATTGTGTAATTACGGGAGGCAATGAATATGACCACCAAGCAGCGGGCGAAGCTCCGCGCCATGTGCAACACGATGGAGCCGATCCTTCACATCGGCAAGGACGGCATCACCGACAACCTTATCAAGCAGTGCTGGGACGCGCTGGAGGCGCGGGAGCTCATCAAGGTGCAGGTGTTGAACACCGCGCCGTTTGAATCCACCCGCGAGGCCTGCGATACGCTCTGCGAGCGCGTCCACGCCGAGGGCGTGCAGGTGATCGGCAACCGCTTCAGCATCTACCGCCAGGCGCGGGAGAATTCGAAGATCCGGTTGGAGGATTTGTAAAGAACGACAGCCTTCCCCAGAGGGCAATGTCATTCAGGCAAGGCTTCTCGGCGAAGACAACCCCTCAGTCTGCTTCGCAGACAGCTCCCCTTACACAGAGCCTTTCGTTTATTGTGCCCAAAGCCTCCCTTGTGTAAAGGGAGGTGGACCGCGAAGCGGGCCGGAGGGATTGTCATTGCTTATCTAAATGACATTGTCCCAAGAGGGGGAGGCTGTTTTATACTTCAAACAAACGCTTGCCCACCCGCCTCTGGGCGATGGCTATGCCTATGTGCGCCAGCATCGCCAGCGCCCCGAACAGGCACAGCGGATTACCGCCCCGAAGGTACAGCATCAAAAGCGCCCCGGCCAGCAGCGCGTTCCGTGGCGTGACCCGGCTCCCGGCGACGCGGGCGGCGAGCGCGTGAAGCCTCTGCCGGGGGGAGGGCAGGGGAGGGGGTGCGTCCGGCGGCAGCGTCCTTCGCAGGATCCTTGCCAGCGCCCGGCTGTCCACCACGGCCACGGCGGGCTCCCTCAGCTCTCGGGCGTAGGCCAGGGCGCGGGGCTCCGCGGGACAGGTGGCGCACACCGCCAGCCGCGTCGAGGTCCGGTTGCCCTTCCAGGCGTTCAACAGGTCGCCGCTGGACAGGGTGGCCTCCGGGTGCTTCAGCACCGGCGCCAGGTCGAAATCCTCCTCCGGCCAGCGCGTTCGCACCAGCGCTGACAGCTGTTCCTGGGCCTCGGTGTCACTGAGCCCGGACAGCCGGAGCAGCTCCCCGCGAACGGCGGCCATCGAAGGCCGCCTGCGCGGGGGACGCGCCCGGAGGAGGCCCCGCAGCAGTCCCACGCATAAAAACGCCAGCCCAGCCGCCAGCGGGACGCTGTCCCACGCGCCGAGAAAGAACAGGTAAAACCCCGTCGCGGCCAGGGCCGTCAATACCGCGTGATCGATGATTCCGGACATAAAAAGCCTCCCGTCGTCAACGCCATAAGCATTGACGGCGGGAGGCTTTTTATACAGTGAGGAGTGAGGAGTGAGGAGTGTGGAGTGTGGAGTGTGGAGTGGCGGATGAAATCCTGACGGATTTCTTGGATTAAATGGGACCAGATTGCCATGTTTAGCTATTTGTGGATGGAAAATGGAAAATGACGGCTGTCGCGCGGTTGTAGGGGCGCCGTTGCGGCGCCCGCCCCTGCGGTTCCCCTCAATCGAACAAATCCCGGAGGGATTTGAACCACAATTCCTCATTCCTCACTCCTCACTCGGCCTTACCGTCCCAGCGTGCACCTTCCCAGGCTCGTGGAATTTTCGTTGGTGGACGCGCCGATGAAGTAGGCGGTCACGTCGTCCAGGTTCTCGGCGTAGCGCAGGGGATGGCCCTCTGGAATGTAGATCATGCCGTAGACGGTGGTGTTGTGGCACCCCGGCGAGGCCACCTGGTGGCTGTAGTTGCACACGGTCACGGCCCGGTGCATGTTGCAGTAGGCGGTGGGCTGGGTGCCTGCGAGGTAGTAGTCGGTGTTGGTGCCGTACTGGTTCACGTCGTTGCGGCAGGCGCTGGTGGGCAGCATGCCGGACACGGCGCAGACCGTGCAGGCGGTGAGCCCGAAGTCCGCCGGGGAGCCGGCGATGATGGACCGGTCCGTGGTGCAGCCGGTCAAGGCGTGCACCTGGGTCATGATCGCGGCCCACAGCGGCGCGGCGTAGCTGCCGCCGGTGGCATCGCTGGTGAGGGGCTTGTAGTTGTCCGAGCCCACCCACACCGCGGCGGAATAGTAGCCGGTCATGCCGGAGAAGGTGACGCCGATGTTGTTGGTGTTGGTACCGGTCTTGCCGGCCACGGTCAGCCCGCCGAAGTTCGCCCGGGAACCGGTGCCGATCTCCGGCTGTACGCAGCCCTTCAGCACGTCCACCAGCATGAAGGCGGTGGAGGGCTTGAAGGCCTGCCAGGTCTCCTGCACCTCGTTCACGTCGATGTACACGGTGCCGTCGGCGTTCAGGATCTGGGTGAAGGCGTAGCTCTCCTGATAGACGCCCCGGTTGGCGATGGCGCCGAAGGCCGTGGCCAGCTCCACCACCGTCAGACCCGAGGAGCCCAGCGCCAGGCCGGAGCCGTTGGCCAGGATGTGGTCCGGCTGTACGCCCAGCTTGAGCAGGTACGTGACGGCGTTCTCGATGCCCACGTAGTCCATCAGCACGTGGGCCGTGGAGGTGTTGTGGGATTGGTTGATGGCGTGGCGCATGCTCTCCACGCCGGAGAAGCTGCCGCCCTCGAAGTTGTTGGGATAGCCCGTCTCGCTGACCCAGCCCTTGATGGGGATGGGCAGGTTCATGACCGGCGTGCCGGGGGAGTAGCCCATGTCGAAGGCTGGGCCGTACACCGCCAGCGGCTTGATGGACGAGCCCACGGGCATGTCGTTCTGGTAGGCGCGATTCAGCTGCTTGCGCTGCACCGGCTCGTTGCGGCCGCCCACGATGGCGATCAGCTCGCCCGTGTGCCAGTCCATCACCGCCGCGGCGCACTGGGGCTGCACCACCGTCAGATACTCGCCGCCGCCCAGGGAGGCCTGGGTGGAGCTGTCGTTGGAGTAGCGCATGGCCGGGTACTGGCTCCAGTTGGTGATGGTCTCCTGCACGGCCTTCTGCACCTCGGGGTTCAGGCTGGTGAACACCTTGTAGCCGCCGTTGCGCAGCTTGGTCTCCATCTGGCTGCGGTTGTAGCTGGTGTCCTCCAGGCCCTCGACCCGAAGCATCTTCGTCACCACGTCGTAGATGGAATACTCGACGTAGTAGGCGTTGTCGTACATGTTGTCGCTGGCGGCGGTGCCGCTTTCGATGATGTTCAGCGTGTCGGCCCGGGCCGCCTGGTATTCCTCCTCGGTGATCAGGCGGTGGTCCAGCATCTCCTCCAGCACGTAGTTGGTGCGCTTGTTGGTCTCCTCCGGGGTGTTGCGGGTGTAGTAGTTCCGGCGGGGATTGTAGCGCCAGGGGTTGCGGATCAGGCCCGCCAGGCAGGCGCACTCCCGCAGGGACAGGTCGTTCAGGTCCTTGCCGAAGTAGTCCTGGGCGGCGATCTTCACGCCGTAACTGGAGCCGCCCATGTAGATCACGTTCAGGTAGGCCTCCAGGATCTGCTCCTTGGTCAGGTTCTTCTCCAACTCCAGGGCCAGGTAGGCCTCCTGCACCTTGCGCTTGTAGTTCTGGTCGCTGTTCAGAAGGGTCAGCTTCACCAGCTGGCAGGTGATGGTGGACGCGCCCTGGGTGGCGCCGCCCAGCAGGTTGTTCACCAGCGCGCCGCCGATGCGCTTCAGATCCACGCCGTGATGCTCGTAGAAGCGGGCGTCCTCGATGGCGATGACGGCGTTGATGAGCTGCTGGGGAATGTCCTCGATCTCCACGTAGATGCGGTTCTCGGACCCCTTGAACTCCATGATCAGGTTGCCCTTGCTGTCGTAGATGAAGGAGGTCTGGCTCTGGGCGCCGATGGCCGCCAGGTCCAGATCCGGCGCGGTGTCCACCCAGCCCTTGGCGATGCCCGCCGCCAGGCCCACGCCCGTCAGCGCGATCAGCAGCACCACGAAGAACAGCATCTTCACCGTGGTCATGATCACGGCGAACAGGAAGTTCCTGTCCGTCTCCCTCGGTTTGAATATCGCGTATTTCAAAGCTCTTGAGCCTCCAAAGCGGATCATTGTCCAATATATCAACTTACATTATACCACAGGTTTCAACAATGTGCACGTTTTTTTGGTGTCAATTTGGTGAATTATACGGGGTGGCATATAATACTAAATGAACCTGTCAAGTTTCGTGCAGTCGAAAAACGCCCAAAATTATGAACAGTAGAGATTCCCGGAGCCGGAGGTCGCCGCCTTACTGCTAATCGAACTAC
>OMZP01000018.1:62197-76672 GCA_900315585.1 uncultured Eubacteriales bacterium | reverse complement strand
TTTGTCATCCTGAGCGGAGCGAAGGATCTGTACGTTGCGTTGTCCTGCAGCATTGAAGGTAGTGTTCTGCCATACATTTCCATGCATCCCACAAGTTTCTGTGAAGAGCCAAAAAACAGCAACGCCGCCGATTCCTCGGCGGCGTTGGTTTTATGGTGCTCAGGAATTAAGCCGCGGGGGCTTCCTCCTCGGCTTCCTCGGTCTCCTCGGCCTCGATCTGGGTCAGGGAGCCGCGGGGCTCGCCGTACATGTCGGCGGAGATGACGCCTTCCAGCTCGGTGGTGACGTACTCCATCACGGCCTCGTCCAGCGGGATGCCGGTGTCAAAGCCGGCGCCCTCCACGTAGGCGCGGTTGAACACGTTGTAGGTGTCGCCGCCGGCGGCCAGGAAGTTGTTGGTCACCACGGCGTAGGTGGCTTCGGGATCGAAGGGCTCGCCGTTGATGGCGTTGATGGTGACGCGCTGGATGGAGGCGGGCGCAAAGTAGCTGCTCTCCTTGCCGTTCAGGGTGTACACTTCGCCCTGGTCATATTCCTTGGTGGTGTCCAGAGTCCACTCGATGCCGCTGGTCTGGGGATAGCCGCCGACGGTCTCCGGGGTGCAGAAGGTGGACGCCTCCAGGGCTTCCAGCAGCTCCTCGCCGGTGACGTAGATCACGGCCACGGTATTGCCGAAGGGCATCACGGTGTTCACGTCGGACATGGAAATGTCACCGGGCTGGAGGGTGACGCGGATGCCGCCGCCATTGGTGATGCCCACCACCTGGTTGGGCTCCACCTGCTCGATGCCGCCTTCCTTGACCACGCTCCACACCATGGCGTCGGTGATCAGGTCGCCCAGGTTGGTTTCATGGGTGCGGACGTTGGCCTTCTCGCCGTCCAGAACCACTTCGGAGGTGGCGAAGGGCGCGCCGTAAGTCTCGTCCACGCTGCTCATGATCTCCTCGGCCTTGGCGGCCACTTCCTCGTCCTTGGCCAGCTTCGAGGTATCCAGCAGGAAGTTGTCCTCGACGGTCTTGGTCTCCGGGTCGATCACCACCACGCCGATGTAGGCGAACTTGGTGCCGGTGGACTGAATAGCCTTGCCGTCCAAGGCGCTGGTCATCACGTAGTGGGCATGGCCGTCGATGGTGAAGTCGATGCCGGTCACATGATCCAGCATGTCCGCGGAGCGATAGCCGTTCAGGGCGCCTTCCGGCTCCATGCCCAGGTGGGAAAGGGCGATGACCAGGTCGCAGTCGTCCCGGATCTCGTCCACGGCGGCCTGGGTGGCCTCGTACAGCTTGTCGAAGGTGGCGAAGTCGATCTCGTTGATCAGACCGGGGTTGACCTTGGTGGCGGTCTCCGGGGTCTCGATGCCGATGAAGCCGATCTTTACGCCGCCCTGAGGCTCCATCACGACGGAGGCGGGCAGGATGGGCTCGCCGGTCTCTGCCAGATAGACATCGCAGCAGAGGGTGGTGAACTGAGCCTTGCTCAGGTTCTCCATCAGCTGAGTATAGCCGTAGTCAAACTCGTGGTTGCCCAGGGTCACCACGTCGTAGCCCGCGGCGTTCATCATTTCGATGGCGCTCTCGCCCTTGGACAGGCTGACGTAGGGGGTGCCCTGGCTGAAGTCGCCGGCGTCCACCAGGATCACGTCGCTGGCCCCGGCGGCCATGAACTGGTTCTTCAGCGCGGCCATGTAGGCGTAGCCGTCGAGGGCGCCGTGCACGTCGTTTGAATGCAGGATGATGATCTTGTTCGCGTAGTCGTTGGGAATGGTCTTGACCGTGGGCAGCAGATTGGAATACTCATTGGCAGCCAGAGCGGTCGCGCTCATGGTGAAGACCAGCGCCAGCACCAGGAGCAGGGAGAACAGTTTCTTGCTCATATCGGTTCACTCCCCAATACATATTTGGTACTATGTACCCTGTATCAATAATAAATGATTTCACCGTGAAATGCAAGGGGATTGTGACAAATAGACAAAAAAAGACGAGCAAACAGCCTTCCCCGGCGGGGAAGGCTGTTTGAATGGGGGGCCCTTACAGGATGTACTTCCGCACGTCCTTCTGGTGGATGTCCTCAGAGAGCTGGGCCTTCACGTACTCGGCGTTCACCTGGACGGTGATCTCGGGGGCGTCGCCGCCGCCGGCGTTGAAGGCGATGTCGTTGAGGATGCGTTCCATCAGCGTGTGCAGCCGCCGCGCGCCGATGTTCTCGCTGGACTCGTTGGCCTGCCAGGCATACTCGGCGATCACGGACAGGGCGGAGTCGTCGAACTCCAGGCTCACGCCGTCCACGCCCAGCAGCAGCTGGTACTGGCGGATCAGCGCGTTTTCCGGCTGGGTGAGGATGCGCTTGTAGTCCTCCACGGTCAGAGGCTTCAGGTCCACCCGCACGGGGAAGCGGCCCTGGAGCTCCGGGATCAGGTCCGTGACCTTGGAAACGTGGAACGCGCCCGCGGCGATGAACAGGATGTGGTCGGTTTTCACCGGGCCATACTTGGTGTTCACGGTGGAGCCCTCGACGATGGGCAGGATGTCCCGCTGCACGCCCTCGCGGCTCACGTCCGGGCCATGGCCGCCGCCCCGGCCCGCCACCTTGTCGATCTCGTCCAGAAACACGATGCCGTGCTGCTCGGCCCGCTCCACGGCCTCGGAGTATACCCGATCCATGTCGATCAGGTTCTGCTCCTCCTCGGCCAGGAGGATCTTCCGGGCCTCCCGAACCTCCACCTTGCGCAGCTTGGTCTTCTTCGGCAGGATGCTGCCCAGCATGTCGTTCACGTTGATGTCCATGCCGGGGATCTCGGGCTGCACGCCCTGCTCCTCCACCTCGACCTCCACAATCTCATGCTCCAGCTCGCCCCGGCGCAGGCGCTCGCGCACGTCGCCCTGGCGCAGGGCCAGCGCGTTCTTCTCCTCGGGGGAGGGCTCCGGCTGCTTGGGCTTGTTGCCCAGCAGGATGTCGATGGGGTTGGCGGGCTTGCGCTTGACGGTGTTGGTCAAGAGCTCCACCAGCCGATCCTCCACATTGGCCTCGGCCCGGATGCGCACGCGCTCGGCGTGCTGGCCCTTCACCAGGCGAATGGCGGCCTCCACCAGGTCGCGGATGATGCTCTCCACGTCCCGGCCCACGTAGCCCACCTCGGTGAACTTCGTGGCCTCCACCTTCACAAAGGGCGCGTCCACCAGCTTCGCCAGGCGACGGGCGATCTCCGTCTTGCCCACGCCGGTGGGGCCGATCATCAGGATGTTCTTCGGCGTGACTTCATCGCGGATGTCGTCCGGCAGCTGCGCCCGGCGGTAGCGGTTGCGCAGAGCCACGGCCACGGCGCGCTTGGCGTCGTCCTGACCGATGATGAATCTGTCCAGTTCGCGAACGATCTCGCGGGGGGTGAGTTCTGTCATGGTGAATTTCCTTTCGCGTATTCAGTGCACTTGTTTCATGTATTCGCTCTTGAACAGCCGGTATTCCAGCCGCGTTTTCAATTTGCCGTCATGCCACACAAGGTTCGGCAATTCGCGCTCCTTGACGAGGCCGCATTTTTGCATCACTCTTTCGGAACCGCGGTTTTCTGCCAGACAGCCCGTCGTGACCAGGGCGACGCTGTCCTGCGTGAACGCAAATTCCAGCACGCGCCGGAACGCCTCGGTGACGTAGCCGTTTCCCCAGAAGCGGGGGTAGGTGAAATAGCCCGCGTGAACACGTTTCCCCAGGGGCGTTCTGTCTGTGACGGTATAGCCGATGCTGCCGACCTGCGCGTGGCTGTCCTTGGTTTCCATGTGCAGGAAGTAAAAGGTCCGGTCGGGATTCTGGCGGTCCTCCAGTACGCGCTGGAAATCAGCCCAGCCGCTTTCTTCATCGAACAGCCGGATGTCCTGGAGGTAGTACATCACGATGGGGTCGGATTTCAGCCGATAGTAGGCCACAAAGTCGCTTTCGACGTAGTCCCGCAGGATCAGCCGGGGGGTTTCAAGATAGAGCATGGATATCCTCGCTGTTTCCGGTTCCGCACAGGACCTTGCCTCGTCGTGGGGGTTATCCAAGATACTTCATAATATCTTCGCAAACAGCTTTGAAGTTCCGGTTTACATCTGCGTTGGAGTACCGAAGAACCTTCAACCCCAGTCCGGTCAGATAGGCGTCGCGCTCCTGGTCGTATGCCCTGTCGGCCTCCTCGTAGTGCTGTGAGCCGTCCAATTCGATCACCAGCTTTGCCTTGGCACAGTAGAAATCCACGATGTACGCTCCGAATTGCTTCTGCCGTCGGAACTGTGCCGGACAGGTTTTCAGGAAACCGTACCAAAGGTGTCGCTCCTGGGGCGTCATTTCACGGCGCAGGTTTTGAGCAAGGGGTTTGTGACGTTGGTCGTACAGGTAGATTTTGGACATGCTGTCAACTCCGATGTTGTCAGCATGTAAACCTCATCCGACCTCGCTTCGCTCAGCCACCTTCCCCAAGGGGGAAGGTTTTTGGGAAAGCATTGCGCACGACGGCATTGCCTTCCCCTTTGGGGAAGGTGGCTGGCCGCAGGCCAGACGGATGAGGTTTTACATGGCACGTCGAATTGCCAGAGCGGAAAAGACCGTTTCCAGCACCCTATTACACCGTCTCCACGATGATATTCCCGTTGGTGTACACGCAGATGTCGCTGGCGATTTTCAGCGCCTTCCCGGCGATTTCGGCGGCGGGGAGGTCGGTATTCTCGATGAGGGCGCGGGCGGCGGCCAGGGCGTAGTTCCCGCCGGAGCCGATGGCCAGCACGCCGTCGTCGGGCTCGATGACCTCGCCGGTGCCGGAAATCAGCATCAGGTTCTCCTTGTCCGCGCAGAGGAGCAGCGCCTCCAGCTTGCGCATGGCGCGATCCATCCGCCAATCCTGGGCCAGCTCCACGGCGGCCCGGGGCAGGTTGCCGGAATACTGGGTCAGCTTGTCCTCGAACTTCTCCGACAGCGCGAAGGCGTCGGCCACGCTGCCCGCGAAGCCGATCACCACCTTGCCGCCGAAGATGCGCCGCACCTTCTTGGCGGTGGCCTTCATGATGGTCTTTTCGCCCATGGTGACCTGGCCGTCCCCGGCGATGGCGATGACGCCGTCCTTCTTCACGGCGCAGATGGTGGTGCCCCGAAAGGGGCTGGTGGGTTCATAGCTCATAATTCCTGATTACCTCGTTTGTCGTGTCGATGGCCCGTCGGCTCAGCTCTTCGTAGCGGTTCTTCTTGCCCTTCACCCGGTAGGGGAGGGGCTCCAGGATGCCAAAGTTGGCGTTCATGGGCTGGAAATTGGACGTGGGCGTGGAGACGTGCCGCGCCAGCGCGCCCAGGATGGTCTGGCCGGTGAAGTCCGGCTCCGGCCTGCCGCCCAGGGCGCAGGCCAAGCCCACGGCGGCCACCAGCCCGCTGGCGGTGGATTCCATGTAGCCCTCCACGCCGGTCAGCTGGCCCGCGAAGCGGACGAGGGGATCGCCCTTCATGGCGTAGTTCGCGCCCAGCAGCTTCGGGCCGTTCAGGTAGGTGTTGCGGTGCATCACGCCGTAGCGGGCGAACTCCGCGCGCTCCAGACCCGGGATCATGCCGAACACCCGCTTCTGCTCGCCCCATTTCAGGCGGGTCTGGAAGCCCACCAGGTTGTAGAGCGTGCCCTGGGCGTTCTCCTGCCTGAGCTGTACCACGGCGTAGGGCTCTTTGCCCGTGCGGGGGTCGACGAGCCCCACCGGCTTCAACGGCCCGAAGGCCAGCGTCTGGCGGCCCCGGGAGGCCAGGATCTCCACGGCCAGACAGCCCTCGAACACCAGCTTCTTCTCGAAGTCGTGCAGCTCCGTCAGCTCCGCGCCGACCAGCGCGTCGTAGAAGGCGTTGTATTCGTCCTCCGTCATCGGGCAGTTCAGGTAGTCGTCCGTGCCCCTTCCGTAGCGGGAGGCGCGAAACACCTTGTCCATGTCCAGGGAGTCGGCGGTGACGATGGGCGCGGCGGCGTCGAAGAAGTTCAGCGCGCCCTGGCCGGTGGCCCGTTGGATGGCGTCCGTCAGGGCCGGGTCGGTGAGCGGGCCGGTGGCGATGATGCACGGCGCGTCGGGGATCTCCGACACCAGGGCGTTTTCGACCGTCACCAGCGGATGCTGCCGGAGGGTTTCGGTGATCCTCCCGGAGAATTGGTCCCGATCCACGGCCAGCGCGCCGCCCGCGGGCACCCGGCTTTCCTCCGCGCAGCGCAGGATCAGGCTGTCCATGGCGCGCAGCTCGGCCTTCAACAGCCCGGAGGCGTTGGAGAGGTGCTCGGCCTTCAGGGAGTTCGAGCAGACCAGCTCGGCAAAGCCGGGGCTCTTGTGGGCGGGGCTGTACTTCACGGGCTTCATCTCGATGAGCCGCACCGGGATGCCCCGTCTGGCCAGCTGCCAGGCGGCTTCGCTGCCCGCCAGGCCCGCGCCGACGATGGTGACGGTTTTAGTTGACATATGTGTTCTCCTGATGGGGGAAGCATTTGACCGAATGAGGAATGAGGAATTGGAAATGAGGAATGGCGGTGCAAATCCCTGACGGGATTTGAATTATCCAAATGGCGCAACTTGAATTGAAGAAATCCGCAAGGATTTCTACATCAATTCCTCATTCCTCATTCCTCACTCCTCATTTCTCATTAATTATCTCCGTCTTCTGCGTTGGCGTTCTCCACCTGCACGCGATGGCGGCAGGTCTCGTTGGCGCAGACGTGGTAGACGGTGTCCTTGCCGCCGCGCTTGAGCACCATGTAGCTGCCGCAGACGGGGCACTTGTCCGCCACGGGGCGGTCCCAGCTGACGAAGTCGCACTCGGGATACTTCTCGCAGCCGTAGAACTTGCGGCCCTTGCGGCTGATGCGCTCCAGCAGCTCCCCGCCGCACTTGGGGCAGGGCACGCCGATGTTGTTGGGCAGGGCCAGCGTGTGGCGGCATGCAGGGAAGTTCGGGCAGGCCAGGAAGCGGCCGTAGCGGCTCATCTTGTAGACCATCATCGCGCCGCACTTCTCGCAGGGCACGTCGGACACCTGGTCCTCGATGGCGACCTTCTCGATGCTTGCCTCGGCCTTCTCCAGGTCCTTCTCAAAGGGGCCGTAGAAGTCGGACACGATCTTGTGCCAGTCGGCGCTTCCGGCCTCCACGTCGTCCAGCTCGTCCTCCATGGTGGCGGTGAAGGCCACGTCCACGATGTCCGGGAAGTTCTTGCACATCATGTCGTTGACGATCTTGCCCAGCTCCGTGGGGATCAGCCGCTTGTTTTCCTTGGCGATGTAGCCCCGGCGGCCGGTGATCGTGGAAATGGTGGGGGAATAGGTGGAGGGACGGCCGATGCCCTTTTCCTCCAGCGTGCGCACCAGGCTCGCCTCGGTGTACCTTGGCGGCGGCTGGGTGAAGTGCTGCTCGGCGTCCATCGCCCCGGCCTTCGCGGCCATGCCCTCGGTCAGCTCCGGCAGGCTGCCGTTCTCGGCCTCCTCCTGGGGATCGTCCACGCTCTCCACATACACGGTGGTGAAGCCGGCGAATCGCTGCTTCTGGCCGTTGAAGTGGAAGCGGGCGCCGGTGGAGGCGTCGATGTCCACGGCCAGGGTGTCGTACAGGGCGGGGGTCATCTGGCTGGACACGAAGCGATCGTAGATCAGCTTGTACAGCCGGTACTGATCCCGGGAGAGGCTGGGCTTGATCGACTCCGGGCGGCGGTCCACCACGGTGGGCCGGATTGCCTCGTGGGCGTCCTGGGCGCTCTTGCGGGTCTTGTACACATTGGGCTTTTCGGGCAGGAAGTCCGGCCCGTAGTTTTCCAGGATTAGGCTGCGCACGGCCTCCACCGCCTCGTCGGCGATGCGGGTGGAGTCGGTGCGGATGTAGGTCACCAGGCCCTGACTGCCCTCGCCGGCCAGGTCCACGCCCTCGTAGAGCTGCTGGGCGATCTGCATGGTCTTCTGGGTGGAGAAGCCCAGCTTGCGGCTTGCCTCCTGCTGCAAATTCGAGGTGGTGAAGGGCGGGGCGGGGAGCCTGCGGCGCTCGGCCTTCTTGATGGAGGCCACCTGGAACGTCGCCTTTGCGCACTTTTCGATCACCGCGTCGGCCTCGGCGCGGGTCTTGAGCTCCACCTTCTCCTCGCCGTAGCCGGTGAACCGGGCGGTCACCTCGGCGTCGCCGATGGTGAAGGGGGTGGTGAGGGTCCAGTATTCCTCCGGGATGAAGGCTTCGATCTCATTCTCCCGGTCGCAGATGATCTTCGTGGCGACGGACTGCACGCGGCCCGCGCTCAGGCCTTTTTTCACCTTCTGCCACAGGATGGGGCTGATCTTGTAGCCCACCAGGCGGTCCAGCACGCGACGGGCCTGCTGGGCGTTCACCAGGTCCATGTCGATCTTCCGCGGGCTCTTTACGGCGGCCTTCACGGCCTTGCTGGTCACCTCGTGGAACTCGATGCGGCAGGCCGAATCCTCGTCGATGCCCAGCACGTTGGCCAGGTGCCAGGAGATGGCCTCGCCCTCGCGGTCCGGGTCGGTCGCGAGATAGATCTTGCTGGCGGAGCGGGCTTCCTTGCGGATCTTGCCGAGGATCTCGCCCCTGCCGCGAATGGTGATGTACTTGGGCTCGAAGTTGTTTTCCACGTCCACGCCGATCTGGCTCTTGGGCAGGTCGCGCACGTGGCCCTGGGAGGCTTCCACTTTGTAGCCGCGCCCCAGGAACTTGCCTATGGTCTTGGCCTTCGCCGGCGATTCGACGATGACGAGTTTGTTTGCCATGATTTCCTCCAGAATCAGGGAACAGGGAACAGGGTACAGGGAACAGGAATTGCCCGAGGCGAATCCCATTCCTCATTCCTCACTCCTCATTCCTCATTTTCACATATACGAGCGGTATAAGCCGCCCGGCGCCTTTTCTATTATTCCCCGAAGTTCCAGCATTGTCAAGTGGGAATTTAGCGTGGCGGCGGAAAAGCCGGTGGCGGCGGCCAGCTCGTCGAAGCTCAGCGCCTCGTCCCGAAGGGGAGAGACGATGGCCGCCTCCTCCTCGTCCAGCTCCACGGGCTTGCCCTTGCGCAGCCCGTTTTCCCCGGGCCGCTGGGCCCAGCGGTAGTGCTCCAGGATGTCCCAGACGCTGAGCACCGGGAACGCGCCGTCCAGGATCATCCGGTTGGGCGCCTCGCTCAGCGGGGAGTAAATGCCGCCGGGGATGGCGAAAACGTCCCGCCCCTGCTCCAGCGCCAGGTTCACGGTGATCATCGCGCCGCTGGCCTTCGCGCCCTCCACCAGCAGCGTGCCCTCGGCCAGGCCGCTGATGATGCGGTTGCGGGCGGGGAAGTTGCCGGGGCTGGGCGACGTGCCGGGCACCAGCTCCGAGATCACCGCGCCGCCGTTTTCGAGGATCTCCGTCATGAGCTTGTCGTTCTCCGGCGGATAGACCACGTCCACGCCGCAGCCCAGCACCGCGATGGTGCGGCCGCCGGCGTCCAGGGCTCCGCGGTGGGCGCAGGAGTCGATGCCCCGCGCCATGCCGCTGACCACGGTCACGCCGTTCTCCGCAAGGCCCCGGGCAAACTCCCGCGCGGCGCGCTGGCCGTCCCGGGTGCAGCGGCGGGAGCCCACCACGGCCAGCATCCTTTCCCCGGACAGCGGGCACTCGCCCCGCACGTACAGCGTGGGCGGCGGGTCGTAGATGCCGGAGAGGGGCGGGGGATAGTCCTCGTTCAGCCGGGTCACGGCCCGGACGCCGCCGCGCTCAAGCTTGTCGAACAGCTGGTAGAAATACCGCGCGTCCCGGGCCTGACGGAGGTTGTTCAGCGCCTGCGGGCCCAGCATCTGCATGTCCGGCGGCGTAAGCGGCCCGCCCAGGGCGTCCCACACGCCGCGGGCGTCCTCGTACAGCGCCAGCAGCTGGTAGAACCGCTTCGGGCCGATGCCCTCCACGCTGGACAGCCATATCCAGTATTGATCCATGGCGGTGTAGTCCATGCGCACCTCCTATGAGCCTTCCCCTTTAGGGGAAGGTGGCACGGCGTCAGCCGTGACGGATGAGGTCGTTCCCTAAACCAATGCTTCCCTGATTGCCCTGTCGATTGCGGCGCAGACAGCTGTGAAGTGCCGATCCACGTCGGCGTTACTGAATCGCAGGACTTGCAATCCCAACCCGGCGAGATAGGCATCCCGTTTCTCGTCGTGCGTTCGTCCTTCCGCCTCGTAGTGCTGGGAACCGTCCAACTCCACCACCAGGTTTGCGGCGGCACAGTAGAAATCGACGATATAGTAACCCAACTGCTTTTGCCGGTGAAAGGTGGATGGATGTCCCTTGAGATAGTCATACCACAGATGCTTCTCCTGACGGGTCATCTCCCTGCGCAGCGATTGGGCGTTGGACTTGAGACGGCCGTCATAGCTCAGTGAACGGGCCATAAGCATCCCTCCTGGAGCAGATTCGCAGTGGGGGACGACCTCATCCGACCTCGCTGCACTCGGCCACCTTCCCCTGAAGGGGAAGGCTATCTCTTCCGGAACACAAACTTCCCCTGCGCGGTGAAGTTGAAGAAGAACAGGGTGGTTTCCACGAGGATCTTGGCCAGGGCGAAGGGCACGCCCAGGGCGGTGAGTCCGTGCATCAGCGCCAGGTTCAGGCACAGGACGACGCACGCCACCGCGGCGTACTTGGCCACGGCCTTGCCCAGGCTTTCGTTGCCCTTGAACACCACGTGGCGGTTGACGATGAAGTTCACCGTGGCGCTGACCAGGCGGGCGGCCACCACGCTGAACGTCAGCGACACCGCCGCGGGCCATGCGCTGGTGAGCCCCTTCAGGATCAGCGCCAGCACGTAGTCCACCACGAAGGACAGCAGCGACGAGGCGCAGAACTTGAAGATGCACATGTAGATCTTCAAGCTGTCCCTGAAGGGGTTGAAGTGGCTGGAGGCGTTGTCGTCCAGGTAGACCGTCTCGATCCACTCCTCGACGATGGGGATGCCGCCCTGGGCTGCCGTGAGCAGCATGTTGATCTCGTACTCATATCGCTCGCCGGGCACCTCCAGGAACTTCGCCATGGCCTGGCGGTCAAAGGCCCGCAGGCCGGTCTGGGTGTCGTAGACCTTCACGCCGCTGGCCACGCTGAACACCTTGCGGGTCACGCCGTTGCCGAAGCGGCTGCGCAGGGGCACCTTTCCGTCGAACCTGCGGCTGCCCAGCACCAGCGCGCCGGGGTTGGCCTTCGCCCTGTCGCAGACGCGCAGGATGTCCTCGTACTTGTGCTGGCCGTCGGCGTCGGCGGTCACAGCCAGGTCGCATTCGGGCAGGTGCTTCAATACATATTCAAAGGCCGTCTTCAGCGCCGCGCCCTTGCCCCGGTTCTGCGGGTGCCTGAGCAGGCGCACGCCCTCCGGGAGCGCGGAGAAGATGGGCTCGAAGTCCGCGCCGCTGCCGTCGTCCACCACCACGGGGACGAAGACCGGGTTCTGCATGAACCGGTCGATCAGGGCCAGCAGCTCCTTCGCGGGCTTGTAGGCAGGGATGATCAGTGCCGTTTTCATCGGTATTGTCGGCTCCTTCTGCCGCGATGATTGGGTGGCGGCAAAATTCTCAGACCAATATATCACAATTTTCCCCAAAGCACAAGGGAAAACTGCCGCCGCCCGTGAAGGGAGTATAAAATATGTAAGAATTTGCCGTGAAGCGGGTTTTGTGGTATGATAGGAGCAGGCGGCGCCGAGGCGCCCGAACGAGGTGAGCATATGGCGTATAGTTTTGACCCGGTCCGCGTCCGGGACGCGCTGGTGGCGGGGGTGCGGGCGCTGGCGGCGGAGCAGGGCTTCAAGCGGGTGGTGGTCGGCATCTCCGGCGGCAAGGATTCCAGCGTCACGGCGGCGATCTGCGCCCGGGCGCTGGGGAAGGAGAACGTCTACGGCGTGATGCTGCCCGACGGCGCGCAGGCCGACATCGACGATTCCCGCCGGGTGTGCCAGGCGCTGGGCATTCAAAGCCGCACCGTAAACATCGGCGCGATCCACGCCGCGCTCCGACAGGCCACCGACCAGGATGGCCCCGCCAACGGGGCGGGGGAGTTCGCCATCCCGTTCAGCCGGGAGAGCGACATCAACGTGGGCCCGCGCCTGCGGATGACCGTGCTGCGCTACATCGCCCAGGGCCTGGGCGCGCGGCTGGCGGGCACGGGCAACCTGTCCGAGGCCACCGTGGGCTACTGCACCAAGGACGGCGACACCTCCTGCGACTTCGCGCTGCTGGGGGCGCTGACCAGCGTGGAGGTGGTGCAGGTGGGCCTGACGCTGCTGGAGCTGCCCCGGGATCTGGTGGAGAAGACCCCCGCCGACGGCCTGTCCGGCCAGAGCGACGAGCAGCGCATGGGTCTGAGCTACGCGGACATCCACGCCTACATCCACCTGGGCACCTGCGGCGACGCGGAGATTGACGCGAAGATCCGCCGCCGGGAGGCCGCGAACCGGCACAAGCGCCGGATGCCGCCGGTGATCGACCCGTTTAAATAATACTAAATTCCATCTAATCCATGCACATCTGCGTGCGTCTTTTGGTTCTTCACGGAAAGTTGGGGGATTTGCAGAATGTAATCCCTTGATGATTCGAGCGAAGCGAAGGATCTGTACGTTGCGTTGTCCTGCGGCATTGAAGGTAGTGTTCTGCCATACATTTCCATGCATCCCACAAGTTTCCGTGAAGAGCCCGTCTTTTCCGCCCTGGCTGTGCTTCGCTTCGGTCAACGATGCGCTGCATCGCCTCCCTCCGCTCAGCTTTGCCAGAACGAAAAATCCACTCTACATTTGTACATGTTTTAGAAGGAATTTAGTATAACCAATAATGTGCCGCGGCAGCAATGCGCGAAATGTCATTGCGAGGAGCCCCGAAGGGGCGACGTGGCAATCCGGTTCCAAATCATAGAGGTTGTCTCAGAACGAATACGTGCGCATAGAACATGTGTAGGGGCGCCGTTGCGGCGCCCGCCCCGGGGCATTGCCCCGGTTCCCCAACTGCTGCCGCGTGGAATCGCGGGTCGCATGAGGGAAAAAGGCGGGCGGCGCAACGCCGCCCCTACAAGTTCATTTCCGTGGATGACTATGCGATCTGAGACAACCCCTTATCCGTATTCTTGAATGATGCTCAATCCGTCGTCGAAACGTCCACGTCCGGCACGATGGCGATCCGCCAGTCGGGATAGGCCCTGCCCAGCTCCTCGGAGAGGATCCGGATGCCCTCCCTGGGCTGGATGTCGAAGCTCATCACCACGTCGAAGCGCATCTCCCTGGCCGCCGTGTCTGCGTAGAAGCCGTGCATCTGCACCGCCCAGTCGTGCTCCAGCACCCGCTGGCGCACGTCGTTTTGCAGTCGCGCGGCCTCGTCGTCGCCGGTGTTGTAGGAGTAGACCCCCACGCCGGTGAGGATCACGCCGGTCTCCCGGTACACCTTGGCCTCCAGCTTCCGGGTCAGCTGGTCCACCTCCCGGACGGTCATGGTGTCCGGCAGTTCCAGGTGCACCGAGGCGTAGTCCTTGTCCGGACCGTAGTTGTACAGGATCAGGTCGTAGGCGCCGCGCACCGGCGCCTCCTCCCGCAGCAGGGCCTTCACCCGATCCGTGGTCGCCTTGTCCGCCCGCATGCCCAGGATCTCGTTCAGCGTCTCGATCATCATTTCGATGCCGGACTTGATGATGAACACGGAGATCACCGCGCCCACATACGCCTCCAGGGACAGGCCCGTGAGCATGAAGAGCACGGCGCAGGCCAGCACCGACGCGGACAGGATCGCGTCGAACATGGCGTCGGAGCCGGAGGCCACCAGCGAGCCGGAGTTGACCTTCTTGCCCTGGGCCTTCACGTAGCGCCCCAGCACGATCTTCACCGCCACGGCCACCGCGATGATCACCAGCGACACCGCGCTGTAGTCCGGCTGCTCCGGTTGGATGATCTTCTTCACCGATTCCACGGCGGAGGTGATGCCCGCGTAGAGCACGATGCCGGACACCACCATGGCGCTGAGATACTCGACGCGCCCGTAGCCCAGGGGGTGCTTCTTGTCCGGCAGCCGCCCGGACAGCTTCGTGCCCACGATGGTGATGATGGAGGACAGGGCGTCGGACAGGTTGTTCACCGCGTCCAGCAGCACCGCGATGGAGTGGCTCACGATGCCGACCAGCGCCTTGAAGCCCGCCAGCAGCACGTTGGCCAGGATGCCGATGACGCTGGTGCGAATGATGATCTTGTCCCGGTTCATCTCCGGGGCGGGGGTGGGAGTGTTGCTCATGGGGAACTCCTTTCAAGCATGCAATGCTTTGTTCTGACATATTGTCGCAATGATCTATACGTTGTTGGAACAACGCCGCCGGGAGGCCGTTGTTTGGCCGAACCGGCGGGATTGGAGGCGCGGCAGCGAATGGGGTCCGGGGCCCTGCCCCGGCGGGAGGCCGTTGTTTGGCCGATCCGGCGGGAAGGTGTGCGCGGCAGCAAATGGGGTCCGGGGCCCTGCCCCGG
>OMZP01000018.1:0-62154 GCA_900315585.1 uncultured Eubacteriales bacterium | reverse complement strand
GGGGTCCGGGGCCCTGCCCCGGCGGGAGGCCGTTGTTTGGCCGATCCGGCGGGAAGGTGTGCGCGGCAGCAAATGGGGTCCGGGGCCCTGCCCCGGCGGTAGCGAAAGGGGACCGGGGCGCCGCCCCGGTCAGCCCCAGTACTTCCGATCCAGCGTCCGGTACTGCACGGCCTCGGCGATCTGGGCGTCGTCGATGTCGGAAAAGCCGTCCAGGTCGGCGATGGTCCGGGCGACTTTGAGGATGCGGGTGTAGGCCCGGTTGGACAGCTTCAGCCGCTCGGTGGAGGCCAGAAGCAGCTCGTGGGCGGAGGCGGTCATTTTGCAGGCCTTGGCCAGGGTGCGGGCGTTCAGCTCCGCGTTGGCGTGGATGCCGATGCCTTCATAGCGGGCAAGCTGCACCTGTCGCGCTTCCTCCACCCGCTTGCGGATGGAGGCGCTGTCCTCGGAGAGGCCGGTCTCGGACAGCTTCTCCGCGGGGATGGACTCCACCTCGATGTGCATGTCGATCCTGTCCAGCAGGGGCCCGGAGATCTTGTTCAGGTAGCGCCGGATCTCCGGCTGGGTGCAGCGGCACTGCTGGGTGCGGCTGCCCAGGTTCCCGCAGGGGCAGGGGTTCATGGAGCAGACCAGCATGAACCGAGAGGGGTAGGTGCTCTGGGCGTTGACCCGGGCGATGGTGACGAAGCCGTCCTCCATGGGCTGGCGCAGGGCCTCCAGCACGTCCCGGCGGTATTCCGGCAGCTCGTCCAGGAACAGCACGCCGTTGTGGGCCTTGCTGATCTCCCCGGGCAGGGCGTTGGGACCGCCGCCCACGAGACTGGCGTGGCTGGCCGTGTGGTGGGGCGAGCGGAAGGGGCGCTCGGTGAGCAGCCCCGTGGGCGGCACGATGCCTGCCACGGAGTGGATGCGGGTGGTCTCCAGTGCCTCCTCGAAGGTCATGTCCGGCAGGATCGTGGGCATACACCGGGCCATCAGCGTCTTGCCGCTGCCCGGCGGGCCGATCATCAAGACATTGTGCCCGCCCGCCGCGGCGATCTCCAGCGCCCGCTTGGCCTTGGCCTGGCCCTTCACGTAGCGGAAATCCTCGGCGTACTGGCGCTCGTGGATCAGCTGGCCGTAGGAGACGGGAGCGATGGGCTCGATGGGCAGTTCGCCGGTCAGGTGGCGCACGGCGGCGTTCAGGGATTCCACCGGGAAGATGGCGATGCCCTCCACACAGCGCAGCTCGTTGGCATTGGCCGCCGGGACCAGGATGCGCTGCACCCCGCGCTCCACCGCCGCGATCACCATCGGCAGCACGCCCCGCACCGGCCGCACCGTGCCGTCCAGCGACAGCTCGCCCAGCACGCAGGCCCCTTCGCAGGCCCCGGGGTCGATCACGCCCAGGCAGGTGAGGATGCCCAGGGCGATGGGCAGGTCGTAGGAGGGCCCCTCCTTCTTCAGGTCCGCCGGGGCGAGGTTGATGGTCAGGCGCTCGCTGGGGAAGGGGAAGCCGTTGTTCTTCAACGCCGCCCGCACCCGCTCCCGGCTCTCCTTCACCGAGGCGTCCGGCAGGCCGACGATCTCAAACAGCGGCATGCCGTGGGCCAGGTTCACCTCCACCGTGATGGAGAGGCCCTCGATGCCCGACAGGGCGCAGCTTTCAATGAACGCGAGCATGACAACGCCTACCTTCCTCTATGATAACATAATTATAACCCATTTCGCCCGCCCATGGCAAGGGGGGAGGGGGCGGTTTGACGGGATGGATATAGCTTTTTTCTATGGCTGCATACAGGAAATCCAAATGGCTTCCTGCCGGGATTGTCCGGCCTTCCGCTGGACAGCGACGGCGCGGCGTGGTACAATGGTGTCGATCGGGAGGCTTGAATATGTACAGAGAAGCGATTACCCAATACAGCGAAGCGTTGAAGCGAGAGATGCACCTGATGGTCTACGGCCAGGGCGGCGTGCCGTTTCTGTGCTTCCCCACGCAGAACTCCATGTGCCGCAACTACGAGGACTTTGGCATGATCGACCAGCTGGCGGACTTCATCGACGGCGGGCGCATCCAGCTGTTCGTGGTGGACACCGTGGACGCGGAGAGCTGGTCGGCCAGGGAGAGCGACAAGGCCTGGCGGGCGGCCCGCCAGGAGCAGTATTTCAACTACATCATCGGCGAGGTCGTGCCGCTGATCGCGCGGCGCAACCCTGAAACCCCGGCCGTGACCGGGTTCAGCATGGGTGCGAACCACGCCATGATCACCTTCCTCCGGCGGCCGGATCTGTTCCGGGGCGTGATCGCCCTGTCCGGCGTCTACGACTCGGACTACTTCTTCGACGGCTGGATGGACGGCACCCTCTACCAGAGCTCGCCGGAGCGGTTCCTGCCGAATATGCCCGCCGACCATCCCTATATCGCCCTCTACAACGCCCGCAAAATGATCCTCTGCTGCGGCCAGGGCGCCTGGGAGGAGGACGGCGTGCGCACGCTGAAATTCCTGGAGAGCGTGTTCCGGGAGAAGGGCATCCACGCCTGGTGCGACTTCTGGGGCTATGACGTGAACCACGACTGGCCCTGGTGGTTCAAGCAGATGCGGTATTTCCTGCCTTTAATGCTGGACAACTGAGAGGGAGCAGGGAACAGGGAACAGGGAACAGGAATAGCCGTGCGGCAGCCGCTTTTACTCCTCGCTCCTCACTGAAAAGAGTGCCATCAGAACAGAACGCAAAGGATTGTTGACTATGAACTTTGTATTCATTTCCCCGAACTTTCCCCACACCTACTGGCAGTTTTGCAGCCGGTTGAAGGGGAACATGATCAACGTGCTGGGCATCGGCGACGCCCCCTACGACGGCCTGGAGGCCCCGTTGAAGAAGGCGTTGACGGAATACTACCGGGTGGACAGCCTGGAGAACTACGACCAGGTCTACCGCGCCGTGGCCTACTTCGCCCATCGCTACGGGCGCATCGACTGGATCGAGTCGATGAACGAATACTGGCTGGAGCAGGACGCGAAGCTGCGCACGGACTTCAACGTGTCCACCGGCATCCGCAGCGACCGCATCAGCTTCATCAAGGAAAAGTCCCTGATGAAGAAGCTGTACCTGGACGCGGGGATTCCCACCGCCCGCCAGCACGTGGTCACCACCCGGGAGGCGGGCCGCGCCTTCATCGACGAGGTGGGCTATCCCGTGATCGTGAAGCCGGACGTGGGCGTGGGCGCCACCAACACCTGGAAACTGGAGTGCGACGCCGACTTCGACGCCTTCTACGGCGATTTGCCCGCCGCGCCCTACGTGATGGAGGAGTTCATCAAGGGCGACATCTGCTCCTACGACGCCATCATCGACTCCCGCTGCGAGCCGCTGTTCGAGAGCATGACCGTGTGGCCGCCGGTGATGGACATCGTGAACCGGGACTTGGACCTGATGTACTACACCTGCCCGGAGGTGCCGGAGGGCCTGCGGGCGCTGGGACGGCGCACCGTGAAGGCCTTCGGCGTGGACCGGCGCTTCGTGCACCTGGAGTTCTTCCGGCTCACCGAGCCCCGGAAGGGCCTGGGGGAGGCGGGGGATTTCGTGGCCCTGGAGGTGAACATGCGGCCCGCGGGCGGCTACACCCCGGATATGATGGACTTCGCCCACTCCACCGACGTGTACCAGATCTACGCCGACATGGTGGCCTTTGACGCCCGGCGGATGTCGGAGGGCCCGGAGCACTTCTACTGCGTCTACGCCAGCCGCAAGGACGGCCATCATTATGCCCGCAGCCATGAGGAGATCATGGCCCGCTATGGCGCGGACATGGTGATGCAGGAGGAGATGCCGCCCATGAACTGGCCCCAGATGGGCCGGTACATGTACACGGCGCGGCTTCGGACCTTCGAGGAGGCCCGGGCCTTCATCGAGTTCGTGCAGGGCGCGTAGGTGACAGGTATGCAGGATCAGTTTTCCCGCACCCGGCTGCTGCTGGGGGAGGCCGCCCTGGAGAAGCTGGCCAAGTGCCGGGTGGCGGTGTTCGGCGTGGGCGGCGTGGGCGGCTACGTCTGCGAGGCCCTGGTGCGCAGCGGCGTGGGGGCCTTCGACCTGGTGGACGACGACCAGGTGGCCCTGACGAACCTGAACCGCCAGATCATCGCCACCCATAGTACCCTGGGCCGGGACAAGGTGGAGGTCATGGCCGAGCGGATGCGGGACATCAACCCGGCGGTGGACGTGCGCTTGCGCAAGTGCTTCTTCCTGCCGGAGAACGCGGATGAATTTCCCTTTGACGAATACGACTACGTGGTGGACGCGGTGGACACCGTGGCCGCCAAGCTGGCTTTGATCGAGAAGGCCCGGGAGCACGGCGTGCCCGTCATCAGCGCCATGGGCGCGGGCAACAAGCTGGACCCCGGCCGCTTCCGGGTGTCGGACATCTCCCAGACGAACACCTGTCCCCTGGCGCGGGTGATGCGACGGGAGCTGCACAAGCGGGGGATCGACCACGTGAAGGTGGTCTGGTCGGACGAGCCGCCCGTTCAGCCGCAGGGCGAGGCGGAGGACGCGCCCGCCGGACACGCCCGGCGCTCCACCCCCGGCAGCACGGCCTTCGCGCCTGCCGTGGCGGGGCTGATGATCGCCGGGGAGGTTGTGAAGGATCTGACGGCGGATGACAGATGAAACTGCGGCCCACCTTGCTTCCCCACTGCGGTGGGGAAGCTTTTTAGCGGATATGAAGTTTCTGAAAACTGCCGTTTCGCCGTTTACAAAGACTTGCGCTTGTGGTAGAATACAGTTTGTGGCAATGCGCATTGACCACAATCCGCCTGCCTGGTCTGCCGATGACTCCGACGGCTCACCCGGCTTGCGGGGCAAAGAAAGAGGAGGAAATACTCATGGAGATCAACAAGAAGGAAATCATGGAGACCTACGCCCGTCACGAGGGCGACACCGGCTCCCCCGAGGTGCAGATCGCGCTGCTGACCGCGCGCATCAACCACCTGAACGAGCACCTGAAGGTGCACAAGAAGGACCACCACTCCCGTCGCGGCCTGCTGCTGATGGTCGGCCAGCGCCGCGGTCTGCTGGACTATCTGAAGAGCACCGACATCGAAGCCTATCGTGATCTGATCGCCAAGCTGGGCCTGCGCAAGTAAGGCACAACACGACTGGAAGATAGACTGTTTCGCGCCGCCGCTTCGGCCTGCCGAGCGGCGGCGTGGTATGATAACCGGCTTTCGGAGTGCCGGATGTGCGGTGTGCGGACGCCAGGATGCGGGGATTGCCCGCAGGCGCGCGTCTGTACACCGCAAAGGACACCTCATCAGTCATGCTTCGCATGACAGCTTCCCCTCAAGGGGAAGCCTCCTGGGAAAGCCTTCCCCTTGAGGGGAAGGTGTCAGCGGCTCGGCCGCTGACGGATGAGGTGTCGCCATTAACCAGTTATCAATAAAATGTCCATAGAGAGAAACCCAAGGAGGGAAAACAACATGTTCAAGAGCTACAGCATGGAACTGGGCGGGCGCACGCTCACCCTGGAATTCGGCAAGTATGCCGAGCAGGCCAGCGGCGCCACTTTTGTGCGCTACGGAGAGACCTGCGTCCTGGTCACCGCGACGGTGGCCGAGACCCCGCGTCCGGGCATCGATTTCTTCCCGCTGAGCGTGGATTTTGAAGAGAAGCTGTATTCCGTGGGCCACATCCCGGGCTCCTGGAATCGCCGCGAAGGCCGTCCGGCGGAGAAGGCCATCCTGACCTGCCGCCTGATCGACCGCCCCCTGCGCCCCCTGTTCCCCAAGGGCATGCGCCACGACGTGTCCGTGGTTTGCACCGTGATGTCCGTGGAGCAGGACAACATCCCCGACATCCCCGCCATGATCGGCGCTTCCGCGGCCCTGGCCACCAGCCAGATCCCGTGGGCGGGCCCCATCGGCGCGGTGAACATCGGCTATGTGGACGGCGAGTACATCGTCAACCCCACCGTGGAGCAGCGTGAGAAGAGCCTGATGAACCTGACCGTGGCCGGCACCTCCGAGGCCGTGCTGATGGTTGAGGCCGGCGCGAAGGAGGTCTCCGAGGAGGTCATGCTGGGCGCTATCCTGTTCGCCCACGAGGAGATCAAGAAGATCGTCGCCTTCATCAACAACATCGTCTCCGAGATCGGCAAGGAGAAGAAGGAATTCCCGCTGTCCCTGCCGGGCGAGGACGTGAAGGAAGCCGTGCGCGAGTACGCCCTGTCCAAGGTGGAGTGGATGTTCGAGACCTTTGACCGCAGCGAGCGCAACGCCCGCGAGGAGCAGGTGAAGGCCGAGGTGGCCGAGCACTTCGCGGAGCAGTTCGAGGGCCGCGAGCAGGAGGTCGCCGACGCGCTGTACAACGTGCAGAAGGAAGTCATGCGCCGCCACATCATCGACAAGGGCGTGCGTCCCGACGGCCGCAAGCTCACCGAGGTTCGTCCGATCTGGTGCGAGGTCGGCGTGCTGCCCCGTCCCCACGGCTCCGGCGTGTTCACCCGCGGCCAGACCCAGGTCATGACCGTGGCGACCCTAGCCCCCGTGTCCGAGCAGCAGATCATCGACGGCATCGGCACCGAGGATCACAAGCGGTATATGCACCACTACAACTTCCCGGGCTATTCCACCGGCGAAGCCAAGCCCAGCCGCAGCCCCGGCCGCCGCGAGATCGGCCACGGCGCTCTGGCCGAGCGCGCGCTGCTGCCCATGATCCCCCCGGTGGAGGAGTTCCCGTACTGCCTGCGCCTGGTGTCCGAGGTCATGAGCTCCAACGGCTCCACCTCCCAGGCTTCCGTCTGCGGCAGCACCCTGGCCCTGATGGACGCGGGCGTGCCGATCAAGCGCCCCGTGGCCGGCGTGGCCATGGGCCTGATCAAGGACGTTGAGAACACCGGCAAGGTGGCCGTGCTCACCGACATCCAGGGCCTGGAGGACTTCCTGGGCGACATGGACTTCAAGGTGGCCGGCACTGCCCAGGGCATCACCGCCATCCAGATGGACATCAAGATCAAGGGCATCGACGAGGCCATCCTGCGCCAGGCGCTGGCCCAGGCCTACGACGGCCGCATGCACATTCTGGGCAAGATGCTGGAGGTGCTGCCCGCGCCGCGCGAGCACCTCAGCAAGTACGCGCCCAAGATCGTCCACTTCTTCATCAATCCCGAGAAGATCGGCGAGGTCGTCGGCCCCCGCGGCAAGACCATCAACAAGATCATCGAGGAGACCGGCGTCAAGATCGACATCGAGGACGACGGCAGCGTGTTCATCGCCACCGAGAACGACGAGGCCGCGAAGAAGGCCCGCAAGATCATCGAGGGCATCGCCAAGGACCTGCAGGTGGGCGACGTGTTCACCGGCAAGGTGGTGCGCATCATGAGCTTTGGCGCGTTCGTCGAGTATGCCCCCGGCAAGGACGGCATGATCCACATCTCCAAGCTGGCCAACGAGCGGGTGGAGAAGGTGGAGGACGTGGTGAACATCGGCGACGAGCTGGAGGTCCGCGTGGGCGAGATCGACAGCCAGGGCCGCGTGAACCTGGTCCGCAACGACATCGAGTACGACGACGACTCCATGCCCGTGCGTCGGCCCCCGCGCCGTGACGGCGACCGGGGTGGCCGCGGCGGCGACCGCGACCGTCGTCCGCGCCGCAGGGACTGAGCCGGTAAAACCGGCAGTTGATCGCTGCCGCGAATGAGCGGGCAGTGCCCGCGGGCATTATCCGGGATTCTGCGCCACTGATTCAAGCGCAGAATCCCGGTGTTTGTACATGGGAAGAAAACGCATGAATTCGAGAACCGTTGATTCCGAGATCACTCTTGTCCCGTACTATCCCAATGAGGCCGTGGCCCTGCCCTGGTACCAGGACGCGGAGCTGTGCCGCCAGGTGGACAATCGGGCGGAGCCTTACACACTGGAGCGCCTGCGGGCGATGTACGCATTTCTGAGCAGTCATGGGAAATGCTATTACATAGAATACCGCGGCGAGCTGGTGGGGGACGTGACGCTGAAGGACGACGGGGAGATCGCCATCGTGGTGTGCGCCGGTTTTCAGAACCGGGGCGTCGGGCGGCGCTGCGTCCGGGAGATGGTCGCGCTGGCCCGGGAGAGCGGCATGCGCGAGGTCCGGGCGAACATCTACGCCTTCAACGTCCGGAGCCAGAGGATGTTTCAATCGGTTGGATTTGAACGGATCGACGAAGAATGGTATCGTCTATGTCTATGAGAAACATCACCACCAAACAGTTCCAGCCGCTGACGGACGAGGGCCGGGCCTGGGACTTCATGGTTGAGGTCTACGATGAAAGCTGGTCCAACGGCGTGCCCGCGCCGTTCTTCGAGTACGCCCTTGCCTCGGCCTGGCTGGACAAGAACTACCTGTTCATGGACCGGCTGTGGCTGGACGGGGACAGGGTCGTGGCCTTCGCCTTCTACGAGAATCCCTGCACCGACGTCTACGTCAACCTGCGGCCCGGCTACGAGGCGCTGGCGGAGGAGATCGTGGAGTACGGCGAGACGCAGATGCCCCGCTTTGGCGGCGAAAAGGAATTCGTGCTGTTCCCGGGACAGGCGGCGCTGATCGAGGCGGTGAAGCGCCGGGGCTACGTCGTCGGCCATGAGGAGGTCGACCACGCCTTCGACTTTGAGACCGGGACGCTGGACACTCCGCTGCCGAAGGGCTTTCACGTGATCGACCCGCCGACCTGCGAGCCGGAGAAGCTGGCCCGCTGCTTCTGGAGGGGCTTCGGCAACGACGAGCGCGAACCCTTCGAGAACTGGGCGGAGCGGGTGATCGGCGACGACTGGACCGCCCAGCGTTCCTATTACGGCGTGCTGGGCGAGACCCTCGCGCCGCCGCCCCACGCCACCCACGATCACAACGTCATCATTGCCGATGAGACGGGGGAATACGCCTGCTTCTCGGGGATGTGGTGGGTGCCGGAGAACCGCCTGGCCTACATGGAGCCGCTGTGCACGGTGCCCGAGCACCAGCACAAGGGTCTGGCCGCCGCGGCGCTGTCGATGCACGTCCGGCGTTTGCGGCCCCTGGGCACGCGACGGATGACCGGCGGCGGCAGTCCGTTCTATGCCCACATCGGCTATAACCGCCAAATCCACTGGCAGCACTGGAAAAAGGAGCAAACCCTATGACTTTTGATCAAATCACCCTGCCCAACGGCTTGCGCATCATCGGGGAGCGGATCCCGCACTTCCGGTCGGTGTCCGTGGGCCTGTGGATGGGCGCGGGCTCGCAGTTTGAAAGCGCGGACGAGGGCGGCGTGAGCCACTTCCTGGAGCACATGGTGTTCAAGGGCACCGAGAAGCGCACGGCCCGGCAGATCGCCGAGGAGATGGACGCGGTGGGCGGCCAGCTGAACGCCTTCACCGCCAAGGAGTGCACCTGCTTCTACGCCAAGGTGGTGGACGAGCACCTGCCCCTGGCCATGGACGTGATCGCGGACATGGCGACCCACCCGGCCTTCGACCCCGCCGAGATGGCGAAGGAGAAGGGCGTGGTGATCGAGGAGATCGCCATGGCCGAGGACACGCCGGAGGACCTGGTGCACGAGATACTGATGCTGGCCCACTACGGCGACCAGGCGGTGTCCCGGCCCATCCTGGGCACCGAGGACAGCGTGTCCGGCTGCTCCCGGGAGAAGCTGGCGGGCTACTGGGCGCGGATGTACCGGCCCCAGAACGCGGTGCTGGCCATCGCCGGGAACTACGACTGGGAGGCCGTGCTGGACCTGGCGCGGGGCCTGCTGGGCGACTGGCACAGCGAGGGCTTTTCCAAGCTGCCCTGCGTGACCCACGACGTGGCTCCCACGATTCTCACCAAAGAGAAGGACATCGAGCAGGTGCACATCTGCCTGGGCTATCCGGCGCTGAACATGGGCGACGAGCGCAATTACGACATCGCCATCTTCAACAGCGTGTTCGGCGGGGCCATGTCCTCCCGGCTGTTCCAGAAGATCCGCGAGGAGAGCGGCATGGCCTACACGGTCTACAGCTATCCCAACGCCTACACCGATTCCGGCATGCTGTCCGTCTACGCGGCCTGCAACCCGGAAAACGCCGTGCAGGTCTACGACATGATCCGCGCCGAGGCGAAGACCATCGCCGAAAGCGGCATGACCGAGGCGGAGTTCACCATGGCCAGGGAGCAGCTGAAGGCGGGCTACATCCTGGGCCTGGAGTCGACCTCCGCCCGGATGCAGAGCAACGGCCGGCGGCTGTTGCTGATGGACACCACCCGCACCGAGACCGAGACCATCGACCGCATCAACGCCGTGGGCTTCGACGCCGTGAACGGCCTGATGCGGGACATCCTCACCGCGCCCAACTCCGTCGCCCTGGTGGGCAAGGACGTGGAGAAGATCGCGAAGCAGATCGGCTGACGCCTGAGAAACGGAGACATTGGAACAACCCCTCAGTCACCTTTGGTGACAGCTCCCCTTACACAGGGGAGCCGGGGGAACCGGCGCACACAAAGCGCCCCATCCCTGCATACCATGAACCAAACCGATTCCGGTTTCATGGAGGCGATAGGGATGGGGCGTTTTTGCGGCAATGGGCCCAATTTCGGCGGCACGCGCACGCTGGGCATCGTGCTGATGGTCGTCGGGGTGCTGCTGTTTCTGATCTTCGTGCCCGACTGGGTGTGGACCAGCGCGCTGGGCGTGGTGCTGATCAGCGTGGGGTTTCTGCTGTGGCGGTTTGGGGAATGAAAGGAGGACGGCATATATGCCGCCCCCTGCGGGTTCGGTCGTTGTGATTCCCTCGTAGGGACGCCATTCATGGCGTTCGCGGGCGGCAAGAATGCCGCCCCTACGGGCGTCTGTCGTTGTGATTCCCTCGTAGGGACGCCATTTATGGCGTCCGCTGGGGAGCCGTGTTTTCTTGCCTCCCCTTTCAAGGGGAGGTGCCGGGCGAAGCCCGGCGGAGGGGTTTACAGCGCCAGCTCCTGCAATTCATCCAAAAGGGTGTCGCAGTGGTCGGAGTAGGCCTCCAGGATGATGGGCTTTGAGGGCTCAAGGCTGCATACGCCGAGGATGGATTTGCCATCCACCACGTAGCGCCCCTGGCGGAGTTGGATGGTGAAGGGGTATCGGTTGGTGATGTTTACCAGTGCGCTGATGTGATCCGGGCCGTGCAGGGCGATGTCAAGGGTTCTCAAAGGCTCACCTCCAATCCGGGCAAAATGGCTCAAATGTAAAATTTAGATATAATTAGTATAGCAGATTTAACGCAATTAATCAAGTGGCAAGACAAAAAAACTTTCTGTGGAGCTGAAACTGGCAAATATCAGGAAAATTTGCATCAGAACATGCAAAATATGAGGATGTTTGCAGGAAGAAATCTTTTTCCTGCAAGCTATTGACAGACGGGGCGCTATACTATATAATTACATATGAACAGATGATCATATGTTAGGAGGTTGAAGCCGATGAGCGAGATCTGTCAGGAGCACCACGTTCATCCGGAGGTGCTGGAGCACGTGAAGACGGACCTGCCCAAGGAGGAGGAGCTCTACGACCTGGCGGAGTTGTTCAAGGTGTTCGGCGACAGCACCCGCATCCGCATCCTCTACGCGCTGTTTGAGTCGGAGCTGTGCGTGTGCGACATCGCCGAGCTGCTGAACATGTCCCAATCGGCCATCTCCCATCAGCTGCGGGTGTTGAAGCAGGCGCGGCTGGTGCGCAACCGCAGGGAGGGGAAGACGGTGTACTACTTCCTCGCCGACGACCACGTGCGAACGATCATCGGACAGGGTATGGAGCACATCACAGAGTGATTGCGGCCCAACGGGAATCCAGAGAAAAGAAAAACAGGAGGACACGACCGTGAAGAAGAGCTACAAGATCGAAGTGGACTGCGCCAACTGCGCGAACCTGATGGAGGAAGCCGCCAGGAAGACCGAGGGCGTGAAGGATTGCGTCGTCAGCTTCATGACCCAGAAGATGAAGGTGGAGTTCGACGAGGGCGCCGATCCCGCCGCGACCATGGACAAGGTGCTGGCCAACTGCAAGAAGGTCGAGAGCGACTGCGAGATTTACTTCTGATTTTCAGCCTTCCCCTTTAGGGGAAGGTGGCACCGGCGTAAGCCGGTGACGGATGAGGTCGTTTCCCGGTCCATCGCGTTATCGGTTGTGGACGAAGAGGACGACCTCATCCGACCTCGCGGACGGTGCTGAAGCACCTGCTCGGCCACCTTCCCCTGAAACGCGCCGGTTGGCGCTGGGGAAGGCTTTTAGGTTCCCAACGACGCAACAAAGGAAGCGACCCAACATGACCAAGAAGCAAAAGAACCTCCTGATCCGAGTGATCGTGGCAGCGGTGTTTTTCGTGCCGCTGTATCTGATCTCCGAGGGCATCCTTCCCGTGGAGCTGCCGCGGTGGGCGATGCTGGCGCTGTTTTTGATTCCCTATCTCACGGTGGGCCACGACATCCTGCGCAAGGCCGCCCTGGGCATCCGAAACCGCAGGGTGTTTGACGAATGCTTCCTGATGACGGTGGCCACCGTCGGGGCCATCGCCCTGGGCGAGTACGGCGAGGGCGTGGCGGTCATGCTGCTGTACCAGGTGGGCGAGCTGTTCCAGGGGGTGGCCGTGGGCCGCAGCCGCCGGAACATCTCCGAGCTCATGGACATCCGCCCGGACTACGCCAACCTGGAGGGCGAGGACGGGCAGCTCGAGCGGGTGGACCCGGACGAGGTGGAGACCGGCAGCATCATCGTGGTGCAGCCGGGGGAGAAGGTGCCCATCGACGGCGTGATCGTGGAGGGGGCCTCCGCGCTGAATACCAGCGCCCTCACCGGCGAGAGCAAGCCCATGGACGTGTCCGTGGACAACACCGTGCTCTCCGGCAGCATCAACCTGTCCGGGGTGCTCAAGGTGCGCACCACGGCGGAGTTCGACGAGTCCACCGCCTCGAAGATCCTGGACCTGGTGGAAAACGCCGCCTCCCGCAAGTCCAAGTCGGAGAACTTCATCTCCAAGTTCGCCCGCGTCTACACGCCCTTCGTGTGCTACGCGGCGCTGGCCTTGGCGATATTGCCGCCGCTTTTCACCATGATCACCGGCGTCGGCTGGGCGGGCTACGCCACCACCGGCGCGCTCTGGCGGGAGTGGGTGCTGCGCGCCTGCACGTTCCTGGTCATCAGCTGCCCCTGCGCGGTGGTGATCAGCGTGCCGCTGAGCTTCTTCGCGGGGCTGGGCGGAGCCAGCAACCAGGGCATCCTCATCAAGGGCTCCAACTACCTGGAGACCCTGTCCCAGGTGAAGACGGTGGCCTTTGACAAGACCGGCACCATCACCAAGGGCAGCTTCGAGGTCACGGCGGTGCACCACAATCCCATCGACGCCCAGCAGGTGCTGGCCTACGCGGCGCTGGCGGAGTGTCACTCCTCCCATCCCATCAGCCTGAGCCTGCGCCGAGCCTATGGCAAGGCCGTCGACGTGAATCGCGTGACAGACGTGCAGGAGATCAGCGGCCACGGCATCCAGGCGAAGGTGGACGGCGTGGATGTGGCCGTGGGCAACGAGAAGCTGATGAACCGCATCGGCGTGGCCTTCATGCACTGCCACCACACCGGCACCATCATCCACGTGGCCATCGGCGGGGAATACGCGGGGCACATCGTGATCTCCGACGAGCTGAAGGCAAACGCCCGGGAGGCCATGGAGGCGCTGAGACGCGCCGGGGTGAGCCGCACCGTGATGCTCACCGGCGATGCCGAGGCCGTGGCGAAGCAGGTGGCGGGCGACGTGGGCCTGACGGACTACCGGGCGGAGCTTCTGCCCCAGGACAAGGTGGCCTGCGTGGAGGCGCTGCTCAGCGAGAGCAAGGGCAAACTGGCCTTCGTGGGCGACGGCATCAACGACGCGCCGGTGCTCTCCCGGGCCGACATCGGCATCGCCATGGGCGCCCTGGGCAGCGACGCGGCCATCGAGGCGGCGGACGTGGTGCTGATGGACGACGACCCGCTGAAGATCGCCAAGGCCATCCGCATCTCCCGCAAGTGCCTGGGCATCGTGAAGCAGAACATCATCTTCGCCCTGGGCGTGAAGGCCGTGTGCCTGGTGCTCAGCGCGCTGGGCCTGGCCAACATGTGGCTCGCCATCGTCGCCGACGTGGGCGTGATGATCCTGGCCGTGCTGAACGCGATACGGTGTCTGTTTGTGAAGAGGCTGTAGGGGGACTAGGGATTAGGGACTAGGGACTAGGGATTAGGGAAGAGGGATTAGGAATAGCCAAAGAACGGCCGTGCATTGAACGAATGATTCTATGCTCTTCCAACAGCTATGTACGTAACTCAAGGCAGGACGAGATGAGACAGCCGCCTTCTCATGCCGTTCTCCCCTAATCCCTCCTCCCCCCGAATCCATGACTTACACTTGACTAATCAGGCACATTCAGCTATTATGTCTTTGAACAGGCATCCGGTGGCCGGGTCACGGGCGTGACAGCGGAGGCATAGAATCCGCGGGACAGTCATAATCTGACATGTCCCGCGGATTTTCGTATTTGGGAGGGGATCTCATGGAAAACACACCCAGGGAGGCGCTTCGGGTCTCGGCGGTGAGCATCGCCGTGAATCTGCTGCTGTCCGTGGCGAAGCTGGCGGCGGGCCTGATCGCCCGGTCCGGCGCGATGGTCTCCGACGCGGTGCACTCCGCCTCCGACATTTTCAGCACCATCATCGTCATCATCGGCGTGAAGCTGTCCGGCAAGGCCGCCGACCGGGAGCACCCCTACGGCCACGAGCGCATGGAGTGCGTGGCGGCCATCCTGCTGGCGGTGGTCCTGCTGATCACCGGCATCTTCATCGCCCAGGAGGGGGTGCAGCGCATCCTGTCGGCGGACAGCGAGCCCCTGCCGGTGCCGGGGGTGCTGGCGCTGGTGGCGGCGGTGGTGTCGATCCTGACCAAGGAGGCCATGTTCTGGTACACCCGCCGATACGCCCGAAAGCTGGGCTCCTCGGCGCTGATGGCCGACGCCTGGCACCACCGCAGCGATGCCCTCAGCTCCGTGGGCGCGCTGGTGGGCATCGCCGGGGCGCGGATGGGCGTGCCGATGCTGGACCCGCTGGCCAGCCTCGTGATCTGCGCCTTCATCGCCAAGGCCGCCTTCGACATCTTCAAGGACGCTGTGAACAAGATGGTGGATCACAGCGCCGACGTCGAGACCGAGGCCGCCATCCGGGATTACGTGACCGGCCACGACCAGGTGCGCCGGGTGGACCTGCTGCGCACCCGGGAGTTCGGCAACCGGCTGTACATCGAGCTGGAGATCGCCCTGGACGGCAGCCTGACCCTGGACGAGGCCCACGCCGTGGCCGAGGCGGTGCACGACGGCGTGGAGCAGACCTTCCCATCCGTCAAGCACATCATGGTGCATGTGAATCCGGTTTAAAGGGAGATTTCCTTCAGGAAATCTCCCTTTAAACTCTTATAAAAACCTTCTGAACCAGTCGCACTCCTCGTCGTTGCAGCGCGCGCCCTCCACCGAGCGCATGTCGCAGTGGAACACGTGGAAGAGGCGGGTTTTTTTGTCGCCGTAGACCCGCAACGCGAAGGACACCTCCATCTCCATCAGCTTCGCCGCCAGCCGCGGGGCATGGGGCTTTAAGAAGTCGTCGTTGCTGGTCATGACGAAGGCCGGGGGAAAGTCGGGCGTGATGTGCTCGATGGGGGTGATCCAAGCCAGCTCCTCCGCCGTGCCGCCGCCGGGCAGCAGGTCCTTCAGCGCGGGCTCCTGCCAGTCGTCCCGCATGGCGTAGGCCCCGCAGTTCAGCCCCACGGCGGTGGGCGCGAAGCCCTTCGGCGGGGCGAAGTCGTAGCGCGCGGCGTACTCCGGGTTGGTGCAGATACAGCTGTAGATGGCCAGCATGTGGGCCCCGGCGGAATCGCCCACGGCGAAGATGTGCTTTTTATCGAAGTGATACTTCCCGGCGTGGGCCAGCACCCACTGGAACACGGCGTTGGTGTCCTCGATCCCGGCGGGATACTTCCACTCCGGGGCCAGCCGGTAGGAGAAGTTCACCACCGCGAAGCCCCGCTGGGCCAGGCTCATGCAGTAGTACTGATAGCGTTCCTTGTCCCCGTAGACCCAAGCGCCGCCGTGGATGCTGACGATCACCGGCAGGGGCCGGTCCCCGGCGACCCGCGGGCGATACACGTCCAGCGATTGCAGGGGCGAGGCGTCGCCGTAGGGGATGTCGTCGAAGCGCACCACGTCGTTGGGCGTGGTCAGCCCCGCGTCCCGGATGTCGTCGCCGGCGGTGAACTCCCGGCGCGTCTTTTCGCTGTATTCAGACATGGTATTCCTCCTCCCAGGTCACTCGGCCTCCACCCGCTTGCTCCACTTCACGAGGTAGTAGGCGATTTCAATGACGCAGCAGCTGACCCAGCCCACCGGGTAGCCCAGGCCCACCAGCAGCGGCGTGTTGGAGATGAAGCGGGTCACCACGAACAGGTAGATCTGCCGCAGCACCACGAAGCAGCCCACCATGATCAGCATCGGCCCGCGGGAGTCGCCCCGGCCGCGCAGGGCTCCGGCCAGCGTGTGGTTCACGCAGTTGCACAGCAGGAAGAAGGTGTTCGTGCGCAGGAACAGCACGCCGAATTCGATGACGGACGGGTCCTTGGAGAACAGGCTCACCGCCGCGCCCGCGAAGATCACCAGCGCCACGGCGATCACCGCCGTGATGCCCACGGAGAGGAAGATGGTGTCGCGGGTGCCCCGGTTGGCCCGGCGATACTGCCTCGCGCCCACGTTCTGGCTGACGAAGGTGGTGGCGGCCATGGCGGTGGACTGCATGGGCAGCATGATGAACTGGTCCAGCTTGTTGTAGCAGCTCCACCCGGCCATGCAGCCGGAGCCGAAGTGGTTCACGTAGCTCTGCACGAAGACGTTGGAGAAGGCCGTGATGACGGACTGGATCGCGGCGGGCAGGCCCACGGCGAAGATGCGCCTGAGCACCGGGCCGTCGATGCGCAGGTCCTTCCAGGTGAGCTTGTAGATGTCCTGGGTTGTGGTCAAGAGCCGCAGCGTCAATATCGCCGAGACCAGCTGGGAGAGGATGGTGGCGTAGGCCACGCCCTCGATGCCCATGTGAAAGCCCAGCACGAACAGCAGATCCAGCACGATGTTCAGAAGGCTGGTGAGGATCAGGAACATCAGCGGCCGGGTCGTGTCGCCCACGGCGCGGAGGATGCCGCTTCCGATGTTGTAGATCAGAAGGCCGGTGATGCCCAGGAAGTAGATCGTCAGATAGGACACCGCCCCGTCGAACACGTCCGCGGGCGTGTTCATCAGCCGCAGCATGGGCTTCACGGCGGCGACGCCGATGAGGGTGAAGGCCCCGCAGAGCACGAAGGTCATGGCCATGGTGGTCTCGATGGCGGTGTGCAGGCGATCCAGGTCCCGGGCGCCGAAGTGCTGGCCGATCACCACGCCCGCGCCCACCGAGAAGCCGTTGAAGAAGAACACCAGCATGTTCACGACCATCGTCGTGGAGCCGACGGCGGCCAGCGCCTCCTTGCCCACGTAGTTGCCCACCACGATGCAAACACGTTCCCCAGCATCAGCGGCAGCGAAAACAGGATGATCTGCCGGATGATGGAGCCGCTGGTCATGTCGCGGGTGGTGCTCTTCGGGCGGGTGAGGGCCATGGGCGCGCCTTCCTTCAGTGAATGGTATATTTCTATTATATGTTAGGAAGGAGAATTGCGCAAGGGTTTTATACGCCCGCCCAGGTCACTTCCGCGTCGGACAGCCGCAGGTAGGTATAGCCGTTCTCCTCGTAGGTGCCAAAGGTGCCGGTGACGGTGATCTCCGTGTCCAGCGGGGGATAGTCGTCAGGGAAGGCGTGCTCCCCGGCCCAGAGGAACTCGATGCCCTGGGCGCAGCAGGCCGTGGCGTCGGCGATGACGGCGGCGAAATACTCGTTGTGGGTGTCCGGGTCCTGGAAGTAGCTGAAATTGCCCTTCAGCTTCACGACCTGGCCCAGGTAGACCTCCGGCCGCTGGGTCATGTCGAACACCTGGGAATAGACCACGGTGCCGCTGAGGACTGACAGGTCCAGGTCCACGGGCGCCTCGGTGGTGGCCGCCCGGGCGGGCTCGCCGCTGGAAGAACCGCAGGCGGCCAGCGCCAGCATGACGCCCAGCAGCAGGATGATGGCCAATACGCGCTTCATGGTTGATCCCTCCTCAATGCCTGAATCGTTCGATGGCGGCGCAGATGATGAACGCCGCGATGTCCGCCGCCACGATGGTGCTGCCCACCGGCGTGCCGCCCACGATGGAGATCAGCATCCCCACCAGGGCGCACGCCACCGACAGCGCCGCCGAGCAGACCGTCACGCCCTTGAAGCTCCTGAACAGCCGCATGGCGGACAGGGCCGGGAAGATGATCAGCGCCGAGATGAGCAGCGAGCCCACCAGGTTCATGGCCAGCACGATGATCACCGCGATCACCACCGCGATCAGCAGATTGTAGCCGTCGGCGGCGGTGCCCACGGCGCGGGCGAAGTCTTCGTCGAAGGTGACGGCGAAGATCCTGTTGTAGTAGAAGATGAACAGCGCCACCACCGCCACGGACAGCCCGGCGCAGAGCCAGACCTCCGCCTGGGTCAGCGTGAGTATGGAGGTGGAGCCGAACAGCGAGGCGCACACGTCGCCGGAGAGATTGGATGAGGCGGAGAACAGGTTGAGCAGCAGGTAGCCGATGGCCAGAGCGCCCACGGAGATCATGGCCACCGCCGCGTCGCCCTTCACCTTTGCGCCCCTTCCGCCCCGCAGCAGCAGCACCGCGCACAGCACGGTGACCGGCATCACGAACAGCATGTCGTTGGTGATGTGCAGCACCCCGGCGATGGCCATGGCCCCGAAGGCCACGTGGGAAAGGCCGTCGCCGATGAAGGAGAACCGCTTCAAAACCAGCGTCACGCCCAACAGCGACGAACACAGGGCGATCAGCGTGCCCACCGCCAGGGCGTAGCGCACGAAGGGGAATTGCAGGTATTGTTGAAGGGTCGCGATCATGATCTCACCTCCGTCATCGCGCCGCGCCCGTCGCCGATGCGCAGGATGCGGTTGGCGTAGCGGTTCGCCGCGGCCAGGTCGTGGGAGACCATGATGAGGGTCACGCCCTCCCGGTTCAGCCGCTCAATCAGCGCGTACAGCTCCGCCGTGGCGTCCGGGTCCAGGCCGGCCACCGGCTCGTCCAGCAGGAGCAGCTTTTGGGTCGCGCACAGCGCCCGCGCCAGCAGCACCCGCTGCTGCTGTCCGCCGGAGAGCTCCCGGTAGCAGCGGTTCTGGAGGGCCGACATGCCCATGCGGGCGAGGTTTTCCCCGGCGAGGGCCTTTTCGGCCCTGCCGTAGAAGGGCCGCCGACCCACGCGGGCCTGGCAGCCGGAGAGGACGATCTCCCGGACTGTGGCGGGGAAGTCCCGCTGGATGGCCGTCTGCTGGGGCAGGTAGCCGATCTCGCTTGGGCGCAGGCCGTCGCCCAGGACGATTTCCCCGCCCAGCGGCCTTTGCAGGCCCAGTAGCGTGCGCATCAGCGTGGACTTGCCGGAGCCGTTCTCGCCCACGACGCACAGATAGTCGCCCGCGTTCACGGCAAAGCTCAGGTGTTCAACGATGGCGTGGGAATCATAGCCCAGGGCCAGATCCCGGCAGGTGATGAGTGCCATGGCCTATCTCCCTTCCGTCAGCGCCTGCTTCAGCACCGCCAGGTTGTCCGTCATGATGCCAAGATACGTCGCGCCGTTCGCCACGTCCCCAGCGGTGACGCCCTGCATGGAATCGAGGACCAGGATTTGGGCGTCCCCGGCCTGGGTGGTGGCCACGATGGTCTCGGCGATGCGGTGGTTCGTGCCCTCGATGGTCAGTACGCGGGTCAGGCCCAGCTCGTCCACCTTGCCCGCCAGGAAGGCCACCGTCTCGAAGCTGGCCTCGGTCTCGGCGGAGCAGCCGGAGAAGGCGGCGTAGTAGTTCAGGTCGTAGTCCTCCGTCAGGTAGCGGAAGGGGAAGCGGTCGCCGAAAAGTACGGTGTCGAAGTCGGCGGCCTTGCGAGCGGCGGCGTATTCCGAGTCCAGCGCAGCCAGCTTTTCGATGTAGGCGTCGGCGTTGGCGGCGTAGGCCTCGGCGCCAGCTGGGTCAGCTTCACTCAGCGCGGCGGCCAGGGCTTTTACCAGCTTCTGGGCGTTGCGCAGACTGAGCCAGACGTGCTCGTCGTACTCGATCTCGTCTCCGCCCTCTTCTTCCGCTTCTTTCTCGGCCTCCATGCCCTCCACGGTCTCCTCCTCCACGACGGCTTCGCCCAGGGCGTCCATCAGGTTGACGACCGCCCGATTCGGGTTCGCGGCGACGGCCAGGGCCTCTTCCGCCCACTCGTCGCTCTCGCCGCCCACATAGGCGAACACGTCGCATTCGGCGATCTTCAGGATGTCTTGGGCCGTGGGCTGGTAGCTGTGCAGGTCCACGCCGCTGTCCAGCAGCAAGGTGATCTCAACATCGTCGTTGTCGCCGACGATCTGGCGCGTCCAGTCGTAGATGGGGAAGATGGTGGTCACGACGCGGATATTCTTCTCCTCGGCGAAGGCCGTTCCGGTAAGCATCGATGTGAGCAGCAGGACGAGGGCGATCACGCCCGCAAAATGCTTTTTCATGGTTTTTTCCTCCGATATTTCATTCAGACAGGTGAAAAAGGGCATAAAAAGGCAAGGGTGCGCGAACACGCCCGCGCCGCAAAGGCGGCGCAGGGGTGCAATAACCCTTGCTTCAATCGGAGGTCAATCGTTCAGCCGGACTTTTTGGCCCACCAGGGTGACGAGGTCGACGGGCAGGGCGACGGCAGGCGCAGTGCGCTCCCGGCGCGCCAGGGCCGCGAGGACCAGCATGAGCAGCGCCGCCAGCGCCAGGCCGAAGCCGCGGAAGACTTCCTCGATCTGCGCGATGAACTGGCAGACGGGGCAGCCCTTGCCCACACAGCAGTGGGGGTGCGTCGCCTCATGCACGAGGTAGGCGGAGGAAACGAACAGCGCCAGCACCGTCACGACGCAAAGCGCCACGGCCAGAGCGCGCCTGTGTTTTGTGAACAGCATCGTCCGTCCCTCCTTTCCCAGTGAATGTCTCTATTTTACCACGCTGTCGCGATTTGTCAATATGAAATTCATTTTCAAATTGGAACAATTTGTGGCGAAAGCAAAAACAAACAGGCCGCAGGACATGACAATCTACGTGAAATGGGGACGGTTCTCATTTCACGTTTTTCGTTCAAAATGTGAAAAGAGAACCGTCCCCATTTCACGTTTTTCTCAGATCACTTCCACCTTGATCAGGTTCGTGTTGCCGCTCTTGCCGTTGGTGACGCCGCCGGTGATGACGATCTTGTCCCCGGGCTGCAGGCCCAGCTTCTCCCGGGCCAGCTGGGTGGCCACGAAGAACAGCACGTCCGTGGAGGTATACTCGATGCTCATGGCCGGAACCACGCCCCAGCTGAGGGCCAGCTTGCGCATGGCGGCCTGGCTGGTGGTGACGCCCAGGATGTCCACGGGGGCGCGGAAGCGGGAGATCATGCGCACGGTGCGCCCGGAGAGGGAGCAGGCCACGATGGCCTTCGCGCCCACGTCAATGGCCATGGCGCACACGGCGTGGCTGATGGCGTCCACGGTGGAGTGGGTCTGGAAGGCGGTGTCGTGGAAACGCTGGGCGTAGTCGATCTTCTGCTCGGTGGCCTCGGCGATCTTCGCCATCACGGCCACGGCCTCCACCGGATACTTGCCCGCGGCGGTCTCGCCGGAGAGCATGATGGCGCTGGTGCCGTCGTACACGGCGTTGGCCACGTCGGAGATTTCGGCGCGGGTGGGTCGGGCGTTGTAGATCATCGACTCCAGCATCTCCGTGGCGGTGATGACCCGCTTGCCGATCAGGCGGCACTTGGTGATCAGCTGCTTCTGTACGGCGGGCAGCTCCTCGTAGGGAATTTCCACGCCCATGTCGCCGCGGCCGATCATGATGCCCTCGCAGGCCTCGCAGATCTCCTCGATGTTGTCGATGCCGCTCTGGTTTTCCAGCTTGGCGATCAGGCTGATCTTCTCGCCGCCGTTGGCGTCCAGGAAGTCGCGCACGTCCAGCAGATCCTGCTTGCGGGACACGAAGGAGCAGGCCACGAAGTCCACGCCGTTCTGGATGCCGAACAGCAAATCGCTCTTGTCGGCCTCGGACAGGTACACCTGGTTCAGCACCTTGCCGGGGAAGGACATGCTCTTGCGGTCGGACAGCTCGCCGCCCACGGCCACGCGGCAGTGGATCTCGCCGCCCTCGATGGCCTCCACGTCCAGCGCCAGCAGGCCGTTGGCCAGCAGCACCTTGTCGCCCGGCTCCAGGTCCTCCGCAAGGCCTGCGTAGTTGACGGACACCCGCGTCTCGTCGCCGATCACGTCGTTCACGCACAGCGTGAACATCTCGCCCTCCTTCAGGAACACCTTGCCGTCCCTGAAGGTCTTGATGCGGTACTCCGGGCCCTTGGTGTCCAGCATGATGGCGATGGGCCGGTCCAGCTTTTCCCGCACCCGGCGGATGGTCTCCACCTTTTGCAGGTGCTCCTCGTGAGTTCCGTGGGAGAAGTTGATGCGGGCGATGTTCATGCCCGCCTCGCACATCGCGGACAGCACCACCTCCGACTGGCTCGCCGGGCCGATGGTGCAGATGATCTTGGTCTTGCGCATATTTTCACCTCATATCGTCATTGTCGTGGGGAGAATTGGACAAATCCTTCTACATATCATTTTAACATAACTCCCCGCGGCCTGTAAAGGGAAAAGACGTTTTTTAGCGGGAAATGGACGGGCTCGGCAGGCGCGGGATTGCGCAAACCGGCAAAATGGGGTATACTGGTTGTGCTTGGAAAGGAGCAGCGAACGATGGAAAATGAAGAACAGGTTCGGGTGAACATTGGCATATTGGGCGCGGGCACCTGGGGGATCGCCCTGGCGCGCATGCTGGCGAACAGCGGGCACGGCGTGACGGTGTGGTCCGCCCTGCCGGAGGAGATCGCCGAGCTCGCGTCGACGCGGCGGCAGAAGAACCTGCCGGGGATGGTCATTCCCGACGGGGTCCGCTTCACGACGGACATCGCCGAGGCCTGCGGGGGCAGGGAGGTGCTGCTGTTCGCGGTGCCCTCGGTGTACGTGCGGGCCACGGCGCGGGCGGCGGCCCCGCACATTGCCCGGGGACAGATCGTGGTGGACGTGGCAAAGGGCATGGAGCCGGACACCCTTATGACGATGACGCAGGTGATTCGCGACGAACTGGATCGAAACGGCGCTCCGCAGGTCGCCCTGGTGGCGCTCTCCGGCCCCACGCACGCGGAAGAGGTGGCGCAGGACCTGCCCACCACCATCGTCTCCGCCTGCCCGGACCTTGCCGTGGCGCGGCGGGTGCAGGATGTGTTCATGAACACCTGCATGCGCGTCTACACCAATGAGGACATCCTGGGCGTGGAGCTCTGCGGCGCGGTGAAGAACATCATCGCCCTCGCGGCGGGCATCTCCACGGGCCTGGGTTATGGCGACAACGCGAAGGCGGCGCTGATCACCCGGGGCATCGTCGAGATCACGCGCCTGGGCGTGGCGATGGGCTGCCGGAGCCAGACCTTCAGCGGCTTGGCCGGGCTGGGTGATTTGATCGTCACCGCGACGAGCCGGCACAGCCGGAACAACCGCTGCGGCCAACTGATCGGCCAGGGCGTGCCGCCAAAGGAGGCCGTCCGGCAGATCGGCATGGTGGTGGAGGGCATCCACGCGCTGGCGGCGACCCGACAGCTGGCCGCGCGCTACGGCGTGAGCATGCCCATCACCGAAGCGGTGGACGCCATCCTCAACCGCGGCGCGGACCCCCGCGAGGTGGTGCTCGGCCTGATGAACCGGGAAAAGACCTCCGAGAACGAGGGATGAAAAGGCTTCTGTGATATGGAACAGATCCTTCGCTGCGCTCAGGATGACATCGATATGCCCGTCATCCTGAACGCAGCGAAGGATCTTCTGCATTCAAATCCTAATTGAGTTTAGTATAAAAGAAATCCTGTCACCGAGATGACAGGATTTTTGGTGGAGCATACGAGACTCGAACTCGTGACCTCTACACTGCCAGTGTAGCGCTCTAGCCAACTGAGCTAATGCCCCATGTCTTGACGACGAGAGTTATTATAATACAATTCCGGGGGTTTGTCAATACCTTTTTTTGTGAATTTGAGGTGAACGGAGAATTCGGGTTCGGAGGGATTAAATCCCTCCGAACTCAAACAGCGTCACCTGGCTGGTCTCCGGGATGCCGTTCAGGCAGCCGGCGAGGCGCAGCTGGTCCACCATGCTCTGGCTCACCTTGCGGCGCACCATGTCGTCCTGGCTGATGAAGGGACCGGCCTGGCGGGCATCCACGAAGGCGCTGGCCGCCGAGGCGCCGATGCCGGGCAGGGAGTTGATGGGGGGCAGGATCTCGCCCTCCTCGTCGATGATGAACTCCGCGGCCCGGGACTTGTAGATGTCGATGGGTTTGATGTGGATGCCCCGCAGGTTCATCTCGATCAGGATTTCCAGGATCGTCACCTCGTCGTCCTTGGTGGCGGTGCGCTCGCTCTTGTCCAGGGCCTTGATGTCGTCGATCATGCCCCGCAGCGCGTCAACGTCCCGGGTGGTCATGCGGGTGGCGTCGAAGCTCTCGGCGTTTCGGGCCAGATAGCAGCAGTAGTAGGCCGCGGGGTAGAAGATCTTGAAGTAGGCGATGCGCAGGGCCATGGTGACGTAGGCCACGGCGTGGCCCTTGGGGAACATGTACTTGATCTTCTTGCAGGTCTCCACGTACCACTCCGGCACGCCTGCGTCCCGCATGGCGCCCTCCATGGCCTCGGTGAGGCCCCGGCCCTTGCGCACGGACTCCATGGTCTTGAAAGCCATGGACGCCTCCACGCCGCTGGCGATCAGCGCGTTCATGATGTCGTCGCGGGTGCAGAAGCATTCCCTGAGGGGAATGCCCTGGCGCACCAGGTCCTGGGCGTTGCCCAGCCAAACGTCCGTGCCGTGGCTGAGGCCGGAAATGCGGATCAGCTCCTCCATGGTGCTGGGCCGGGTCTCCTTCAGCATGCCGCGCACGAAGCTCGTGCCGAACTCCGGCACGCCCAGCGTGCCGCTCTCGGCCACGCCCAGCTGCTCTGCCGTGAGGCCCAGGGCCTCCGGGGAGGTGAACAGGGAGATGATCTTTGAAAACACCTCCGGGTCGTGCAGGGGCACCTTCTGGGGCGGGATGCCGGTGATGTCCTGGAGCTTGCGGAGCATGGTCGGGTCATCGTGGCCCAGCACGTCCAGCTTCACCAGCACGTCGTGCATGGAGTTGAAGTCGAAGTGGGTGGTGATGGTGTCGGTGGTCATGTCGTCTGCCGGGTGCTGGATGGGCGTGAACTGGTAGATCTCATACTCCTTCGGCAGCACCACCATGCCCGCCGGGTGCTGGCCGGTGGTGCGCTTGACCCCGGTGATGCCCCGGGCCAGGCGCTCCATCTCCGCTCTGGGCAGGCTGAGACCCTTCTCCTCGCAGTACTTCAATACATAGCCGTAGGCCGTCTTTTCCGCGATGGTGCCGATGGTCCCGGCGCGGAAGCAGTATTCCTCGCCGAACAGCTCCTGGATGTAGCGGTGGGCCCGGGGCTGGTACTCACCGGAGAAGTTCAGGTCGATGTCGGGCACCTTGTCGCCCTTGAAGCCCAGGAACACCTCGAAGGGGATGTTGAAGCCGTCCTTGTTCATCGGCGCGCCGCACTCCGGGCACACCTTTGGCGGCAGGTCCAGGCCGGTGGTGTAGCGGGGGTCGGGGTTGAACTCCGTGTGGCGGCACTTCGGGCAGGCGTAGTGGGGCGGCAGGGCGTTGACCTCCGTGATGCCGGAGAGGAACGCCACCAGGGACGAGCCCACGCTGCCGCGGCTGCCCACGATGTAGCCGTCGGACAGGCTCTTGGCCACCAGCTTCACGGCGATCATGTAGAGGGTGGAGAAGCCGTAGCCGATGATGGCGCCCAGCTCCTTGTCGATGCGCTTCTGCACGATCTCCGGCAGCGGGTCGCCGTAGAGGTCGTGAGCCTTGTCGTTGACGAGCTTACGCAGCTCGCCCTCCGCCTCCGGCCAGAAGGGCTGGAAGGTCTCCTTGCCCTCCGGATGGGGGATGAAAATGCGCACGTCGCCGATCATGTCCGCGATGGCGTTGGGGTTCTCCACGACCACCCGGCGCGCCACGTCCCGGCCCAGGTAGCTGAACTCCTCCAGCATCTCGTTTGTGGTGCGGAAGTACAGCGGCGGCTGCTCGTCGGCGTCCTTGTAGCCCTCCTTGTTGAGCAGGATGGCCCGGTAGACGCTGTCGGTGGGGTTCAAAAAGTGCACGTCGCCGGTGGCGCAGACCCGCTTGCCCATGGCCTCGCCCAAGCGCACGATCTTCCGGTTGAGCTCCCGAAGGCCCTCGTCATCCGCAATGGTGCCCTCCCGCTTGAGGAAGGCGTTGTTGCCGATGGGCTGAATCTCCAGGTAGTCGTAGAAGGCGGCGATGCGCTTCAGCTCCGCCTCGTCCCTGTCGTCCAGCACCGCCTGGAACAGCTCCCCGGCCTCGCAGGCGCTGCCCACGATCAGCCCCTCGCGATACTTCGCGATCAGGCTGCGGGGGATGCGGGGGCGGCGGTGGAAGTAGTGCAGATGGCCCTCGCTCACCAGGCGGTACAGGTTCGTCATGCCCTCCTGGGAGGCGGCCAGCAGGATGATGTGATAGCTCTGCTTGCTGGCGTCGGTGGGGAAGCAGGTATTCAGCTGGCCCAGCAGCGTGATCTGCTTCTGGGCGGCCACTTCGTTCAGCACCTTCACCAGCATCAGCCCCGTGGCCCGGGCGTCGTGCACGGCCCGGTGGGCGTTCAGCAGGCTGATGCCCAGCTGCTTGCACATGTTGCCCAGCTTGTGGGAGCGCAGTTGAGGAAACTGGTTGCGCACCAGGGCCAGGGTGTCCACGATGGTGAAGCTGAAGGGCAGGCCCGCCTGCTTGAAGGCGCGCCGGAAGAAGGACATGTCGAAGCTGGCGTTGTGGGCCACCAGCACCGCGCCTTCGCAGAACTTCGCAAATTCGGGCATGACCTCCGAAAGCGTGCGCTTGTCCCGCAGCATGGCGGAGGTGATGCCGGTGATCTCCACCACCTTCTCGGGCACGGGACGGCCGGGGTTGATGAGCTCGGAGAACTCCGCCACCTCCACGCCGCGCTCGATGCGCACCGCGCCGATCTCGATGATTTCGTCGGTGCGGGTGTTGAGGCCCGTGGTCTCCACGTCCAGCACCACGTAGCAGGCGTCCTCCAGGGTCTGGTCCCCGGCGTTTTGCACGATGCCCGCGTCGTCGTCGATCAGGTAGCCCTCGCAGCCGGGGATCAGCTTCACGCCGTTCTTCTTGGCTGCGCCGAAGGCCTCCGGGAAGGCCTGCACCACGCCGTGATCCGTGATGGCGATGGCCTTGTGGCCCCAGGCCGCCGCCTGTTTGATGAGGTCGGTGGCGCTGGCGCAGGCGTCCATGGTGGAGTAGTTGGTGTGCAGGTGCAGCTCCACCCGCTTCTGGGGGGCGGTGTCCTCCCGCACGGGCTTCTCGGCGGCCACGATGTCGTCCACCATCAGCACCATCTGGCTGGAAAAGCTGTCGTAGCTGTACTTGCCCCGGGCCCTGACCCACTGGCCGGGCTTGAGCCCCGCGGACAGGGCCTCGGCCTGGGTCTGGACGCTGGCGGCGTTCTCCCGGCTGCGGCGGGCGCTCAAAAACAGCTTGCAGTTCACCGAGCCGGTGTAGTCCGTCATGGAGAACAGCACGATCTTCGTTTCGCCGTTCTTGGCGTCCTTGATGTCCAGGCTCACCACCTCGCCCTTCACAGTGCAGCGGCCCACGTCCTCGGTGACCTCGCCCATGGGGATGGCCGGGTCGTGGATCATCTTGCCGTAGAGGGCGTCGCTGGGCGCTGCCTTGCGCCGGGGGCTGGCGGCGGTGACGGCGGCGCTGGCGGCGATTTCCTCCGCCTCCTTCGCCCGGGCCTCGGCGATGGCCTGGATGCGCTTTTCCTCGTCTCCGGTGATCTGGATGCGGGCCTTGGCCTCGATGCCGAACAGGTCGTTCAGCTTCTGGGCCAGGATCTTGTCCACGCCCCGGCTCTTCAAAAAGCTTGCGCCCTCGGCGCTGGACACGCACACGGTCAGCACGCCGTCCTCCAGCGCCCAGCCCTTGCCGTTCCAGTCGATGAAGGGCATGCAGGCGGGGCTCTCGTGGCGCACCAGCGACTTCATCACCGGGCTGGCCAGGGTCACGTCCTGAAGCACCTGCTCCCGAAGGGCTGGGTACTCCAGCTGCACCTTCACGGCCACAGCGGGAAACGCGCCCGCGATCAGCCGCTGGGCGCGCTCAAACTGGGCGTCGTTGAGCAGCGTGTCGCTGCGCAGCCGCACCCGCATCTGTCCCGTCTTCTTCGATATGCGCACCCGGCTCAGCGTCAGCCGTTCCGCCAGCGCCGGGTCCTCCTGGGCGATCAGGTTTTTCCAGAGTTCTGCCATAGGTTCGCCTTTCATAGGTATGATGTCATCCGCGCCTCAAGGCCTTCCCCTTTGGGGAAGGTGGCCCGCACAGCGGGTCGGATGAGGTCGCCTGGGTGAAACCTTTGTTTTTTATTCCGTTATCCGCCGATGGACAACCTGGTCGATTTGCTCACACACGGATCCAAAGAGCTTGTCAATGTCGTAATTGCTGAATCGAAGCACTTTCAGGCCAAGCCCCGCCAAGTAAGCATCGCGCTTACGGTCTGTATCCTGTCCCTCCGGCTCGTAGTGCTGTGAGCCGTCGATTTCGACGATCAGCCTCGCCTTGGCACAGTAGAAATCTGCGATATAGTTTCCGAACTGCTTCTGCCTGCGAAACACCACAGGGTATGTCTTGAGATAGTCGTACCAGAGGTGACGCTCCTGTCGTGTCATTTCGCGGCGCAGTTCCTGAGCAAGGGATTTGAGGGATGCTTTGTAAACGATCTTGTTTGTCATGGCGCTGTGCTGGCGGTTGTCGACCTCATCCGTCACGGCTTTGCCGTGCCACCTTCCCCAGAGGGGAAGGCTTTGGGTCAGAAAAGATAGTCCTCCCGGAAGACGCGGTACACCGCGCAATCCTTCCACTGGCCGTCGTGCCAGGTGTGGGACTTGAGCAAAGCCTCCTGGGTCATGCCGCACTTCTCCGCCACCCGGCGGGAGCCCAGGTTCTCCGCCAGGCAGGAGGCGGATACGCGGCAGGCGTTGCCGCCGAACAGAAAGCCCAGGGCGGCGCGGGCGGCTTCGGTGGTGTAGCCCCGGTTCCAGCGGTCCGGGCGCAGGAAGTAACCCAGGCCGTAGTGGGCGCCCTCGCTGGTGCCGTCGATTCTGTGCAGGCCCACGCTGCCCAGCAGCGCGCCGGTGTCCTTCTCCTCGATGGCCAGGTTGTAGCGCAGGCGGATGGGCCTTTCCGCGTCCCGCATCACGCTGCGCAGGTAGGCCTCGGTCTCGCCTTCGCTCTCCTTGCGCATGGAGGGGATGTACCAGGTGGCGGCGGGATGGGTGAGAATGGCGTGCAGGGGGATGAGATCCTCCAGCCGGTGCTCCCGCACGATCAGCCGGGGCGTCTCCAGGCGCACGCAGCGGGATTTTGCGGCAAATTCAGGCGTGTACGTCATCGCTCGGCGACCATCCTGCGGATTTCGGCGATCAGCTCCGCCGCCAGGTCGCCGCCCTTGACGGGCCGCGGGGCCTGGCCCCTCACGAACAGCACGCCCGCGCCGTCCTTGCCTCCTGCCACGCCCAGGTCGGCCTCCCGGGCCTCGCCGGGGCCGTTCACCACGCAGCCCATCACGGCCACCTTCAAGGGTACCTTGATGTCCGCGGTCTCGGCGCGCACCCGGCGGGCGATGCCCTCCACGTCGATGCCCGTGCGGCCGCAGGTGGGGCAGGAGATGATCTCGATGCTGTCCCTGCGCGCGCCGCAGGCCCGCAGGATCGAAAGCCCGGCGGGCACCTCCTGCACCGGGTCGCCGGACAGGGACACCCGGATGGTGTCGCCGATGCCGTCGATCAGCAGCGCGCCGATGCCCACGGCGCTCTTCACGATGCCCACGTCCGCCGTGCCGGACTCGGTGACGCCGATGTGCTGGGGATAGTCGCACACCTTCGCCGCCAGTCGGCAGGCGTTCACCATCTTGTTCACGTCCGTGGCCTTGAAGGACAGCACGATGTCCTCAAACCCGGCCTTCTCCAGCATCCGCGCGTGGTTCAGGCCGCTCTCCACCATGCCCTGGGGTGTGACGCCGCCGTGTTTTTTCAGAATGTCCTTTTCGATGCTGCCGCTGTTCACGCCGATGCGCACCGGCACGTGGTGGAGCTTCAGGCAGTCCGCCAGCTCCTTCACATGGGCCTCTCCGCCGATGTTGCCGGGGTTGATGCGCACCTTCGCGATGCCGTTTTCAATGGATTGGATGGCCAGCCTGTGGTCGAAGTGAATGTCCGCCACCAGGGGCACGGGGCTGCCGTCCACCAGCGCGCGCACGGCCTTCGCGCAGGCCTCGTCGTACACGGAGACGCGCACGATGTCCGCCCCCGCCGCCGCCATGGCGCGGATCTGCGAAAGCGTCGCCTGAACGTCCCGGGTGTCGGTGTTGGTCATGGTCTGAACTGTGATCGGCGCGCCGCCGCCGATGGCGACGGGGCCGACGAATACTTTGCGGGTCATAGCGAGCTCCTTTTGAGTGTGGGGTGTGGAGAGTGGAGTGTGGAGTTGTAGTGAGCGGCTAACGCGCTCTGAAGCCTTCCCCCTCGAGGGGAAGAAGGTGGATCGCCGAAGGCGAGACGGATGAGGTGTCACCGATACTTTCATTCGTCCATTGAAACAGACGTGCCATTCGCTGTGGCGCCACCTCATCAGGCGCTTCGCGCCAGCTTCCCCTCAAAGGGAAGCCTTTCTGGGTCAGAAGTTGAACCCGCCGGTCACCAGCCGCACGATGTCGTGGTAGGTCAGCACCACGAACAGGCCCAGGATGAGCACCATGCCCACGGCGTGGACCAGGCCCTCCTTCTCCGGGGGGATGGGCTTGCGGCGGATGGCCTCGACGATCAAGAACAGCAGCCGCCCGCCGTCCAGCGCGGGGATGGGCAGCAGGTTGATGATGCCCAGGTTCAGGCTGATGATGAACATCAGCCAAAGCACCATGTACATGCCCTCCCGGGCCCGCTGGGCCACCACGGCGATGATGCCTACGGTCCCGGTGGTGTCCTCCAGGCCCTCGCCCTTGAAGATCAGGTTCTTGAGGCTGTCCAGCATCATGCCGGTGGTCTCCGCCATGTAGCTGCCCGCCTCCCGGAGGGACTCAAAGAAGCTGAAGGTGCGGCTGGAGAAAACGATGCCGATCTGGTAGCGGGTCGAGCCCTCCACCTCCACCGGCACGGCAGTCATCTGGTAATCCTGTTGCGCGCCGTCCCGCTCGATCAAAAGGTCCACGGGCTTCGTCAGGTCGCCGGACTGCATGGTTTGCAGCATCAGGCTCACCCCGGCGGAGTCGTTGGTGAGTTCCACGCCGTTGACCGAAAGGATTTTGTCCCCGGCCATGAGGCCCGCGGCCTCGGCGGGCATGCCCTGAACCACCTGGTCGATGATGGGATAGGTCTCGGCGATGAAGTAGGCGTTCAGCATGATGGCGCACACCACGAAGGCCAGCACGAAGTTCATGAACGGCCCGGCCAGCACCGTCAGAAATCGCTTCCAGACCGGCTGGTTGTTCATGGCGCGGGGGTCGTCGTTGCGCTCGTCCTCGCCAAGAAACGCGCAGTAGCCGCCCAGGGGGATCGCCCGCAGGGAGTACTGGATGCCCTTGCGCTCCCAGCCGAAGAGGCGCGGGCCGAAGCCCACGGAGAACTCCAGCACGCCGATGCCGCACAGCCGCCCCACCAGGTAGTGGCCGAATTCGTGCACCGTCACGATGATGCCCAGCATCACGATGGCGAGAAGGATGTAGAGGATATTGGATAGCATTGAAACCTCCGGTTTTAATGAGGAATGAGGAATGAGGAATGAGGAATTGTTGTGGAAATCCCTGCGGATTTCATTGAATTATAAACGGCGATTGTTGTTTCAATATAAACAAATCCCGGAGGGATTTGAACCTCAATTCCTCATTTCTCATTCCTCATTCCTAATTGTTTCTCGGCGCACTCTCTTGCGCGTCGATCCGCCTCGTATACATCCGAGATGGATGATATTGCGCGCACCGGCACGCTGTCCAGGGCGCTGCGGATGATCTCCGGGATACGCCCGAAGGGGATCTGTTCCCGGAGGAACGCGCCCACGGCCACCTCGTTGGCCCCGTTGAGCACCACCGGCGCGCTGCCGCCCGCCTTCAGGGCCTCGATGGCCATGCCCAGGCAGGGGAAGCGGTCGTGGTCCGGGGCGGCGAAGTCCAGGTGCCCCAGGGCCGCGAAGTCCAGGGGTTTGGCCTCGTAGGGCAGGCGGTGGGGGAAGCCCATGGCGTAGCCGATGGGCCCGCGCATGTCCGGCATGCCCAGCTGGGCCAGCACCGCGCCGTCCTCGAACTCCACCATGCTGTGGATGACGCTCTGGGGATGGACGACGACCTCGATTCGCTCCGCGGGCATGTCAAACAGGTGGTGGGCCTCGATGACCTCCAGCCCCTTGTTCACCATGCTGGCGCAGTCCACGGTGATCTTGCCGCCCATGTTCCAGGTGGGATGGGCCAGCACGTCCCGGACGGTGGCGTGGTAGATGTCTTCCTTCTTCCAGTTCCGAAGGGCCCCGCCGGAGCAGGTGAGCAGCAGCTTCTTCACCGGGTTGCCCTGCCGCGCCTGGAGGCACTGGAAGATGGCGGAGTGCTCGCTGTCCACGGGCAAGAGGGGCTTGCCTGTTGCGGCGGCCTTGGCCATCACCAGGTCCCCGCCGGTGACGAGGGCCTCCTTGTTGGCCAGCAGCACCCGCTCGCACACATCCAGCGCGTGCCACACGGCGTCCAGGCCCGCGATGCCCACGATGGCGCACAGCGCATCCTGGCACTTCGAGGCCACGAGTGCCCTGACCGTGGAATCCGGCCCGAAGAACCACTGGATGCTGCGCAGGTCCTCCGGGATCTCCTCCGGCTCCTTCACCAGCGCGGCCACGCCGGGCCGAAACGCCCGGCACAGCTCAAACAGCTTTTCCGCCGACCCGCAGGCCGTCAGACAGTCGGCCTTGAACGCCTCCGGGTACCGGCGCACGATGTCCAGTGCCTGGGTGCCGATGGAGCCGGTGGCGCCCAGGATGGCGATGGTTCTCGTCTTCATATTATAGTCCCGCAATCTTGAAGAATACGTAGCAGGCCACGCCGCAGAACAGGATGCCGTCCATGCGGTCCAGCATGCCGCCGTGGCCGGGGAAGATGGTGCCGAAATCCTTGATGCCGCAGTGCCGCTTCACCAGGGAGGCCACCAGGTCGCCGATCTGGGACAGCACCCCGGCCACCAGCCCCAGCAGCGCGAAGGCCCACAGGGGCGGCAGCGGCGCGGCGGCCAGCTGGGCTTGCATCTCCGGGAAGGAGGCGGCCATGCTCCGGGTCACCACCGGGGCCAGCACCGCAAATCCCACGCTGGCCACGAGCCCCGCCACGGCGCCCTCCACGCTCTTCTTCGGGCTGATTTCCGGCGACAGCCTGTGCTTGCCGAAGCGCAGGCCGATGAACAGGGCGAAGGTGTCGTTCACGGAGGCGATGAAGAAGGCCAGCACCAGCGCCAGGGTGGAGGCGGTGCGGGTGTCCAGATCCTGCAGGGTGATGATCAGCGAGAAGAACAGCCCCGGGTACAACATCGGGAACACCGTGCTCATCAGGCTGTCGAAGGCCACTTTGCCCTTGAGGATGATGACCGTGAAGGCCAGCAGCAGCCCCACGATCAGCGCGAACATGGGCGGGCTGATGGATTCAAACAGGCCCATCTTGTTCGTCAGCTGGGCGTAGTAGGCCTGGGCCAGCACGGCCAGCACGCAGTAGGTGTAGCCCGCCCAGCGCACCGGGTCGTAGCCGATGCGGCGGAAGGCGCGGTACATCTCGCTGGTGCTCATCAGCATGCTGATCAGCAGCAGAATGCGCAGGGGCCAGCCCTGGAACCAGATCGCCAGCGCCATGATGAGGATCAGGACCGCGGCGGTGATGATGCGCTTAATCAATTTCGGCCTCCCGTTTGTGAGTGTGGAGTGGAGTTAGGAGTGAGGAGTTAGGAGTGAGGAGGAATTAGGAATGAGGAGTGAGGAATGAGGAATTGAAAATGCCTGCATCCTCGGCGGTTGACAAAGCCTTCCCCTTTAGGAGGTTCGAGCGCCCGGAAAACAGCACAGTGTGCTGTTTTCAGCGAGAACGGGCTGGCGAGCCCCCGTCAGTGGCTGGCCACAGGCCAGACGGAAGAGGTCGTACCTCCTTTGCATCCCCTGTGTAAGGGGAGGTGGCGCAGAGCGCCGGAGGGGTTGCCCCCGTTTTGGCGGGCGGCGCAACGCCGCCCCTACAACTGCCACACGGCCCCCAAAAGCCTTCCCCTTTGGGGAAGGTGGCCGAGCGCAGCGAGGTCGGATGAGGTCGTCTTCTCCTGTTCCTATGCTTCTTCCGCGTCCTCCGCGGAAACGACGGGTTCCTCGACATCCTCCGTCGGTTCTTCCCTGGCGGGTTTTTCCGCCGCCGCCGGTTCGTGCTGGACGGGCGCTTCCTCGGCTTTCGCGGGCTCGGTGGCCTCTGCGCCGCCGAAGCGGCGGTCGCGCTCGGCGTAGGCGCGCAGGCACTTCAAATAGTGGGTGCGGTCGAATTCCGGCCAGTAGCAGTCGTCGAACACCATCTCGGCATACACCAGCTGCCAGGGCAGGAAGTTGGAGGTGCGCAGCTCGCCGCTGGTGCGGATCAGCAGGTCCACGTCGGGGAGCCCCGCCGTGTAGAGTTCACCCGCGAACATCGCCTCGTCGATGGCCTCCGGGTCGAGTTCCCCGTTCTTCGCCTTGCGCGCCAGCGCCTTCGCTGCCCGAACCAGTTCTGCGCGCCCGCCGTAGTTCAGCGCGATGTTCAGCTTGAGGCCCGTGTTGGCCTTCGTGCGCGCCATGGCGTTGATCAGGGCCTCCCGCTGGGGCTGGGGCATGCCGTCCACGTCCCCCAGGATGGTGATTTTCACGTGCTTGGCGTCCAATTCGTCGATCTCGCTGGTGAAGTACTTGAGCAGCAGCCCCATCAGCGCGCCGACCTCCTCCTTCGAGCGCGACCAGTTCTCCGTGGAGAAGGCGTAGAGGCTCAGCGCCTCGATGCCCCAGTCGTCGCTGGCGCGGATGATTTCCCGCAGGGCCTCGGTGCCCGCGGCGTGGCCCGCCGAGCGGGGCATGCCCCGCTTCTGCGCCCAGCGCCCGTTGCCGTCCATGATGATGGCCACGTGGCGGGGCAGCTTGCTGGGAGGCAGCATCTGGGTGGGCTCCGCGCTGGACACGGGTGTCACCGTGATGTATTTGGGCTTCGGCTTGAACACGTCGTTCAGGAGCTTCGAGAGCTTGTCAAAGAACATAAAAACACCCCCCTGTCGCATCAATGATTGAGGGAACAGGCAACAGGGAACAGGGAACAGGAATAGCTGCCGACGCACAGTTCCTTTTTCTTTATCGGCACTTGCGCACAGCGAGAAAGCCATTGCCACGAAACCACTGTATCCGGGCGGTTTCCCTGCTCCCTGTTGCCTGTTCCCTGTTCCCTGTGTTCCAAATCCGCATCGCGGATGTTGGAATCAGACGGACATGATCTCCTTTTCCTTGTCCGCGCCGATCCTGTCCAGCTCCTCGATGTGGCTGTCGGTGACCTTCTGCAGGTCCTTCTCGGCGATCTTCTGGTCGTCCTCGGTGATCTCGGAGTCCTTCTTCATCTTCTTGACGGTCTCCATGGCGTCGCGGCGGATGTTGCGGATGGCGACCTTGCCCTCGTCCACCATCTTCTTCACCTGCTTGCACAGCTCCTTGCGGCGCTCGCCGGTCAGCTCCGGCACCAGCAGGCGGATCACCTTGCCGTCGTTGGAGGGGTTGATGCCCAGGTCGGACTTCTGGATGGCCTTTTCGATGGGCCCGATCATCTTCGGCTCCCAGGGCGCGATCACCAGCAGCCGGGGCTCCGGCGAGGAGATGTTGCCCACCTGATTCAGGGCGGTGGGGGTGCCGTAGTAGTCCACGGTGATCTTGTCCAGGATCTTGGGATTGGCGCGGCCCGCGCGCAGACTGCCCAGGTCGTTCTGCACGGTGGCGATGGTCTTGTCCATCTTGACGCCCGCGTTTTTGATGGTCTCCTTATACATACTCTCAACCTCCGCTGTTATAGCGCGCAAATCACGCCATTATTTTCTGGTTATTATTGTAGCGTAAACGGGCGGAAATGGCAAGCAGAAATTTTCTGGCCCCAGCCATGCCGCCGCGCCCGGCTTATTGACTTCGGGGGCGGTTTTGACTATACTCAATGAAGTAAACGCCCGACGGGCCCACGGAAGGACTGTACGAATGAAGAAATGCCTTGTATTGCTGCTGGCGCTGCTTATTTGCGCCGCGGGTGCCCAGGCCGAGGCGCTGGAGCCGAACCCAACGCTGGAGCCGGTGCAGCCCCTGCGCAGCTGTCGCATCCGGGCGGTGGGGGATCTGATGGTGCACAAGAAGCAACTGGAAATCGCCAAACAGGCCGACGGCAGCTACGACTTCCATCCCCAGTACGCGCTGATCGCCGATTCCCTGGCCGACGCGGACTACACCATCGCCAACCTGGAGACCACCATCGGGCAGTATGAAAACCGGCCCTACTCCGGTTTCCCGATGTTCAACACGCCGGAGAGCCTGCTGGACGCGGTGAAGGACGCGGGGGTGGACTTCCTGACCCTGGCCAACAACCACATGCTGGACCGCTACTTCGAGGGCATGGTGAAGACCGCGGACAACGTGGAGGCCTGGGGCTTCGACTTCGGCGGCGCGAACCGCACGCCCCAGGAGAAGGAGAAGCTCAACATCGTGGAAGTCAACGGCATCCGCCTGGGCTTCCTCTGCTACACCCAGATGACCAACGGCATGGAGGACTGGAGCAACGCCGCCGTGAAGGAATACGGCGTAAACTACCTGCGCAAGGCCGACCTGCCGGGGGAGGTGGCCGCGCTGCGCCAGGCCGGGGCTGACGTGGTGATCGCCATTCCCCACTGGGGCGAGGAATACTTCCGCAGGCCCCAGAGCTACATCGTCACCTGGGCCAAAAAGATGGTGGCCGCCGGGGTGGACGTGGTGCTGGGCAGCCATCCCCACATGGTGCAGCCGGTGGAGTTCGTGGAGGCCGAGGGACACCGGGGCCTGGTGGCCTACAGCCTGGGGAATTTCATCGACAACATGCTCAAGCGATACACCGATTCCGGCATCATCCTGGAGTTCACCGTGCAGGAGACGCAGGACGGCGGCTTTGCCATCACGAACGTGGGCATCGTGCCGGTGTACTGCTGGAAGCAGGATGCAAACATCCAGACCGTGGCCTCGCTGAAATACCTGGACGAGCCGCCCGAGGGCATGTCCAGCGGCACCTGGCAGCGCATGAAGGACAGCTATTGGGAGCTGCGGGATTTGATCGACGACAGCATCCCGATGCTGGTGGAGTGAATAGAGAACCGGATTGCCACATAGGGGAATAAATGAAATGCCCCTGCGGCGTATACTCCAAAAGCCTTCCCCCTTGGGGAAGGTGGCGCGTCAGCGCCGGATGAGGTCCCCGAGTGTTCCTTCTCGCACCTTTGTCGCAATCAACGCGCGAAATTCACCGACAAGGACCTCATCCGTCTTTTTGCGAATTTGCAAGCAAATTCACAAAAATCCACCTTCCCCATCGGGGAAGGCTGATATGGAAAACGGAAGGGACGGCGCATGCCGTCCCTTTCGTTTAATCGATAAACCGGTCGATCAGCCCGACCGCCTGCCCGACGGGGTCGCCGGTCATGTCCAGCCAGGTGATGTCCTTGTCCCTCCTGAACCAGGTCATCTGGCGCTTGGCGAACTGCTTGATGGCGGTGCCCAGCAGCTCCACCATCTCCTCCTTGCTCGAAATCTCCCCGGTCAGGTACTGGGTGATGAACCGGTACTCCAGTCCCAGCTTTTTGAGGAATTCCAGGCTCACACCCCTGTCGATCAGGCCCTGGACCTCCTCGATCATGCCCTGATTCAGGCGGCGCTCCAGCCGCTCGTCGATGCGCGCACGCAGGGTCTCCCGATCCCAGGTGACGCCCAGCTTCAGGCATTGGTAGCGGGGCTGATTGCCGGGCACGTGGTTGTCCCCGGCGTGCAGCTTTTCCAGCAGCCGCATCACCCGGTTGCGGTTCTTGGGCTCCACGTCCGTGTCCGGCAGCGCGGCCAGAAGCATCTCATAGAGCTTCGGCGTTTCAAAGGTCTCCAGGTACTCCCGGTACTGAAGGTCCGGCGGATTGTCGCTCATCACGTAGCCCTCGGTGACGGAGGCCACGTACAGCCCCGTGCCGCCCACCAGGAAGGGAAGCCGGCCCCGGGCGAGGATGCCGTCGATGGCGTCGTAGGCCAGGCGCTGGAAGTCGTGCATGGAGAAGAAGTCGCCGGGGTCGCACACGTCGATCAGGTGGTGGGGCACGCCCCGCGTCTCCTCCGGCGCGATCTTGCCGCTGCCCAGGTCCAGCCCGCGAAACACCTGCCGGGAGTCCGCCGAGACGATCTCCCCGCCGTAGTGCTCCGCCAGACGGACCCCCAGCCCGCTCTTGCCGGAGGCGTTGGTGCCAGCGATGACGATGATCTTTGAAAGATCGGACATAGTACAACCTCTTTTACTGATTTTGCAGGGGGATCGGGGGCGCAGCTCCCGATGACGAATCGTGCCCGGCGGCGTGTACGGCGGGCACGGGCCATTTTTGCGGCGGGCAGCCTGTCGACCAGAGCAAAAATGGCTTCATTGCAGATTTGCCGACCGGAGATTTCCGGCGGTTGGATCCAGTCGGTCCAGCAAGTTTCAACCGGCGGGAATCTCAAGGCAAATCTGTCAAAGGGGTGGCAGTGGCGGGGGAAGCAGGTCCCCCGCCACATTATTTCACGCTATACAGTATATCGATCATACTCGGATACGGCCACTCGCCGCTGGGGGTCATTGCCTCGCAGCTGTCGCAGGCGGCGCGCAGGGCGGCCATCGCGGCGACGACCTCGTCCTTGTAGCGCATGGCGCGCTCCAGGGTGTCCTCGGCAGCGTCGGCGTGGTGCAGAGCCTCGCCCAGGGTGCTGCACAGGGCGTAGATCTCGTCGGTCAGGCGGGAAATCTCCTTGCAGCGGGCTTTCTCGTAGCCGCAGGCCACGCCGGTGACCTCGCCCTTCACCCGGGCGTTCTCGCACAGCTTTGCGCTGAAGGTGGACACCGCGGGGAGGATGTTGCGGCCGACCATGTCCATCAGGGTCTGGGCCTCGATGTGGAGGATCTTCACGTAGCTCTCCAGCAAAATCTCGTAGCGGCTGCGCAGCTCCGCGGCGCTGAACACGCCGTGGCTCTCGAACAGCTTCACGTTCTTCTCGTCCAGCAGGTGGGCCAGGGCTTCCGGCGTGGTGCGCAGGTTCATCAGCCCCCGGCGCTCGGCCTCCTGAGGCCAGTGGTTGTCATAGCCGTTGCCGTTGAACAGGATGCGCTTGTGGGCCTTGATGGTCCGCTGGATCAGGTCGTGCAGGGCCTGGGTGAAGTCCTCCGCGCCCTCCAGCTCGTCCGCAAACTGCCGCAGGCTCTCGGCCACGGCGGTGTTGATGACGATGTTGGGCTTGGCGATGGACTGGCTGGCGCCGGGGCTTCGGAACTCGAACTTATTGCCGGTGAAGGCGAAGGGGGAGGTGCGGTTCCGGTCCGTGGCGTCCTTGGGGAACCGGGGCAGCACGTCCACGCCGATCTTCAGCTGCTCGCGGTCGTGGCCGCCGTAGGGCGCGTCGTTCTCGATGGCCTCCAGCACCTCGGACAGCTCGTCCCCCAGGAACATACTCACCACCGCCGGCGGCGCTTCGTTCGCGCCCAGGCGATGGTCGTTCCCGGCGGTGGCCACGGAGATGCGCAGCAGGTCCTGATAGTCGTCCACGGCCTGGATCACCGCGCACAAAAACAGCAGGAACTGGGCGTTCTCAAAGGGCGTGGTGCCCGGGTCCAGCAGGTTCACGCCGTCGCGGGTGGCGATGGACCAGTTATCGTGCTTGCCGGAGCCGTTCACCCAGCTGAAGGGCTTCTCGTGCAGCAGACACACCATGCCGTGCCGATGGGCGATCTTCTGCATCAGCTCCATGGTCAGCTGGTTGTGGTCCGCGGCGATGTTGGCGGTGGTGAAGATGGGGGCCAGCTCGTGCTGGGCGGGGGCCACCTCGTTGTGCTCGGTCTTGGCCAGGATGCCCAGCTCCCACAGCTCGTCGTTCAGCTCCTGCATGAAAGCCTGCACCCGAGGCTTGATGATGCCGTAGTAGTGGTCGTCCAGCTCCTGGCCCTTGGGCGGCTTCGCGCCCAGCAGGGTGCGGCCGGTGAGCAGCAGGTCCTCCCGGGCGTCCACTATGCCCTGGTCGACGAGGAAGTATTCCTGCTCGCTGCCCACGGTGGTGATGGGGGCGGGACCGTCGTAGCCGAACAGCTTCAGCACCCTGAGGGCCTGGCGGCTGATGGCCTCCATGCTCCGTAGAAGCGGCGTCTTCATGTCCAGCGCCTCGCCGCCGTAGCTGCAAAAGGCCGTGGGGATGTAGAGCACAGTGTCCTTGATGAAGGCGTAGCTGGTGGGGTCCCAGGCGGTGTAGCCCCGGGCCTCGAAGGTGCTGCGCAGGCCGCCGGAGGGGAAGGAGGAGGCGTCGCTCTCGCCCCGCACCAGCTCCTTGCCGGAGAACTCCATGATGATGCCGCTGGGCGCGGAGCCGCCGCCGGTGCCGTCGGGGCTGATGAAGCTGTCGTGCTTCTCGGCGGTGATGCCGGTCATGGGCTGGAACCAGTGGGTGAAGTGGGTGGCCCCCTGCTCGATGGCCCAGTCCTTCATGGCGTTGGCCACGATGTTGGCGGTGCCCAGCTCCATGCGCTTGCCCTCGTGGATGCAGCGCAGCATCTCCTTGTAGGTGCCCTTTGGCAGGCGCTGGCGCATGATGGACAGGTTGAAGACCTTGGCGGCAAAGCGATTGGCGACATCGTTCATGCGGATCCCCCCTTGACAGAAATTGGGAATGAGGAATTGGGAATGAGGAATGACAAGCGGCCCCAAGCCCGAATCCTCCTGATTGAGTATACATATTAATAACCAACATTTTATGACACTGTCGCCGATTTTTCAAGCTGCGACGGGGGAGTAAATGAGGAATGTTTGTAAAATGTTGCGCGAATCAAAAAGGCCCATCGCGGAAACCGACGGGAGCAAAGCCCTGAGATCCCAGACCGCTATGAACAGATCCTTCGCCGCGCCCGGGATGACGCGCGGCATAAACCGGTCATCCTGAGCGCAGCGAAGGATCTTCTTTATACTCTAATCTCAACTAAAAATACACACATCTGTGGGCACCTTTTCCGTTCTGGCTTAGCATCGCTGCGGTCAACGATGCGCTGCATCGCCTCCCTCCGCTCTGCGTTGCCAGAACGAAAAATCTACTCCACATCTGTATATATTTTTAATTGAGATTAGTATTATAATTCAGAATAGTATCTACTCTCGATTTTAGTCGATCGGCTCGCCCTCGCTGTCGAACAGCGGCAGCTTCTCCAGGTAGATGATGTCCTCCCGCTTCGTGGCGTCGCCCTCGGCGAGGATGGCCATGCGGCCCACGATGTTGCCGCCGGCCTGCTTCACCAGCTCCTCCAGCGCGTGGAGGGATTCGCCGGTGGAGATCACGTCGTCCACGATCACCACGCGCTTGCCCTTCATGTACTCGGCATCCTTGCCGTCCAGACACAGGGTCTGCTTGTGGTCGGTGGTGATGGAGCGCACCTCCACGGTCAGCACGTCCTTCATGTAGAGCTTCGGGGCCTTGCGGGCCAGCACGTAGCGTTCGTTGCCGTTCATGCGGGCCATCTCGCAGACCAGCGGAATGCCCTTGCTCTCCGCGGTGATCAGCACGTCATGCTCCGGGCAGCGGTCCAGCAGCTCCCGGGCGCAGGCGGTGGTCAGCTCCGGGTCGCCGAAGATCACGAACGCGCCGATCATCAGCTTGTCGCTGATGGGGCAGAGGGGCAGGTCGCGGTCCAGGCCCGCGATGTTCATCCGATAGGCCATATCCTTCATAATCGCACCTCGTTTGTATTTACAAATATCCTGAGAAAAGTTTATCACGCGGCTGGGGAAATGTCAAATAAAACGGCGGGAAATATTGCGCTTTTTATGAGTGGTGTGGTATAATTCGTATAGATTAACTAACAAAAACGTTCGGGGAGGATTCGTCCATGACGCCGAGATTCGATACAGACGTTCAGGAGCTGAAGCACAAGGTATTGAAGGAGGTGGCGGCGCTGGCGCTGAACGACGCGCTGACGCCGGAAAACACGCTGTCCATTTCCGAGAAGATCATTCCGGACGGCTCAAAGCCCACCATGCGCTGCTGCATCTACAAGGAGCGGGCCATCATCAACCAGCGGGTGAAGCTGGCCCTGGGCGGCAACCTGCGCAACCCCAACGTGGTGGAGGTGCTGCCCATCGCCTGCGACGAGTGTCCGGTGGACGGCATCACCGTCACCCAGGCCTGCCGGGGCTGCATCGCCCACAGCTGCATGAACGCCTGCCCCAAGGAGGCCATCTCCATCGTGAACCGCCGCGCCACCATCGACAAGGACAAGTGCGTGGAGTGCGGGCGCTGCGCCCAGGTGTGCTCCTACGGCGCGATTTTGAAGCTGGAGCGCCCCTGCGAGAAGGCCTGCAAGGTGAAGGCCATCAGCATGAACCCGGAGACCCAGAAGGCCTCCATCAAGCTGGACAAGTGCGTCTCCTGCGGGGCCTGCGTGTACCAGTGTCCCTTCGGGGCCATCTCTGACAAGAGCTTCATCACCAAGGCCATCGACCTGGTGAAGCATTCCTTCGGCAACAAAAACTACCACACCTACGCCGTGATCGCGCCCTCCATCGGCGCCCAGTATGCCGACATCAAGGCCGAGCAGGTGTACGAGGGCCTGTTGAAGCTGGGCTTCTACAAGGTGGCGGAGGCCGCCTGGGGCGCGGACGCCGTGGCCTACTACGAGGCCGAGGAGCTGGTGAAGGAGGGCTTCTTGACCTCCTCCTGCTGCCCCGCCTTCGTGAACCTGGTGCAGAAGAACTATCCGGAGCTGGCGGACAAGGTCAGCCAGAATCCGTCGCCCATGGCCATGATGGCGCTGAACATCCGCCGCAAGGACCCCACCGCCGAGATCGTGTTCATCGGGCCCTGCATCGCCAAGAAGTACGAGACCCTGTACACCCGCACCAAGAACGCCGTCAGCTGCGTCATCACCTTCGAGGAGATGCAGGCCTGGTTCGACGCCGCGGGGGTGGATCTGAGCGAGCTGGAGGGCGTGCAGCTGGCGGACGCCTCCTCCTTCGGCAGGGGCTTCGCCCGCTGCGGCGGCCTGGCGGATGCCGTGGCCGAGGCCATCCGGGAGATGGAGGGCAAGGAGGACTTCAAGCTCCAGGCCCTGTCCTGCAACGGCCTGGCCGAGTGCAACGCCGCACTGATGAAGAAGAGCAGGAACCTGCTCAAGGAGAACTTCATCGAGGGCATGGCCTGCGACGGCGGCTGCATCGGCGGCCCCGCCTGCCTAAGCCACAGTGCCAAGAACCGCGCCATCTTCGCCCGTTACGAGAACCAGGAGAAGGAAAAGACCATCTCCGAGGCGCTGGGGGCGTTTGAGAAGAATTAGCGGGACGGTTTCTATTCCACCGTCACCCGGCACCGGTCCTCGAAGCCCCCCGCCTCGACCACGATCTCGCAGGCGCCGGGGGAGAGGGCGGCGACGCGGCCCGCGTCGTCCACGGCGGCCACGGTCTCGTCGGTGCTGCGCCAGGTCACGGTCAGATCGTCGGCATAGGCGGGGATCACGTCCGCGGACAGGGCCAGCGCGTCGCCTGCCCTTAAACTTGCTTCCAGTTGGGAAATCTCGACGTTCACCACGTCCTGGACCGCCAGGGAGATCATCTCCACCCGGTATTCCAGGGCTTTTTCCTGCCCGTCCGCGCCCACGAGGCCCTCCGCCCGCACGGTCCAGACCTGGTTCTGCTGGTAGTCGGTGAAGTCGAGGCCGGAGAAGTCGGGCCGGAAGATCAGGCAGGGCCCCGCGCCGTAGCCCTCCCGGTTGAAGGCGCAGAAGCCGTCGCCTTCGCCGCGCTCGCAGTCAAACCGGAAGCTCAGAGCGCCGGCCGCCTCGGTGAGGGTCACCACGGGCTGGCTGGCGGCGCTGTCGTAGAGGGCCGGGTTCAGCATCACGGACCAGGCCAGGTGGTCGTGGATCAGCTCCGCCGGAAAGGCCCCCGCGGCGGGCCAGCACACCGAGTCCCAGGCCGCGTCGGGGTTGCCCAGGTCGTGGGCGTACATCACCACATAGCTCATGCCGCTTTCCGAGTTCGCCAGACCGAAGCCGGTGGCGGCCATGACGGGGTTCAGCGCCCAGCGCCGGTGCCCCAGCGCCGCCAGGTTTTCCTCGCCGTCGTCCCGCAGGAAGTACTCCACGCCCTCCCGCAGGATCGTGTCCCGCATCCAGTTGAAGCGGGCGATGTTGGAGGAGGTGGTGGCGATGTGGGCGGAGTCGTAGAAGTTCTTCTCCATGTCGCCGGGGTTCGGGGCGTCGTGATCCACGTAGTCCAGCGCCGCCAGCAGCACCGCGCCGTGCCGGCACTGGTAGTCGTAGATGGCGCTCTCCGTCACCGGCGACACCCCGGCCAGCCACCGGGCGAAGTTCAGGTAGGCGAGGGCGTCCGCGACGGCGGCTTCGTCCAGCGATCCCTCGGCATAGGGCGCACGAACGGCGGGCGGCTGAAGATAGGGCGAGCCCTCCCGCCGCGTCTCCAGCGCCCCATAGGCTTCGCGCACCTCCTCGCGGGTGTGGGCATGGGCCGCCCATGGAGCCAGCAGCGCCAGAACCAGTATCAGCAATAATGTTCTTTTCACCGAAACACCTCATATTGAATGAAGAATGGAAAATGGAAAATGACGGCTGTTGCGGGACTGTAGGGGCGCATTGCATCCGGGTCCCATGGAATCCGGGAAATCCGAAGGATTTCTTCGACAATTCCTCATTCCTCATTCCCAATTCCTAATTCCTCATGAATTCCTCTCTCCTCATTCAATCCATCGCGTTTGTTTCCTTGAAAATAAAAATTCCTCACAGAAATGCAAAAATCCTTCCAAAAGGGGCTTTTCAAATTGACGTTTTTCTGTTAAAATGTATACACTATGGCATATAAGCGCGTATAGGGTGGACACTCCGTTGCGCTTGTGCGCGCAGTAAAATATCACACAGGGGGAATTGTTATGAAAGATTATCAGGCCAAGAATATCCGCAACCTGACCATCGTCGGTCACGGCAGCGTCGGCAAGACCACGCTGGCCGAGGCGCTGCTGTTCACGGCGGGCGCGATCGACCGTCAGGGCCGCGTGGAAGACGGCCAGGCCACCATGGACTATGATCCGGAGGAGATCAAACGGCATATTTCCATCTCCGCCGCCATGGCGCCGCTGGAGTGGAAGGACAGGAAGGTCAACCTGGTGGACATCCCCGGCTACTTTGACTTCGCCGGCGAGCAGGTGGGCCCGATGACCGTGTGCGAAGGCGCGCTGATCACCGTGGGCGCCGTCTCCGGCCTGGACGTGGGCGCGGAGAAGGCCTGGGCGATGTGCGACAAGACCCATTCCGCCCGCATGATCGTCGTCAACAAGATGGACCAGGAGAACGCCAACTTCTCCAAGGCCCTGGGCTCCATCACCGAGAAGTACGGCAGCCACATCGCGCCCATCGAGGTGCCGATCGTGGAGAACGGCAAGTTCACCGGCGTGGTCTGCGTGCTGGAGAACAAGGCGTTCACCGGCGAGGGCAAGTCCCTGAAGGCCATCGACATCCCCGCCAACCTGGCCGGTGAGGTCGAGGCCGCCCGCGAGGCCATCATGGAGGCCGCCGCCGGCGCCGAGGACGAGCTGATGGAGAAGTACTTCGAGAACGGCGAGCTGTCCCAGGAGGACATGATGCACGGCTTGCGCCAGGGCATCGTGGACGGCACCGTGGTGCCCGTGGTGTGCTGCTCCAGCGTCACCCGCATCGGCCTGGCCAAGCTGCTGGACAACATCATCGACCTGATGCCCAGCCCGGCGGGCAAGGTGCTCGAGGGCATCAACCCGAAGACCGGCGACGCCGTGGAGCGCGTCTGCGCCGACGACCAGCCCTTCTCCGCCCGCGTGTTCAAGACCATGGCCGACCCCTTCGTGGGCAAGCTGAGCCTTCTGAAGATCACCTCCGGCACCCTGGACAGCGCCACCCAGCTGTACAACGTGAACGCCGAAAAGACCGAGAAGCCCGGCACCATCTACATCCTCAAGGGCAAGCAGCAGTCCACCACCCAGAAGGTGTGCGCGGGCGACCTGTGCGCCCTGGCCAAGCTGCAGAGCCTCGCCACCGGCAATACCCTCTGCGACCAGAACAACCCCGTGCGGTTCCCCGACATGGACTTCCCGGCCCCCAACATCTCCAAGGCCGTCTACGCCAAGAAGGCGGGCGAGGAAGACAAGATCTTCTCCGGCCTGAACCGCCTCATGGAGGAGGACCCCACCATCAAGGTGGAGAAGAACGTGGAGACCGCCGAATCCGTGCTGTCCGGTCTGGGCGAGATGTCCATCGACGTGGTGGCCGCCAAGCTGGCCAGCAAGTTCAAGGTGGAGTGCGATCTGCGCGATCCCAAGATCCCGTACCGCGAGTCCATCCGCAAGCCCATCGACGTGCAGGGACGCCATAAGAAGCAGTCCGGCGGCCACGGCCAGTTCGGCGACGTCAAGATCCGCTTCCGTCCCAACGAGGACCCGAACGACACCGAGTTCCACTTTGTAGATTCCGTCGTGGGCGGCACCGTCCCGCGCCAGTACATCCCGGCCGTTGAAAAGGGACTGCTCGACAACATCAAGCACGGCGTGCTCGCCGGCTTCCCCGTGGTGGGCCTCACCGCCGAGCTGTACGATGGCGGCTACCATCCGGTGGACTCCTCCGAAATGGCCTTCAAGACGGCGGCCCGCCTGGCCTTCAAGCAGCTGACCACCGCCTCTCCCGTGCTCCTCGAGCCCATCTACCACGTGGAAGTGGATGTGCCGGACGCCAACGTGGGCGACATCTACGGCGACATCAGCAAGCGCCGCGGCCGCATCCTCGGCTCTGAGAAGGTGGGCGAGCTGCAGCGCGTCATCGGCGAAGCGCCCCTGAGCGAGATGTTCAAGTACGCCACCGACCTGCGCTCCATGACCCAGGGCCGCGGCTCCTTCACCATGAGGTTCGAGCGGTATGAGGAAGTGCCCGCCAACGAGGCCAAGAAGGTCATCGACGCTTATAAGGCCGAGGACGAGGACGACGATTAATCGCTCGATTGAACCCTAATTTAACCTAAACCTGCGCCCGCCGGGGTTGACCCGGCGGGCGCTTGATGTTATAATGCTAAACACGTTAATCATTTACTTGTTAATTATTTCATCCATTGCCAGCGAGGAGGCACGCCCATGGAGACCAACGAGCGCACCCGGCGCATCCGGGAGGACATCGACGCCTTTTTCCGCATGATGCGTCTGCACCACCGGATTGTGGAAAAGCGGGTGGAGGGCTGCGGGGTGCACCACAGCCAGCACCGGATGCTGATGAAGCTGTCCCGGCTGGGCACGAGCGCCTCTCAGAAGGAGCTGGCCGAGGCCATGGAGGTCACCCCCGCCTGCGTGGCCAGGGCGCTGAAATCCCTGAGCGCCGCGGGCCTGGTGGGCAAGGCGGAGGGCGCGGACGGCCGCTGCAACGAGATCAGCCTGCTCCCGGCGGGGCAGCGGGTGGTGGAGGACTCCCAGGCCATCTTCCAGCGCATCGGCGAGGAGATGTTCGAGGGCGTGTCCGAAGCGGAGCTGGCGGCCCTGGGGGACACGCTGAACCGGATTCTGAACAACCTTTCAAATATGGAGCGACGCGACGGGGGAGCGGCCCCGGCGCCCGCGGAAGGAGATGACGGCCAATGAAATGGTCCAAGTATGTCAAGCCCTATTGGAAGTACTTCGTGCTGGGCCCGCTGTGCATGATCGTGGAGGTGCTGGGGGAGATCGCCATGCCCCGGCTGTATTCCCAGATCCTGAACGTGGGCGTGGAGACCCACAACGTGGGCTACATCGTCGTCACCGCCCTGCTGATGATCCTGACCGCCCTTCTGATGATGGGCGGCGGCGTGGGCGGCGCTTACTTCGGCGCGCGGGCGTCGGTGAACTTCGCCTCGGACCTGCGCCGGGACGTGTACGCCAAGGTGCAGCAGTTCTCCTTCGCCAAAATCGACAAATACTCCACCGGCTCGCTGGTCACGCGCCTGACCAACGACATCACCCAGCTCCAGAACTTCGTGAACATGCTGCTGCGCATGTTCCTGCGGGCTCCCGGCATGCTCATCGGCGCGCTGATCATGGCCATCGCCATGAACCCGGAGCTGGCCAGGGTGCTGGCCGTGACGATTCCGGTGCTGTTGATCACCGAGTTCCTCATCATCCGCGTGGGCTTTCCGCGCTTTACCCGGATGCAGGAGAAGATCGACCGCCTGAACAGCAATGTGCAGGAGAGCCTGACCAACATCCGCGTGGTGAAGAGCTTCGTGCGGGAGGACTTCGAGGACGCCAAGTTCAGAAAGTCCAACGGCGACTTGAAGGACGCGGCCATGAGCGCCCTGAGCGTGGTCATCTTCATGATGCCGGTCATGATGCTGCTGATGAACTTCACCACCATGGCCGTGGTGTGGTTCGGCGGCCATCAGGTCATCGGCGGAAAGATGCCCGTGGGCGATTTTTCCGCCTTCCTGACCTACATCTCCCAGATATTGATGAGCCTGATGATGGTGGGCATGCTGTTCATGAACTCCTCCCGGGCGCTGGCCTCTTCCCGGCGCGTCAAGGAGGTCATGACGGAGAAGATCGACCTGACCGACGAGAACGCTTCCCACAGGGATCTGCGGGTTCAGCGGGGCGACATCGAGTTCAAAAACGTGGGCTTCCGCTACTACAAGAACTCGGAGAATCACGTGCTCAAGGGCATCGACCTGAAGATCAACGCCGGCGAGACGGTGGGCATCATCGGCTCCACCGGCTGCGGCAAGACCACGCTGGTGTCCATGATCCCGCGGCTGTACGACGTGGACGAGGGCCAGGTGCTGGTGGACGGCGTGGACGTGAAGGACTACAGCCTCTTCCACCTGCGCGAGGGCGTGGGCATGGTGCTGCAAAAGAACGTGCTGTTCTCCGGCAGCATCGCCGACAATCTGCGCTGGGGCGACGGGAACGCCACCGAGGAGCAGATGGCCGAGGCGGCCCGGAGCGCCCAGGCCGACGGCTTCATCCGCTCCTTCGCCAAGGGCTATGAGACCGAGCTGGAGCAGGGCGGCGTGAACGTGTCCGGCGGCCAGAAGCAGCGCCTCTGCATCGCCCGGGCCCTGTTGAAGCACCCGAAGATACTGATCCTGGACGACTCCACCAGCGCCGTGGACACCGCCACCGAGGCCTCCATCCGCGCCGCCTTCAAGAACGAATTGAAGGATTCCACCAAGATCATCATCGCCCAGCGCATCTCCTCCGTGCAGGAGGCGGACAAGATCGTCGTCATGGACAACGGCATGATCACCGGCGTGGGCACCCACGACGAGCTGCTGGCGAACAACCAGGAATACCAGGAGATCTATCACTCCCAGGTGTCCGGCAGGGAGGTGGCTTAAATGGCGAGAAAGCTTGAAACCCTGCAAAAGCAGTATAACAGCGCCGTCGCCGCCTCCGGGCGGGGCCCCATGGCGGCCACCAACAACTTCAAGGGCAAGCCCAAGCACTCCCGGGATACCATCCGCCGCATCCTGTCCTATGTGGCCGGGTTCAAGGGTCGGCTGGCCATGGCCATGCTCTGCATGCTGCTGAGCACCGCCGCCAGCCTGGCGGGAGGCTACGTGCTCCGTCCTGTGATCAACAACATCGCCGACGCCGCCACCCCGGCGGGAGACCGCGTCAGGTACCTGGCCATGATGCTGGGCGTGCTGGCGGCCATCTACCTGGTGGGCGTGTTCGGCACCTGGCTCCAGAGCAAGATGATGATCGGCGTGTCCCGCAGCGCCATCCAGAAGATCCGCGACGACCTGTTCACCAAGGTGGAGCGCCTGCCCCTGCGGTTCCACGACAACGAGACCACCGGCGATTTGATGAGCCGCTTCACCAACGACGTGGACAACATCGGCCTGATGCTGGATCAGGCCATGATGAGCATGGTCTCCGGCGTCATCAACCTGATCGGCACCCTGGTCATGATGGTCTACACCAACATCTGGCTGACGCTGATCACGCTGGTGTTCATCCCCATCTTCACCCTGGCCAGCCGGGGCATCATCTCAAAGAGCCGCAAGTACTACTCGGCCCAGCAGGCGGCCCTGGGCGCGGCCAACGGCTACATCGAGGAATCGGTGGCGGGCCAGAAGGTGGTGAAGGTGTTCAACCACGAGGCGGAGTGCGAAGAGGAGTTCGGCCTGCTGAACGACGACCTGCGCCACAAGCAGATGAACGCCATGTTCTTCGGCGGCATCATGGGCCCCGTCACCGGCAACCTGGCCCAGGTCAGCTACGCGCTGACGGCGGGCATCGGCGGCGTGCTCTGCGCCCTGGGGCGGTTTGACGTGGGCGGCCTGGCCATCTTCGTCAACTACTCCCGCCAGTTTGCCCGGCCTATCAACGAGATCTCCCAGCAGATGGCCACCATCTTCTCCGCCCTGGCCGGCGCGGAGCGCGTGTTCGCGCTGATGGATCGGGAGGTGGAGACCGCGAACGACGATCCAAACCTGAAGGCCCCGGAGAAGCTGGAGGGCCACGTGATCCTGGACGACGTGAGCTTCGGCTACGTGCCGGAGAAGACGGTGCTGAAGCACATCAGCCTCTACGCCAAGCCCGGCCAGAAGATCGCCTTCGTGGGCTCCACCGGCGCAGGCAAGACCACGGTCACGAACCTGCTGAACCGGTTCTACGACATCGACTCCGGCAAAATCACCATCGACGGCATCGACATCAAGGATCTGCCCCGGGATTTCCTCCGCAAAAACATCGCCATGGTGCTCCAGGACACCCACTTGTTCAGCGGCACCGTGATGGAGAACATCCGCTACGGCCGGCTGGACGCCACGGACGAGGAGGTCATCGCCGCGGCCAAAACTGCCAGCGCCGACAGCTTCATTCGCCGCCTCTCCGACGGCTACAACACGATGATCGAGGGCGACGGCGCGAACCTCTCCCAGGGCCAGCGGCAGCTGCTCAACATCGCCCGCGCCGCCCTGAGCAAGGCCCCCATCCTGGTGCTGGACGAGGCCACGAGCTCCGTCGACACCCGCACCGAGCGCCACATCGAGCGCGGCATGGACCGCCTGATGGCCGAGCGCACCACCTTCGTCATCGCCCACCGCCTCTCCACCGTGCGCAACGCCGCCGCCATCATGGTGCTGGAAAACGGCGAGATCATCGAGCGCGGCAGCCACGACGACCTGCTGGCCATGAAGGGCCGCTACTACGAGCTGTATACGGGGAAGAGCGAGTTGACTTGAGCGAGGAGAGGCAATAGGGAATAGGCAATAGGGAATAGGGAATAGGCAATAGGGAATAGGGAATAGGCAATAGGGAATAGGCAATAGGAATGGCTGAGGGGGCGTATCCTCGTAGGAACGCCATTCATGGCGTCCGAAGAATGGGCGGCGTTGCGTCGCTCGCCCGGGTTGAGGCATATTGGTCGAAAGGCAGGGGCTGCCCGTTTGAGGCAGCCCTTGCCCTTCCTGTGATACGCCTCTCAGCTTGAGACAGGAAGGCGCCCGTATCAGTTCAAATTCGTCATCGTGCTTCCGCAGCGGGGGCACAGGTTGTTCTTGCTCACGCAGGTGGTGCCGCAGTTGGAGCACTGGCTGAGCCGCCCGCCCTTCACCGGGTTCACCGGCCCGCAGCTGTAGCAGCCGCCGGTGGCGCTGGTGGCGGTGCCGTTCCCGCTCCCGGCCTCGCCCACCGGCTCAAACGCGCAGGAGGACTGGGGGAACAGCGGCAGGCTGAAGAATTCATCGCACACGTTCTCCGCGAACTCCTCGCAGGGCGGGACCTGGCAGAAGCCGTAGGTGGGGATCAGGATGTCCACCTCGGCGAGCACCTTCAGGACCACGGTGACGCAGACGGTGATGTCGAAGGCGCAGTTGCCGATGTAAGAGCCGGACACGCAAATCGCGCTCACGAGGCTTTCCAGGGTGAAGGGGATGATGGAGTCGTCGGGGATGCAGAGCAGGATGTCCTTGTCCACCTGCACCACGGTCTGGCCCATCCACTCCTGGCAACGCTGGTCCAGGAACAGCACGTCCAGCGGCACGTCCACGGTGCAGCGCACCCGGGCGAACTGGGGCCGGTCGGTCATGCGCTCCACGCTCAGGTTGCTGATGCGGCCCTGGGTGGTGGAGGAACGGCAGCTCTCGAAGGTCCAGGCGCCGGTGGGACGGGGCAGGGGATCGAAGCTGTTTTCGGCGTTCTGCACGGCCTCGTCGTGGGTGATGGGGATGCTGGTAGGCGGGCATTCGCAGTTGCAGCGGTTGCCGTTGCAGTCGCAGGCGCAGGGGCGGGTGGTGCCGTTGCAGTCGTTGCCGGGCAGCACGGGCACGATGTTCTCGATCACAATGCGCTCGTCGTCCAGCTGCTCCTGCTGCATGCAGCTGTCGTAGATGTTCTTCACCTGCACGCAGACGCGCTGGTTCAGTCCGGAGAGGATGTTGCCGTTCACCACGCCGGGGCAGGTGTCCGAGTTGGCGTTCTTATAGCTGTAGAAACTCATGTTCATTCCTCCTCACTTGGTTGCGGCGGACCGCTTGGTCGGCCCACAGTGCATCCTATGCCCGCGCCCGAAAAGGGTGCGGGTTTTTCGTGGATTCCGTCGGGAGGGACAAAATATTACAAAAATACGTTAATTATACATGGCAGAACGCATAAATCTGATTGAAATTAGAAATAATGACTTGATTTTGAAATAGATTAGTAATATAATGCAGGTAATCACGGTTTACCGGAGGCATGATGATGAACAGACGAATCCTGACATTTGCAATCGCCTGCGCGCTGGTGCTGACGCTGTGCGCCCAGGGCCTGGCGGAGCAGATGACGGTTATTACCGCCAATGACAACGCGAAGGTCTACGACGCCGGGGGCGACGTGATCGGCGCGCTGCCCGCGAACACCGAGCTCGCCCTCACCGGCGTGAAGGGGAACGTGTGCCGGGTGGAGAAGGGCGGCAAGGTGGCCTACATGATGAAGGCGGACCTGAAGCAGGCCGCCGTTGAGACCCCGGCGGAGACGGTGGCGGAGACCCCCGCCGTCCAGACCGCCACGGCCTACGCGGCGGTGGAGGGCGCGAAGGTCTATTCCGCCAAGGGCAAGGTCGTGGGGACGCTGAGCTTGAACACCGAGGTGACCGTCACCGCCGTGAAGGGGAAGATCTGCCAGGTGAAGCTGAACGGACAGACCGGCTACATGAAGAAGGCCGAGCTCGCCGCCCAGAGGGTGGAGAAGAAGGCCGAGGCCGCAGGGACCGTGTGCGCCACCGCCTACGCCAGCGTGGACGGGGCCCAGGTGGTCAACCAGGCCGGGGACGTGATCGCCACCCTGAGCCTGAACGCCCAGGTGAGCGTCACCGCCACGAAGGGCAATGTCTGCCAGGTGACGGTGAACGGCAAGACGGGTTACATGCTGGCCAGCACCCTCTCCTGCGACAAGACCGAGGTCAAGGCCGAGACCCCTGTGACGGAGATCAAGGCCACCGCCGGATACGTCAGCGTGGACAAGGCCAAGGTGTACGACAAGACCGGCAAGGAGATCGCCACGCTGGCCCAGAACGCCGCCGTGAGCGTTACTGCCTACAACGACAACCTGGTGCAGGTCGCCACCGGAACCACCAAAGGCTACATGAAGAAGTCGGAGATCTCCGAAACGCCGGTGGGCAGCAACAACAAGAACTACACCAACGGGGCCAACAACAGCAACGGTCCGGTGGGCGGCTCCACCGTCGGCCCCGCCAGGGGCACGGCCCAGGAGATGGACTGGTGGACAAGCGGCATCCAGAAGATATTCGCCCGGGGCACCGTGGCCCAGATCACCGACGTGGCCACCGGCCTGTCCTGGCAGGAGAAGCGCACCGGCGGCATCAACCACGCCGACTGCCAGCCCATGACCGCTGCCGACACCGCCGCGCTGAAGAACGCCTACGGCGGGGTGTGGAGCTGGGACCGCCACGCCATCTTCGTGACCATCGACGGCGTGAACTACGCCGCGTCCATGAACGGCATGCCCCACGGCGGGGACTCCATGCCCGACAATGACTTCGCCGGTCACCACTGCATCCACTTCACCAACAGCCGCCTGCACGTGAACGACAAGGTGGATTCCCAGCACCAGAAGGCCATCAAGAAGGCGGCTGCGGCGACGCTGGAATAATACAAGAAGGCAAAAGAAAAACCAGATTGCCACGTCGGGACATTTCATGTCCCTCCTCGCAATGACGTTGTACGGATTCGGTTTCATGATACGTCATTGCGAGGAGCCCGCATGGGCGACGTGGCAATTTGGTTCCCAAATCAAATGGGCTGTCTCAGAATAGGCAATCAAACGACAGGTATATTTGTAGGGGCGGCGTTGCGCCGCCCGCCCCGGCAGGGCCGGGTCCCAATCGCTGATGCGAGGCATCGCATGATGCCATTCGGGAAAAGGCGGGCGCCGCAACGGCGCCCCTACAGCCGTTTATAGGTCGAAATTCATTCCGGAGACAGCGCCCCTGTGCTGTGTCATTCTTCCTTCTCCGCCGGTTTGGCGATGGGGGCGTTGTCCGGGGTGAGGGCCACGGGCTTGATCCGCTCGCCGCAGTGGGGGCAGATGTACTCCGCGCCGGCCTCGTCGTTCAGCGACGTGAAGAACATGCGGCTGCACTTGGGGCAGAGGTTCCCGGCCAGGGACTCCTCGTCCTCCTTTTGCAGCTCCGCGGGGCGCAGCAGGTGCAGCTTGTCCTCGGCGCTGGGGAACAGCTCGTCGTCGTCCTCGTCGTCGAAGTCCAGCGGCTCGTCGTCGTCGTAGAAGTCGTCCAGCTCGTCGCCGCCGCCCTCCAGCTCGGAGAGATCCTCGTCGATGCTCTCCACATAGTCGTTCAGGTCGTCCAGCAGCTCGTCCATAGCCTCCACGCGATCAGAAAGATCGCCCAGCAGCTCCACGATGCCCGCCAGCAGCTTGCCCTTGGGGCTGTCCGCGTCATAGCTGGCGCCCTCCATCAGGCCCTTCAAATAGCCAACCTTCTTGCCGAGGTTCTCCATATTCTGCACCTCCCGTTCACCTTTCTCCCGTAGTATGCCCGGAAATCAGCTTATTCAAATGAGGCCGATGGCAGTCCATCGGCCCAATCGCATATTGACCAGCCCCAACGCTTTCTTGTCGGGGGGATCAGGGGCGACAGCGCCCCGATTGTAGTTCGTGCCCGGCGGCATGTACGGCGGGCACGCGCCTTTTTCGCGCAGGAAAATCCCATTTATCCCAAGCGAAAAAGGCTTCCTTGCAGATTTTGCGGCCAGATGCCCTTCGGGCATCAAGCAAAATCTGTAGGGGGGTGGCAGCGGAGGGGGACAGAGTCCCCCTTTGCATTAGGCGCGGCCCAGGTATTCGCCGCCGTCGCGGGTGTCGATCTTCAGCACCTCGCCGGTCTCGATGAACAGCGGCACCTGCAGCACCAGGCCGGTCTCGAAGGTGGCGGGCTTGGTGGTGTTGGCGGCGGTGTCGCCCTTGAAGCCGGGCTCGGTGTTGGTGACCTGCAGCTCCACGAAGTTCGGGGGCTGCACGCTGAAGGGCGCGCCCTTGAAGAAGCGGACGGTGACGTTGGTGTTCTCCTTCACGAAGGGGATGGCGTCCTCCACCTGGTCGTGGGTCAGGGCCAGGTCGTCATAGGTCTCCATGTCCATGAAGTGATAGAAATCGCCGTCGTTGTAGGTGTACTGCATCTCCTTGGTCTCGATGTAGGCCTTGGGGAACTTTTCGGTGGGGTTGAAGGTGCGCTCGATGACCGCGCCGGTGACGACGTTCTTCAGCTTCGTGCGCACAAAGGCCGCGCCTTTGCCGGGCTTCACGTGCAGGAAGGACACGATGGTCCACACGCCGTTGTCCATCTCAAAGGTGACGCCGTTTCTGAAATCGCTTGCGTTGATCATGGGGATGTTGCCTCCTCAAATAGTAGTCAGGGTTTTATGGATCACAATGCCGGTTCGGCACTGACAATCGTCTACAGCTCGATCAGGTGCTTCGGGGCGGCGATGGTGTTGACGATGCCCTCCGCCGTCATGATCACCGTGTCCTCAATGCGGCAGCCGCCCACGCCGGGAATGTAGATGCCGGGTTCCACCGTCACCACGTGTCCGGGCTTTAAAATCTGCTGGCTGCCCCGGGCGACGCGCGGCTGCTCGTGGATGAACAGGCCCACGCCGTGGCCCAGGCTGTGGCCGAAGGCGCCGGGATAGCGGGCGTCGATGTAGTCGCGGGCCACGCGGTCGATGTCGCCGCAGGCCTTGCCCACGGCCAGGGCGTCCAGGCCCAGCTGCTGGGCCATGCGCACCGTCTCGTAGATCTGCCTGAGCTCACCGGTGATCTTGCCGAAGCCCACCGTGCGGGTCATGTCCGAGCGATAGCCGTTCACCGTCGCGCCGAAGTCCAGCGTCAACAGCTCGCCGTTTTCTATCACATGGTCGGAGGGAGTCGCGTGGGGGAGCGCGCCGTTCAGGCCCGCCGCGGCGATGGTCTCAAAGGCCACGCCCTCGCTGCCCAGCTCCAGCATCTCAAACTCCAGCACCCGCTGGACCTGCTTCTCCGTCATGCCCGCGTGAATGCTGGGCAGGATGTTCATGAAGGCGTCGCTGGCGATGGCCGCGGCCTTCCGGATGCTCTCCAGCTCCGCCTCGTCCTTGATCTCCCGGAGTTCCTCCGGAATGCCGTCCATGGGGACGAGCTCGACGCTGGCCAGGGCCTCTTCCAGCTTCTTGTAGCCGTCGTAGGTCAGGTAATCCGTCTCCACGTGGATTTGCCTCGCGCCATGGTCCGAGGCCAGCCTGGCGATCAGCGCGGGATAGCTGCGCTCGCCGGAGACCTCCTCCAGCCCCCATTCCGGGGATTCGCGCCGGGCCTGCTCCGTGTAGCGGGAGTCCGTCAGGATGATGCGCGCGTCCTTGGCGATGAACAGACAGCCTTCGCCGGTGTAGCCCGCGATCCAGCGCAGGTTCTCCGGCCGGTGCACCAGCGCCGCATCCGCCTTCATCGCACTCAGAAACGCCTCAAAATGGTTCAAATCGGTCACGCTCCATTGCGAGAATCAATACACACACACCTTATTATAACACATTTGCCGAAGAATTACCATAGGGAAATGTTATTTTATGCGCATCCTTTTTACCACAGCGGCTTGCGGTATTCATCTTCCAGCGCGTGCCACCGCTCCAGGAAGGTGTCGCCCTCGGGGTCCTCGGCGACGGCGCGCAGGGCGTCCCGGGCGGCGCGGACGAAGGCTGGGTCCAGCCCGCCGATGCCGCTGGCCACCAGGGGGCACATGGCGCGGGCACGGGCGTCCATGCGCACGGTCCACCTGCCGCTTTTGCCCCGCACCGGGGTCAACGGAAAGATGCGGCAGCCCAGGGGCCGCAGACTCCGGTCGCAAGGCCCGTCGCACACCAGCATCGGCACCAGCCCGCCGGGGCGGATCCGGCCCCAGTCGCAGTCCTCCAGCCGCGCCTGCTCGCCGGGGAACAGGTGCACGCCGCCCTGGCCATCCTCATCCGCCTGGCAGCAGGCCGCGCCGCACAGCAATCCGCAGTCCGTCACCATCGGCGTCAGGTCGCCCAGGATTTGATAGGCCCGGATCAGGTTTTCAGGATTCATGGCGTTCCCCCCGCGATCGCGTTTTTTCCATAATAACACCGCCCGATGGCTCTGTCAACGCGGGGCCGTCCGCCGCATTTGATTTCTTAACCTTGATGTGCTAATATGGAGACCAATAATCAAGACGACCGGAGGCACTATGATCATACTGGGCATCGACCCCGGCCTGGCGACGCTGGGCTATGGCGTGATCGAGGCGGACAACCAAAACCGGCGGCTCATCCAGTTCGGCACGCTGACCACACCGGCGGGACAGCCCATGCCCCAGCGGCTGCGGGCCATCTACCAGGGCATGAACCAGCTGCTGGACATCTACCGGCCCGACGAGGTGGCGTTCGAGGAATTGTTCTTCTCCAAGAACATCACCACCGGCATCGCCGTGAGCCACGCCCGGGGCGTGGCGCTGCTGGCCGTGGTACAGCGCACCGACGAGCTCTACGAGTACACGCCCATGCAGATCAAGCAGGCCGTGACCGGCTATGGCGGCGCGGAGAAGCACCAGGTGCAGCAGATGGTGAGGATGCTGTTGAAGATGAAGGAGATCGCCCGCCCGGATGACGCCGCCGACGCCCTGGCCGTGGCCCTGACCCACGCCAATTCCATGAACATGAAGAAGCTGTTCAAGATCAAATAGGCCTTGAGGCGCGGGGTGAATTGCATTTTAAAACTCCACACGCCAAACTCATTCGACCGAAGGGAGAATATAAATGTTTGCTCATTTTGACGGCATCGTTGCCGACAAGACCGCCGATTCCATCGTGCTGGACGTGAACGGCGTGGGCTACCTGCTGTTCGTCAGCGGCGCGACGCTGCAAATGGCTCCGCAGGTGGGCGAGCGCATGAAGCTGTACAGCGTGCTGAACGTGCGCGAGGACGCCATGGAGCTCTTCGGCTTCTACAGCCGCGAGGAAAAGACCATGTATGAGCGGCTGAGGGGCGTCAGCGGCGTGGGCAGCCGCACGGCCCTGCAGATCCTGTCGGCCATGAGCGTGCGGGATCTGTCCCTGGCCCTGGTCTCCGGCGACGCCAACGCCCTGACCCGGGTGCCGGGCATCGGCAAGAAGACCGCCCAGCGCCTGGTGCTGGAGTTGAAGGACAAGGTGGAGGACAGCCAGCTCACCGGCAGCGGCGCGTCCGTCTCCCCCAAGAGCGCCAGCGCCGGTCCCGAGGGCGAGGCCGTGGCCGCGCTGGTCGCCCTGGGCTACAGTTCCTCCGAGGCCGCCCGGGCCGTCAGCCGCGTGGTGGGGCAGACCGACAAGGCCGACGAGCTGATCTTCCTGGCCCTGAAGGGGCTCGGTTGAGCAAATTAACCTTCATATTAAATCACCTTCCCGCATATATAGTGAAACCAAAGATGCGGGAAGGTGATTGTTTTGTCGATGAATGACGTGGAGCTGTTCCACGATCTGCGCATGCCCATGCAGCTGATCCTGTCCAGCGCCCAGATGTTGAAGCTGTCGCTGTCAGACCCGACGCTGGACGGCGCGGCCTACGCGGACCTGATGATGAGCGCCGTCCGGCAGGCCCAGCGGCTGCTGGAATCGGCGCTGGACCGGGGCGCACCCGCCCTGCCGAGATACAGGAACGGGGACCTGGTCGCCTGCGTCCGCGGGCTGGTCGCCAGCTGCCGCCCCTATGCCGACGAGCGGGGCGTGGCCCTGGGGTTCGAGACCAACGCCGCCTCCCTGATGCTGGCGCTGGACGAGGACGGCCTCTCGCGCATCCTGCTGAACCTGATCTCCAACGCCCTGCGGTTCACGCCCGCGGGCGGGGCGATCCGCGTGGTGCTGACGGCCCTGGGCGACGCCGCGGAGCTCACCGTCTCGGACACCGGCCCGGGCATCCCTCCCGAGCGCCAGCCCTGGGTGTTCCTCCGGGGCGAGACCGACGGCGGCTACGGTCACGGGCTGGCCATCGCCCGCGAGCGGGCGCGGGACATGGGCGGCGAATTGACGCTGCGCTCCGTCCCCGGCGAGGGCGCCGCCTTCACCCTGCGCCTGCCGGTGCGGGCGGCGGAGGCGGGCTAATACTAAATTGGTCAACGATGCGCTGCATCGCCTCCCTCCGCTCAGCTTTGCCAGAACGAAAAATCCACTCCGCATTTGTACATGTTTTAGAAGGAATTTAGTATAAATTACATATTATATGGAATGCGCGCTTCGCCGAGGCGCGCTTTCTTTCACCCATTTTCCGTTCGATTCATACGATACCCCGTGAGAAGGAGGAATGCGCATGGAGTATGTCATCATCGGCGGCGACGGGCGGCTGGCCCATCTGGCGCGGCTGTTGAAGGCGCACGGCGGGTCTGTGGGGACGCTTTTCAGAGAAACTGTGCCGGGAGTACCGGCCTCGGGCTTGGAGGCGCTTTCAACGGCGCGGGCCGTCGTTGCCAATTATCCGCTTAAAACCGACGGTTCAAAAATGACCTTTGAGGAACTGCTGACCCTGCTGCCAGAGAATGCGCGGATATTCACCTGCGGGCCCAAGCATCCGGATTTCGACCCGCGGGTGACGGACCTGTTTGCGGACGAGGGGCTGCTCGTCGAGAACGCGGCGCTGACCGCCGAGGGGGCGATTGCCGCAGCGATGAGCGCCTCCGAGACCGCGATTGCCGAGCTGCGCTGCCTGGTGATCGGCTGGGGCCGCATCGGGCGGGCGCTGACGGAACGGCTGGTGGCGCTGGGTGCGAAGGCCACGGTGGCCTCCCGGAGCGAGTCGGGCCGCAACCGGGCGGTGGAGCGCGGCGCAGAGGCGGTGCCCACAGGGGAGATCGGGCGGGTGCTTTCAGACTGCGACCTGGTGTTCAATACCGCGCCGGGCCCGGTGCTGAGTGGAAGCGCCCTGGAGCGGGCTGCCCCTGACGCGCTGCTGATCGACCTCGCCAGCCCGCCCTATGGCATCGACCTTGCCGCCGCCTGGTCCCTGGGGCTGCGGGCGTGGCGGGAACCGGCGCTGCCGGGCCGGTACTGCCCCAGGAGCGCGGCGCGGGCGATCCTTCGGGCCATGGACAGAGCGGAAAGGGGAGTGCGGCATGAGTGAGTTATTGGATGTGCGCATCGGCTGCGCGATGACCGGTTCCTTCTGCACCTTCAAGGCGGTGTTCGAGGCGTGGCGGGCGCTTCGGGCGACGGGCGCGGCGCTGACGCCCATCCTGTCCTTCAACGCCGCCACAGTGGACACCCGGTTCTACCCGGCGGCGGAGGCGCGGCGCATCTTCGAGGAGATCGCAGGCCGCGCGCCGCTGACGACCCTTGCGGAGGTGGAGCCCATCGGCCCGAAGAAGCTACTGGACGCGCTGGTGATCGCGCCCTGCACCGGCAACACGCTGGCGAAGCTGGCCAATGGCGTGGCGGACACCCCGGTGACGCTGGCGGCAAAGTCCCACCTGAGAAACGGGCGGCCCGTGGTGATCGCCGTGTCCAGCAACGACGCCCTGGCCCAGAACGCGAAGAACATCGGCCTGCTACTGTCGATGAAGCACATCTATTTCGTGCCCTTCGCCCAGGACGACGCCTTCGGAAAGCCCAATTCCCTGGTGGCGAAGTTCGACAAACTGCCGGAAACCGTGGCCGCGGCCCTCGCCGGAAAGCAGCTACAGCCTCTTTTGTGTTAATTATGACACAAAATGAAATACACATGTTATAACTTGGTAATTTAATGTCTGGAGCCCTTGACAGCCGAGGTTCGCTTTGATATACTAATCAAGCTGTCGCGAGGACGGGGGGTCAAAACCCTGAAGCAGCGATAGACGGCGCGACTTCAAAATCTTTGATTTTGACGTTGCGGTTCCGGCAGAGCCGGAACTCGAAAGCCAAAGGCTTTCGACCTTGCGAACCTTGAAAACGATACAGAGAAAGTACAAGAAACAGTCAGAAATTCTATGAGTGTAACGCCGTGAACTCAGGGAGAACGGAGGGCTTTGGCGAGT
>OMZP01000063.1 GCA_900315585.1 uncultured Eubacteriales bacterium | reverse complement strand
CGCCGAGCGCAAGCAGAACGAGAAGGACTCCGAATAGTCCTTGACCTAGGTGCACGGCCCTCGTCCGGAGGGCTGTGCACCATTTTTCCGCTATCGCATGGTACTGTGTGATGTGTTGTGCGGCCGCCTGCGCGGCGGCTTCCCTGGCGGCGCTGTGGCCGGTGAGCGTGCGGATCAGCTTGGAAAGCAGCGAGATGCACACGATCAGGATCACCAGGCCGATGAACACCACCGCGAGGCCGATGACCGCAACGGTAAGGCCGTAAACAATCACATTCATGTTCGCGCCTCCTTACAGCGGCATGTTGCCGTGCTTCTTGGCGGGCTTGGCTTCGCGCTTGCCGGAGAGCATCTCCAGGGCGCTGGCCAGGATCTGGCGGGTCTGGGCGGGCTCGATCACGTCGTCCACATAGCCGGCCTTGGCGGCGTTCACGCCGTCGGCCACGTCGGCCATGTATTTCTCCTCCAGCTCCGCGCGCTTGGCGAAGGGATCGTCGGCGCCCTTCAGCTCGTCGGCGCAGTTCAGCTGCACGGCGATCTTCGGGGTCACGGCGCTGATCACGGCGCCCGGCCAGGCGTAGACCATGTCGCTGGCGGCGCGGGAAGCCATGGCGGCGTAGGCCATGCCCACGGCGTTGCCCGCGATCAGGGCGATGCGCACGTTGGAGGACTCGGTCAGCGCGTACATCAGCTGCGCGCCGGCGCGGGCCAGCTCGCCCTGGGGCGCGGTGGAGACCTTCATGCCCATGGAATCTACGATGGTGATCACCGGGATGGAGAAGCAGTCGCAGAAGGACGCGAAGCGGGAAGCCTTCTTGGCCCCGTAGACCGTGATGCGGCCCTCGTCCTTGGCGGGCTGGTTGGCGATGAAGCCCACGGTGCTGCCGCCGATCTTGCCGAGGGCGGTGACCATGGAGGGCGCGAAGCCCTCGCTGAGCTCCACGATGTCGTTCATATCGGCGATGCGGCGGATCACGTCGCGCACGTCCTCGACGGAATCGATGGCGTTCAGGTCGCCCAGCTCGCGGTTCACGTCGTCCACGGTGTCGCCGAACACCTCGTCCAGGTTGTTGGCGGGCAGCATCCCGGCCAGCTTGCGGGCCAGGGCGATGGCTTCCTCGTCGGTGTCGGCGATCAGCTGCGCCACGCCGGAGCGCATGGAGGCCTGGGCATGGGCCAGCTCTTCCATGTTCACGTCCTTGCCGGCGGCGGCGGAGACCACCTGCGGGCCGTTCACGAACAGAGCGCCGTTCTTGCTCATCACGGTGATGTCGCTCATGCCGGCGATGGCGGAGGCGATGCCGCCGCACTGGCCCAGCACCACCGCGACCTGCGGCACCACGCCGCTGAGCGCGCTGGCCTTGCCGGCCATCATGGCATAGGCGTTCATGGCGTCCACGCCCTCGTCCAGGCGGGCGCCCGCGGTGTCCAGCAGGGCGAACAGGGGCGCGCCGGTCTTCTCGGCCAGCTCCATCACCTTGAGCACCTTGCGCGCGTGGGCCATGCCCACGGAGCCGCCCTTGACGGTGAAGTCCTGGGCGTACACATAGGCGGGATTGCCGTCGATCAGGCCGTAGCCGGTCACCACACCGGCGTCCGCGTTCAGCACATCCAGCTCCACGAAGCTGGCGGCGTCCAGCAGCAGCGCGATGCGCTCCCGGGCCAGCAGCTTCCCGGCCTTCTTCTGCTGGGCGCAGAGCTCCGGGTCACCCTTCAGAATCGCAAGCTTGCGCTCGCGAACGATGGGCAGATTCTGTTCCACTTTCATAGTCTTTCCCTCCATCGTTCTGTCAACCGTTCCGGCCACGCGCTGCGGGCCGCCAACCCGCGCCCCGGGCAGGGGTTTTGTCGCCTGCGGGAACGGTCGGCGTGGTATATAATATCATCAAAACCCAAATTCAGAAGTTTCGACATTTCCCCCTCGTTTCCTCTTATTTGATACGTTATTTTTTTGCGTATATATCGTCCTCCCGCCAGGGCCATAAGCGGCGCTTATGATTTTGCGCCCCGTTGACAAAACCCGCGATATCGCTTGCATTTAATCGGCAAATGTTGTACACTATAATTGGAAGGAAACGAGCGTTTCCGCCGCTTTACAGATATTTTATTTTGGAGGTAAACCAACCATGGCCACGATCAACAAGCAGATGAGCATCGGCGAGGTGCTGGAAATCGACCGCACCACCGCGCCGATCATGATGGAATACGGCATGCACTGCATGGGCTGCCCCTTCAGCATGATGGAGAGCCTGGAGCAGGGCTGCGCCGCCCATGGCACCGACGCCGACGAGCTGGTCAGCAAGCTCAACGACTACCTGGCTTCCAAGGAAGCGTAAACGAGTGTGGAGAGTGGAGTGTGGAGTTACAGGATGCCAGGATGCGCACGGCAGCCGGTAGCTTTCGCTCCACACTCCACACTCCACTCTCCACACTGAATCAATAAGGAGGAATGTCATAGTGGAGCCCATGAAGCTGTACGAGCAGTGGCTGCGGGATTTCGCGGATGACGCGGAGACGGTAAACGACCTGCTGGCCATCAAGGACGACCCCAAGGAGATCGAGGATCGCTTCTATCGCGACCTGGAGTTCGGCACCGCCGGCATGCGCGGCGTGCTGGGCGCGGGCACGAATCGCCTGAACAAGTACAACGTGCGCCGGGTCTCTCGCGCGCTGGCCAAGTACATACTCACCAACGAGGGCGGCGCGGAAAAGGGCGTGGCCATCGCCTACGACTCCCGCCGCAAGAGCACCGAGTTCGCCCACGAGGCCGCGCTGGTGCTGTGCGCCGCGGGCATCAAGGTGTTCCTGTATGAATCCCTGCGGCCCGTGCCGGTGCTGTCCTTCACGGTGCGCCACCTGCACTGCATCGCCGGCATCGTGATCACCGCCAGCCACAACCCCGCCCAGTACAACGGCTACAAGGTCTACTGGACCGACGGCGCCCAGATGCCGCCGGAGTCCGTCAAGGGCATCACGGACCGCCTGCCGGACACCAGCTTCGCCGAGTCCATCCCCATGGACGAGCAGGAAGCCATCGCCAAGGGCCTTTTGACCTACATCGGCAAGGACGTGGACGACGCCTACATCGCCGCCGTGAAGAAGCTGTCCGTGAATCCGGAGCTGGCCCGTGAGATGGGCGAAACGCTGAAGATCGTCTACACCCCGCTGCACGGCTCGGGCAACATCCCGGTGCGCCGCATCTTCGACGAGATCGGCATGAAGCATGTCTACGTCGTCAAGGAGCAGGAGCTGCCGGACGGCGAGTTCCCCACCGTGAAGGTTCCCAACCCGGAAGACCCCGCTGCCTTCACCCTCGCCCTTCAAATGCAGAAGGAGCTGGGCGCGGACCTGTGCGTGGGCACCGACCCGGACTGCGACCGTGTGGGCATCGCCTGCATGACGGACAAGGGCCTGCGGCTCTTGAACGGCAACCAGATCGGCTGCATCCTGCTGCACTACATCCTCTCCCAGAAGAAGGAGCGGGGCGAGCTGCCTGAAAACGCCGCGGCGGTCACCACCATCGTGTCCACCGAGATGGCCCGCGCCATCGCCGACGACTACAACGTCAAGCTCATCAAGGTGCTCACCGGCTTCAAGTACATCGCCGAACAGATCCACCTCTTCGAGACCACCGGCTGCAACACCTTCATGTTCGGCTTCGAGGAGAGCTTCGGCTACCTGTCCGGCACCGACGTGCGCGACAAGGACGGCGTGAACGCCTGCATGCTCATCGCCGAGGCCGCCAGCTGGTACAAGAAGATGTACAACAAGACCCTGGCCGACGCCATCGACATGCTCTACGAGAAGTACGGCTACTTCGGCGACAAGGTCACCTCCTTCGTGCTGCCCGGCAAGGACGGCCTGGAGAAGATGCAGCACACCATGGCCGCCCTGCGGGAGAATCCCCCGAAGGACTTCGCGGGCGAGAAGGTCGTGGCCGTGCGCGACTACCAGACCTCCATCCGCAAGACCGTCACCGGCGAAACCGAGACCCTGACCCTGCCCAAGAGCAACGTGCTCTACTTCGAGCTGGAGAACAAGGCCTGGATCTGCGTGCGCCCCTCCGGCACCGAGCCGAAGATCAAGCTGTACGTCAACGCCGTCTCCGATGCCTCCGACAAGACCCAATCGCTGCTCAACGCCTATTCCGACGCGGCGGTGAAGCTGCTGGAGAGCCTGTAAGCATCATTAAATCCCGGCGCCGCTATTGAGAAATAGCGGCGCTTCTGCTATAATAATCAGTGCATTGAAACTCTTGGAACCGAAGGAGCTGTGATGACCTGTAAAACTGCTGTCCGTAGGTTCCTCTGCTATGCCACACCGCTTTCTCCCCTTCTACCGTTCCCGGCAGTAGCTTGCGGTTCATAACATTTGGCGGTAAATTCTCATGGTGGGACTTTCACCCGTAAGAATCGTGCCATGCTCGGCACACCCAACAAGCCCCGAACCCTGGTGTTCCCAGAGTTCGGGGCTTGCGGCATGCCTTGCCATTCTTATTCAGCTTTACTGTACATTGGCTTTCTGAAGATACTTTGGCGGCACCTCCCTGGTCAGCCATACACCGTTCACGGATCGGTAAAACACAAAACCATCCGCCGCCATCCTTTGGCAGTCCACCCGGTAGATCACCGGTTTCCCGTGCCGAATTCCGACTTTGCGCGCCGTCTCCGTGTCCGCAGAAAGGTGGACATAGAGCCTGGTTTTCGGAATCAGTCCTTGCCTGTCTATGCTGCCTGCGTACTTCTCCCCCGTCCCATGATACAGGATGGGCGGCGGCTCCATCTCCTTAAGCTCCACGTCCACGGACACCGAGTGGCCCTGGTTGGCGCGGATGAGGGTATGATCCTCGTTGAAGGCATACCGCTGCTTCTCATCCGTCCGCACGATTACCTCCAACAGCTCCTTCGTCAGGCGATGATTCCCCGTAGCGTTGATGCCGTCGACCAGCTCGTCCGCCTTCGCCCAACCGTGTTCGTCGAGGGCGATGCCGATGGTTTCAGGCCTGTGCCGGAGTATCAGCGCGATGAATTTGCTGGTACTGCGCATATCTCTCATGGCTTGTCCCTCCGGGCGCACTTCAATGCCCATTCTCCAGCGTTTCCAGCAGCCGGCCCACATGCCGCGTCCCGAAGAACATTTCCCGGTTCGCCAGCACGATGACCGCCGCCGCCGCGGTGACCACGAGCGTCTCCACGCACTTCGTCTCGGGCGTCATGGCGATCTTCTCCTGCATGAAATTGACGAACAGGTGGAACACCATGCAGGCGAGTATGGATCGGTCGCTGACCAGGTAGACCCAGGTGATGATGAAGCCGAGGGGAATGCCGCTGACGAAGAAGTTCACCACATACAGGGGGTTCACCATCAGCCCCGCCTGATAGGTGCCCTGGATGAAAATCAGCGGCAGGTGCCACAGCGACCACAGCGCGCCGAAGATCATCGATTCCCAGAACCAGTTCATATAGTTGCCGATGGAATCCTCGCAGTAGCCCTTCCAGCCCACCTCCTCGATGATGGACGCGGCCAGAATCGTCAACAGCGCGCTGCCGATGCCCACGCCGGTGAAGGAGAAGTCCTCGGTGAAG
>OMZP01000014.1 GCA_900315585.1 uncultured Eubacteriales bacterium | reverse complement strand
ACACTCTAAATTCCATCTAATCCATGCACATCTGCGTGCGTCTTTTCCGCCCTGGCTGTGCTTCGCTTCGGTCAACGATGCGCTGCATCGCCTCCCTCCACTCAGCTTTGCCAGAACGAAAAATCCACTCCGCATTTGTACATGTTTTAGAAGGAATTTAGTATCAGGATGACAACGAATCCAAACCCTGTCATCCTGAGCGCAGCGAAGGATCTTTCACTTCCCGTTTGGGAAGAATCTCCGAAAACAGCAGGAAATCCTGCAAAATAATGGCCAATATGCAGCGGCTCCGTTGCGCCCGTTCCGCCCCCCCGAGGTCCCCCGGCGGGGCGTTTTACGCCCAAATCCTGTTAAATTTCTCAGAGAACCGGAGAAAATCCGGTTTTCGGGGGCAAAACCGGCGAGCCCGACCCTTGACAATCAAAAATGATTATGATATAGTCTTATATTGCGTTAGTATGGACGAAAAGCCGCTTCCGCAGCCAAAACGCCGGAAACGAGGGCATTTTCGGGGAGATCGAAATTTGAAAGTGCACCGAAAATTCACATTCAAATCCAGATTTAACCGAAAGTTAGCAATCGGTTTTTGAAGGCCAAAAGCTGCGGGCTGCGAGCCAAAAACCCGCGGTATGACGACGAAGAATAGGGGTGATTTAAGGTATGGCGCATCCGATGCAGCTGGGCAAACGCACCCGCATGTGCTTTGCGCGCATTGAAGAGGCATTGGCAGTACCTGATCTGATCGAGGTTCAGAAGAAATCCTACGAGCACTTTCTGAAGGAAGGGCTTCGCGAGGTGTTGGCGGATGTTTCGCCGATCACCGACTACAGCGAAAGCCTGATCTTGGAGTTCACGGATTACTCGCTGGACGACAAGCCGAAGTACACCGTCGACAAGTGCAAGGAGCGCGACACCACCTACGCCGCGCCTCTGAAGGTGACGGTGCGGCTGACCAACCGGGATACCCACGAGATCAAGGAATCCGAGGTCTTCATGGGCGATTTCCCGCTGATGACCGAGCACGGCACGTTCATCATCAACGGCGCCGAGCGCGTCATCGTGTCCCAGCTGGTCCGTTCTCCCGGCGTGTACTATTCCAAGGCCATCGATAAGACGGGCGCCGCGCTGTTTTCCGCGCAGATGATCCCGAACCGCGGCGCGTGGATCGAGTATGAGACCGACGCCAACGGCGTGGTGTTCGCGCGCATCGACCGCGCCCGCAAGCTGCCCGTGACGGTGCTGCTGCGGGCCATGGGCGTGGAGAGCGACGAGGAGATCACCCGGCTCTTCGGCGACGACGAGCACGTCACCGCCACCATCACCCGCGACGCGCCCAGCGTGAACGACAAGGGCGAGCTGCGCTACAAGAGCCGCAAGGACCAGGCCCTGATCGAGATCTACAACAAGCTGCGTCCGGGCGAGCCGCCGTCGGTGGATTCCGCCACGAACCTGATCAACTCCCTGTTCTTCGATCCCAAGCGGTATGACCTGGCCCATGTCGGCCGCTATAAATACAACAAGAAGCTGGCCCTGGCCCTGCGCCTGTTCAACCAGGTGCCCACCGAGGACGTGGTGCATCCCTTCACCGGCGAGGTGCTGGCGAAGGCGGGCGAGGCCATCTCCCGCGAGGTGGCCGAGGCCATCCAGAACGCCGGCGTGAACATGGTCGGCGTGAAGCTGGACGAGACCGAGACCAACATCATCGGCAACAACTTCGCCTTCTTCAAGCCCTTCATGGAGGGCTACGATCCCGAGCTTTTGAAGCAGTATGACGAGAGCGTCATCCACTTCTCCGAGCGGGTGCACGTGCCCACGCTGATCAAGCTGCTGGAGCGCGTGAAGGAAGACGGCGCGCCCCTGAACCAGGCGCTGAAGGAAGCCGCCAAGGACCTGATGCCCAAGCACGTGCTGGTGGATGACATCATCGCTTCCGTCTCCTACCAGTTCGGCCTGTTCCACGGCATCGGCGAGGTGGACGACATCGACCATCTGGGCAACCGCCGCCTGCGCAGCGTGGGCGAGTTGCTGCAGAACCAGATCCGCGTGGGCATGAGCCGCCTGGAGCGCGTGGTCAAGGAGCGCATGGCCATTCAGGACATCGACAAGGTGCGTCCCCAGGACCTGATCAACATCCGGCCCGTGTCCGCCGCCATCAAGGAGTTCTTCGGCTCCTCCCAGCTGTCTCAGTTCATGGACCAGCCCAACCCGCTGGCCGAGCTGACCCACAAGCGCCGCCTGTCGGCCCTGGGCCCCGGCGGTCTGAACCGCGAGCGCGCGAGCTTCGCCGTGCGCGACGTGCACTACAGCCACTACAGCCGCATCTGCCCCATCGAGACGCCTGAAGGCCCGAACATCGGCCTGATCGGCTCCCTGGCCACCTATGCGCGCATCAACGAATACGGCTTCATCGAGGCCCCCTACCGGAAGATCGACAAGGCGACCGGCAAGGTCACCGAGCAGATCGACTACATGACCGCCGATGAAGAGGACAAGTACATCATCGCCCAGGCCAACGAGCCGCTGGACGACGAGGGCCGCTTCGTCAACGACCGCGTCACCGTGCGCCGCCGGGATGAGATCATCCAGGTGGAGAAGGCCAAGGTGGACTACGTGGACGTGTCCCCCCGCCAGCTGATCTCCGTGGCCACCGGCATGATCCCCTTCCTGGAGAACGACGACGCGAACCGCGCGCTGATGGGCTCCAACATGCAGAGGCAGGCCGTGCCGCTGCTCAAGCCGGAAGCGCCCCTGGTGGCCACCGGCATCGAGTACAAGGCCGCTTGTGACTCCGGCGTGGTGCTGCTGGCCCGGGAAAGCGGCGTGGTCACCCGCGTCACCGCCGAGGAGATCGTCATCCGCGGCGAGGACGGCCAGGACGACGTCTACCGCCTGCAAAAGTTCGCCCGCAGCAACCAGGGCACCTGCATCAACCAGCATCCCATCGTGGTGGAGGGCGAGGTCGTGAAGGCCCGCCAGCCCATCGCCGACGGCCCCTCCACCGACCAGGGCGAGATCTCCCTGGGCCGGAACGCGCTGATCGGCTTCATGACCTGGGAAGGCTACAACTACGAGGACGCCGTGCTGCTGTCCGAGCGCCTCGTGAAGGAAGACATGTACACCTCGATTCACATCGAGGAATATGAATCCGAGGCCCGCGACACCAAGCTGGGCCCGGAGGAGATCACCCGCGACATCCCCGGCGTGGGCGAGGACGCCCTGCGCGACCTGGACGAGCGCGGCATCATCCGCATCGGCGCGGAGGTTCGCGCCAACGACATCCTGGTGGGCAAGGTCACACCGAAGGGCGAGACCGAGCTGACCGCCGAGGAGCGCCTGCTGCGCGCCATCTTCGGCGACAAGGCCCGCGAGGTGCGCGACACCTCGCTGCGCGTGCCCCACGGCGAATTCGGCATCATCGTCGACGTCAAGATCTTCACCCGCGAGAACCGCGACGAGCTCTCTCCCGGCGTCAATCAGATGGTGCGCGTGTACATCGCCCAGAAGCGCAAGATCCAGGTGGGCGACAAGATGGCCGGCCGCCACGGCAACAAGGGCGTCGTGTCCCGCGTGCTGCCGGAGGAGGATATGCCGTTCCTGGCGGACGGCACGCCGCTGGACATCTGCCTGAACCCCCTGGGCGTGCCTTCCCGTATGAACATCGGCCAGGTGCTGGAGGTGCATCTGGGTCTGGCCGCCAAGGCGCTGGGCTGGCATGTGGCCACCCCCGTGTTCGACGGCGCGCGCCAGGAGGACATCGACGAGCTGCTGGACAAGGCCGCGCAGGTCGAGGACGGCCCGCTGTTCGACGAGCTGGGCCGGCCCACGATCCAGTTCTCGAAGATCGGCATCAACCGCACCGGCAAGCTGTGGGTGTATGACGGCCGCACCGGCGACCGCTTCGACAACCCCGTCACCGTCGGCTATATGTACTATCTGAAGCTGCATCACCTGGTGGACGACAAGATCCACGCCCGCTCCACCGGCCCCTACAGCCTCGTCACGCAGCAGCCCCTGGGCGGCAAGGCCCAGTTCGGCGGCCAGCGATTCGGCGAGATGGAGGTCTGGGCCCTGGAGGCCTACGGCGCCAGCCACGTGCTGCAGGAGATCCTGACCGTGAAGAGCGACGACACCATCGGCCGCGTCAAGACCTATGAGGCCATCGTGAAGGGCGAGAACATCCCCGATCCGGGCGTGCCGGAGTCCTTCAAGGTGCTCATCAAGGAGCTGCAGTCCCTGGCCCTGGACATCAAGGTGCTCTCCGAGGACAAGCAGGAGATCGAGATCCGCGAGCTGGAGGACGACATCTACGCCACCGAGAGCGAGTTCAAGGACGAGCTCGGCCCGACGATCCCGCCGGAGGCCATGACCGAAGAGGAAGAGGCCGTCGTCGAGGACTTCGACTTCGACGAGCTCGAATTGGGCGACGACGACTTTGGCCTGGACGAGGACTTTTAATGAATGAGGAATGAGGAATGAGGAATGAGGAATTGAAAGTGATGGTACATTCAGGCCATCCCTGTTCCCTGCTCCCTGTTCCCTGTTCCCTCATCGACAGATAGAAAGGAGAGAGCTCCTTGTTTGAATTGACAAATCTGGATTCCATACAGATCGGCCTGGCTTCGCCGGAGAAGATCCGCAAGTGGTCCCACGGCGAGGTGACGAAGGCGGAGACCATCAACTATCGCACCCTCAAGCCGGAGCGCGACGGCCTGTTCTGCGAGCGCATCTTCGGGCCCACCAAGGACTGGGAGTGCAACTGCGGCAAGTACAAGCGCACCCGCTTCAAGGGCGTGGTGTGCGACAAGTGCGGCGTCGAGGTCACCAAGGCCAAGGTGCGCCGCGAGCGCATGGGCCACATCGAGCTGGCGGCTCCCGTCAGCCACATCTGGTACTTCAAGGGCATCCCCAGCCGCATCGGCACCCTGCTGAACATCAGCCCCCGGGCGCTGGAGCAGGTGCTGTATTTCGCCAGCTACATCGTGCTGGATCCCGGCGATCCCGCCATCTCCAAGCTCCAGCAGAACCAGCTGCTGTCTGAGACCGAGTATCAGCAGAAGAAGCAGCAGGCCGCCGAGATCGGCTTTGAGTTCCGCGTGGGCATCGGCGCCGAGGCCGTGCGGGAGATGCTGCAAAACGTGGACCTGGAGGCCCTGAACGACCAGCTGCGCAAGGAATTGCAGGAGCTGAGCGAGAAGGAGACCAAGCGCAACACCGAGGGCCAGAAGCGCCAGCGCATCATCAAGCGCCTGGAGGTCGTGGAGGCTTTCCGCCAGAGCGGCAACAAGCCGGAGTGGATGATCCTGGACGTGGTGCCGGTCATCCCGCCGGAGCTGCGCCCCATGGTGCAGCTGGACGGCGGCCGCTTCGCCACCGCCGATTTGAACGACCTGTATCGCCGCGTCATCAACCGCAACAACCGCCTCAAGCGGATGCTGGAGATGAACGCCCCGGACATCATCGTTCGCAACGAGAAGCGCATGCTGCAGGAGGCCGTGGACGCCCTGATCGACAACGGCCGCCGCGGACGCCCCGTCACCGGCGCGGGCGGACGCCAGCTGAAATCCCTGTCCGACCTGCTGCGCGGCAAGCAGGGCCGCTTCCGCCAGAACCTGCTGGGCAAGCGCGTGGACTACTCCGGCCGTTCCGTTATCGTGGTCGGACCTTCCCTGAAAATGTACCAGTGCGGCCTGCCGAAGGAGATGGCCCTGGAGCTGTTCAAGCCCTTCGTCATCGAGCGGCTGGTGAACCAGGGCATGGCCGTGAACGTGAAGACCGCCAAGCGCGCCGTGGAGCGGCTGCGCCCCGAGGTCTGGGACGTGCTGGAGAGCGTCATCAAGGACCATCCCGTGATGCTGAACCGCGCGCCCACGCTGCACCGTCTGGGCATCCAGGCCTTTGAGCCCATCCTGGTGGAGGGCAAGGCCCTGAAGCTGCACCCGCTGTGCTGCACCGCCTTCAACGCCGACTTCGACGGCGACCAGATGGCCGTGCACGTCCCGCTGAGCATGGAGGCCCAGGCCGAGGCCCGCTTCCTGATGCTGGCGGCCAACAACATCCTCAAGCCCCAGGACGGCAAGCCCGTGGTCTGCCCGACGCAGGACATGGTTCTGGGCTGCTACTACCTGACCCTGGAGCACGAGGGCCTGAAGGGCACCGGCAAGGTCTTCACCGATGTGGACGAGGCCCTGATGGCCTACGCCACCGGCGAGCTGGCCCTGGAAGCGCCCTGCAAGATCCGCATGACCAAGGTGATCGACGGCGTCACCCACAGCCGCATCATCGACACCACCATCGGCCGCGTGATCTTCAACGAGGCCATTCCCCAGGATCTGGGCATGCGCAAGCGCGAGACCATCGACGACATGTTCCAGCTGGAGATCGACGAGGTCGTGGGCAAGAAGCAGCTGGCGAAGATCATCGACATCTGCTACCGCACCCACGGCGTCACCCGCACCAGCCAGATGCTGGACGACATCAAGGCCCTGGGCTACGGCTATTCCACCCGCGCGGCCCTGACCGTCTCCGTGGCGGACATCATCGTGCCCGAGGAGAAGAAGCAGATCCTGGCCGACGCCGACGCCCAGGTGCAGCAGGTGGAGCGCCAGTTCAAGCGCGGCCGTATGTCCGAGAACGAGCGATACACCAACGTCATCAAGATCTGGGAAGAAGCCACCAACGATGTCACCAAGCAGGTGCTGGCCAACCTGGAGAAGTTCAACCCCATCAACATGATGGCGGATTCCGGCGCCCGTGGTTCCACCAACCAGATCCGCCAGCTGGCCGGCATGCGCGGCCTGATGGCGTCCCCGACCGGCAAGACCATCGAGCTGCCCATCAAGGCGAACTTCCGCGAGGGCCTGAGCGTGCTGGAGTTCTTCCTCAGCTCCCACGGTTCCCGCAAGTCCCTGGCTGACACGGCCATGAAGACGGCGGACTCCGGCTACATGACCCGCCGCCTGGTGGATGTGTCCCAGGAGAACATCGTCCGCGAGGTGGACTGCTTCGCGGCCCGCGGCGAGCGCGTGCGCGGCATGAAGGTGCGCGCCATCGGCACGCCCGGCAACATCATCGAGGACCTGAACGACCGCATCCGCGGCCGCGTGGCGGCGGAGGATGTCGTCGACCCGGCCACCGGCGAGGTCATCGTCCAGGCCGACGAGCTGATCACCTATGACCTGGCCCGCAAGATCGTGGACGCGGGCATCGAAGAGGTCACCATCCGCAGCGTCCTGACCTGCCAGTCCCACGTGGGCGTGTGCGCCAAGTGCTACGGCGCGAACATGACCAACGGCAAGCTGGTGGACGTGGGCGAGGCCGTGGGCATCATCGCGGCCCAGTCCATCGGCGAGCCCGGCACGCAGCTGACCATGCGTACCTTCCACACCGGCGGCGTGGCCACCGGCGAGGACATCACCCAGGGTCTGCCCCGCGTCGAGGAGCTGTTCGAGGCCCGCAAGCCCAAGCGCGAAGCCACGCTGGCGGACATCGGCGGCACGGTGCACATCACCACCGATGCCAAGAAGCGCCGCAAGCTGATCATTCAGTCCAGCGAGAGCGACGCCGAGACCAAGGAGTATCCGATCAACTACGGCTCCAAGCTGAAGGTGGAGGACGGCGACACCGTCAACGCCGGCGACGAGCTGATCGAAGGCTCCATCAACCCCCACGACCTGCTGCGCATCCTGGGTGTGAAGGCGGTGCAGGACTACCTGGTCAAGGAAGTCCAGTCCGTCTACCGCAGCCAGGGCGTTGAGATCGTCGACAAGCACATCGAGGTCATCGTGCGCCAGATGCTGCGCAAGGTCAAGGTGGAGGAGGCCAACGATACCGACCTGCTCCCCGGCGCCCTGGTGGACATCTTCCGCTTCGACCAGGCCAACCGCAAGACGCTGGAGGCCGGCGGACGTCCCGCCACCGCCAAGCGCACCCTGCTGGGCATCACGAAGGCCGCGCTGGCCACGGAATCCTTCCTGTCCGCCGCGTCCTTCCAGGAGACCACCCGCGTGCTCACCGAGGCCGCCATCAAGGGCAAGACCGACCCGCTGCTGGGCCTGAAGGAAAACGTCATCATCGGCAAGCAGATTCCCGCCGGCACCGGCCTCAAGCGGTACGCGAACATCGAGATCCACGAAGCCTACTGAGCGCCGGGGCATCGCCCCGGACCCCACTCGCTGCCGCGTGGAACATGGGGTGTTCCATCCCGATTGTTGTCACGCGCACAAACACGATTCCCCGGCCCACTGATTCAAGGCCGGGGAATCTTCATTTCTGGAAAATACGAGGAACAGATAACCATTCTTCAAGGATGGTTGAGGGATGAAATGCAATAATCTGTGATACTTCTCATTTCATGCAAAAACCAAGCGGCCCCGCACACGCGGGGCCGCTTTCCCATGCCAAAAACCTCAAACCACCACCCGGTCCCGGCCGGACTCCTTGCCCATGTAGAGCTTCCGGTCGGCCTCCTCCAGGATGGTTTTCAGGGGGGAGTGGAAGTCGTTCTCGGACACGCCGATGGTGATGGTGATGGAGAAGTCGTTGCCCTCGAAGCTCAGGGGCATCCTTTTAACGGCGTAGCTCACGTCCTGCATCTTCATCCCGGCCTCGTCCAAGTTCAGGTTGGGCATGAAGAAGCAGAATTCCTCGCCGCCCCAGCGGCAAACCGTGATGGGCTCACTGCAGAGCTCCCGGAACTTCGCGGACAAGGCCTGCAGGGTGTAGTCGCCGCAGTTGTGGCCGTAGGTGTCGTTGACCTTCTTGAAGAAGTCGATGTCGGCGATGGCCACGCTGAAGGGCATGTCGGGGGATTTTTCCAGGGTGCGGGCGATCTCGTTCTGCATGGCGCGGCGGTTGGGCAGCTGGGTGAGGGGGTCGGTGCCCGCCTCCTTGTGCAGCTCCTCGTTGCTCAGGCGCAGCTGGCGCTCGGTGTCCTGGGTGTTGGTGCTGAACAGGATGCACTGGCAGCCCAGCAGCGCGTAGATGAAAAGGCTGTTGAAAACCTGGAAGATCAGGCGCGCTTGCCCGCTCAGGGGGTAAAGCTCCGCGTGGGAGGTGGAATAGACATAAAACGCGATCCGCACGGCAACAATGCTCAAGCAGAATACGACCTTTGCGACAGGCTTTTCTGACACGTTGAAGAAGGACAGTATCAGCGAGGTTACAAGCAGCTGCTGCGCGCCAGCTCCCCAGCCGAAGCAGTGCACGAACCACAGGCACCAGCATCCCACCAGGGCGGACTCGGTCAGCCCGGCGATTCGCGGGCCCATGCGCTTGATTCTCCACAGCGTGGCGCCCGTCAGCAATGCCGCGACCAGCGGAACGAACTCAAAGCGTCCGCAGACCAGAATGAACAGGAGGGTGCTCGCCAAAAAATACGCGATCAACAGCACCGCCGTGATGCTCAGTGCTTTTCTATAGTATACGGGCATATCCTTGCCCGATTTAGGTGCCTTTTGGCGCAGGAAATCCACCAGAAAACCCATTATGCGCTGTTGCCTCCCGAAGATGGAACCATGATAAAAACGTATACATTTTTATTATGCAGGATTCCTTGTCAAATTTCAACCCCTCCGGGCGCAAGTTACAAAATTTTGATGATGTAACTAATTCTCATCCTCGCTTTCCAGCCGCCGCACCAGCTGCCGGATGCGCTCCCGCGCCGGGGACTGCTGGATAAACTGGTCCTCCCGGCTGGGCGTGGCGTCGCCCATGATGGCCACGAACTGGCTGACCTTCAGGCCCAGGGCGTCCTGCATGTCCCTGTCGCTGCCCCTGGGGGACACCAGGTAGTAGCACAGCAGGGAATCCTGCTGGCCGATGCGGTGGGCGCGGTCCTCGGCCTGGCTGTGCACGGCGGGGGACCAGTCCAGCTCCCCGAACACCACGCAGGTGGCCCGCTGCAAATTCAGTCCGCTGGCCGAACGCAGGGAGATGCACAGCAGGTCCGTCCTGCCCGCCATGAACGCGGCGGCGGCCTTGTCCTTCTGGTTGTCGGTCTCCCGGCCGGTGATGAACATCGGGCGACAGGACTTCAGCTCTTTCTTGTAGATGTCCATCACGGCGTGGTGGTGGGCCATCAGCAGCACCTTCTCGCCGCCCTCCACCAGCGCCCGCACGAAGGCGCACACGAAGGGGGCCTTGGCGATGCCGGTGGCCTGGCGCTGGGTCTGGCTGATGGCGTCCTCGATGATGGCCCGGCGGGAGGGATCGTCGGTGGCCTTGAGCAGCTTGAGCTGTCGGGCGACGGGGGCCATCAGCTCCCGGTACACCGCGTCGTCCCAGTCGATCTCCTGCACCAGCCGCCGCTTCGGAGCCAGCTCCGTCAGCACGTCGCTCTTGAGCCTTCTCAGCATCAGTCCCTCGCCGCGCAGGTGCTCGCCCAGCAGCTCCGGCTTGGCCACTACGGCGGTGTTGTAGCCGTAGCACCACTCGCGGCTAAAGCTCTCCCAGTCGCCCAGGAAGTGGAAGTCGATGATGTTCACCACGTTCCAGATCTCGCCGCCGTTGTTGTAGATGGGCGTGCCGGACAGGCCGATGCAGTTCTCGCAGGCCTCCGACAGCAGGCTGGCGGCGGAATACTTGCCGGTGCCGTTGCGGCGCAGCTCCTGCATCTCGTCGAAGATCACCGTCTTGAAGCCCTGCTCCGGCAGGACCTCCTTCCAGCCCCGCAGCAGCAGGTAGTGGATGATGTAGATGTCCGCCTCCGGCAGGGCGTAGGGGGTGAGCCCCTTGATGACGTGCACCCGCAGGCGGCCGTCCGGCGACAGGAACCGCTCCACCTCCCGCTGCCAGTTGCGGATCAGGTGGGGCGGCACCACCAGGATCGCCGGATAGGCGGCGGTGGTGGCCAGGAAGGCCAGGGCCTGCACCGTCTTGCCCAGGCCCATCTCGTCCGCCAGCAGGCAGCGGCGGGTGGAGAGCAGGAAGCCCAGCCCCTGCTTCTGGAAGGGCAGCAGCTCCCCGGAGAAGGTCTCGGCGGGGGGCGTGGCCGTCTCCGGCATGGACAGGGCATGCTCCCTTCGCAGGGCGTACTCCCGGGCTTCCTCCAGGGCGCTCTCCCAGCGGTCCCGGTCGCTCTCCTTGATTTCCAGCGGATAGCGCAGCATCAGCCAGTTCAATTCGCCGATGATGCGCCGGTGGGCGGTGAACCGGGCCACGCCCCGGCCCCGGCCGTCGCAGCCGGGGAACAGCCGCTTGGCCAGCTCCGTCACGCAGGGCTCGCCCTTGATGACCCAGCACTTCGACTTGCGGTTGTAGCTGAGCGTGCCGTAGGTGTGGCCCCCGGCGGGCGCGTCCCGCAGGTAGGCGGGCACCTCCGGCTGCGCCTCGGCGGTCTCGCCGAAGTCATCCATCACGATGGCCCCGCTGCCGGTGTATTCGTCGTAGTAGTCCATGATACCTCCGGATTAATGAGGAATTAGGAATGAGGAATTAGGAATAGCGGTTCAAATCCTGACGGATTTGATTCAATCGGACTATGTTTGCCTGTGAATCGTCGTGAATCAAAGAAATCCGCAAGGATTTCTACAACAATTCCTCATTCCTCATTCCTAATTCCTAATTTGGCAAAGCGCCTACGGCAGCGCGACGCCCCACAGCCGGTTCAGGGAAACCAGGTAGACCGGCTTGCCGCCGAGGGTCCGGGGCAGGGAAGTGACCCGCTGGGTGACCACGATCACCGCGTCGAGGTCGTCCGATTCCAGGTACCTGCGCAGCTGCTCCGTCAGCTGGGATGTGGCCGGGCGGCCCTTCTTGACCTCGATGCCCACGCGGCCTACGCGAAAGTCGATGCGGCGGCGGGGCCCGAGGCGGTATTCGTGCTCGTATTCCAGCCCCGCGTCGGAAAGCGCCCGGGCGACGGCGGCGTGGATGTCGTATTCCTCCGGCAGGGCGGGCATCCGAACCGCGGAGAGGGCGGACAGGATGGGGGCGACGGTCTCGTTCATGGGCGCTCCTTCATGCATCATCGAGCAAGGCGGCCAGTGCCTCCGGCAGCGGCGATTCCCTTTCGATGACCTCTCCGGTGACGGGGTGGGTGAGGCGAATATACGTGGAATGCAGCGCGAAGCGCCCCGGCAGCTCCGGCAATTCCGTGCCGTAGAGAAAATCCCCCGAGATGGGGTGGCCCAGGTGGGCCAGGTGGACGCGGATCTGGTGGGTGCGGCCCGTCTGAAGCCGCAGTCGCACGAGGCTGTGTTTTTCGCCGGTCACTTCCACTTGATAGTGGGTGACGGCGGGCCTGCCGCGCTCGAAGTCCACCACCCGCTTGACCGTGGCCCCGTCCGCCTTGGCGATGGGCGCGTCGATGGCGCCCGCGCCCGCCATGCGGCCCTCCGCCACCGCCAGGTACTCCCGCAGGAAGGCGTCGGTGTGCAGCTGCCTCTGCAATCGCTGGGCGGCGTGGGCGTTCTTCGCCGCGGCCATCAGCCCGCTGGTGCCCTTGTCCAGCCGGTTCAGGGGCCGGAAGGGCAGGCCCGGATAGCGGAAGGCCAGCCGGTTTTCCAGCGTGCCGCCGGGCTGCTTCGGGGAGCACTGGCACGCCAGCGGCGCGGGCTTGTCCAGGATGAGGAGATCCTCGTCCTCATAGACCACGCACACCGGCCCGTCCTCGGGCGTTACGCCCTTGCCGGGGCCGTCCGCCAGCCACACCGCAACCTCGTCGCCGGGGCGCAGGATGTGGTTGGCGTGGACGGGAACGCCGTTTACCCTAAGCCCGTCCCGCTCTTTCAGGGACGCGAACTGGCCGTAGGAAACGCCCATGTCCCCCCGGACGAAGAACTTCACCTTGCGTCCGGCGTCCTTTTCGCCCGCGACGGCGGTCAGTTTGCGCATGAGTGTCCTCCTGGTGGGTCGAACTGGAAATTGGAACGGACAGCATGAATGCTGTCCCTACGGGCAGCGTCGGAAGGCGGCGAATGAACCGTAGGGACGCCATTCATGGCGTCGGCGCATTTGTGTGGCTGCGCTGCCGGGTGCGACAAAAGCTCACAGCGCATACGCGCTGTGAGCTTTGCTTTCATTTTAGACTGGCGGCCGGATTACAGGGCGCGCTCAACCTTCTTGCTGCGCAGGCAGCGGGTGCACACGGACATGCGCTGCGGAACGCCATTGACCAGCACGCGAACCTTCTGCGTGTTCGGAGCCCAGGTGCGGCGCGTCTTGCGGTTGGAATGGCTCACGTTGTTGCCGTACACCACGCCCTTGCCGCAGATCTCACAAAACTTTCCCATACTCTATCACACCTCCTTCAAGGATATGTCCACATCAAAACAGTGAAATTATATCATTTCTTCCTCCAAAACGCAAGGGCTGGGCATGTAAAAGTTCTGCAATCCCCAAAATTAACCGATGAATTGTAAAAAAACGTTCATTTATGAGGGGCGGGGCCGGGGTTTGGCTTGCATATTTGACAAAAAAAAGGTATACTGTTAGAAGGAGCATTGTAATGTGCGCTTCCGCGCCCCGCCCGGAACGGGCGCGAGTCCCCATGCAAAGGGAGGTATATTCATGGATTGCAAGTACAACACCGAGCTGGGCGTCGTCACCGTGAACGACGATGTGATTGTGCGCGTGGCGGGCTACGCGGCGCTGGACTGCTATGGCATCGTGGGCATGGCCTCCAAGCGGGGCACCGACGGCCTGGTGCAGATGATGGGCCGCGAGAACCTGGGCCGGGGCATCAAGGTGCGCTCCTCCGGCGACAAGGTGGACATCGATCTGTTCATCATCGTGGAATACGGCATTTCGATCAGCGCCGTGGCCGCGGCCATCATCGAGACCGTGAAATACAAGGTGGAGCATCTCACCGGCGTGCCCGTGGGCCGCGTGAATGTCCTGGTTGAGGACATCCGCGTCTGATCGCGCGCTTTTGGAGGTTTTATAAATGGCAGGTAAGAGAATAGACGGCATGCTGCTCAAGGAGATGTTCGCCTCCGGCGCGGCGCTGCTGGTGAACAATCGGGACAGTGTGGACGCGCTGAACGTGTTCCCCGTGCCGGACGGCGACACGGGCACCAACATGTCCCAGACCATTACATCCGCGATCAAGGAGATCAACGCCAAGCCCTATTCCAGCGTGGCGGACGTGTCCGGGGCTGCGGCCCGCGGCGCTTTGAAGGGCGCGCGGGGCAATTCCGGCGTCATCCTCAGCCAGATCCTGCGCGGCTTTTCCAAGGCCCTGGCGGGGCATGAGGACATCGACGGTCCGCTGCTGGCCAGCGCCCTGCGCTCCGGCGCGAACACCGCCTACAAGGCCGTGATGAAGCCCAAGGAGGGCACGATCCTCACCGTCATCCGCGTCATCGCCGAGGAGGCCGAGGAGGCCCGGGACAAGCAGCACGACGTGGTGGAGCTGTTCAAGCTGGTGCTGGCCGTGGGCGACGCGATCTTAAAGCGCACCCCGGAGATGCTGCCGGTGCTGAAGCAGGCCGGCGTGGTGGACAGCGGCGGCATGGGCCTGATGGTGATCCTCCGCGGCATGTATTCCGCCCTGACCGGCGAGCCGGTGGACGCCATCGCCGAGGAGAAGAGCGACGGCGTGCCGATGCCCGGCGAGTTCGTGGACGACCACGACGCCATCGACGAGATCAAGTTCCGCTACTGCACCGAGTTCATCGTCAGCCATCCCCGGGAGGACATGACCAACGTCGACGTGGCGCGCCTGCGCCGCCGCCTGGAGCGCATGGGCGACTGCGTGCTGGTCATCTCCGACATGAACGTGGTGAAGGTGCACGTGCACACCAACGAGCCCGGCAAGGCCCTGCAATACGCGCTGGAGCTGGGCGAGCTGGATTCCATCAAGATCGACAACATGATGGAGGAGCGGCGGCAGCGGGATGCCGAGCTGGCGGAACAGGCCGCGGCGAAGGCCGCCGAGCAGAAGGACTACGGCATCGTGGCCGTGGCCCTGGGCGAGGGCTTGACGGAGATCTTCCGCAACCTGAACGTGGACCAGATCGTGGACGGGGGCCAGACCATGAACCCCAGCATCCAGGACCTGGCCAGGGCCTGCGACGCCACCAACGCCCGAAACGTCATCATCCTGCCCAACAACACCAACATCATCCTCGCGGCCCAGCAGGCCAGCGCGCTGACCGACCGGCACGTGATCGTGCTGCCCACGAAGTCGGTGCCCATGGGCATCTCCGCGGCCCTGGCCTTTGACCCGGCGGTCTCCGCCGAGGAGAACGAGGCCGCCATGACCGAGGCCGCCGAGGCCGTGCACACCGCGAGCATCACCTACGCCGTGCGCGACACCAACTACGACGGCCAGGAGATCCACGAGGGCGACATCATGGGCATGATCGACAACAAGCTGAGCGTGCTCGGCAGCGACATCGCCCAGGTCTGCAAGGACGTGACCGGGAAGATGGTGAACGAGGATTCCGCCCTCATCACCGTGTACTACGGCCAGGACACCGCCGAGGCCGACGCCCAGTCCCTCCGGGACGCGCTTGCGGAGACCTACACCGACTGCGACGTGGAGCTGCAGGCGGGCGGCCAGCCGCTGTACTACTACCTGATCGCGGTGGAATGACGCGCGACGGCGCGAATGGAAAACGGACAATGAAAAATGGAGAATGATATGCCGCTCGACAGCCGCTGTTCATTCTCCATTCTCCATTTTCGATGCTCCATCCGGGAAACGTTTTTTTCATTTTGATACTGCGATGAACGGAGGTCATGTTATGTACGAGGGAATCATCCGCTGGGCCGTCGTCGGCACCGGCTACATCGCCAACCGCTTCGCCCAGGGCCTGGGCGAGGTACACGACGCCATGCTCGCCGCGGTGGTGAGCCGGGACGAGGCCCGGGGCCGGGCCTTTGTCGAGAAGTACGACGGCGAGGCCGTCTACACCGACCTCAACGCCATGCTCGCCGAGATCCGGCCCGACGTGCTCTACATCGCCACCCCCAACGACTGCCACTACGCCGCCATCCTGGCCGCGCTGAACGCCGGGGTGAACGTGCTCAGCGAGAAGCCCATGGTGGACAACCGCCGCCAGCTGGACGAGGTCATTTCCCTGGCGAAGGAGAAGGGCCTTTTCCTCATGGAGGGCATGTGGACCCGCTGCTTCCCGGCGGTGCGCCAGGCCCGGGACTGGATCGCCGACGGCCGCATCGGCCGCCCCGTGACGGTCCGCGCCTTCTTCGAGATGCACGCAGACCCCACGACTGGCAGTGGTGGAAGGCGGGCCTCAAGCACGCCGGCGGCGCGCTGCGGGACGTGGGCATCTATTCCATCGCCATGGCGGACATGGTGTTCCCCCAGATGCCGGAGAAGATGTTCACCGCCATGGATTCCAACGGCGAGGTGGACAAGGCCTTCCACATGCTGCTGGACTACGGCGAGGGCCGGCATGCCTTCCTGGGCGGGGCCTTCAACCAGGACGCGGACACCACCGTGGAGATCTCCGGCGAGGCCGGGCGCATCCGCATCGGGCCCCAGTTCTGGGATCCCACCACCGCCACCCTGATCCTGAACGACGGCACCGTGGGCAGCTTTGAGGCGGCCTACCCGGCCACCGGCTTCCAGTTCGAGATCCGCGCCGTGCAGGACTGCCTGCGCAAGGGCCTCGTCGAGTGCCCGGACTACCCCTGGGCCGACATGGGCCGCGTCACCGACATCATCGAGGCCGCCCGCCGGGAGCAGGGGATCGTGTATCCGGCGGATGGGGAGTAGAGGGAGCAGGCAGCAGGGAATAGGCAATAGGGAATAGGCAATAGGGAATAGGCAATAGGGAATAGGCAATAGGGAATAGGCAATAGGGAATAGGCAATAGGAATAGCTGCTGCCGCGCCGAATCTGTAGGGGCGCCGTTGCGGCGTCCGCCCAGACCCGGAAACGGTTGCTGCCGCGTGTGCCAAAAGCCTTCCCCTTTAGGGGAAGGTGGATTGACGCGAAGCGTCAAGACGGAAGAGGTCGTTCCCCTACAGCGAACCGTTGCGCCGCCAACCCTGCTTTTCAATGAAGGTTGACTTTAGGGAGGTCCACCATGCCCGCATTTTTCCGCATCATCCCTTACGACGACCGATACCGGGACGACATGCTCTTCGTGGTGCTGTCTGCCAAGGACGCGCTGGGGCGGGTGCCCCGGCTGAACGCGGACCTGCTGGACGTGAAGGGGAATTACCTCGACCAGGGCGACGGCTTCTTCCTGGCGCTGGACGAAGGCGATCGCGTGGTGGGCTGCGGCGGCTTCAACCGCATTCCCGGCACCGACGAGGCCTTCCTCCACCGGCTGTTCGTGAAGCCGGGGCTCAAGCGCCGGGGCATCGGCGCCGCCCTGCTGGACGCCTGCGAGGCCGCCATGCGCGCCGCGGGCATCCGCGTCTCCCGCGTCCATCTGGGCGAGCCCCGGGACCAGTGGTTTGAATCCTATGCCTTTTACCCGAAGCACGGCTACGGGGAATATGAACCCAGATATATGAAGAAGGAATTGTAACTGCCTCATGGACATTTCACTTTCCCGGATCAAGGGCATCGGACCGGCGCGGCTGAAGGCCTTCGAGGCGGCGGGGATCACCACCGTGCGGGAGCTGGTGATGTTCCTGCCGAAGGAATACCGGGACCTGACCCAGACCGTGCCCCTGTCGGAGCTGAAACCCGGCGACATCGCCTGCGTGAAGGTGAAGGTGGCGGGGGAGGCGTCCCAGCGGCGGGTCAAGCGGCTGGTGATCACCAAGCTGTATGTCACCGACGGCACCGACACCGTGCCCGTGATCTGGTACAACCAGCCCTGGTTGAAAAACCAGATGCAGCCGGGGCGGGAGCTGCTGCTCTACGGCAAGGCCGAGCACAAGCAGGGCTATGTCACCCTCGTCAGCCCCGCCATCGAGCAGGGCCAGGGCCTGATCCCCGTCTATCGCAACATCGCCGGCATCCCCGCCAAGGCCCTGCGCCAGAGCGTGGAGGCGGCGCTGAAGCTGTGCGAGGGCCAGTGGCCGGACGAGCTGCCGGAGGCGCTGCGCCGCCGCTACGGCCTGTGCGAGCGCAACTTCGCCATGCGCAACGCCCACTTCCCGGACAGCCGGGAGGCTCTGGAGGCGGCCCGCAGGCGCATCGCCTTCGAGGAGCTGCTGCTGTACCAGATCGCCCTTCGGCTGTTCCGGAGCACGGGCAAGCGGGGCGTGAAGATCGACTTTGACGACGGCGAAATCGAAGCCTTCTGGGGCTGCCTGCCCTTTTCGCCCACGAACGCCCAGCGGCGGGTGCTGGACGAGGTGGCGGCGGATCTGCGCTCGGAAAAGGCCATGGCCCGCATGGTGCAGGGGGACGTGGGCAGCGGCAAGACGGCCATCGCCTTCGCCGCCATCGCCCTGGCCCACGCCGGGGGCTGGCAGTCCGCGCTGATGGCCCCCACGGAGGTGCTGGCCCGCCAGCACTACGAGGCCGCGCAGAAGCTGCTGGAGCCCCTGGGCATGAAGGTGGGCCTGCTGGTGGGCAGCCTGACGCAAAAGCAGCACCGGCTGGCCCACGAGGCCATTGCCAGCGGCGAGTGGGACGTGGCCATCGGCACCCACGCGCTGATCACCGAGGGCGTGGCATACAAGCACCTCGGCCTGGTGGTCACCGACGAGCAGCACCGCTTCGGCGTTCGCCAGCGCACGTCCCTCAGCGAGAAGGGCGACGCGCCCAACGTGCTGGTCATGTCGGCCACGCCCATCCCGCGCACGCTGTCGCTGATCCTCTACGGCGATCTGGACATCTCCATCGTGGACGAGCTGCCCCCGGGGCGCACCCCGGTGGCCACCCGCATCGTGCCGGAGAGCAAGCGCCCCGGCCTGTACGACTTCCTGAGGAAGGAGGTGGCGAAGGGCCGCCAGGCCTACTTCGTCTGCCCGCTGGTGGAGGAATCGGAGGCGGTGGAGGCGCTGCCCGCCGAGGTCGTCTTCGAGGACCTGCGCACGAACCGCCTGCCGGAGCTGAACATCGAGCTGGTCCACGGGCGCATGAAGGCCGCCGACAAGGACGCGGCCCTGGAGCGATTCCGCACCGGCCAGGCGGACATCCTGGTGTCCACCACGGTGATCGAGGTGGGCGTGAACGTGCCCAACGCCACGGTGATGGTGATCGAAAACGCCGAGCGATTCGGCCTGGCCCAGCTGCACCAGCTGCGGGGCCGGGTGGGCCGGGGCAGCGAGGCGAGTTGGTGCTTTCTGATGTCCGAGCCCACGGCGCGACTCAGGTTCCTCACCTCCACCACCGACGGCTTCCTGATCGCCCAGAAGGACATGGAGCTGCGGGGCCCGGGCGAGCTGTTCGGCACCCGCCAGTCCGGCACCCTCACGGCGGGCATCGGCGCGCTGGCGGGGAACACGGAGCTGTTGAAGCTCTCTCACGACGAGGCCGCCTTCCTGATGGCCGACCCCGAATCGCCCGATGCCCGGGCCGTGATCGCCCTGGCGAAGGAGCGTTTCGCGGACAAGCTGCGGGATGTGGCGATCAATTAAATAAAATGTCTGGACAAATTATGGAATTGTGTTATAATGGTAGCATGTGAAATTGTTTCGGATTGAACGGCGCGGGCCGTTTGATAAATGCGATGAAGAAGATCTTTGCGATGCTGCTGGCCCTGGCGATGCTGCTGGGCGCGATGGCCATGGCCGAGGCGGCCGACGTGACCGGCACCTGGTACGCGGTCGAGATGATCCAGGGAGACCAGTCCATCAACCCTGCCGAGATGGGCATTGAAATCACCATGACGCTCAACGAGGACGGAACCGCCACCATGAATGGGGCTGGCGATCCTTCCGAGGGCACCTGGACCTTCGACGGCGAGACCCTGACCATCCAGGAGGAAGGCGCCGATGACACCGTCATGACCTATGCGGACGGCAATCTTACGATGGGCGACGACAGTATGACCATGGTGTTCAGCCAGGAAGCCCCTGAAGCGGAAGTGTTTGCACCTGCCGCCGCCGTTGAGGCCGCCGTGGAGGATTTCGCGGGCACCTGGAAGGCTGAAAAGATCGGCCTGGAGGGCCAGTACTATCCTGTGTCCCTGCTGGGCGCGGATATCACCGCGACCTTTGAGGATACCACCATCACGCTGGACGGCTTCCTGTTCTCCAACACCTCCATCCCGCTGGAGTATGCCGACGGCGCGCTGAGCGTCTCCGCTGCCGACGAGGATAGCGGCATGGCGATGGCTGTCCAGGCCACGCTGCTTGAGGACGGCATGCTGGAGCTGAACCTGGATGCCGGCGAGACGGGCGCGTTCGCCTTCTATATGGTTCCCGCCGAGGCCGCCGAGGAGGCCGTCAACGATGCGCTGCATCGCCTCCCTCCGCTCAGCTTTGCCAGAACGAAAAATCCACTCCGCATTTGTACATGTTTTAGAAGGAATTTAGTATAAAAACCGCTCGGACTTCGCGTCCGGGCGGTTTTTTTGTGCCCAGGGCCTTGACTATGGCCGTGAAATCTGATTAAATATATGTGGATTATTATGCGATAGCCTCAATCGAGGAGGATATGACGATGAAGAAGCTGTTTGCCGTACTGCTGGCGCTGGCGCTGCTGGGCGCGGCGGCGATGGCGGAGGAAGTCCCGGAGCCGACCCCGGAGCCCAGGGGCGTCTACCTGCCGCCGCTGAGCGAGGCGTTCATCACCCCGGAGCCCACGCCTTCGCCCACGCCGACCCCGGAGCCCACGCCGGAGCCCACCCCGGACCCGGTGGAGGTGGCCCGGCAGGCGCTGATCGCCCAGGTGACGGGCGACTGGTACCTGAACGCCTTCGTGATGGATGGCGCGGCCTATGACCCGGAGCTGTTCGGCACCGAGATGACCCTGTCCCTCCTGGACGAGGGCGCGGCCGCCGCGGACTACGGCGAGACCCGAAAGGGCGGCGAGGGCGTCTGGGACGTGCAGAATGAGCGCATCGTCGTGACCATCGAGAACACCACCCGGGAGTTCACCTACGACGAGGAGGCGGATACCCTCGCCACCGACATCGATGGCGGCAGCATGGTGCTGGGCCGGGAGCGGCTGGCGGCGGAGGCCTTCGAGCCCGCCGAGGCCATTCCCGCCGAGCTGGAGGCCTTCGCCGGGGACTGGCGCACCTATCGCATCGGCGTGGACGGCGCGTTCTACGACATCGCCCTGTTCGGCCAGGAGATCACCGCCACCATCGAGGACAGCACCATCACCGTCACCGGCTATGTGTTCACCGGGCTCTCGGCCCAGGCGGAATACGTGGACGGCGGCCTGCGCTTCACCGGCGCGGACGACGAGGGCGGCATGTTCGACGGCGTCACCGCCACGCTGCTCTCCGACGATTCCCTGCGCCTGGAGCTGAAGGCGGGGGACGCGGGCGGGTTCACGCTGATCATGGAGCGGGTGGAGCCCCGGTGATTCACGAAAGTCATACGGATAATATACGAAGGTAGGAGTTAGCGACCGATGATCAAGAAGCTTGTGCGCCAGATGCTGCTGGCCCAGATCCTCTCCGCGATGACCGTTTCCCTGTGCCTGCTCATCGACAACATCATGATCGGGCGCTTCCTGGGCGAGGACGCCCTGACTGCCTACGGCTTGGCCAACCCGGTGCTGATGGTGATCGGCGCCATCGGCAGCATGCTCTGCGCGGGCGTGCAGGTGGCCTGCAGCCGTTCCCTGGGCCGCGGCCTCCAGGAGGAGACCAACGCCGGCTATTCCTCCGCCATCGCGGTGGCGGGGATCTTCTCGGCGGTGTTCATGGTTCTGGTGTTCATCTTCCGCGTGCCCATCGCGCGGCTCATGGGCGCGGAAGACCCGGCCATGGTCAAGGAGACCAGTACCTACATGCTGGGCTTCACCATCGGCGCGCCCGCCTCCATGGCGGCGCTGATCCTGGTGCCCTTCCTGCAAATGGCCGGCCAGAGCAACCTGCTGATCGTGGCGGTGCTGGGCATGACGGTGGCGGACGTGGGCCTGGACCTTCTGAACGTGCTGGTGTTCAAGGGCGGCATGTTCGGCATGGGCCTGGCCTCCTCCCTGAGCTACTACGTGGCCATGGTCATCGGCGGCGCCTACTTCCTGTCGAAGAAGTGCGTGTTCAAGTTCTCCGGCAAGCTGGTCCGCTGGGACAAGATCCGCGAGCTGGTGGCGGGCGGCGTGCCCACGGTGGTGGCCATGGCCTCCTCCGTGGTGCTGATCTTCGCCGTGAACAAGATGCTGCTGCCCGTGGGCGGCAAGATGGCCGTGGCGGCCTACGCCGTCATCAACACGCTGATCAACGCCTCCAACGCCATCTCCACCGGCTCCGGCGGCGTGGCGCTCACCCTGTCGGGCATCCTCTACAACGAGGAGGACGGCACCGGCCTCAAGCAGCTGCTGGGCATGATGCTGCGCTACGCGGCGGCGCTGGGCGTGGTGGTCGCGGGGCTTCTGATGGTCTTTGCCCCCGCCTGCGTCAGCCTGTTCATCCCGAACGCCGGTCCGGCCCAGACCATGGCCATCAACGGCCTGCGCCTGTTCGCCGTGGGCCTGATCCCCTGCTGCCTGAACAACACATTGAAAAACCTCTGGCAGGGCGCTGGCCGCGTGGGGGAGATGGAGGTCGTCTCCGTGCTGGAGAACGCGATTCTGCCCACGCTGGCGGCCTTCGTGCTCAGCCGGGTGGCGGGCGTGGACGGCGCCTGGTTCCTGTTCTTTGCCGGTGAGCTGCTCACCAGTCTGCTGATCCTGGCCTACGTCTGGATGAAGGCCGGGAGGGTCACGGCGCAGCCGGAGAAGGTGCTGCTGCTGCGCAACAGCTTCGGCGTGCCCAGCGAGGATCTGCTGGAGGCGGACATCCGCACCAAAGACGACGTGATGGCGTTCTCCCGCCGGGCCGAGGCCTTCTGCAAGGCCCACGGCAACGACCCGCGCCTGGCCAACCACCTGGCGCTGTGCATCGAGGAGATGGGCAACAACATCGTCACCCACGGCTTCGGCAAGGGCAAGGACAACCACCTGCTCGTCCGCCTGCAAACCAAGGCGGGCCACTGGACGCTGCGCTTCCGGGACGACTGCAAGGCCTTTGACCCGGTGGCCTACGTGCCCGGGGAGGCGGAGCAGGGCCTGGGCATCAAGCTGGTCATGCGCATGGCGGACGAGGCCCGCTACACCTACTCCATGAACCTGAACAACCTGACGCTGGACATCCGGGAATCGTAAGTTCGAGAGTGGTTTACAAATGACAGAGCTGATCAGCAAACTGCGCGCCAATCCCGCCGTATGGGAGGCCCTCACGCTGGTGCTGCTGGTGGTGGGGGCCGCCATCGTCGTGTTCGTGGCGCTGCGCCTGGAGCGCAAGGTGGCCCGGAAGGTCCTGGCCAGGAACAACACCATCAACCTCCGCTTCGTGGAGAGCGTGGTGCGCTTCGTCATCATCTTCGTGGCCGTGCTGTGGGTGGTGATGAGCTCGAAGGTCACCGAGCCGCTGGGCCGGGTGGTCTTCCAGGGAACCGCCATCATCGGCGCCATCGCCGGCTTCGCGGCCCAGCCGGTCATCTCGGACCTGATCTGCGGCGTGATGATCAGCTCCGCCAAGCCCTTTGACCTCGGCGACCGCATCGAGCTGGACAACGGCACCGCGGGCATCGTGAAGGACATCACCCTGCGCCACGTGGTGATCCAGACCATCGACACCGTGAAGGTGGTCATCCCCAACAGCAAGCTGAACGGCATGCTGATCACGAACCTGAGCTACCACACCACGATCCGCTCGATCCACTTTCGCTTCAACGTGTCCTACGACACCGACCCCACCCAGGCCATGGCCGTCATCCGCAAAGCCGTGGAGGAGAGCCCCTATTCCATCCCCGGCAAGCCCGGCGAGAACGGCGGCGAATACGGCCCGGTATACTTCATCCAGTATGCCGACAGCAGCCTGGTGATGGCCACCACCGTCTACTTCGAGCCCGTCACGCCCTCCGAGGTGGTCAAGAGCGACATCAACACCCGCGTGATGAAGGCGCTGAACGAAAACGGCATCGAGATCCCGTACAATTATATCAATGTCGTGATGAACAAAAAAGATTAGGTTCTTCACAGATAGTTGTGGGATTGGCATAACGCAGTTTGATGTCGTAGCCTACAGATCCTTCGCTACGCTCAGGATGACAGGATCTCGATGCGCTGTCATCCTGAGCGTAGCGAAGGATCTGTATATTTCGTCAGCGAACAGCATTAATAGATACTTGCGAATCGTTCGTATTCTATCTCAACCTTCCGTGATGTACCCAAAATTGAACATGCGCGGTTCATGGCGGCGGGCGCAAGCCCGCCGCCATGTTTTGCCGTTTTTTGAAAACCATGACAGTGGGCAATTTCCAGTGTAAAAGCGCCTGCGCGGGTCAAAATAGTTGCAGGCTGAACGGCGGCGAGCCGCGCAGTCAAAAGACAACAAGGAAGGGAGTTTTCAAAATGGCGAGCAATTCCACCAACAACCAGATCAACGTTCCCGAAGCGCGCGAGGCCATGCGCAACATGAAGCACGAGGTGGCCAACGAGCTGGGCATCACCCTGAACCAGGGCTACAACGGCAACATCTCCGCCAAGGACGCCGGCCACATCGGCGGCAACATGGTCAAGAAGATGATCGAAGCCCAGGAGCGCCAGATGAGCGGCAATTCCCGCTTCTAATGCTGAATTCCTTCTGAGACATGTACGAATGTGGAGCGGAAAAGACACCCACAGTTGTGCATGGACCAGATGGAATTCAGTATTCACGGCGCCGGGGAGTTCTCCCCGCTTCGGCCGGCTCTCGCCTTCGCGGCGCGGGTCGGCTTTCTGTTTGTCTGGAATCGGCCTGTAAACATTCGCACTCAAATGGTAAGAAAGCGTTACATTGTGTTGCGAAACGGCGAATCGAATTGACGGAGCGGTTGAATTACTGTATAATGATGATGTATATTCAGGTGAAATGGGTATACAGGCTCATAACGAGGCGGAGGCGGCATCGGCTGGACTGGCGGGCCGTCGAAGCTCCGGGACATACTTCGTCGGCGCAGGGGACGCGGGCCCCGGCGCGGGGCGAAGCTATGCCCTTTTACCGCGCCTGATACATCACGGAAAGGTTTTCGCACGATCGATGAACGCAACGGATAGATGGCTGACCGGCGAGGCCAACCGGCGGCGCGTCGCGGCCTGGGCCGCGGAGCTCCTGGAGTACCTTTTGATGCTGGTGGTGTTGCTGGAGTGCAACTCGATGTACGGCTTCGCCCGGGAGACCGTGAGCCGCGTGGACATGAACTGGCTGTTTGTCCGGGCGGCGATCCTCCTGGCGGCGGCGGTGCTGGCGCTTCGGCTGTGGCTGAACCCCAGAAAGCTGCGCGCGGCTCTGCCCAACGGCGCGGTCCTGGCGGGGCTGATCGCCTATGGCGCGCTGTTCCTTTTCCTGAACGTGCGCAGGCAGGGAGAATGGCAGAGCAAGAGTTACATTCTGGTATTTCTCATGTTCATGCCGCTGATGGCGGCGATCTTCAAGGTGAAGCAGCGGGTGGGGAAGGGCCTGGACCTGCTCTTCAAGTATTCGGATATCGTATGCGCTCTGGCGACGATGAGCCTGACGGTGTACCTGGCCAGCGTGCTGCGTCCGGACAGCGTTCCGGCGGACGAGATATTCAGCTTCTGGTACGACCATCACGCGCCGCTGCCCCAGCTGGACCTGCTGGATGTGTGCCAGTCGGCCATCGGCATTCGCTGGCAGATGTTCGGCATCGTGCTGTTGCGCAACTGCGGCATCTTCACGGAGCCGCTGATGTTCGCGCTGCCGCTGCTGATTGCCCTGTTCACGGAGCTGTTCCTGCGGGATCGGCGCAGCCGCCTGCGGGTGCTGCGCTGGGTGCTGCTGTCCGCCACGCTGATCACGGTGAACGCCACCATCGGCGTGATGCTGACGGCGGCGGCATGGGGCTTGAAGATCATCTCCGCGCTGCTGGAGCGCGGCAAACGCTGGCTGGTGATCCCCATCGTGGTGCTGGCCATCGCGGCGGTGGGCGTACTGTTCCTGGAAAAGGGGAAGACCACCTTCCAGTCCACCGGCGAGGTGGGCAACTCCCTGGGCGACCACATCGACGACTACAGCGCCTCCCTCCAGGCCTTCGCCACGAGCCCGATCCTGGGCGTGGGCTACCAGAACGAGCAGGGCATCTTTCGCTTCATGCGGCCCCACCGGCTGGCGAACCCCGGCCTGAGCAACACGCTGGGCGTGCTGCTGGCGGAGGGCGGATTGGTGTTCGGGCTTCTGTGCTTTGCGCCGTTTATAATCTGGCTGATGTACCTGTTCCGCAGGCGGGACTGGCGGGTGGCCTGCTGGGGCCTGGGCGCGACGGGCGTCGCCGCGGGCATCATCTTCAAGTATCGCCTGGTGCTGCTGGTGATGCTCGCCTTCGGCTATTCGCTGATCGACTTTCAGATGGGCGGGGGCCGGCCTTGGCTCTCCCTGACGGACACCTCCGGCCAGCGGCGGGACGCGGTTTATGACGACGAAGGGCGCAAGCGCCCGCCGGTCTGGCTGGGCTATGCCCTCGCCATGGCGGCGTTCTTCGCGCTGGTGCTGTTCGGCGCGCCGGTCTGGAGCGCGCTGCACACCCTGCTGCGCAGCCACCAGTTCAGCGTGGGCCAGTCGCCGCTGCGCGCCTTCTGCTTCGCCGCCGCGCTGGTGGTGAACGGCGTCGCCCTGCGCGGGGCGCTGCGCCGAGAGCTGGCCTGGCCTCGATGCGCGGTGCTGGCGGCCTGGGACGCGATCTACCTGCTGCTCTATCCGGCGAGCTTTTCCCGCATCAACACGCTTTTGAGCCTCGCGGGCCTGTGGGGAGAGCTGCGGGAGTGCGCGCTGCTGCTGATCGCGTGGCTGATCCCGGCGGCGCTGGCGCTGCTGATCCAGCCCGGAGCCTGGATGAACCGCCGGGGCGCGATCGGCGCGGGCATCGTCGCGGCGGCCATCGCCGCCGCCGTCTTCGGCGGCAACCTCTACGCGGATCGTTGCGCCGACGCAAGCGACGCGCGGGCGTCGGAGCTGGAGGCCGTCGTCCGGGCGGCGGACGGCCCGGTGTACGCCAACGACCTGCCGCTGCTCTATCACCGACAGGTGAAGGGCGTGGGCCTGACCACCACCCGGGATTCCGGCTTTGAGCTGAAGGAGAAGGCCTCCATTGTGTTCGAGGCGGGCAATGAGCGCCGGGAGCTGTTCGAGAAGGGCTTCCAGGCGGCGGAGCTGGAAGACGGCAGTCTGCTGTACACCAACGACGCCGCAGTCATCGACGCGCTGTCGGGCGAGGGCGCCCGGTTTTACCGCTACTACGCCTTCGGCCACGCCATGGATCTGGAATGGCTGGCGGAGCTGAACGGCCTGACCCTCACCGAGGAGGGCGCGGCGGTGGTGGAGGGCCCCGTGGAATCCCTGACCTCCGGCCCCTATGACACGCTCTATGCCGGCGAGTACACGATTGAATATCGGCTGCACGCGGCTCCGGCGGCGCTTGAGAAGCTGCCCGCGGATGCTTCCGTCTGCCGCGCGTCCATCACCCGGCGATTGGGCGAGATTCCGCTGATTGACCAGCCGGTGCCGGTTGAGGCCTTCGACGAGGGCGGCGACGCCGTGATTTCCGTGCCGCTGGTTACGCCGGAGACCCTGGACAGCGTGGAATACAAGCTGCTGGGGGAGGCGGACGTGCCCGTGGAGGTGCGCGCCATCACCCTGTACCGGACGCCGAGCTATGTCGTCGTCACCGATTACAACAGCCATCGGGATCCGATTCGCCAGGCCTTCTACACCCCGGACGGCGCGCCTTACTACCCGGACGGCATCTACGCCATCCTGGAGCAGGACTTTAATGCCACGAACCAGGTGGTGGCCCAGCGGTATTTCGACGCCGACGGCAATCCGGTGCTGGTGGGTTCCGGCTACGCCGAGGTGCGCTATACCTACAACAGCAAGGGCGTCCCGGAGAGCGAACGATTCTACGGCACGGACGGCCAGCCGATTCTGGTCTACGGGGGGTACGCCGCCCGAACTTTTGAATACGACGCTTACGGCAATCAGGCGGTCATCCGCTTCTACGGCACGGACGGCAGCCTCGCCCCCAACGCGGAGGGCTATGCCATCCTGCGCCGCCAGTTTGACGAGAATCGCGGGATCATCCTGGAGGAGCGTCTCGACGCGCAGGGCAATCCCATTTGACCCGGCGAGGGCGACGATACAAGGAGGAAACACACTTGAAGAAAATGTGGAACGGCCTGACCAAGAGCCTGCGGATCGTGCTGCCGGGCATCCTCGCCGTCAATTTCTTCTGATGAGTGGAACCCGCGCCTACACGGTCATCCTCCCGACGCTGAACGCGGCGGGGCAGATCCAGCGCCAGCTGGAGGCGCTGCGCGCCCAGACGCTGCCGCCGGAGCGCATCCTGGTGGTGGACTCCGCCTCTCGGGACGACACCGTTCGGCGGGCGGAGGCCTTCGGCGGTGTGGACGTGATCGTCCTCGAGCCGGGGACCTTCGACCACGGTGGCACCCGGGACATGGCGATCCGCGCCACGGACACCCCCTTTGTCGCCCTGCTGACCCAGGACGCCCTGCCGATGGACGAGACCTGGGCGGCGGCGCTTTTGCAGCCCTTTGAGGACGCGCGGGTGGCGGCGGTCTGCGGACGGCAGGTGGCCTGGCCCGACGCCCGGGCCGCGGAGAAGGCGGTCCGCGCCTTCCGCTACGGGGAGGCGAGCCGCACCTGGGACCGGGGCGATATGGAAACGCTGGGCGTTCGCGCCTTCCTGCTGTCGGATGTGAACGCGGCCTATCGCCGCCAGGCCTACGAGGCGGTGGGCGGCTTTGAGCATCCGCTGTGCACCAACGAGGACATGCTGATCGCCGTGGACCTCCTGAACGCGGGCCATCGGCTGGCTTACAGCGCGGAGGCGAAGGTGTGGCACTCCCACAGCTTCACCCTCCGGCAGGAATACGCCCGCAACCGGCTGATCGGCGAGTTCTTGGCCCGCTACGGCGATCGGCTGCCGACCTCCGGCGTGACCGGCGAGGGTGTGAGCCTGGTGAAGCGGGTCAGCGGGGAGCTGCTGCGCCAGGGAAAGCCGGGGGAGCTGCTGGCCTTCTGGGCCAACTGTGGGGCCCGGCTGCTGGGCAATCGGGCGGGCCGGCGCCGGGGCAGGCGCGAGATCGAGGCGCGGTGAAGATGGACAGAAGCGACAAGCCGGTGGAGATCCTGATGGCCGTGTACAATGGCGAGGCCTACCTGAGGGCGCAGCTGGATTCCATCCTGGGCCAGAGCGACGATCGCTGGCACCTGACGGTCTCGGACGACGGCTCGACGGACGGGTCCGCGGCGATCCTGGACGCGTACGCCCGCCGGTATCCGGAGAAGATCGCCCGCTATGCGTCCGGGCGGCGCTTTGGCAATGCCAGGGACCACTTCTTCCACCTGATGGCCCGGTGCGAGGCGGAGCACATGCTGTTCTGCGACCAGGATGACGTGTGGCGTCCGGACAAGCTGACAAAGACCCGGAAGGCGCTGCTCGAGGCCGAGGCCCGATACGGGCCGGACGCGCCGATCCTGGTCTTCAGCGACCAGACCCCCACGGATGCGGACCTCAACCCCCTGGCGGATTCGCTGATGCGCTACCAGGGCCAGTACTTCGAGTCCTTCGACTATCGCAGTATCCTGATGCAGAACGTGGTCACCGGCGGGGCCATGGGCGTCAACCGTGCCCTGGCGCGACTGGGGGAGCGTGGCGCGACCCCGGACGGCGTGATCATGCACGACTGGTGGCTCGCCGCCGTGGCCGCCCGCTTTGGGAAGATCGTCTACATCGACGAACCGCTGGGCGCCTACCGCCAGCACGGCGGCAACGCCGTGGGGGCCAAGGGCGTGGACAGCGCGGCGTACATCCTGGACCGCCTCTCGCGGCTGGGGGAGGTGCGCGCCGCCATCCTGAGAAAGAAGGCCCAGGCGCGGGCCTTTGAGGCCTGCTATCGGGAGCGCCTGAATCCGGAGGACTTCGCCTTCCTGCGGCGCTTTGCCAGGCCCCGCAGCGGGCTGGGCTTTTATCTCAAATACCGGGGACTGATCCACGGCAGGCAGCGCCGGGCGGGCATGCTGCTGATGAACTGAGGGCGGGGGAGGATTGGACAGATGGGTGACAACACGGCGCGCAAGCCCCACGTGCTCCTGATCTACCGCGTGATGATCCCCTCCATCCGCCTGTGCGGCCATGCCCAGATGGAGGCGCTGGCCCGACAGGGCGTGGTGGAATACCGCGCCGTGCAGGAGATGCGGCTGAGGACCGACGATTTGGACTGGGCGGACCTCGTCCTGCTGGGTCGGCTGGACAGCTGGTATGAGCGCCGCCTGACCCGGATGCTGAAGGGGTCGGGCCGGTTCCTGGCCTACATCCTGGACGACGACCTTCTGAACATCCCGCTGAATGTCAGCAGTGCGAGCTTCTATGCCCAGCCGGGCATCCAGCGCAACATCCGGGACATGATCGCCATGAGCGACGGGATCGTCTCGCCCTCGCCCAGGCTCCTGGAAAAGTACGCCACAGACGGCCGCGCCGCGATTCGCATCGAGGAACCGGCGCTGGATCCTGTGGCATACAGGCCCCATGAGCCCGGCGCGCCGGTGAAGATCGGCTTTGCCGGTTCCATCGACCGGACGGAGGACATCGAGAAGATACTGAAACAAGCACTGCTGCGAATCAAGGCAGAGTATGGCGGGAAGGTACGCTTTGAATTCTTCGGAGCGGTGCCCGCCTTTGCGAATCAGCTGGATGCAAAGTGTGTTCCCTACAGCGAGGACTACGACCACTACCGTCAGAAGCTGAATGAACTGGCGTGGGACATCGGTCTTGCGCCGATGCCAGGGACGCCCTTTCACGCCTGCAAGCACTACAACAAATTCTGCGAGTACGCGGCGGCGGGGATCGCAGGGGTCTATTCGGATTGTGAGCCCTACACCTTCATTCCCGACCGGGAGCGATACGGCCGATTCTGTGCCAACGATTCGCAGATGTGGTACGAGCAGATTCGCTCCAGCATCGAGGATGCGGTTACCAGGGAAGCCCAGAGGCAGAAATGCTGCGAAATTGCAGCGCACGAGTTGAGCCCTGAGTCCGTTGGACAGGAATTGTTCAGAGAATACCCGGCACTGTTTCAGCCCGTTCAGGCTCTGCCGATCTCGAAGCGGGGAACCCTGGCGGTGCTCAAAGCCTGCAATCTTGTCGCCCTGACGGTGGAGAGGCTTCATCGCTATGGACTGAGAGCGCCTGTAGTCGTCATTCAAAAAACGGTTGCACGGATTCGCTCCAAGCATTGAGACGGCTTTGATGATTTGAAAGGAGACAGAAGCTGACTTGGATACTATGAAGCTTCGCAGTTCGAAATTAAGGAAAAGCGTCAAGATGACCTGGTCCCTTGCTCTGAATGACTTCAAGAGCAAGTATGCCAGCTCGCAGCTGGGCGTCATGTGGGCCTTTGTCAAGCCGATCGTGCAGGCCAGCGTTTATATTTTCGTGTTTTCGATCATCGCACGGGCTGCGCCCGTTGGCAATATCTATCCCTATGCCTTTTGGCTGCTGCCCGGCATCATCGTGTGGTTTTTCTTTTCCGAGGGGGTCATGTCCGGAGCCAATGCGCTGCTGGAGTATTCCTATCTGGTGAAGAAGGTCCGGTTTGACATTGAGATTCTGCCGACGGTCAAAGTGCTTTCCGCGGCCATCGTGCACTGTTTTTTCGTGCTGTTTGTGCTGCTTTTGTATGTATTGTGGGGGCTCCCGCTGTGCTGGACGATGGTACAGATTCCATACTATATGTTCTGCACGCTGTGCATCACGGTTGCATTGGCCAAAATCAACTGTTCTCTGGTCCCGTTCTTCCGGGATTTCACCCAGCTGCTGGAGATCCTGCTGATGGTTTTGATGTGGGCCTGTCCGGTGATGTGGGATGTGTCCATGCTGCCGGAGCAGTTTTTAATACTCTTCAAGTTGAATCCGCTGTACTATCTGATTGACGGGTACCGTCAGGCTTTTATGAACGGGCAGTGGTTCTTCCAAACCCCCTTCATGACGGTATACTTTTGGATGATTGTCATTGTGCTGCTGGTTGCCAGCGACAAGCTGTTCAAGCGACTGGAAGTGCACTTTGCCGATATCATCTGATTCTTGGAAGGGAATACTGATACATGCCGGTTATCAAAGTTGAACACATCAACAAGACCTATAATACCTACAAGAAGGAAAGCGACCGCTTCAAGGAGGCCCTTTCCTTTCGCCGAAAGAGTTTGCACAGCCAGTTTACCGCACTGGAGGACGTGAACTTCCAGCTGGAGAAGGGTGAGTGCCTGGGCATCATCGGCACGAACGGGTCCGGAAAGTCCACGTTGCTGAAGATCATCACCGGCGTACTCCAGCCCACGGGCGGCAGGCTCAGCGTCCAGGGCAAGGTGAGCGCGCTGCTGGAACTGGGCGCCGGGTTCAACGGGGATTATACAGGGATTGAAAACATCATCCTGAACGGAAAGATCATGGGCTACACCGAGGAGGAGATGCGCGAACGCATCCCCATGATCGCCGACTTTGCCGAGATCGGCGAATTCATCAATCAGCCCGTCAAGATCTATTCCAGCGGCATGTTTGCGAGGTTGGCGTTTGCCGTGGCCATCAACGTGGACCCTGACATTCTGATCATCGACGAAGCATTGAGCGTAGGCGACATCTTTTTTCAGACAAAATGTTACCGCAAGTTTGATGAGTTCATGCAGAAGGGGAAGACGATCCTCTTCGTCTCCCATGACCTGAACAGCGTGATCAAATACTGCAATCGGTGCCTGCTGCTGAACAAGGGCAAGCAGGTCGCCCTGGGAGACTGCAAGAAGGTGGTGGACATCTACCGCAAGATCCTGGTCGATCAGTACGACGAGGATAACGGACTTGCCACGGTGACGGAAGGGACCGAAGTGCCGGAGGAACAGGCCCGGGAAGTGGAGTCCGTTGCGATGAAGAGCGGCGTGCTGCAAAATCCAAATTACGTGGAGTACGGCGATCGGGATATCGTCATCGATGATTTCGGAATCGTCAATGACGCCGGCGAGGTGACCAGCGTGCTGATGAAGGGCTCCACCTACTCCATCGTGATCAAATTCCACTTCAATCACAAGGTTGAGAATCCGATCTTTGCCTTTACGATCAAGGATCCGAAGGGCACGGACCTTTGCGGTACGAACACCATGCTGGAAGGCCGGACGCTGGAAAGAGTTCAGGAGGGAACCTCTGGAACTGTCCGGTTCAAACAGGTCATGCGCCTGCAGGGCGGACAATACTTCCTCTCTCTCGGCGCGACCAGCTTTGTGGGCGAGGAGCTGCAGGTGCATCACAGGCTCTATGATATTTGCCACTTGCAGGTGATTTCTGATTACAACACCATCGGCGTCTACGATGTGGAATCAAAGGTCACCTATGAAAACGTGAGGGGCCAAGAGGATTAAGCGGATATGGCGGAAATGTTTGAAAACATTGGAAAGATCCGGCTGAACAAACAGTGGTACAGGGGAGAGGACGCCTACTCCGATGGAGACGCGACGGAGAATCAACTTCTGAAGATTGTTCAGGAGCATACGCCGGACGAGTACAACGATATCATCATGCGGGAGGGCTCCTGGCCGCTGCTGTACCATCTGTCCCCGGCGAGGGAAAACCTGATTTATTGGTATCCCTTTAAATCTGGGGCGAAGGTGCTGGAGCTTGGTTCAGGCTGCGGCGCCGTGACAGGCGCACTGTTGAACCGCGATCTGGAGGTCTACGCCGTGGACCTTTCTCTTCGCCGCTGCAGGATCAATGCCTACCGTCACGCGGACTGCGCTGGCCTGGAGATCTGTGTCGGGGCGATCGAGGATGTGCTGAAGCACATCGACATCAAGTTTGACTATGTGCTGCTGATCGGCGCGCTGGAATACGCGGCGATGTTTTCGGACGCTCCCGAACCCCAGAAGTACATGCTGGAATGTATCGACGGGGTGATGAGTCCGGACGGGGAATTGCTGGTGGCCATTGAGAATCAGCTGGGCCTGAAGTATTGGGCCGGTTGCAGGGAAGACCACACCGGGCGCTTCTTTGAAGGGCTGGAGAACTATCCCCATCGCGACGGCCCGGTGACCTTCAGCCGCCGGAGGCTGACGGAGCTCTTCTCATCCTGCGGTTTTGAATCCGAGTATTTCTACCCTTACCCGGATTATAAGTTCCCGATCAAAGTCTTTTCCGACAGGAAACTGCCCGCGAAAGGCGAACTGAACCGCAACTGGCATTGCTTTGACGCCAACCGGATGCGGTTGTTCGATGAGAATCGAGTTGATGACGCGCTGATTGAAGCGGGGCTGATCGGCGACTTTGCAAATTCCTTCCTCGTGCGCTTGACCAAAAGGGAACAGGACCAGGAGGAAAGGGTCGTTTACGTCAAGTCATCGGTGGAGCGGAAGCCGGAGTACCGGCACCATACACTGATCCTCGAGACGAAGGAGGGCAAGGTCGTTCGCAAAAAGGCGGCTTCGGACATGGCCGTGCCTCACTTACAGAACATGCTGCATTGCCATGATGCCCTCGTCAGAGCACTCAGGCCGGACGCTTCGGTAGTGATCGCACCCTGTCGGGTCAACGACGACGGCACGGTGGATTTTCCATACTACGCCGAAGATACCCTTCGGGACCTGCTGTCCCGGATGGGTGGCAACGCGGACGCTTTCTGTGAGGCTGTGCTGCGGTTTCGGGACGCGCTGAAAAGTGCCTTCGGTACGGAGGTATTCAAAGCGGACGACATGTTCCGGCGCTTTTTCGGTGCGCCAGAATTGCCGGACGGAATGGATGCGCTGACGGTCACGAACCTGGACATGAACTTTGACAATATCTTTATCGGAGAGCATGATGTCCATACGATCGTGGATTACGAGTGGGTCATGCCCTTCAGCGTTCCCCTTTCCTTCATAATCTTCCGGGCGCTGCTGGTCAATCTGGATATGGCGGCCTTCGATTCGCAGACACGGGAACGGATCTGGGATAGACTGGGCATCGGCAAAGAACTGCGCGAGACCTATCTTCAGATGGAACTGCGCTTCCAGGCTTATGTGTCCGGCGTGAACAACAAACTGGAGGATTTCCGGAATCGATCCCTGGAGGGGTTGGAAGCAACGATGACGACCGCGGCCATGTTGAACGCGGTCAGTGAGACGCGCAGGCTGAATGACGATGTGCAGACCTATAAGGATGCGCTTGACAAACAGATAGAAGCTTCCCGAGAGCTGACGCGGCAGCGGGATGAATATCGGGCGGCGCTGGACGCGCAGAACGAGGCGTCTGCGGAACTGACGCGGCAGCGGGACGAATATCGGGCGGCGCTGGACGCGCAGAACGAGGCCTCCGCGGAGCTGACGCGGCAGCGGGACGAATATCGGGCGGCGCTGGACGCGCAGAATGAAGCCTCCGCGGAGCTGACGCGGCAGCGGGACGAATATCACGCGGCCAACGATGCGCTTTGGGAGCGGGTCTCCGTTGCGGAGGCGGCGCTGCAAGCCGCCCAGGCGGAACTGGAGAAGCACAAGCCTTTCTGGCGCAGACATTGATTTGGGTTCAGATGGAGGACAGAATGGACGTAACGATTTGCATACCCACGAAGAACGGCGGAGATCAGCTGGACCGCGTCCTGGAGGCAGTCTTCAATCAAAAGACGGATTTGGAGTACGAGGTCGTCTGCGTGGATTCCGGTTCAGTCGACAATACGCTGGAGATCATCCAAAAGTATCCCAGGATCAAGCTGGTGCAGATCCAGCCCTCTGAATTTGGACATGGCCGGACGAGGAATCTCGCCGCTTCCCATGGCACGGGCGAGTTCATATTCTTCATCACCCAGGATGCCCTGCCCGCCTCCGACGAGTGGCTCGACCAGATGATCCGGGCCATCCGCCAGGATGATCAGTGTGTGTTGGGCTTTGGCATCCACTATCCCTATCCGGGCTGCAATCTTCTGGATGCCAGGGACATCACCATGCATTTCAATGGCTTCGGGATGGACAACACCTATTACTGGCTGGACGACCCGCAGCGATATGCCCAGGAAGAGGGCTATCGGCACCTGCTGGCCTATTCGTCGGACAACAACGCCTGTGTTCGCCGGTCCGTATTTGAACAGTACCCCTATGAGGATGTGGAATTCGCCGAGGATCAGATCTGGACCAAGAAGATGATGGAACTGGGCTATCACAAGGTCTACTGTCCCCATGCGCCGGTGTATCATTCCCACAACTTTCCGTTGAGACAGTATTTCAGACGTTATTTTGACGAATATAAGGGGCTGTATGAACTCCACGGCTATCGGATCGTTCCTCGGGGCAGAGCGATCCCCCGTGCGGTGGCCGCGCTGATACGCAGCGATTTGAGATACATACGCCACATAGACCTGCCGCTGGGCAAGAAACTCTACTGGGCTGGTTACGCGATCCGAAGGGACACGGATCGGCACATTGCGGGATATCTGGGCGGGAAGTATGCGGATATGCCACAGAAGACGCAGCTGCGTATGGATCGACTGTTTTCACAGCAATACCGGCAGAGAAACCGCAAGAAATAGGGGATTGGGGGAGAACGCGTTATGATGAAGAAGTATTGGGCGTTTTTGAAAAAGTGTGTGCGATACCTGAAGAACAACCACGGCATCCCGGATTCGGTGATGGAGAGCCCAGACGGCTTTTCCCTGGTGCACGTCGAGAAGGTCTTTGGCATGGCGCTGGAGAAGCAGATCTTCCCCTTTAACCAATCGGATTACCTGGCCAACCGGGAAGGACAGATCCAGCTGAACTGGGTCATTCCTGAGATGGGCCGGGGTTCTGGCGGGCATATCAATATTTTCCGCTTCATTTCCGCCCTGGAACGCAAGGGCATCAAGAACCGGATTTACATCGAGAGCCCGGTCAATTTCCTGTCGGATCAGTCGCTGAAGGAATTCCTGACCGAAGCATACCCGATCCTGGACAGCAGCATCGAGGTGCATCACTCCGTAGATGACATGCCGTTCTGCCATGGCATCGTGGCGACTTCCTGGTCCACGGCGTATTACGTTCGCCGTTTCAACAACACAATCTCCAAGTTTTATTTTGTGCAGGATTTTGAATCCTATTTTTATGCCGTCGGTTCTGAATACATGCTGGCAGGGAACACCTATCGCTTCGGCTTCCGGGGCATCACGGCGGGCGATTGGCTGAAGAACAAGCTGGAGCGCGAATATGGCATGTCATGCCAGAGCTTCCACTTTTCCTACGACAAGGATCTGTATCACGCCATTGAGAAGCGGGACAACGTCAAACGCATATTCTTCTATGCCCGCCCCGTCACGCCCCGGCGTGCCTTTGAGCTGGGCATGCTGGCGCTGTTTGAACTGCATCAGCGCATTCCGGAGATCGAGGTCGTGTTTGCCGGCTGGGATGTAAGCAATTATTTCATACCCTTCACACATCTGAATGCCGGCAGCGTTCCACTGGATCAGCTGGCGGATCTGTATGCACAGTGTGACATTTGCCTGGTGATGTCGCTGACAAATCTTTCGCTGCTGCCGCTGGAGGTCATGGCCTCCAACTCTGTCATCGCCACCCAGGGCGACGAGAACAATTCCTGGATGGTCAATGAAAACAACGCCATCATCATCGACAATGATCCGTTGAACATTGCCCGGACCCTGGAAGACTACCTGAATCACCCTGAGAAGCTGAAGGCGCTTCGGGAAGCGGGCCTGAAGTTCTCAGCGGCCACCGATTGGGATCGTGAGACGGACAAGGTGTACCAGAGCATCGTCGAAGGGATTAAGGAAGATGAAAAATAACGGTAATGTGATGATCCTGGGCGGTGGGGGTTTTATCGGACAAAACCTTGCCCGCTATCTGACTGGGAAGGGCTACGTCGTTTCGGTTTTTGACATGAGATTGCCGGACCGGGCAATTCCCGGCGTGGCCTATCACGAAGGCAATTTTTTTGAAGACAGCGCCCTGGACGTGTTGACGGAAGGCCAGGATGCCGTCATCCACGCACTGTCCACTGTCAATCCCGGCAATTCCAACCAAACCTATCTGAGGGGCTACGCAGGCGATTTTCTGCACACGATCAAGCTGATGGATCGTTTGGCAAGCACCGGTGGAAAGCTGCTGTTCCTCTCTTCCGCTGGAACAGCCTACGGGAAATACAATGACCGTCCCTTCCGCGAGGAAGATCCGCTTCGGCCGATCAACCACTATGGCAGCATCAAAGTCTGCGTCGAGACGGCCATGCGCGCCTTTAATGAGCAGCAGCACACTCGCTTTCTCTCCTGTCGCATCAGCAATCCCTATGGACCGGGACAGGATTACATGAAGGGCGTCGGCTTCATCGATGCCGTCGTCAAGAGCGTTTTGAATCACCAGACCCTGGAGGTGTGGGGAGACGGCAGCGTCGTACGGGACTATATCTACATTGAGGATGTTTGCTGCATGCTGGAAGTGCTGCTGAGGTACGAGGGCGGCTTACAGACCTTTAATGTCTCCACGGGCATTGGCACTTCCCAAAATGACATCATCCGCCTGTTCGAGCAATTGGGCTTTTCGGTGAATGTCAACTACCAGAGCGCCAGAAAGGTGGATGCCCGTTGCAATATCGCCAACAATGACAAGATCGTCAAGGCAACGGGAGTACGGTGCCATACCCTGAGGGAGGGTGTGGAGATGTATTTGAAATACCTTGGGATGATGTGAGAGCATACAGGAGGTAGAATTGATGAAGGGAATCGTTCTCGCCGGCGGCGCCGGCACGCGGCTCTATCCGCTGACGATGGTGACGTCGAAGCAGCTGTTGCCGGTCTATGACAAGCCGATGATCTACTATCCGCTGAGCACGCTGATGCTGGCGGGCATCCGGGACATCCTGATCATCTCCACCCCGGAGGACACGCCCCGCTTCGAGCACCTGCTGGGCGACGGCAGCCAGTTCGGCATCCATTTGAGTTACAAAGTGCAGCCCTCGCCGGACGGCCTGGCCCAGGCGTTTTTGCTGGGCGAGGAATTCATTGGGGACGACGCCTGCGCCATGGTGCTGGGCGACAACATCTTCTACGGCAACGGCTTCGGACGCCTCCTGCGCGCCGCCAAGGCGGACGCCGAGGAGAGCGGCCGCGCCACGGTGTTCGGCTACTACGTCAACGACCCGGAGCGTTTCGGCATCGTGGAGTTCGACGCGGAGGGCAAGGTCATCTCCGTGGAGGAGAAGCCGCAGAACCCCAAGAGCAACTACGCCATCACCGGCCTCTACTTCTATCCCAAGGGCGTCTCCGCCATGGCCCACCAGGTCCAGCCCAGCGCCCGGGGGGAGCTGGAGATCACCACCCTCAACGAGATGTACCTGAAGCAGGGCAACCTGTCCGTGCAGCTGCTGGGCCGGGGCTTCGCCTGGCTGGACACCGGCACGATGGACAGCCTGGTGGAGGCGGCGGACTTCGTGCGCATGATCGAGCAGCGCCAGAGCATCAAGATCAGCGCACCGGAGGAGATCGCCTACATCAACCACTGGATCGACCGGGATAAGCTGATGGAATCCGCCGCGCGCTACGGCAAGAGCCCCTACGGCCAGCATCTGAAGGCCGTCGCGGAAGGGAAGGTGCGCTACTGATGAACAAGATCGAAACCAAGCTGCCGGGCGTGTACATCATCGAGCCCCAGGTGTTCGGCGACCAGCGCGGCTATTTCATGGAGACCTGGTCCACCCGGAACTTCGAGCAGCTGGGCCTGAACTATGACTTCGTGCAGGACAACCAGTCCTTCTCCGCCCAGAAGGGCATCCTGCGGGGCATCCACTTCCAGAACGCGCCCATGGCCCAGGCCAAGCTGGTGCGCGTGACCCGCGGCGCGGTGCTGGACGTGGCGGTGGACCTGCGCAAGGGCAGCCCCACCTACAAGCAGTGGGTGGCCGTGGAGCTGTCGGCGGAGAACAAGCGCATGTTGATGATCCCCCGCGGCTTCGGCCACGGCTTCAAGACCCTCACGGACGACGTGGAGTTCTGCTACAAGGTGGACAACCTGTACAGCAAGGCGTGCGACCGCGGCATCCGTTTCAACGACCCCACCATCGGCGTGGACTGGGGCGAGGTGAAGGAGGAGCTGCTGAGCCAGAAGGACACCACCTCCCCGCTGCTGGACGACAGCGACTGCAATTTTGTCTACGGGGAAATATAAACAATCGGAGGAATACAACATGACCATCATCGTCACCGGCGGCGCCGGCTTCATCGGCTCCAACTTTATCTTCCACATGCTGAAAAAGTATCCGGACTACCGGATCATCTGCCTGGACAAGCTGACCTACGCGGGCAATCTGTCCACGCTGGCCCCGGTCATGGACAACCCGAATTTCCGCTTCGTGAAGCTGGACATCTGCGACCGGGAGGGCGTCTACAAGCTGTTCGAGGAGGAGCACCCGGACATCGTGGTCAACTTCGCCGCGGAGAGCCACGTGGATCGCTCCATCGAGAACCCGTCCATCTTCCTGGAGACCAACATCATCGGCACCAGCGTGCTGATGGACGCCTGCCGCAAGTACGGCATCCAGCGGTATCACCAGGTGTCCACGGACGAGGTGTACGGCGACCTGCCCCTGGACCGGCCGGACCTGTTCTTCACCGAGGAGACGCCGATCCACACCTCCAGCCCCTATTCCAGCAGCAAGGCGGGCGCGGACCTGCTGGTGCTGGCCTACCACCGTACCTTCAGCCTGCCGGTGACCATCTCCCGCTGCTCCAACAACTACGGGCCCTATCACTTCCCGGAGAAGCTGATCCCGCTGATGATCGCCAACGCGCTGAACGACAAGCCGCTGCCGGTGTACGGCGAGGGCCTGAACGTGCGCGACTGGCTGTACGTGGAGGACCACTGCCGGGCCATCGACCTGATCATCCACAAGGGCACCGTGGGCGAGGTCTACAACGTGGGCGGCCACAACGAGATGAAGAACATCGACATCGTGAAGCTGATCTGCAAGGAGCTTAATAAGCCCGAGAGCCTGATCACCCACGTGACCGACCGCAAGGGCCACGACATGCGCTACGCCATCGACCCCACCAAGATCCACAACGAGCTGGGCTGGCTGCCGGAGACCAAGTTCGCCGACGGCATCAAGAAGACCATCCAGTGGTACCTGGACAACCGTGAGTGGTGGGAGACCATCATCACCGGCGAATATCAGAACTATTACGAGCAGATGTACGGGAACAGATAGGAGCATTTGAGATGAAGATTTTTGTCACCGGCGTCGGCGGCCAGCTGGGTCACGACGTGATGAACGAGCTGGCGAAGCGGGGCCACGCGGGCGTGGGCAGCGACATCGCCCCGACCTACAGCGGCATCCAGGACGGCACACCCGTGTGCGCCATGCCCTATGTGCAGCTGGACATCACCGACAGCGCGGCGGTCAGCAAGGTGCTGAGCGAGGTCCGGCCGGACGCGGTGATCCACTGCGCCGCCTGGACGGCGGTGGACGCTGCCGAGGACGCGGCGAACCAGCCGAAGGTGAGGGCCATCAACGTGGACGGCACGCGCCACATCGCCGAGGCCTGCCGGGCGCTGGACTGCAAGATGATGTACATCTCCACGGATTACGTCTTTGACGGCCAGGGCACCGAGCCCTGGCAGCCGGATTGCACCGACTACGCGCCGCTGAACGTCTACGGCGAGACCAAGCTGGGCGGCGAGCTGGCCGTCCGCGGGCTGGTGGAGCGATCTTTCATCGTGCGCATCGCCTGGGTGTTCGGCCTGAACGGCAAGAACTTCATCAAGACCATGCTGAAGCTGGGCGAGACCCACGATACCCTTCGGGTGGTGAACGACCAGATCGGCACGCCCACCTACACCCTCGACCTGGCCCGCCTGCTGGTGGACATGATCGAGTCCGACAAGTACGGCACCTACCACGCCACCAACGAGGGCGGCTACATCAGCTGGGCCGACTTCGCCGCGGAGATCTTCCGCCAGGCCGGCATAGCCGTGACTGTCGTTCCCGTCACCACCGCCGAATACGGCCTCTCCACCGCCGCCCGCCCCTTCAACAGCCGCTTGGACAAGTCGAAGCTCACAGCCTGCGGCTTTGAGCCCCTGCCGGACTGGAAGGACGCGGTGGGGAGGTATATTATGGATTTTCAGAACCAAGGCTGATTATACTCGGTTCCGTGTCTACAGAATAATCAATATATATTCATGAATGATACTGCTATGAATGAGAATATTGAGCACAACAGGAATACTATAGAAGGCAAAACAAGATGTACGGGTCACGCCAGGGTGAGTCGTTTTTTTGGCACATCAAAACTGAGTATGCCAGAGCGATATTATCTTATTCTCTGTTTTGTCATCTATATGTTTTGGATGTTCGTTTTTATTTCAAGGTTCTATGGACCGGATGAATACATGCGCTTTAACATTCCCAAGTTCATACTCGAGAACAAAGCGCTTCCTTATGGCTGGGAGGAATCCCTGCGAGATCCCAATTGGGGTATATCGTACGGCTTCGATATCGCCATGCCATATCTCCTGAGCGCATGCTTTATGTGGATAGCATCGCTGTTTACGCAAAGTGAAATTTCGCTGCTGTTGGCAGCGAGACTCACCAGCGCTCTGTCAATGGTGGGCGCTGGTTACTTTGCCATTCAACTGTCCCGGAAAGTGTTTGGGGAGAACCCCCTTCGCTGGATATTCATCGTATTGAGCACCCTGCTTCCGCAGATTGTTTTCCTTGGAAGCTACGTGAATCTGGATTCTTTTTCATACTTTACAGCCCTGATGATAGTTTACTGTTGGCTCGACTGTATGGAACAGAAGTGGAGCATTAGATCCACATCCCTGCTGGCAATTGCTCTGGGCCTGTGCCTCCTGTCATACAAGTTTGCATATGGCTTCGTCCTTATGACGCTGTTTCTATATATTGCATGGCACATTGCCCATAGAACGGAGACGTCTTTCAAGAGCTTCATCTTGAAAGGTTTGTTGGTTCTGGCAATTGTATTTGTCGTATGTGGATGGAAGTTTATTCGCAACGCGGTCATTTACGACGGAGACTTCCTTTCTTTGAGTGCATCCCAGCCTTATGCGGAGGCTTATGCGCTGGAAGCATATAAACCATCGCTCAGGGTTTCTCTCAAAGATCAAGGAATAGGTCCTCTACGTATGCTGGAGGTTATGCCGTGGACGGTTTCGACTTACGAAAGTTTGATCGGAATCTTTGGCTACATGTATATCAGAATGCCAGAATGGTTCTATAGTAGCTACCAATGGTTGTTCGGTGTTGGAATTATCGGAATGCTGATTAAACTGGCAATAGCTGCTGCAATGCCAAGAAAGTTTGGCTTTAAGCGCGATGCTGTTATTGCAGGTGCATCACTGTTTTTGGCATCACTGGTTACGCTCACTATTTCGATCTACTTCTCGTGGTGCCAGGACTATCAAGCACAAGGGCGCTATATCATCACGTTTACCCCTTTGTTGTTCCTCGTTACATCCAATGGCTTGAGTGAGTGGATCGATTTGATGTATAAAATACCGGTTATGGGACGAGTCAATAAAGAAGGCATTCAAAAGAGCATGGTGTTTATTGTGTGTCTTTTCGTGTTCTTCAGTATGATCGCAGGCTTCTATGCCTGCCTGTGCGAAATTGCTTACGCAGGGCAACCGTTTCCATAAATAGATCATCGCATTGAAAAATCGTTAAGGGGGAAAGCATCATGATAAATTTTAACATCCCGCCCTTTACGGGCAGAGAATTGGAATATGTAATGCAGGCCATTGAAGCCCACAAGATTTGCGGAGACGGCCAGTTTACAAAGAAGTGCAATGCCTGGCTGGAAGAGCGCTTCCATGCCCAGAAGGTGCTGTTGACCACCAGCGGGTCCACGGCGCTGGATATGGCGGCGATGCTGTGCGATCTACATCCCGGTGACGAGGTGATTCTGCCCAGCTTCACGTTTTCCAGCACGGCCAATGCTTTCGTGCTGGCGGGTGCAAAGCTGGTGTTTGTAGATATCCGTCCGGATACGATGAACATCGACGAGACGAAAATCGAAGCGGCCATCACGGATAAGACGAAGGTCATTGTACCTGTACATTACGCTGGCGTGGCCTGCGAGATGGATACCATCATGGACATCGCGCGACGTCACAATCTGAAGGTGGTGGAAGATGCGGCTCAGGGTGTGATGAGCACCTATAAGGGACGCGCATTAGGCACCATTGGCGATTTTGGCTGCTATTCCTTCCATGAGACAAAGAACTACTCCATGGGCGAGGGCGGCGCGCTGGTGATCAACGACGCACAATACAACGAGGCAGCGGAGATCCTGCGGGAAAAGGGCACCAACCGGTCCAAGTTCTTCCGCGGCCAGGTCGACAAATATACCTGGGTGGGCTTTGGCGACAGCTATCTGCCCAGCGACATGAATGCAGCTTACCTGTGGGCGCAGCTCGAGAAGGCGGACGAGATCAATGAGAACCGGCTTAAAACCTGGGATGCTTATAACTGCGCTTTTTTACCGCTGTCTCAGAAAGAGTTGATAGAGCTGCCGACCATTTCTGAAACCTGTGTACATAATGCTCATATGTATTACATTAAGTGCCGCAACCTGGATGAGCGAACGCGGTTTATCAACTTCATGAAGGAGAGAGGGGTTCAGTGCACGTTCCACTACATACCTCTGCATAGCGCTCCTGCAGGCTTGGAATATGGCCGTTTCAACGGTGAGGACGTTTATACAACCAAGGAAAGCGATCGCCTGGTTCGTTTACCGATGTATTATGGGCTATCCGAAGAAGATCGTCATGTGGTGATTAATGCTGTTCTGGACTTTTTCAGCGAGAACTGAAGAGAGGGGAAAAGAAAATGATAATCGTGATCGGTGCGACTGGTTTCGTTGGAATGTATACTGTTGAGCATCTGATTGCTTCAGGGAAGAAGGTTTTGGCTACTGGCAGGAATGAGAAGATGGCTCAGATCCTTCGGCAATCAGGTGCTGATTTCGTTCATTTGGATATCACCAACAAGAAAGACTTTGACAAGCTGCCAACGCAAGAAGTAGAAGGTGTTCTGCTGCTTGCAGGTTTGCTTCCAGCCAATGCGAAAGTGAACCTCGATCGCGATGAAAACGCGGCAGACTATTTCAATGTCAACGTAATCGGAGCGATCAATGTGCTGGAATATTGCCGTAAGAACGGGATCCGCAAAGTGATTAACTGCTGCTCTTATTCTGATGTGGCAGGCGCTTGGCGAAAAGGCTACGCCATTAAGGAGACTGAGCCGAGAGACTTCCATTTTACAGGAGATCACGCGGTATATGTCATCTCAAAGAATGCGATCAACGACGTGATGGAGTATTACAATCAGCAGCATGGAATGCAGTGCGCAAGTTTCCGCTTTCCGCCGGTATACGGAGTTGGGCCCCACGGCACGATATATGTGAACGGTAAGGCCTACAAATCCGGTATCCAGACATTCATAGAAAAGGCGCAGAAGGGGGAAGACGTCGAACTGTGGGGAGATCCGCATATAACGCGTGATATCATATACGTTAAGGATGTCGCCGAAGCATTTAGGCTGGCGTTGGAGAGCGATCAGACCAGTGGTTTGTATAATATGACATCCGGTACAGAGCTGGATCTCGAAGAGCAGGCGAAGGCTGTCATTGAGGTATTCGGCAATCCGAACAAAAAGAGCAAGATAGTGTATCGTCCCGATAAACCGAACAATACGCCGTCTTTTCTATTTGATATGGGGAAGGCTAAGCGGGATTTCGGTTTTGTACCGAAATATACATCCTATATGGAAATGATGAAGGATTATAAGCGTGAGCTGGAGAGCGGGCGTTGGGATTCTCTCATGGAGGACAGGAAAAAATCAGAGTGATTAAGGAAGTATGCAGCACATGGGAAACAATATTGAAAAAGGCAGAATTGGAGTAAAGCATATTCTATTTCTACAATTCATCGTTGTGATCTATACGGCATCCGGTGTAGCGGGGAAACTCGCTTCCGGATATGAGTTTCTGTCTGCGGGCTTTATACTGTTTTATGGGCTTGAAATACTGATATTGGGGATCTATGCCTTGCTGTGGCAGCAGGTCATCAAGCGCTTTGATCTTTCTGTGGCATACGCAAACCGCTCTGTGGCGCTGCTTTGGTCCGTTGTCTGGGCATCGCTGATTTTCCACGAAACCGTGACGATAAAGAATCTGATCGGCGTTGCCATCGTTATCGCAGGTACCATGATCGTGAATGGTGAAGCCAATGAATAAGTATTATTTACTGATGATTCTGGCGGTGATTGTATCATCGTTTTCGCAGATTCTATTAAAGAAGAGCGCCAAGCAGGAACATGCGTCTTTGATCAAGGAATACATCAATCCATGGGTCATCATCGGATATGGTATGATGGTGGTTTCCACATTGCTTATCATAGCGGCATATCATGGCTTGGACTACAAGAATGGTCCAATCATTGAATCATTGGGCTATATACTGGTCATGGTCCTCAGTTATGTGTTTTTCAAGGAGAAAGTTGATCGTAGAAAGATCATTGGGTATTCTCTGATCTTGATCGGGGTTGTTGTGTTTTACATCTGAATGGGATTGACACATTAAAATGGGAGAGAGAACTATGCATATTTCCGTTGTCATACCAGTGTATGGCTGCCGCGCCGCGCTGCCCGAACTGCATCGAAGATTAACGCAGACACTTATCAAGTTGACCCATGATTATGAGATAATATTGGTCAATGACAACTGCCCACAGAATTCATGGGAAGTCATTGAGACTCTGTGTGCGCAGGATAACCATGTTGTCGGGATAGAGATGTCCCGGAATTTTGGTCAGCTCAAAGCAACATTGGCTGGATTGGACTATTCCACGGGAGATTGGGTAGTCGTAATGGACTGCGACCTACAGGATCGTCCGGAAGAAATAGAGAACCTGTATAAAAAAGCTCAGGAAGGCTATGATTTTGTAGTTGCCCGGCGTGAAAACCGTCAGGATTCCAAGCTCAAGATGATGCTGTCCAATTGCTTTTATTCTGTTTACTCCTTTGCGACGGACACAAAATATGATCCATCTCTCTGCAATTTCAGCATATGCAGTCGTCAGGTCATTGATAGCTATTGCACCATGAGGGAGTCGCATCGTGGGTTTACGATGTACCTGATGTGGATGGGCTTTCGATGGACGACTATGGACGTGGTCCACAACGAGCGATTTGAAGGCAAGTCGGGATACAATTTCAGCAAACGCATGCGCATGGCAGTGGAGCTTTTGACTTCGCAATCTGACAAGCTCCTGCGAATTGTCGCGATGAGCGGGATGGTTATCTCCCTCCTGGCTTTCTTGTTTGTGGTTGTTACGGTGATACGGTATTTCACTCTGCACATCTCAATGGGATATTCCAGTACGATTGCCATGATCGCGTTAATGGGTGGATTGACGATTATGGCGGTTGGAGTTGTAGGTATCTATGTAGGCAATGTTTTTATGGAAGTCAAGCATAGGCCATTGTATATCGTTCGCACAATACTGAACAAAAAACAGGGAAGGACGGATGAAGCTCAGTGAGCAAGAATCTTGCTATCATCGGTGCCAGCTATCTGCAATTGCCTTTGATTGAAAAGGCGAAGGAGATGGGATACAAGACGCACGTATTTGCCTGGGCTGCGAATGACGTGGGCGAAGCGGCTGCGGACTGTTTTTATCCCATCAGCATTGTTGAAAAAGATGTGATCCTGGATAAGTGCCGGGAGATCGGGATATGTGGCATTTGCAGCATTGCTTCTGATCTGGCAGCTGTCACTGTCAATTATGTGGCGCATGCGCTGGGACTGCCCTGCAACAGCCCGCAATCGACCGCCAGAAGCACCAACAAGCATCTGATGCGCTTAGCGTTTGCGGAAAACGGAGATCCAAGCCCGCGTAGTCTGTTGGTGGACGATAAAACTGATTTAAGCGCGCTTCAGCTGAGTTATCCCGTCATCGTGAAGCCCACGGATCGAAGTGGCAGCCGGGGCATTTACAAACTGGAGAGTGCGTCGGGCTTGAGAGAAGCGGTGCAGGCCGCGCTTCAAGAGGGCTTTGAGAACAAGGCATTGATCGAGGAATACGCGGAAGGCCAGGAGTACAGCGTTGAATGCATCTCCTACCATGGCGAGCATCATATGCTTGCCATGACGCTGAAGTATACGACGGGTGCTCCGCATTTCATCGAGACCGGGCATCGGGAGCCTGCTCCTGTGAGTGACGAAACCTATGAAAAGGTGCGCAAGGTGGTCTATCACGCGCTCGATTCCCTGGGGATCGAGAACAGCGCATCTCATTCGGAGCTGAAAATTGCCTCAGATGGGACCATCAAGCTCATCGAAATCGGGGGACGGATGGGTGGCGACTGTATCGGAAGCGATCTGGTGCGGTATTCCACCGGTTATGATTTTGTGCGCATGGTCATTCAGGTGGCTTGTGGCGAGGCTCCTGACTTTACAAAGGTCTGCAAACCCAGCCCGGTGGAGAGCATTTTCATCTTCAATGAGGCGGATCTGAGAGAACTGGAACGCATTCAGCGAGACGAGCCGGATCGCCTGCTGAAGATCGTGGATTATCATCCGGAAAACATAGGAAAGATCACCGACAGTTCAAATCGCGCTGGTTGCTATATCCGAAAATTCAGCGAGTGAGACTGGCCACGGATCAGAGGAGACAGTATAAGATGAACCAGGAACTGACAGGGAGACTTGGCGGAAAAGCGTCCGGTCCCCGCATACTGACGGAAGGGTTCTGGACGGAGAAGAAGTTGAACAGGGCAAAGTACATTTGTGCACTGTGCTTATTCCTGCTGTGCTTTGTCATGCTGATGGTCTGCCTGAACGACCAGTTCTTTGACTCAGATGAGGGGGAGATTTACAGCAAGGGCATTGCTATCTCTCACGGACAGCTGCTGTATCGGGACTTTGCCTCCCAGCACATGCCGCTGATGTACTATATTGCCGCGCTGTTCAATCTTCTCGGCGCGTCAACCGTGTCGCAATTCCGCATAGGCTTTTACCTGTTCTTCTCGTTCTTCTGGGCGATGAACGTCATTTGGTATTGGGACAAGACCAATCGAATTGCGCTGATCCTGCCTCCGCTGCTATACATCATTCAGATCAAATTCATCCAGCTGGGCACGTCTATCCTGAGCGAACATGCGCAGGCGACGGGCATGGCCATACTTTTCTTTGAACTGGTCAGTTTCTACGAGCACTATACCCTGAACTGGCGCAACTATGCCAGGATCTCGCTGGCCGTGCTGCTGTCCTTTGGATCGGCGTTTACATCGGTGTTTCCGATCTTCTTCCTGGCGCTCACGGTGCTGGCGCTGGAGATTAAGTATTATGTCCAACAGGATGCGATCGGTAAGCGCGCCTGGCGGAAGAGCATTGCTCGCAAGTATCTGATGCTCGTACTCGTGGTATTCATGCCCTTCATCATTCTGGGCCTTTACTATGAAACAACGAAGTCCGCGGAGGGCTTTTACTATTGGGCCTATAAGTTCAATGTCACGATCTATGCGAACTACCAGCCGACGGGCGGCAGCAGGATCAAGGCGCTCTTCGATGGCTTCCAGTATCTTCTGGAGCCGTTGAAGACCATTTTTGGGGACAAGGGAGAAAAGATGCGCGCCATCCTCACGCTCGGCAGTCTGGGAAGCCTTTTCCTGGTGGGCATCCTGTCCAAAAGCGTCATCCTTCCGGTGGGGCTGCTGCTGATGGTGAACGCCTGCGAGACGCGAGGATCTATCGATTCCTTCCATTCCATGCACGCGGTGATGCTGCAAGGTTGCATATTGAGCTACGCGCTGGGCCTGTTGGCTGCCAGGATTCGCCAATTCCGGCTGAGATCCATCGCGTGGGCGCTGATGATCATCGGGGTGCTGTTTCCGTACCGGAAGAACCTGTTGGAGTTGAAAAACATCTGCGTTACGGGCGACGCTGCGAAGAGTATTGGCGGGTACTATGTGGATCTGCTCACGGAAGAGGGGGAACGCATCTGCAATTCGACGCTGCTGGAGAGCCTCTATATCCAATCCAAGACGGTCCCGGCCTCCATCGTCACTGGCGGAGTGAAGTGGATGTGGGACGGCGCGGGCGAGGAGGCCATGGAGGAGCTGCGTGCCAATCCGCCCAGAGTGTGCGTGCTGGACAGGGATTATGCCGTTTGGGGATTCTCGATTTTGGATTACGCCGGGGACCTCATCAGTTTTGTTGATGAAAATTATGTCCCGCTCAATGATTTCTTCCAGGATAACATATACGTGTTGAAGTCCTACTATGAAGAAGCACGCGCAAAGCTCGATAATTTGTTCGGCCAGGTATCCCTGAGCGGCGATCTTCCTCTGAGGCGTGATGCGGAGATCGTTATGCATCTGGACGAAAAGGACTATTCGGACGGAAAACTCTATATTTATGGCTGGGCATTTGCTCCGGGCCTCGACAGTGACAAGCAGAAGACCTATGCTGTCGTCAAGAGGCGTGGAGAACTGTTGGGAATCTATGAAACCGTCCCATATGAGAGGTTTGACATTGCAAGAATCTACGGCGGACGGCATCTCCAATCCGGCTTCTTCTCGGTCATTGATGTGGATGACGTGCGGGCCGCGACCGACGTCCAGGTGACGATCCTCGTGGACGGCAACGCCAGCCTGTTCTCGACCTCTGGGGGCTGGAGGCAGCTCGGCCCGGATTTCCAGCCGGCAGCCTGATATACGTTGGGAAGAAGATGGGGCTTGACCCCATTTTGGAGGTAGTAAAATGAAAGTTGTCCTTCTGGCCGGTGGCTTTGGCACGCGCATCAGCGAGGAATCGCAGTTCAAGCCGAAGCCGATGATTGAGATCGGCGGAATGCCGATCCTCTGGCACATCATGAAGGGGTATGCCCACTTCGGCTACACGGATTTTATCATCTGTGCCGGGTATATGCAGCACGTCATCAAGGAGTGGTTCGCGGACTATTTCCTGCACACCAGCGACATCACCTTTGACTTCACCCAGGGCAACAAGATGATCATCCACAATCAGCACGCGGAGCCCTGGCGGGTGACGGTGGTGGACACCGGCCTGCACACGATGACCGGCGGGCGCATCAAGCGCATCCAGCAGTATGTGGGGAACGAGACCTTCATGCTGACCTATGGCGACGGCGTGTGCGACGTGGACATCAACAAGCTGGTGGCGTATCACAAGTCCCACGGCAAGCTGGCGACGCTGACGTCGGTGCAGCTGAAGCAGGAGAAGGGCGTGCTGGACATCGGCGGTGACAACGCGGTGCATTCCTTCCGCGAGAAGAGCGTCAACGACGGCGCGCCGATCAACGCGGGCTTCATGGTGCTGGAACCCCAGATCTTCGACTATCTGGAGGGCGACGACACCATCTTCGAGCGCAAGCCCATGGAGCGCCTCGCGGCGGAGGGCCAGCTGATGAGCTACTCCCACTCGGGCTACTGGCAGTGCATGGACACCAAGCGGGAGAAGGACACCCTCGAGAAGCTGTGGAACAGCGGAAAGGCGCCGTGGAAGGTGTGGGAAGACTGATGAAGGATTTGAGCTTTTACAAGGGGAAAAGGGTATTTCTGACGGGCCATACGGGCTTCAAGGGCACCTGGATGTGCCGCATCCTGGTGAACGCCGGGGCGATCCTGACCGGCTACAGCCTGGAGCCGCCTACGGAGCCGAACCTGTTCGACATGGCGGGGCTTCAGGGCCGCATGACCAGCGTCATCGGGGACATTCGCGACTATGACGCCCTGAAGCGGGCGTTCGACGCGGCGCAGCCGGAGATCGTCATCCACATGGCGGCACAGCCCATCGTCCGGGACAGCTACAAGGACCCGCGCTACACCTACGAGACCAACGTGATGGGCACGGTCAACCTCCTGGAGTGCGTCCGCCAGTCCGACTGCGTGCGCAGCTTCCTGAACGTGACCACCGACAAGGTCTATCTGAACCGCGAATGGGAGTGGGGCTACCGGGAAGAGGAGATGCTGGACGGCTACGATCCCTATTCCAACTCCAAGTCCTGCTCCGAGCTGGCCACCCACAGCTACCGGAACAGCTTCTTCGGCGAGCCGGGCGCGCCCGCCATCTCCACGGCGCGGGCCGGCAATGTCATCGGCGGCGGCGACTTCGCCAATGACCGCATCATCCCGGACTGCGTGCGGGCGGTGCAGGCGGGAAAGGACATCGTCGTTCGCAATCCCTATTCCACCCGGCCCTACCAGCATGTGCTGGAGCCGGTGACGGCCTACCTGATGATTGCCCGGCGCCAGTACGAGGCCCCGGAATTGGCGGGCTGGTACAACGTCGGCCCGGACGAGTGCGACTGCGTGACCACCGGCGGGCTGGTGGACCTGTTCGTGTCCAAGTGGGGGAACGGCCTGAAATGGGTCAACCTGGCGGACGCACAGGGCCCCCACGAGGCCAACTTCCTGAAGCTGGACTGCTCCAGGATCAAGTCAGTCTTCGGCTGGAGGCCCACCTGGCACATCGAGAAGACCATCGAAATGACCTGCGCCTGGACGCGGGTCTGGCTGAACGGCGGCGACGTTCCGGCGGAAATGGACCGCGAGATCGCCGAGTTTCTGAAATAATACTAGTATAAACGCATTGAGCATCGAGGAGGATACACACATGCAGTGGCAAAATGAGGCGCAGGCCCGCGAGCAGATCAAGGCCATGGTGGCGGAATACTACAACGAGTTCAAGAAGCCCGACCAGCAGAAGCCCTTTCACCCTGGCGACCGGATCTCCTATGCCAGCCGGGTGTTCGACGAGAAGGAGATGTGCTCTCTGGTGGACGCGGCGCTGGATTTCTGGCTGACCACCGGCCGCTTCTCGGATCAGTTTGAAAAGGAGTTTGCCGCCTGGATCGGCGTGAAGTACGCCCACCTGGTGAACAGCGGCTCCTCCGCGAACCTCATCGCCTTCATGACGCTGACCGCCCCGGAGCTGGGCGAGCGCCAGATCAAGCGGGGCGACGAGGTGATCACCGTGGCCTGCGGCTTCCCGACCACCGTGACGCCCATCATCCAGTACGGCGCGGTGCCGGTGTTCGTGGACGTGACCGTGCCCCAGTACAACATCGACGTGTCGAAGCTGGAGGCGGCGGTCTCTCCCAGGACCAAGGCGGTCATGATCGCCCACACCCTGGGCAATCCCTTCGACCTGAAGGCGGTGAAGGCCTTCTGCGAGGCCCACAACCTGTGGCTGGTGGAGGACAACTGTGACGCGCTGGGCACGAAGTACACCATTGACGGCGAGACCCGCTTCACCGGCGCCTGGGGCGACATCGGCACCAGCAGCTTCTATCCGCCCCATCACATGACGATGGGCGAGGGCGGCTGCGTGTACACCAACAATCCCAAGCTGCATCGGCTGATCCTGTCCTATCGCGACTGGGGCCGCGATTGCATCTGCCCCTCCGGCCGGGACAACTTCTGCGGCCATCGCTTCGACGGCCAGTACGGCGAGCTGCCCCAGGGCTACGACCACAAGTACGTCTACAGCCACTTCGGCTACAACCTGAAGGTGACCGACCTGCAAGCCGCCGTGGGCGTGGAGCAGCTGAAGAAGTTCCCCTCCTTCATCCAGCGCCGCCGCCACAACTGGGATCGCCTGCGCGTGGCCCTGGAGGGGGCCCAGGACAAGCTGATCCTGCCGGAGCCGGCGGAGAACAGCGAGCCCAGCTGGTTCGGCTTCATGATCAGCGTCCGCGAGGGCAGCGGCCTGGAGCGCAACAAGGTGACGCGCTATATCGAGGACCACAACGTTCAGACACGCCTGCTGTTCAGCGGCAACCTGATCAAGCATCCCTGCTTCGATTCCATCCGCGGCACGGACGCCTATCGCGTCTCCGGCGACCTGAGCGCCACCGAGTTCATCATGAACAACTCCTTCTGGGTGGGCGTCTATCCCGGCATGACGGACGAAAAGATCGACTACATGGCGAAGGTGATCCTGGAAGCGATTGCAAACCGGTGAATCACGCGGGGGAAACAAGGCGATCGAGGGACGTTGGAGATGGCAATAACCCCAGCGCCTGAAGGAAGGTGGACATCATAACGGAAGTGAAAAAGCGGGTCGGGACGGTGGATTTTTTCAAATTTGTCTTCTCGATCATTATCGTGCTCTACCACGCCGGAGGCTTTTACAATACGGCGAAGGATGGCATCTGCGTGAGCGGCTTCATCGGCGTGGAGTTCTTCTTCATGGTGTCAGGTTACCTGCTGACGCTCAAGGCGAGCCGCTATAAGGGCGGGAACCTGTTTGACGCTGATCTGGATATGCTGAAGGGCAAGCTGCTGAGCATCTTTCCGTATATGCTGCTGGCGGTGCTGGCGAGCAATGCTTTTGCGATGATCGGCGCCTGGTCGGTCGAGAAGCTGTCCTACAACCTGCTGTTTTCGCTGCCGGAGTTGTTCGACCTGCAGATGGTGGGCTTCCCGCTGTTCGCGGCAACGGGCGTATCCTGGTACCTGTCGGTGCTGTTTTTTGTCAGCTTCCTCATCTACCCCTTGCTCTGTCGAAGGCGCGAGTTGTTCACCAAGTACATCGCGCCGCTGACCGCCGTCTGGGTGATCGGCTATATCGCGATCAGGAGCGGCTATCTGAACGATCCGGGAGAATGGTGGGACTCCTTCTTCAAGGGCATGCTGCGCGGTTATGCGGACATCGCCCTGGGTTGCGTGTGCTTTGAGATCACCCGTTGGCTCAACAGCGAGGAGAGCTCCGGCTCCGGCGGCATGCTCTGGCCGGTGCTGGAGGTCGTCAGCTACGCCGGAGTGATTGCCTACGCCATTTTCCACGGCGCGTCCGACGCCCATGATTTTTTCATGATCCCGCTGGTCATGCTGGCGGTGAGCATCTCCTTCAGCCGCAGGAGTATACTGGCAAAGCTCTTTACGGGAAGGGGCTTCAACTGGCTCGGCATTTTCAGCCTGTCGATCTACCTGAGCCACTATTTCGTGCGGGAAAACCTGCCTCGGATCCTGCCGGAGCTCAATAGATACCAGCTGCTGCCGATCTACCTGGCGATCGTGGCGGGGCTGTCGCTGCTCAACTACGGGCTGGGACGGCTGCTGTCCAGGCTGTTCACGAAGGGCAGGCACATGCTGGTCGCCGCAGCACTTTTGACGTGCGCGGCGTTGCTGCTGGCGATTCCGGGCCCGACGCGCATCAGGCTGGAAGGGGAAGGCACGGCCAAGTCCCCCTACCTGGTGGAATCGCTGGCCGATCTGAAACACCTGCGCAATGTGGTGAACAACGGCAACAGCATGGAGGGGCTGTACGTGCTCCAGACCGCCGACATCGACATGAAGGGCGAAAACTGGGAGCCCATCGGCACGTTTACCGGCAGGAGCTATTTCAAGGGCGTCTATGATGGCGGCAACCATACGCTTGAAAATCTGTGCTGCTATGGCAGCAAGGACAGCGACAGGGGCAACGTGGGCCTCTTCGGCATGCTGCTGGGCGTGGTGAAGAACCTGGGCATCGAGAGCGGCCATATCGAAGGCAAATGCGTGGGCGCGATCACGAGCCATGCCTACGGTGAGGACGCAAAGATCATCAACTGCTACAACAAGGCGGAGGTCGTGGGCTCCGACCGAGCCGGGGGCATCTGCGATTATGCCGGCGAGGGCTCGCTGATCAACTGCGTCAATCTGGGCAAGGTGCAATCTGACGGCGCTTCCCCGGTCCTCGGCTATGACGCCGGCTATGTGGCGGCGATCTATCCCGAACAGCTGCCGGAGAGCTTCACGGGGCAACTGGTATCCATCCCGCTGGATGAAGGCAGCGTGGGCCACATGCTCAACAGCGGCATTGTGCAGCTGCTTGAGCGGGGAGTGCTCTCTCCCGTCGATGCGGGCCTGTGGAGCGAGGACTGAGACGTTGCGGCGGCAAACGCCCGGGGTGAAGGCGCGCAGCCCGGCGGCGCAAGCCCGAACCCAACCATTCAATACACAGGAGGAACCCACCTTCGGCTGACAATGATACCCGTTTCGACAAGGTGGACAGTGTGAAATGACGAAGAAGAGATTTGGCATCAGTCTGTTGGACGACGGCAATACCGGCATCCTCGAGCACGCGCTGCGATTTTTGCTGGTATTGATCATCCTTGGGTATTCATCGCTGTACTTCAGCAATACCTATCCCATCAGCGAAGGCTGGGGCGTTTTCAATGCAGAGCTTTTGAACCAGGGGAAGGTGCCTTACAGGGATTTTTACTACTATCTGCCGCCGTTGAGCCTGTGGATGGACGCTTTGTTCTGGAAGCTTTCGTTTGGAATGCTGCTGGTATTCAGAGCCTGGCGGCTTGCCGAGAGAATCGCGATCTACCTACTGGTTTTCAACTTCCTCAAGAGATACTTCCACTGCGTCTATGTCTTTGTCGCGTGCGCGTTTACGGTGGTGCTGTCGACGGGCGACATCTATGACCTCTTTGGAGACTACAACCAGACGATGGCGCTGCTGGCGATACTGCTGCTGTACGCGGCCACGGCGTTTGCCCATGCGGAGGCTCTGCGCCAAAAGCTGAAGTGGCTCTTTGTCTCCGGCATGATCATTGGCGGGATGTTCCTGAACAAGCAGACGATCTTCCTCGCCTCTTTCATCTGTTACTTTGTCTGTTTGACCGCGTTTTGTCTGAAGACCAGGGATAAAAACTGGCTCAGGTATTGTGCTTCCGTCGCCGTGGGCATGCTGGTGCCGATCGGGATCTGCGCCATCTACCTGCTCAGCCAGAAGGCGCTGATCCCGTTCCTGGACCAGGTGTACATCAACACCGACGGAAAGGGCAGCCTCTTCGGCATCATCGTGCAGAGCGTCTACAGCAAGATCCTGGGTTTTGGCGTATGGACGCTCTCGCTGTTCCCCCTGTGGTGGGTCTACTACAGAAGGACGTCGCCCGGGGAGCTCGTCAGAGACAGAAGCCACAATGCCGTGGCGATCTGCTATGCTTTGCTCAATCTGTTGATCTACCTAGAGTTCTACCACAGCTCGGTGAAGGACCTGTTCGTCACGATCGTGGCGGGCAAAAAGGCGCTGGTCATCATGGCTGCCGGGCTTGCCGGGTTCGCGGGCTGCGCGTGGTTTTTCCGCCGCAAGAAGATCGATCCTCAGAAGCGGGTCCTTCTCAATACCCTGGTGGCAGCGGGCTGCGCGATCCTGGCTTTGACGGGGGCCGCGCTGGATATCAGCCTCATGAACAGGCTTTCCAGCCAGATGGGCATATTTAACTATATCCAGTATGACCTGAGCCGGTGGAGCTTCTATTCGATGATCCTGCTGTTCATCATCTCGCTGACCATGGATTGGCAGAAGACACGGGGCAGGGATCTGCTGTTCATCGCCTGCGGCGGCATGAGCCTGTACTATGCCGGCGTCATGGCGGCTGGCATCTCGGCTGGTCCGGCGCACATCTTCAGGATCGCCCTTCCCGTCATCCTCTGTATCATCCTGGCGCATGAATATGACAACAAGCTGGTTTCCTCGGTGATCAAGGGTTTGACGTGGACGACCTGTATCGCGCTGTCGGTCATGTGCCTCACGCAGAAGAGCCTGAGCGCCTACTCCTGGTGGGGCAGCGGGGATTCCCCGCGGTGGGAGAAGACCTGCTCCACCGACATCCCTGCACTGAAGGGGATCAGGCTGTCCAACAGCAGGAAGGAACTCTATGAATGGGCGACGAACACCATCAACGAGAATTCGGATGAGGATGCCTTTGTGTGGGGCTATCCGCACATCAAGCTGTTCAACATCCTGACGAATCGCTATAATATGGAAACCTTTGTACCTGTCCTGTTCCCGGATGTGGTTTCGGACAAATATGTGCTGCTGGAGCTGGAGCAGCTCAAGGAGCACCTCCCCGACATCATCATCTGGGAGGATATCCCGACGATGCTCGAGGTCAATGCCAGCGCCTTCAGGAACGGCGAGCCCCTGAAGCAGGTGGAGCTGGAAGCGTATTTCGCGCAGATCCTGCCCGAAAAGTACATATCGCTGGGTTCCTATGAGAGTGTTACGATCTACAAGAAGCTGTAGCACCGAAGGCAATCGGCCCCGTTGCCGAACGGGAGCCGGCCATGGATACAGGCAATGATCAAGAATCACATTAAGGAGTATTGACTATGAAACAACGTTTGGCAGATTATGTGGCGGATTTTCTGGTGGCGCGGGGCGTGACAGACGTGTTTTCCGTGGTTGGCGGCGGGGCGATGCACCTGAACGACGCCCTGGGCCACAACAAGGGCTTGAGGGTGACCTACAATCATCACGAGCAGGCCTGCGCCATCGCGGCGGAGGCCTATGCGCGCCTGGAGAACCGCATTGCGGCGGTGTGCGTCACCACCGGCCCCGGCGGCACCAACGCCATCACCGGCGTCGTGGGCGGCTGGCTGGACTCCATTCCCATGTTCATCGTCAGCGGCCAGGTGCGTTACGACACCACGGCCCGCTATGCCCTGCAATTCACCGAAACGCCCCTGCGCGCCATGGGCGATCAGGAGTATGACATCGTGAAGTCCGTCGCGCCGATGACGAAGTACGCGGTGATGATCGAGGACCCCAAGACCATCCGCTATCACCTGGAGCGCGCCTGGCACCTGGCGACGACGGGACGCCCCGGCCCGGTCTGGGTGGACATTCCGGTGAACTACCAGGGCTGCTTCATCGAGACGGACGAGCTGGAGGACTACGATCTCGCGGAGGACGACGCCAAGCTGCCCCCGCCGGTGGACGACGGGACGATCGAGACCATCCTCCGGAAGATCGCCGCGGCCAAGCGCCCGGTGTTCCACGCGGGCTACGGCATCCGCCTGTCCGGCGGCTATGAGGCGTTCAGAAGCGTGCTGGAGAAGCTGAACATCCCGGTCGTGACCTACTGGAACGCGGTGGACCTGATCGAGGATGAGCATCCGCTCTACTGCGGCCGCGCCGGCAACATGGGTGACCGCCCCGGCAACTGGGCCATCCAGAACGCCGATTTGATCCTGGCCGTGGGCACGCGCATCTCGATCCGCCAGGTGGGCTACAACTGGCAGACCTGGGCCAGGGCCGCGGAGGTCATTATGGTGGACATCGACCCGGCAGAGCTGAAGAAGCCCACGCTGCACGTGGAGATGCCCGTCTGGGCCGACGCGAAGGACTTCCTGACCCGGCTGGACGCCGCGGCGAAGGGCCCGGTGTTCCGCGGACAGGCCTGGCTGGACAAGTGCCAGGGCTGGAAGAGGGACTATCCCGCCGTGCTGCCCCGCCAGTGGGAGGAGAACGGCTCCACCGCCAACGTCTATGCCTTCATCCGCTACCTCAGCAGCCAGCTGCCCCAGAACAGTCTGACGGCGGTGTCCAACGGCGCGTGCTGCGTGGTGGGCAACCAGGCCTACGTGATCCAGAAGGGCAGCCGCATGGCCAACAACAGCGCCATCGCCAGCATGGGCTACGGCCTGCCCGCGGCCATCGGCACCTGCGTGGGCGGCGGCCGCCGGAACACGATCTGCCTGGAGGGCGACGGCAGCATCATGATGAACCTGCAGGAGCTGCAGACCATCCTCACCAACAAGCTGCCCATCAAGATCTTCCTGATCAACAACAGCGGCTATCATTCCATCCGCATCACCCAGACCAACCTGTTCAACAAGAACTTCGTGGGCATCGGCCCCGAATCCGGCGACCTGTCCTTCCCGGAATACAAGAAGATCGCCGAGGCCTTCGGCTATCGCTATTTCAGCGCCCGCAGCAACGGGGAGATGAAGGCCGTGGTGGACGAGGTGCTGAAGCTGGACGGCCCGGTGTTCACCGAGATATTCACCGACACCGCGCAGGTGTGGGAGCCCAAGAGCAGCACCAAGCGCCTGGAGGACGGCACGCTGGTCAGCCCGCCGCTGGAGGATCTGGCGCCCTTCCTGCCCAGGGAGGAGCTGCAGCAGCAGATGTGCATACCGATGTGGGAGGGAGAAGCGTGAAACTGAAGAGTGCGATCGTCAATGGTTCGCTGGGCACCATCGGCCTGGCGCTGGTCAACCAGCTGTTGAAGCGGAACGTCAAGGTCTACGCCATCGCCTTTCCGGGCGATCCGCGCATCGAGCGCATCCCCAAGGACGCGATCATCGTGCCCTGCGACATGACGCAGATCGACAATCTGACAGAGATGATCCCGGAGCCCGTGGACGCCTTCTTCCACCTGGCGTGGGCGGGCACCATCGGCCCGGGCCGGGACGACATGCTGCTGCAGACCCAGAACATCCGCTGCGCCGTCGAGGCGGCTCACACCGCGAAGAAGCTGGGCTGCGAGGTCTACGTGGGCGTGGGCAGCCAGGCGGAACACGGTCGCATCGAGGGCAAGGTGACCGCGGCGGCCCCCTGCTTCCCGACGAACGGCTACGGTATGGCCAAGCTGTGCGCGGGCCAGATGACGCGGGTCGTCTGTCGGCAGCTGGGCATTCGCCACGTCTGGGCGCGGGTGCTGAGCGTGTATGGCGCCAACGATGGCCCGCTGTCCGTGATCTCGGTGCTGCTGGACAAGCTCACCAAGGGGGAGAAGCCCTCTTTGACCGCGGGCGAACAGATGTGGGACTATCTCTATGCCGAGGACGCCGGTGACGCGCTGTGCTGCATGGCCGAGTCCGGCCGGGACGGCGCGATCTATCCCGTGGGCAGCGGCAGGATACGCCCGCTGCGGGAGTATTTCGAGGCGCTTCGGGACGCCATCGACCCCAGTCTGCCGCTGGGGTTGGGGGAGATCCCCTACCCGCCGAACCAGGTGATGCATCTGGAGGCGGACATCTCCGAGCTGACCCGCGACACGGGCTTTGAGCCCAGCACCTCCTTCGAGGAAGGCATTCGGGAGGTCGTGCGGCAGTACAGGCAGAGGCAGGTGACCGCCCAATGAGCACGAAGAAGACAGTCAGCATCATGGTGCCCTGCTACAATGAGGAGGAGAACGTGGTGGCGATCAGCGAGGCGCTGGTGGCCCAGATGGAGGCGCTGCCCCAGTACGACTACGAGATCCTGTTCATCGACAACTGCTCCACGGACAACACGCGGCCCCTGCTGCGGCAGATCTGCGCGAAGAACAAGAAGATCAAGGCGATCTTCAACGTCAAGAACTTCGGCCAGTTCAACAGCCCCGTCTACGGCATGTGCCAGACGACGGGAGATTGTACCATCTCCATCTGCGCGGACTTCCAGGACCCCGTGGAGCTGATCCCCACCTTCCTGAAATACTGGGAGGAGGGCTACCAGATCGTGCATGGCGTCAAGACCTCCAGCAAGGAAAGCAGGATCATGTACAGGCTGCGCAGCATCTACTACAAGCTGATCAAAAAGTATTCGACGGTGGAGCAGATCGAGCACTTTACCGGCTTCGGCCTGTACGACAAGAGCTTCATCGACGTGCTGCGCAACCTGAAGGACCCGACGCCCTTCATCCGCGGCATCGTGGCGGAGCTGGGCGGCAAGCGCAAGGAGATCCCCTACGAGCAGCCCCAGCGCCGCGCCGGCAAGACCCACAACAACTGGTATTCGCTGTATGACGCGGCGATGCTGAGCTTTACCTCCTATACCAAGATCGGCCTGCGCATGGCGACCTTCCTGGGAGCGGGCGTCGCGTTCGCCAGCCTGCTGGTGGCGCTCGTCTACCTGATCCTGAAGCTGTGCAACTGGCAGAACTTCGTGGCCGGCACCGCGCCGATCGTCATCGGCATGTTCTTCCTGGGCGCGGTGCAGCTGATCTTCCTGGGCATCATCGGCGAGTACATTCTCAGCATGAACCAGAGGATCATGAACCGCCCACTGGTGGTGGAGCAGGAGCGCATCAATTTTGAGGAAGACAATGAAGCCGAGGGCTGAAGGAGGGACGCGGGTCAGCATGGGAGAAGGGAAACCCGTATCGGCTTTTGACCGAACGGTCAACGCGATCATCGAGGGTGCGCTGAGGCTCTTTCACCTCCACCTGAAGGAGAACACCGTGCAATCGCTGGTGCAGTTCGTGAAATTCGGCATCGTGGGCCTGAGCAACACGATCCTCAGCTATCTGCTGAACGTGGGCGTCCTGCTGCTCCTGCAGCCCTATGGGCTGTCCTGGGACTACATCGCGGGCAACGTGGTGGCGTTCATCCTGAGCGTCCTGTGGTCGTTCTACTGGAACAACAAGTATGTCTTTTCCGTGGAAGAGGGGCAGAAGCGCAACCTGTGGGGGGCGCTTTTAAAGACTTATGTCTCCTATGGATTCACGGGGATCGTTCTGAACAATGTCTTGTCCTACCTGTGGATCAACGCCCTGGGCATCTCCAAATTCGTCGCGCCGCTGTTGAACCTGATCATCAGCATCCCGCTGAACTTCATCATCAACAAGCTCTGGGCGTTCAAGACCAGCGAGAAATAGACGCCTTGGTTTAATCTATGATTCGACGCAATCAAAAACAACTGAACCGAATAAACGTATTCACCGACGCGCTGCTGGTGTTCCTGTCCTACATGTTCGCCTCCTGGCTGTGGCTGGGCGTGGTGACGAAGAACCCGAACATGGCGTCCCTGTCCAATTTGCGGAACGGAACGGCGCTGGCGGCGGCGCTGTATGCCCTTTGGACGGTGATCGTGCTGGGCTTTTTGCGGGTCTACCGGGTCACGCGCTTCAAGCGATTCAGCGCGGAGCTGGGCAACGTGATGCTGGGCAATTTGATCGCCGTGGTCAGCGCGGCGGCCATGCTGTACCTGTTCCGACTACAGGAATTCTCCCGAGGCGTGCTGGGCATCTACTACGTCACCGTCGTCACGACGATGGTGGGCAAGCGCGTGGTCGTCCGGTACACGCTGCGCCACTTCCGGGCCAGGGGCTACAACCTCAAGCACAACCTGGTGGTGGGCGGCGGCCACCTGGCCAAGCGATACGCCGAGGCCGTGGCCGAGGACAGGACGCTGGGCGTGCAGCTGGCGGGCATCATCCCCCCCAGGGGGGAGGGCTGGGAGGACTGGCTGGAGGCGCAGCTGCACGGCGACGGCATCGACGAGGTGATCCTGGCGCTGGAGCCGGAGGAACTGGGCGTGACGATCCAGGTCATCCAGCTGTGCGAAAAGAGCGGCACGAAGGTCAGTGTGATCCCCTTCTACAACGACGTCATCCCGACACGGGCCAACATCGACAACATCGGCTCCATCAAGCTGATCCAGCTGCGGACCACGCCGCTGGACGAACCCTTCAACGCGGCGATCAAGCGGGGCTTTGACATCCTCGTCAGCCTGCTGGGGCTGATCCTGTTGAGCCCGCTTTTGCTGTTCATCGCCATTGCCACCCGGCTCTCCAGTCCCGGTCCGGTGCTGTTTCGGCAGGAGCGGGTGGGCTTGAACAAGAAGACGTTCACGATGCTGAAGTTCCGCAGCATGCGGGTAAACGAGGCTCAGGACACCGCCTGGACCACCGACGACGACAGCCGCCGCACCCGCATCGGCGCCTTCCTGCGCAAGTTCAGCCTGGACGAGCTGCCCCAGCTGTGGAACGTGCTGCGGGGCGACATGAGCCTGGTGGGTCCCCGCCCGGAGATCCCCTTCTTCGTGGAGCAGTTTCGGGAGACCGTGCCGCTGTACATGGTGAAGAACCAGGTGCGGCCGGGCATCACGGGCTGGGCCCAGGTGAACGGCTACCGCGGCGACACCAGCATCCCCAAGCGGGTCGAGCACGACCTCTGGTACATCGAGAACTGGTCCTTCGGGCTGGACCTCCGGATTATCTTCAAGACCCTCTTCGGCGGCATGATCAACCGGGAGAGCCTGTAAAACGTCCGCCCTGCCCATCCTCCGGGATGGACGAGGACGGGCGCTTTTATACTATTCTCAACCCAAATATAGACAATCCCGTGGCGTCTTTTCCGCTGTGCCTGTGTTGAAGCCCCTTGACTTGCCGCCAGCAAGCCTGCGGGTCTTCGCCTTGGCACAACGAAAAATCCACTCACAGTTTTTGTCTACATTCAGATTGAGGATAGTATTACATCTTTTTGAAAGCAGGGTAAAGGAACGTTATCATGGGGTTGCAATTCGTGGAAGTAGATTGACGACGATGACAAAATCAAGTATAATAAAGGTGTATACCTATAGGCTGGTTCACGAACCGGAGCCTCAGGATCAGGCCGAACTGCATCGATTGGATTGACGGGCAGAAGCGGCCTGTGAACACAGACATTATCGGCGCAAGGCTGCTTTCACACCAGGCAACCCTGTGCCTGGCGGAGCCATGCCCAAGCGGAGCAGGCGAGGGTTTACGGTTACTGCGGACCGATACCAACAGAAAAGGATCGACGATCGTTGCGACAGGAAACGAAAGACAGAAGCGAACTGAATAGCGTCTACGGCAGGAGAAGAGGCCTGGAACACTGGCAGGTGATAGCGGTGATCCTGGCCGTCTATGACTTTGTGGCGGTGTGCGGCGCCTATTTTCTGGCGCTGCTTTTGCGGTTTGACGGCGTGTTCAGCGCCATCCCGCAGGAGTACATACAGCCCTACAGCCAGTTCATACTCCCCTGTGCGGCGGGCTCCGTCCTGGTCTTTTTCCTCGCACGCATGTACAACAGCGTGTGGCGGTACGCCAGCTACACCGAGCTGGTGCGCTGCTTCATCGGCTCCATGATCGCCTCCGTGGCCCACACGGCGCTGATCACGGCGCTGTTGAAACGCATGCCCATTTCCTACTATCTGATGGGAGCGGTCTTCCAATTCGCGTTGCTGGTCATCGTGCGTTTCGGATTCCGATTCATACAGGTATTCAAGAACAGGCATGAGACCGCGGATCCAAAGTCGAAGCGCATCATGCTGATCGGCGCGGGGAACGCAGCCCAGATGATCCTCCGGGACATGACGCAGGCCAGCGAGGTCAGCAACAAGGTGGTCTGCATCATCGACGACAACCCCAACAAGTGGCACCGCACCATGGACGGCATCCCAATCGTCGGCGGCCGGGACGACATCCTTTCCAGCGTAGAAAAATACAATGTCGATGAGATCTACCTGGCGATCCCCAGCGCCTCTGCCCAGCAGAAGCGGGACATCCTGGCCATCTGCAACGAGACGGGCTGCAAGCTGAAGCAGTTGCCGGGATTGTATCAGTTCGTGGTAGGGGAGGCCACGGTCAGCGCCATGAAGGATGTGTCCGTGGAGGACCTGCTGGGCCGCGAGCCCATCCGCACGGACATGAACGAGGTTTTCGAGTTCATCAACGGCAAGACGGTCCTGGTGACCGGCGGCGGCGGGTCCATCGGCTCGGAGCTCTGCCGACAGATCGCGGCGCACAATCCGAAGCAGCTGATCATATTCGACATCTACGAAAACAACGCCTACGCCATCCAGCTGGAGCTGCGGGAGAAGTATCCCAACCTGAACCTGGAGACCCTCATCGGCTCCGTTCGGGACAGCCGCCGGATGTTCGACGTGTTCGAGACCTACCGTCCCCAGGTGGTCTATCACGCGGCGGCCCACAAGCACGTGCCGCTGATGGAGGACAGCCCCTGCGAGGCCATCAAGAACAACGCCATCGGCACCTTCAAGACGGCCTACGCGGCCATGGTGCACGGCTGCGAGCGGTTCGTGCTGATCTCCACCGACAAGGCGGTCAATCCCACCAACATCATGGGCGCGTCCAAGCGTCTGTGTGAGATGATCATCCAGTCCTTCGACATGAAGATCAAGGCGGGCAAGGCCAGGGAGATTCCCCAGCTGTTCACCCACGACGGCACGGAAAACGCCGACAAGGACGGCACCGGCAAGGTGTTCGAGAACATCAAAACCGAGTTCGTGGCCGTGCGCTTCGGCAACGTACTGGGCAGCAACGGCTCGGTGATCCCGATCTTCAAGAAGCAGATCGAAAAGGGCGGTCCGGTGACCGTCACCCACCCGGACATCATCCGCTACTTCATGACCATCCCCGAGGCAGTGAGCCTGGTGATGATGGCGGGGGTCTACGCCAAGGGCGGCGAGATCTTCGTGCTGGACATGGGCAGCCCCGTCAAGATCGACACCCTGGCGCGGAACCTGATCAAGCTCTCCGGCTTCAAGCCGGACGTGGACATCAAGATCGAGTACACGGGCCTGCGCCCGGGCGAAAAGTTGTACGAGGAGAAGCTGATGGCCGAGGAAGGGCTGCAGAAGACCGACAACGATTTGATCCACATCGGCAACCCGATAAAGTTCGACGAGGATGTCTTCCTGGGCAAGCTGGAGGGGCTGATGCTGGCAGCGTATGCGAACCGGGAAGGCCAGATACGGGATTTGGTGAAGGATATGGTGTCCACCTACCAGCTGGCAGGGGAGCCTGCGATGGCCAGGCAAAAGAGCGCGTGATCGGATCGCGCGCATGATATAACTATTGGGTCATTATTCATACGAGGCAGTACGTTTGTGATAGTTATTCGGATATTCCTGTTGATGGTGTTCCTGTTCATAGCGCCTGTTTTGATTGGCGCACCATGGACAGCAATTCTGCCGAAAAAGAATCGATACAGGCTATGCGCGTGCTTTCCAATCGGCGTGTTTGTTGAACTGGCGGTTTTCCAGCTTCTGGAGGTGCCGATCGCTTTCCTGCATTTGCCTTTTACGCTGTTGTGCTGGGTATTTGGGACTGTAATAGTCATTGGCAGTCTATATTCCATGTATTTATTCTTAAGAAGAAGACCGTTCAGAATCAGGCTTCCAAAGCTCAACGGCTGGGAAATTTTTTACCTGGTTGCGTTTTTAGTGTTGTTAGGCTGGCAGCTTTACAATGGATTTGCAAGGGATACGACCCATTGGTCCTATGATGATGCAGCTTATGTGACCTACGCAGCGGATACGATTCGCTACAACGCGATACAGACCATCAATCCTTACACTGGCATTGCTGTTTCATTCAACGCCGCAAGGGCGTTGCAGGGTTGGCTGTATTATCCAGCGTTCCTTTCTTTGATCTCTTCTGTCCCAGTGGCAGCGATGGAGCGCACAGTTTTAGAGACCTACGACATACTGCTTGCCTATGTGGTGTATACCTACATGGCCAGTATCTTGTTTCCGAAAAAGGACAACGGCCTGATTTTTTTGATTTTTCTATCGCTATTGCATATATACGGTTGGTATTCCCAATATTCTGTATCCTTCAGGCTGCTCGGTCCCAACTATCAGGGGAAGGCTATTTTGGCTGCCAGCTTTTTTCCGTTGCTGTTTTCTGCTCTGATGCAAATACTTCAAAGGAGGTATT
>OMZP01000022.1 GCA_900315585.1 uncultured Eubacteriales bacterium | reverse complement strand
TTCGAGCGCCCGGAAAACAGCACAGTGTGCTGTTTTCAGCGAGAACGGGCCCGTTCGTGCGCGATGGGACCCGATGCGTCAGCATTGGGCGCGCGCGTTTGGCAGGCCCCAGTGGATTTGGCGGAAAATGCTTGCATTTTTCGTCAAAGACGGATGAGGTCTCCCGCCGCTGAGCCTGCGTCTGTTATGGCATAGGCACGTGGCCGTCCGAAAAGACCTCATCCGACCTCGCTCCGCTCGGCCACCTTCCCCATAGGGTAAGGCTTTGGGCATTGCGCCCGGCGCTCTGCGGACGCCATGAACGGTGTCCCTGCGGCAAGGCGGCGCGTCGGCGGAGAGCCTTCCCTTGAAAGGGGAGGCAAGGAGGAAGACTTTCAGGCCCAGGCCGACCCGATAAGCCACTCGGCGCCTCCCCTTACACAGGCAGTCGGGGTTTACAGCTTCCCGGCGACCTGGGCGGCGAGGGCGGCGTTGTTGTAGACCAGGCGGATGTTGCTGGCGAGGCTGTCGCCGCCGGTGATGTCCTTGATCTTGGCCAGCAGGAAGGGCGTGGTCTGCTTGCCCTTGATGCCCAGGGCGTTGGCCTCGGCCACGGCCTCGTCGATGGCCTTGTTGATCACGGCGGGGTCCATGCTGTACTCTTCCGGGATCGGGTTCGTGACCAGCATGCCGCCCTTGAGGCCCATGTCCAGCTTGGCCCGGAAGGCGGCGGCCACCTCGTCGGGGGTGTCCAGGCGATAGTCCACGCCGAAGCCGCTGACGCGGGTGTAGAAGGCGGGCAGCTCGTCGGTGCCGTAGCCGATGACGGGGACGCCCTTGGTCTCCAGGTATTCCAAGGTCAGCCCCAGATCCAGGATGGACTTCGCGCCCGCGCATACCACCAGCACCGGGGTCTGGGCCAGCTCCTCCAGGTCGGCGGAGATGTCCATGGTGACCTCCGCGCCCCGGTGGACGCCGCCGATGCCGCCGGTGGCGAACACCTTGATGCCCGCCATGGCCGCGATGATCATCGTGGTGGCCACGGTGGTGGCGCCGTCGTCGCCCCGGGCGATCAGCACCGGCAGGTCGCGGCGGGAAGCCTTGGTCACGGCCTGCCCCTTCTTGCCCAGGTACTCGATCTCCTCCGCGCTCAGGCCCGCCTTCAGCTTGCCGCCGATGATGGCGATGGTGGCCGGGATCGCGCCGTTCTCCCGGATGATGCGCTCCACGTTCAGGGCCGTCTCCACGTTCTGGGGATAGGGCATGCCGTGGCTGATGATGGTGGATTCCAGGGCTACCACCGGCTTGCCGGCGGCGAGGGCTTCCTGAACCTCTTTGGACACTTCAAGGTACTTGTTCATACATTTATCCTCCTGATGGTTGTGATGGAGTTTTTTCAATGAGGAGTTAGGAATGAGGAATGAGGAATTGCGGTAAAAACCCTGTCGGGTTTTATGATGAATAAGGCGATGCCCTTCCGGAAAATTTCAATCAAATCCGATAGGATTTGTACCGCCATTCCTAATTCCTAATTCCTCATTCCACATTATCCCGGCAAACACATCCTCCGTCGCACCGCTTCGGCGCTGATGTCGGGGCTGACCGTCTCCATGCTCTCCACGGCGATGGAGGCGGCGGCGAGGCCCGCCGCGCCGCACTCCCGGAGGGAGAGGCCCCGAACCAGGCCCCAGGCCAGGGCCGCGGTGAAGGCGTCGCCCCCGCCGGTGGCGTTCACCAGTCGCACCGCGCCGCCGGGCAGGAAGACCGTCCCGCTGGCATCGGCGCAGCACGCGCCCCGCTCGCCCAGGGTGATGAAGGCCCGCTTCGCGCCCAGCTCCACCAGCCGACGGGCCGCGCGGGCCGCGGAGTCCGGGCCGTGGACGGGGATGCCGGTGAGGGTCTCGGCCTCGATGGCGTTGGGCTTGACGGCGGCCAGCCGGGGCATCGCGCCCAGCAGCCGCGGGGCCTTCGCCGTGGACACCGCGTCCGCGAGGATCGGCGGGCGGAGGTTTTCGGCCAGGTAGCTGAGCGTCTCGGCGGGCAGGTTCGCGTCCAGCACCACCGCGTCCATGGCGTTCAGCGCGTCCAGGCGCTCGCGCAGCACCTCCGGGGTGAGGCGGTCGCAGATCGCCATGTCGTTGATGGCCAGCTGCATGTCGCCGCCGGAATCCGCGATGAACAGGTAGGACGAGCTGGCCTCGCCGGGGAAGGTGAAGGCCAGGGAGCAGTCCACCCCGGCGCGGGCGCAGTCCTCCAGGGCGACGCGGGCAAAGGCGTCGTCCCCGAAGGCGGCCAGTAGGTGGGTCTCAACGCCCAGGCGCGCCAGGTTGCAGGCGATGTTCCGGCCCACCCCGCCGGCGCTGAGCCGCACCCGGCCGGGGTTGGAGTCCTGCATGGCGACGCGCCCGGAGGGGAAGCCGCCGATGTCGATGTTCGCCCCGCCGATCACGGCGCAGCGGAAGCGCGTGTTCATCATGATGGTCCTTTCTCGTTGCAGCTCCATAGGCTGGCTTTTCTTTCCCGAGGGGAGCCTTTTGGAGGGTGTAAGTCTATTATACAACCCCTTTGAGCGCCGCGCAAGGGCGGCAGGGCATCAAAATGTCAAAATTCCGCCTGATTATTTATACAAAATCACGGGGTTTTCCGGGAATCTTTTCATAAATTGTGTTGCGTTTGCCACAAAATGAAAATATAATGGATATAATTACAAAGCTGGAGGGATGGGAGTATGTCCAAGCGGGTCCAACGCTTCCTGCGTGCGGTGCTGGTGCTGACACTGGCGGCGCTGCTGGCGGGATCGTCCGCGTTCGCAGATTCCATTGCAGTCAAGCTCAACGCCACCACCAAGGTCTACCAGTCCGCGGACGCCTCGTCGAAGTCCGTGAAGGTGCCCAAGAACCTGAAGCTGACGCTGAAGGGGGTCTCCAACGGCTGGGGCAAGGTTTCCTATAAGGATCACATCGGCTACGTGCGGCTCAAGTACCTGGACCGCGTGGACGCCGTGAAGGCCTACGTCACCGAGGGCGCGACCGTGTACAAGGATGCCGGGGCCACGAAGAAGCTGGGCTCAGTGGCCGCCGGGGCCACGGTGTACGTGGTGGGCGTGGACGGCAGCTACGTGCGCATTCGCAACAAGTCCGGCGCCCAGGTGGGCTACATCAAGGCCAGCGTGCTCTCCACCGGCAAGGTGGACAGCGACAGCTCCGAGAGCGGCGACGTGGGCGGCGGGGACGCCGCGGCGGAGGCCGTGCCGGAGTCCCTGCGCTCCACCACCAGCAGCGCCAGCGGCTCGAAGGTGGAATATACCATCTATGTGGCCCAGAACCTGATGGGCACGCCCTACTCCACCAGCGCCAATCCTCCCGAGTCCTTCGACTGCGCGAAGTTCTGCCACTACTGCTACGGCAAGGCCGGGGCCTCCATCGAGAGCTCGTCCTACGGGCAGGGCTACGACGACAGCTGCGCCAAGATCGCCTATGACAACCTGAAGCGGGGCGACATGGTGTGCTTCGACACCGTCAGCGACAGCGACGCCTGCGACCACACCGGCATCTACTTGGGCAACGGATATTTCATCCACGCCTCCAGCGCCGCGAAGAAGGTCATCCTCAGCTCCCTGAGCTCCGGCTACTACAAGCGGACGTTCAGCTGGGGACGGAGGGTGTTTGATTAGAGTTTAGAGTTGAGAGAAGCATGCGGCTGGCACGGGATCAATGCAGACCGCTGCCTGAAGCATGTTTCCATACATTAAGTACAGATCCTTCGCTTCGCCCAGGATGACAGACGAACCGATGCTGTCATTCTGAGCAGGGCGAAGGATCTGTTTTGCGATATTTGATTTCTTGGAGAGCCGATTAATCTAAACTCTTATCTCTTATACTTTTCTCAATTAAAAGATAGAAGATTCTTCGCTTCGCTCAGAATGACACCGCTGTATTGGTCATCCTGAGCGGAGCAAAGCGGAGTCGAAGGATCTTTTCTGTTTCTTATTTGAGAACAGTATTAACTCTGAACTTTGTAGCTTCCGTCAAAGACGGTAATTGCCGGTCCGGTCATGTGCAGGTGGCCGTCGTCGCCCCAGAGGATGTCCAGCGTGCCGCCGGGAAGGGTGATCCCGGCGCGGCGGGGGAGCAGGCCGAGGCGGACCCCGGCGGCCAGCACGGCGCAGGCCCCGGTGCCGCAGGCCAGGGTGGGTCCCGCGCCCCGCTCCCACACCTGAACGTCCGCGCCGCCGGAGGCGTTCAGGCGGCAGAATTCGATGTTGGCACGGCGGGGGAAGGCGTTGTGGCGCTCCAGCAGCGCGCCCAGGCGGCGGAAGTCCGCCTCCGGGGGATAGAGGTCGAAGGTGACGGCGTGGGGATTGCCCATGGACACGCAGAAGAAGCGCAGCTTCCGGCCGTCCACCTCGAGCTCGAGGTCGTTGCTGTCGGCGGCCACGGGGATCGCCTTCGGGTCGAATACCGGCGCGCCCATGTCCACGGTCACGGCCTCGCAGACGCCGTCCTGCCCGCGAACTTCGAGGGTCAGCACGCCCGCCAGGGTCTCGATGGCAAGTTTTGGCTTTCGGCAGAGGCCGCCGTCGTAGAGGAACTTGCCCAGGCAGCGGATGCCGTTGCCGCACATCTCCGGCTCGGAGCCGTCGGCGTTGAAAATGCGCATCCGGGCGTCGGCGACGGAGGAGGGCAGGGCCAGGATCAGCCCGTCCGCGCCCACGCCGAAGTGCCGGTCGCAGAGTTTCCGGGCCAGCGCGTCCGGCGCATCTATCGGTTGACGAAAACACTTTAATATGATAAAATCATTACCGAGGCCGTGCATCTTGGTGAATTGCAATTCCGTCGCCGCCCTTTCCCTGTTGGGGTGCTTGCGCCCATTATAACCGATGGCGGGAGGCATTGCAAGCGGTGCCGGCAAAGAATGACGAGATACGGAGGAATGCGACATGAAGAAGCTGCTTGCACTGACGCTGGCGCTGATGCTGGTTCTGGCATCCGCGGCGCTGGCCGAGACCGCGAACATTCTGAAACTTTCCGACATGCAGGTTTCCGTGAGCGACGGCGAACAGGAGCAGGTGATCGATCTGGGAGACCTGAACGCCCAGATCGCCATCGGCGCGGCCGACGGCATCCCCACCATCGAGGTGGACGCGGACGACGGCAGCCAGGAACTGCTCTGCGGCGTGATACAGATCGTGGACGGCAAGGTCGTCATGAATGTGGAGGGCATGGAGCGGCCCATCGCCGCCGCCATCCCCACGGAGAACCTGGCCATGCTGGGCGGGGACCCCACCGAGGCCCTGGGCGAGGTGTTCGCCAACATGGGTCAGCTGTCCGCCACGAAGCTGCCCATCTTCCAGGGCGTGGAGATCCCGAAGATCGACCTGATGGGCATCACCGGCTTCCTGCCCATGCTGGGCATCCAGCCCGAGACCGACGGCCAGAGCGCCAGCTTCACCATTCCCTATGAGCTGGTGAAGCAGCTGCTGAGCATGGTGACCATGATGGTTCCCGCCGAGGCTGCCGGTACGCTGGCTCCGATCCTGAGCTCCGTGAACGCCATGGTGCAGAACAACAGCGGCTTTGCCCTGGAGGGCAAGGTCAGCGACGATGGCGAGACCGCCGAGCTGCTGATCGACCTGTATACGGTCGAGGGCGGCGTGACCGCCGATGCCCCCACGGGCGGGCTGTACATCGCCTCCACCCTGAACGCCGACACCGTGCAGTTGCTGCTGTATCAGGAGGGCCAGTCCTACACCATCGCCGAGATCAACCTGGCTTCCAGCCCGGAGGAAGCGGTTCTGGCGCTCACCGCCAACCTGATGGGTCAGGTGAACTTCAGCCTGTCCCTGTCGCCGGATGAGGCGCACGAGGGCTGCCAGGTCGTGGCGCTGGAGATCGGCGGCAACGGCCAGACCATCGCCGCGTCCCTGAACTACGGCGATTTGGGCGACACCCAGTTCTGCGACGTGGCCGCGGATTTCGCCGGCCAGTCCGCCTTCAGCATGCACATCGACGAGCATCCCGCCGCCGACGGCAGCAAGGAAGGCTCCATGACGGTCAGCGCACAGAACAACCTCTCCGGCCAGACCGTGCAGTTCAGCGCGAACCTGCGGGAGACCAACGACGAGTTTGAGTTCAACAGCATCGAGAACGCTGCCAACGCCTATAATTCCGAGGCCCTGACCGCCGAGGAGCAGGCCGCCCTGAACGCGGATCTGAACAACGCGCTGGCGCCGCTGATGCAGTACATCGGCAGCGTCGTCGCCCAGCCCGCCGCCTGATCGACGGACGGAGCAACTTCAAGTGGGAGCCGCAGCGCGGCTCCCACTTTTCTATGAAATCGGTATAAACGGTTAGCAAGGTTAAAATATCGTCGATTCCCGTTGTTTTCCCGTTGCCTGCGTTGACAATAAAACGCGGGCAATGCTATAATTCTCGCATATATTCTGGAAGTGTACGGATCATCAGGCCGCGGGAATGCGCGGCGCGGAGGTTGGAGGATATGAAGAAGATTGTGGCGCTGCTGCTGGCGATGCTTGTGCTGGCGGGGAGCCTGACGGCCCTGGCGGAGGGCAACGCCAGCATCGTGCGGATCAGCGACATGGCGCTTTCCTATGTGAGCGGCGATCGGGCCAGGAGCGCCCGCTTTGGCAATGCCAGCCTGACGCTGGCCCTGGGCCTGTCCGAGAACGCGCCGACCCTGCAGATCATGTTCGAGAGCGACTATGGCCAGGCGGTGGACGCCGTGGTGCAGCTGGTGGAAGAGGACGTGCTGTTCTCCATGGGCGGCCTCAGCGCCACCTTTGCCCTGGATCTGGATCACTTTTCCACGCCCGGCAACAGCGGCGAGGACATGGCCAAGGGGCTGAGCGCGGCGCTGTCCGTGGCGGGCTCCCACCTGGACGTGGTGCTCTACGCCCTGACCCGGGACGAGGGCAACGGCATGCGCTCGGTGTCGGCTCCGCTGCCCATGCCCCAGCTGATTCGCGCCGCAGAAGCCATCCTGGCCGCGGGCGACGGCGAGGACGAGCAGGATTCCGCTTTGGACGAGCTGCGCGGCAAGGTGACGAGCCTGGAGGGGGAGGCCATGATGAGCTTCCACTACAACCCCGACGACGGCCAGTTCGAGCTCTCCGCCGTCCAGAACGGCACGGGCATGCGCCTGTCCGGTACGATGGTCCTCAGCTTCGAGCCCATGACGTTCATCGACATCACTCCGGAATACGGCGAGGTGTGGGACCTGATGAACATGACGCCCGAGCAGCAGGAGACCCTGCGGGGCGAGCTGCAGATCCTGTTCCCGAAGCTGCTGGCCTACGCCGACGGCACGGGCATGGGCGGCATCATGCCGTGAGGGAATGAGGGCGCTTCACAAAAGCCGGTGGAAATCCACGCAATGCGGTTGAACGCTGCGATGTACAGATCCTTCGCTATGCTCAGGATGACAACGAATCGAAGTCCTGTCATCCTGAGCGCAGCGAAGGATCTGTGCGTTTCACTGGCGGGCAGCATGGACGGGGTTCATTTGCGAAGGGATTTGTCCCGTCCCGCGCTCCGCCGCGAGGATTCTTTATGCCCCGCCGGGCCATGTTATTATTTGGTGAAATCCCGCGGTTTTGCATGACAAATTCATCTAAAAGGGGTATCATCAAGGATGGCTGAGAAGCCCGCGCAAGCGGCGAACGCTTCCAAACCCCGCCGGACCTCCGGCGATATATCATAGCATAGGACAGGTGAAAGACAATGACAAAGGTTAACATCATTTCCGGTTTCCTGGGCGCGGGCAAGACCACGCTGATCAAGAAGCTGCTGGACGGCGCCTTCGAGGGCGAGAAGGTGGTGCTGCTGGAGAACGAATACGGCGAAGTGGGCATCGACGGCGGCTTCATGAAGGACACCGGCGTGCAGATCACCGAGCTGAACAGCGGCTGCATCTGCTGCACCCTGGTGGGCGACTTCACCGAGGCCCTGGGCCAGCTGATCGACACCTACCACCCGGACCGCATCCTGATCGAGCCCTCCGGCGTGGGCAAGCTGAGCGACATCCGCCGCGTGGTGGACGACGTGGCCAAGACCCACGAAATCGAGCTGGCGGGCTGCGCCACCGTGGCGGACGTGGGCAAGTGCCGCATGTACGCCCACAACTTCGGCGAGTTCTTCATCGACCAGATCGAGAGCGCCGAGACCATCATCCTCAGCCGCACCCAGCTGACCACCCAGGAGAAGATCGAGAAGTGCGTAGCCCTGCTGCGCCAGCACAACGACAAGGCCCGCATCATCACCACCCCCTGGGACGAGCTGGACAGCGCGAAGATGCTGGAGACCATCGAGCATCCCACCTTCCTGCTGACCATCGATGACCTGCCGGAGCCGGATCACCACGATCACGAGCACCATCATCACGACCACGAGCACGATGAGCACGAGCATCATCACGATCACGACCACGATGAGCACGGGCATCATCACGACCACGATGAGCACGAGCATCATCACGACCACGATCATGATGACCACGAGCATCATGATGACCACGATCATGACGAGCACGAGCACCATCACGATCACGAGCATGGCTGCTCCTGCGGCTGCGGCCACGATCATCACGGCCACCATCACGCCGACGAGATCTTCGACAACATCGGCGTGGAGACTCCGAAGCACTTCGACGAGGCCGAGATCCGCAATGCCCTGGAGGAGCTGGACGACGGCAACGGCGCGGAGTTCGGTCAGATCCTGCGGGCCAAGGGCATCCTGCCCCTGAACGACGGCAAGTGGCTGCACTTTGACTACGTGCCCGGTGAGAGCGACTTCCGCTATGGCCCCGCCGACTACACCGGCCGCCTGTGCGTCATCGGCGTGAAGATCAATCAGGACGCCATCAAGGAACTGTTTGGCATCTGATGAATGAACGGTGGACAATGGACAATGGAGTATGAATGGCGGGCAAGGCCGTCCGTTTTCCATTCTCCATTTTCCACTATAGAAGATTTGATGAATCAGGAGATCATAGCCATGAACGTACCAGTCTACATCGTCACCGGCTTTCTGGGCGCGGGCAAGACGAAGTTCATCACCGAGATGCTGACCGACGAGGGGTTCAGCGAGGGCGAGAAGACGCTGCTGCTGTGCTGCGAGGAGGGGGAAGAGGAATACGACCCCGAGATGCTCAGGCAGACCAACACCACCCTGGTGAGCCTGGAGGAGGTCAAGCAGATCGCCGGCAAGCGCCTGATGCGCATCAACCGGGAGCACCAGCCGGAGCGGGTGATCATCGAATACAACGCCACCTGGCTGCTGGAAAGTCTCTACGCCGCCGAGAAGCCGGACAGCTGGGCCCTGGCCCAGATCATCGACCTGGTGGACGCGCAGACCTTCGAGCTGTACCTGAAGAACATGCGCAAGTACATGGCGGACGGCCTGAAGGAGGCCGACCTGGTGATCTTCAACCGCTGCGACGAAAGCAGCCGCAAGAGCCCCTGGCGGCGGGCGGTGAAGGGCCTGAACAGCTCGACCCGCATCTTCTTTGAGAACCTGGACGGCACCACGGACGACGGCGTGGCCGACGAGGACCTGCCCTACGACGTGAAGGCCGACCCGGTGGTGATCGGCGACGAGGACTTCGGCACCTTCTACCTGGACGCGCTGGAGCACCCGGACCGCTACGACGGCAAGCGCATCCACGCCCGAGGCCGCGCCTTCCGCATGGATGACATGCCGAAGAACTGCTATGTGTTCGGCCGCCACGTGATGACCTGCTGCGCCGAGGACATCGGCGGCATCGGCTTCCTCTGCCAGTTCAGCGGCGAGGCCCCCAAGACCAACGACTGGGTGTTCGTGGACGCGAAGGCCGAAAAGAGCTTCAGCCCCCTGCACAACACCGAGGCCATTATCCTCATCGAGGAGAAGGTGACCCCCGCCGGACCGCCCAAGGAAGAGCTGGTATATTTTAACTGACGAAATTCGACAAAATTGTGGTTTTTGGGCTTGATTTTGTCGAAGATATATGCTAAAATGCACCCATGAGTGTGAGGGGTGATCGCTTATGAAGCGCAAAATTTTGGTGATGCTGTTGTCCGTCCTGTTGGTCGCGTCCATGTTGATCGCGCCCCTGAGCGCGTCCGCGGCGTCGAAGAAGACGGTGCAGATCATGCAGGTGACGGTGGACGGCGCGCGCGTGCGCAGCGGCCCCGGCTCGTCCTACGACGTGGTGACCAGCGTCAAGAACGGCGCAAAGGTGTTCTACCTGGGCAAGGAGAAGAGCTCCTTCTACTATGTCCGCACCGACCACGGCGTGAAGGGCTACATGTACAAGGGCTTTTTGAAGTCCTACGGCGCGGCCTATGCCAGCCAGGTGTACTACGCCACCCAGCGCACCAAGGTCTACAAGAAGGCCTCCAGCGGGAGCAGCAAGAAGACCACGCTCACCAAGGGCCAGCACGTGATCGTGTACCAGGTGAAGGGCAACTGGGCCTACATCAAGACCCTGGGCGGCACCGGCGGCTTCGTGAAGAAGAGCGCGCTGAAAAAGGCGAAATAGGGATTTTAAAGAACCGCGCAAGCGGTTCTTTTTTTGTGGACCAATGGAAGCTGAAAGATCCTTCGCTGCGCTCTGGATGGCAACGATGAGCCGAACGGTCATTCTGAGCGCAGGCGAAGAATCTGTGTGCCTGCAATCTTGACCCCGCTTTGACTAAGCTATTAACAACTGTGACAATCGCTTGTAATCACCCGGCGCGGGCGGTATAATTTTCATGCTTGAAAGGTTTGACAAAAGGAGGGAGATCGTATGAACAAGAAGTGTATCGCCGAGGCCATCGGCACGGCTGTACTGGTGATTCTGGGCTGCGGCACCGCCATGCTGGTGGGCTGCGACGCCGCCAACGGCGGCGGTTACATCCTGACGGCCCTGGCCTTCGGCCTGACCATCGTGGCCATGGCCTATTCCATCGGCAACATCTCCGGCTGCCACATCAACCCGGCGGTGTCTCTGGGCGTGATGCTCACCGGCGGCATGAGCTTTAGCGAGTTCGTCGCCTACGTGATCAGCCAGTGCGTGGGCGCGGTCTGCGGCTCCGCGGTGCTGTGGATCATCTTCGGGCTGGGCAAGGTCACCGACATGACCGGCACCCTGTCGGCTGAGGGGGCCCATCTGCTGAACGGCTTCGGCGCCAACGGCGTGGCGGGCGTGAACGGCAACCACTTCGCCGGTCTGGTGGTGGAGATCGTGCTGACCTTCATCTTCGTGACGGCCATTCTGGGCGTGACCAGCAAGAAGGCGAAGCACGGCTCCTTCGGGGGACTGGTGATCGGCCTGACGCTGGTGGTGGTGCACATCCTGGGCATCGGCCTGACGGGCACCTCCGTGAACCCGGCCCGCTCCGTCGGCCCGGCCCTGTTCGCGGCCTTCGGCGGCAATTTCGCGCCGCTGGCTTCGCTGTGGATCTTCATCGTGGGCCCGATGGTGGGCGCCGCGCTGGCCGCCGTCGTCTACAGCATGCTGGAGAACAACAAGTAACATTTCACCGTTCTGAAGGCGCGCCTCCCGTCGGAGGCGCGTCTTTTGCGCCCTGTCACAATCCGGAAATTCTGTCACAGTTTGTCTATTTATTGTCGCGCATTTCTCCCATTGCGCGCCTTGTTTTGGGCGGGGGATTGGCTTATAATGGCAGAACAGAGGATTATCCACACAAATGGAGGATTGTGATATGAAGAGACGTATGATCGCCGCGTTCGTGCTGCTGGCGCTGGCGCTGACGCTGCTGCCCACGCTGGCGGCGGCGGAGCCCACCGTGCTCGAGATGACGCTGGGCGCAAAGGAGACCTATCAGATCAACACCGCGGCCATCGCCGGCGCGGAGGGCAAGCAGCTGGTGTTCGCCACGTCCAACAAGAAGGTGGCCACCGTCTCCAGCGACGGCCTGATCACCGCCAAGAAGCGGGGCACCGCGAAGATCGCCGTGGGCTATGAGGACACGGCGCTTGCCGTGTGCACCGTCACGGTGCTGAACGCGCCGAAGAAGATCGCCTTCGAGGAGAAGAGCAAGGTCATCAGCGCCGGGGACACCCAGCAGCTGACCGTCGTCTTCCCGAAGAAGGCCGGCGGCACCGTCACCTATGAGAGCAGCGCCCCCGCCGTGGCCACCGTCAGCGCCGACGGCAAGGTGACCGGCGTGGCCAGCGGCACCGCGGTCATCACCGCCAAGACCTACAACGGCAAGACCGCCCAGTGCGGCGTGGCCGTGCTCAGCGGCAAGGCCCCGACGAAGCTGTATGTGAACACCGACACCGTGTCCATCCAGGTGAAGGAGACCTTCAAGGTCACTCCCAGCGTGGAGGAGGGCGCGGACGCGGTGTATGAGTACGCCACGAGCAACAAGAGGATCGCCACCGTGAGCGCCGACGGCGTGATCACCGGCAAGAAGAAGGGCACCTGCACCATCGCCGTGAAGACCCACAACGGCGTGACCGCCAATGTGAACGTGATCGTGAAGGGCAAGCTGAAGGACCTGTACGGCAGCCTGACGGACAACCCCAAGACCTTCGTGAAGTATGCCAAGAAGCTGAAGATGAAGCTGGACAAGACCAACACCGAGACCAACACCCTGATGTACTACAACGACCAGGCGGCGTTGATCATGAACGCCAACAGCTGCCAGGTGTCGCTGAACCCCACCACCAGCCCGAAGTACTGCATCCAGGCCATCGACTGCACCATGACCGCGGAGCTGGCCGCCACCAAGCTGGTGGCCAACGGCTGGACCCTGGCGGACACCAAGACCACCGACGGCATCCAGATCCGCGCCTTCACCAAGGGCACGGACACCACCCACTACATCACCATTTCCGCCGATGGCAACGACATTCGCAGCATCGACGCCTATTGGACCTGGTGACGAACCGGACGGTAGCGCGAGGGATTGCCTCAAAACGCATAGTCAAATAGCAGCATTATCTCAGTAGGGGCGGCGTTGCGCCGCCCGCCGGGTACAACGACGCGATTCGTGCCCGGGCGGGCGCCGCAACGGTGCCCCTACGCCCGTTTATGAAGACATGTTCGTTTTGAATCCCCGCCGCTTTATTTGCTTCCTTAATATAAACAAAAACAACACAAAGTAGGTTGACGTTTTCATAATTTATGAGTATAATGGGAAGCTGTATGATATATGCTGACATGGCTGTGTCCACAGCCAAGAGCAGGGAGGACAGACCGAATGAAGAAGAGTCTCATCAAACTGGTGATCGTCGCGGTGCTGATCGTCGTCGTGGCGTTCCTGGCGCTGCACGGCTTGCAGATCGGCAAGTATGTGCTGAAACCGGTTTCCAGTGCCATCAGCCTGGGCCTGGATCTGCGCGGCGGCGTGTCCACGGAGTACATCGCCACCGACACCACCATGGAGAACTATGACAGTCTGCTGGAGGGCACGGTGTCCGCGCTGCGGACCCGCCTGACCAACGCAGGCTTTACCGAGGCCAACGTGGCCGTGCAGGGCACGGACCGCATCCTGGTCGAGATCCCGGACGTGGATGACCCGGAAGAGGTCGCCCGCATCATCGGCACCCCGGCCCACCTGGAGTTCCGCGATCCCAACGGCGAAGTGGTGGTCGAGGGCAAGGACATCAAGTCCGCCTTCGTGAACTACGCCAACGAGGAGAAGACCCTCTACGGCGTCAGCTTCAACCTGAACGCCGAGGGCGCCAAGGCCTTTGAGGACGCCACCCGCGAGTTCATCGGCCAGTCCATCTCCATCTACCTGGACGACGAGCTGATCTCCGCCCCCACGGTGCAGACCGTGATCGCCGGCGGCAGCGGCATCATCACCGGCTCCAGCAGCTCCAGCTCCGAGGAGTCCTACAACTGGGCCAAGGACCTGGCGATGCTGATCCAGTCCGGCGCGCTGCCGATGGACATCGCCGAGGTGGAGACCCGCGCCATTTCCGCCACCCTGGGCATCGAGGCCATTGACGGCGCCGTCATCGCCGGCATCGTGGGCCTGTGCCTGGTGCTGATCTTCATGCTGGTCATGTACCGCCTGCCCGGTGTGGCCGCCGACATGGCGCTGCTGATCTACGTGCTGATCGTGTTCTACGCGCTGGCCATCACCGGCGCCCAGCTGACGTTGCAGGGCATCGCCGGTATCCTGCTGGGCATCGGCATGGCCGTGGATGCCAACGTGGTTATCTTCGAGCGATTCCGTGAGGAGCTGAGGGAGGGCCGCACGCCGCTGAACGCCGTGAAGTTCGGCTTCCGCAACGCCGGCCGCGCCGTGCTGGACTCCAACGTGACCACCCTGATCGCCGCCGTCGTGCTGTTGATCTTCGGCACCGGCACCATCAAGGGCTTCGCCACCACGCTGATGATCTCCATCATCGCGTCCTACTTCACCGCCGTGCTGATCACCCGCGGCCTGCTGATCCTGATCTGCAAGCTGGGCGTGAACAACCGCAAGCTCTATACGCGCTAAGAGGAGGGAACGAGCATGAAAAAGACGTTTACCGGAAATACGCGCCTGTTCCTCTGCATCTCCGGCGCAATCATCGTCGTCGCGCTGATCATGCAGATCGCGGGCGTCGGCCTGAACCTGGGCATTGACTTCACCGGCGGTTCCATTCTGAATTACTCCGTCGGCGAGGATTACGACGTGAACGACGTGGAGGCCATCCTGAACGCCTCCGGCTATACCGACAACCAGATTACCAAGGCCGCCCCTTCCGCCGCGTCCATCGCGCTGCAGAAGGAGATCGCCGAGGCTGCCGCAACCGCCGAAGAAGCGGTTGAGGAGACCGCCGAGGAAGCGACCGAGGCCGTTGAGGAGACCGCCGGGGAAGCGACCGAAGCCGTAGAGGAGGCCGCTGAGGAAGTCGAAGCGGCTGCCGAGGAGGTTACCGAAGAGGTGGAAGAGGTTGCTGAGGAAGTGGCCGAAGCCGCCGAAGAGCCCGCCGCGAGCCTGCTGAACACCGACAAGTCCGGCATCACCGCCGACGGCCTGACCGACCTGCAGATCCGCCTGAAGCTGGCGGACGCCACCGCGGGCATGGAGGACGTGCTGAAGACCGCCGTTACCGGCGTGGTTTCCGGCGCGAACGAGACCAGCTACCGCACCGCCACCAACCTGGAGATCAGCAACCTGGGCTATGAGCTGACCTATGCCGGCGGCAACATCGTGGAGTTCGATATGGGCGGCGATTTCGACAAGGAAGCCGTTGAGGCCGCCGTGACCAAGGCCCTGGAGGAGAACGGCTACAGCATCAACGCCATCCAGTTCGTGAAGTACGACGCCGAGGCCGAGGCCAAGGCGCTGGCCGAGGCGGAGGCTGCTCTGGAGAGCGCCGCCGAGGAAGCCGCCGAGGAGACCGCTGAGGAAGCCGCCGAGGAGACCGCCGGTGAAGCCGTGGAAGCGGCCGAGGCCCCCGAGACCGGCAGCAACCTGCGCATCCTTATCGACATGGACGACGTGACCAGCCAGGTTCGCGCCCAGCTGGAGCGCGAAATGACCGCGAAGTATCCGAACTTCCGGTTCGTCTCCATCGACCACGTGAGCGCCATTGCCGGCCACGACCTGCTGAGCAACGCCATCAAGGCGCTGCTGATCGCGTTCGTGTGCATGCTGATCTACATCGCCATCCGGTTCAGCCCGCTGTCCGGCTGCGCCGCGCTGTTCGCGCTGGTGCACGACATTCTGATCATGTGCGCGTTCATGATCTTCTTCCGCAGCATCTTCCAGGTGAACAGCTCGTTCATCGCCGCGATTTTGACGATCGTCGGTTATTCCATCAACAACACGATCATCATCTTCGACCGCATCCGCGAGACCCGCACGAAGCCCGGTTACACCCAGGCGGACATGATGGACGTGGTGGAGGTCTCCGTGTCCAGCACCCTGGCGCGCACCATCAACACCACGCTGACCACCCTGTTCACGCTGGTGTGCCTGTACATCTTCGGCGTGTCCTCCATCAAGGAGTTCGCGTTCCCGCTGCTGGTGGGCATGCTCGCTGGTACCTATTCCTCCGTGCTGCTGTCCGGTCAGGTCTGGGCCATGTGGGATAAGAAGCTGAACGCGAACAAGGCGAAGAAGGCATAATTTCACAGCATTACCCGAATTAGGAATCGACGCGAGCCGGTTCCTAATTCTTCTTTCATTGCGGATGTAATGAGAGGATGAACAACCCCTCAGTCACCTTCGGTGACAGCTTCCCTTCCACAGGGGAGCCTTGGGTGGGGTGATAAAAGCTTCCCTTGTGTAAAGGGAGGTGGTGCGAAGCTAAACAACCCCTCAGTCAGCTACGCTGACAGCTCCCCTTACACAGGGGAGCCTTGGGAGAAGGACGACCAAAGCCTTCCTTGTGTAAAGGGAGGTGACGCGAAGCTAAACAACCCCTCAGTCAGCTACGCTGACAGCTCCCCTTACACAGGGGAGCCCTTGGGCGGGGTGATAAAAGCCTTCCTTGTGTAAAGGGAGGTGGCGCGAAGCTAAACAACCCCTCAGTCAGCTACGCTGACAGCTCCCCTTACACAGGGGAGCCTTGGGAGAAGGACGACCAAAGCCTCCCTTGTGTAAAGGGAGGTGGCGCGAAGCGCCGGAGGGATTGTCATGGAAGATGGCAGGCTTCCCAGAAAGCACAACAAAAACCTGGTACCAAACGCGAAGGCCCTTCGACGTGATATGACTAAGGAAGAAAAGCACCTTTGGTACGACTTCCTGCGTGGACACCCTGCGCGGTTTACGCGGCAAAAGGTGTTGGGCAGATATATCGCTGACTTTTACAGCGGCAAGGCAAAGCTCGTGATTGAGTTGGACGGGTCCCAGCACTTTGAGGTGGAGAATGCGGAGAAGGACGCGGAACGGACGCGATTCATCGAGAACTATGGATTGAAGGTGCTGAGGATTCCAAACGTGGATGTGAATCGAAATTTCGTGGCTGTATGCGAGATGATCGAGAGAGAGATTCAAGAGAGAGAGTGACAACCCCTCAGTCAGCTACGCTGACAGCTCCCCTTACATAGGGGAGCCTTGGGCGGGGTGATAAAAGCCTCCCTTGTGTAAAGGGAGGTGGCGCGCAGCGCCGGAGGGATTGTCCGATTCGGTCCAGCAAAGCAACGGAGGTCATATGCTTCGATACATCAAACGCTACGTTGACACCACCGGCTTCCCCTGTCCCTCCGGGTTTCCGCCGGTGCTGCACAGGCTGCTGGCGGCGCGGGGGATCGCCTCGCGGGAGGCGGCGGAGGCCTTTTTGAGCCCCAGCGCCCGGGACCTGCACGACACGATGGGGCTTTCGGACATGGACCGGGCGGCGGCGCGGATCCGCTTGGCCATGGATAAGGGCGAGGTCATTTGCGTGTACGGGGACTACGACGTGGACGGCGTGTGCGCCTCGGCCATTCTCTCCGGCTGGCTGAAGAGCCAGGGCGCGGATGCCCGGGTGTACCTGCCCTCCCGGCACCTCGAGGGCTACGGCCTGAACGAGGCCGCCATCCGGCAGATCGCCGGGTGGGCGCAGCTGCTGGTGACGGTGGACTGCGGCGTGACCAGCGTGGCGCTGGTGGCGCTGGCGGCGGAGCTGGGCCTCTCTGTGATTGTCACCGACCATCACCAGCCCACGCGGGACGAATCCGGCGCGCCGGTGCTGCCGGACTGCCCAGTGGTGAACCCGCTGCTGAACGGCTATCCCTTTCCGTCCCTGTGCGGGGCGGGGGTGGCCTGGAAGCTGGTGTGGGCCTTGGGCGGCGAGGACGCGGCCATGCCCTACGTGGACGTGGCGGCGCTGGCGACGGTGGCGGACGTGGTGCCGCTGGTGGGGGAGAACCGCGTCATCGTGAAGCTGGGCCTGGACGCCATCAACGAAAGTCCCAGAACCGGCGTGGCCGCGCTGATCGAGGCGGCGGGGTTGCTGGGGAAGAAGATCACCTCCGGCAACATCGCTTTCCAGCTGGCCCCGCGGCTGAACGCGGGCGGACGGCTGGGCTCGGCGGAACGCTCGTTGAAGCTGGTGATGGCGGAGGACGGGCGGGAAGCCCGGGCTCTGGCGGAGGAATTGGAAAAGGAGAACACCGAGCGCCGGACCGTGGAGCAGCGCATCCTTGCGGAGGCCGAGGCGCAGCTTGTGGATTTCGACTTCCTCCGGCGGCGGGCGATCATACTGTCCGGGGCGGACTGGAACCCCGGCGTGATCGGGCTGGCGGCGTCGCGGCTGGTGGAGCAGTACCACTATCCGGTGATCCTGCTGTCCGACCAGGGAGACAGGCTGACCGGCTCCTGCCGGAGCATCGAGGGCGTGGACTTCTTCGCCGCCCTGACCGGCTGCGGGGAGTTTCTGGAGAAGTTCGGCGGCCACCGACAGGCGGCGGGACTGACGCTCTTGCCGGAGAATCTGGAGCTGTTCCGGGACGCCATGGACGCCTGGCTGCGGGCGAATGTGGAGGCGGACGCCTGGATTCCTGTGGAGGCCTACGACGGGGAATTGGAATTTGAGGCCGTCACCACCGGCCTGGTTTCGGCGCTGGACGCCCTCCAGCCCACCGGCTTCGGCAATCCCGCGCCGGTGTTTCGCGCGAGGTGCGAGGTGGTGGAGGCCCGGGCCGTGGGCGCGGAGGGGGCACATTTGAAGCTGACCCTCTCCCAGGGCGGCCACCGGCTGGGCGGCATCGCCTTCCGGGAGGGGCACCGGGCCGAGGGGCTCTCCGGGGAGGTGGACGCGCTGTTCGCGCCGAAACTGAACACCTTCCTGGGGCGCACGGAGGCGCAGCTGGAGGTGCGGGTCCTGGGCGACGGGGACCCGATGGCCCGATTGGCGTCAAAACTTGGCGAAGAAGCGGCGCTTCAATGCGATTTCTTAACAGAAATACTCTATAATAAAAAGATCGACCCCCTTGAGGCGCGGCCCGCCGAGATCGACGGAGGCACGCTGGCCGGTTGGATGGGGGAGCGACCCCAGGGCACGCTGGCCATCGCCTGCGAGGTGACGGCGGCGCGGCGGCTGTTGAAGCTGCTGGAGCCCTTCGAGCCAGACCTGTACATCGGCAGGTTCCCGGAGGACCCCCGCGCCTTCAACGCCGTGTGCCTTTGCCCGGTGGGGAAGCTGCCGAAGGGGTATCGCCGGATCGCGCTGGCCGGCGCGCCGGGAGAATGCCTGCCGGGGACGGACGCGGAGATCTGTCGGCTCCCGGAGGAGGCCGCCTGGCGGCGGCAGCTGCCGGGGCTGGACGAATTGCGGGAGGCCTACAAGGGCTTCATGCGCGTGGGTCGGCGGCCCGTCTGGTGTCAGACGATCGGGCAGCTGTCCCGGCTGGTGGCGGAGGAATCCGGCCTTTCCGACCTCGCGGCCTGCGCATCCGTGCTCGCCATGCTGGACATGGGGCTGTTTGAGATCGATTGGACCACCCGGCCCATGGGGTTGAGGCGGCTGGAGAAGGCGAAGGCCGCGCCGGAGGCAAGCGGGGTCTGGAACGCGATCCAGCGGTGGCGGGAAGAGTAGGGAAAGGTTTTCCCTCCACCACAAAACGAAAGGAGGCTCGCACATGTCTGAGACCAATCTGCGCCCGTATATCAGCGCGGAGGAGTTGATTGCGCGCATCAGCAAATATCATCCGGAAGATGACATGAGCCTGGTGCAGCGGGCCTATGAATACGCCGAAAAGGCCCACGCCAACCAGGTGCGCAAGTCCGGCGACCCCTATTTCAGCCATCCGGTGGCCGTGGCCGTGATTCTGACGGACCTGATGCTGGACGCCACCACCATCGCCGCGGGCCTGCTCCACGACTGCGTGGAGGACGTGGAGGGCTGCACCCTGGAGGGCATCCGGGGGATGTTCGGCGACGAGGTGGCCGTGCTGGTGGACGGCGTAACCAAGCTGAGCCAGCTGAACTTCGCCAACCGGGAGGAGGCCCAGGCCGAGACCCTGCGCAAGATGTTCCTGGCCATGGCCAAGGACATCCGCGTGGTGTTGATCAAGCTGGCGGACCGGCTGCACAACATGCGCACGCTGAAATATCAGAAGCCGGAGCGGCAGGTGCCCATCGCCCGGGAGACGCTGGACATCTACGCGCCGCTGGCCCACCGGCTGGGCGTGTACACCGTGAAGTGGGAGCTGGAGGACCTGAGCCTGCGCTACATCGACCCGGAGGGCTACTATGAGCTGGTGCGCCTGGTGGGCATGAAGCGGGAGGAGCGGGAGCAGCTGATCGGCCAGGTGACCCAGGAGCTCAAGGCCCGGCTCAGCGAGGCGGGCATCAAGTGCGAGATCGACGGCCGGCCGAAACACTTCTACTCCATCTATAAGAAGATGAAGAGCCAGAACAAGTCCTTCGACCAGATCATGGACCTGATCGCCGTGCGCGTGCTGGTGAATACCAAGCAGGACTGCTACTTCGCCCTGGGCATCGTGCACACCATCTGGCCCCAGGTGCCCGGTCGGTTCAAGGACTACATCAGCATGCCCAAGGCCAACATGTACCAGTCCCTGCACACCACCGTGGTGAACCAGGGCCGGCCCTTTGAGGTGCAGATCCGTACCTTCGAGATGCACCGCACCGCGGAATACGGCATCGCGGCCCACTGGCGCTACAAAGAGGGCAAGGCCGTGGACGAGCTGGACAACAAGCTCAGCTGGCTGCGGCGCATCCTGGACTGGCAGGGCGACGCCAAGGACCCCGGCGATTTTAGCGAGCTGCTCAAATTCGACCTGTTTGCCGACGAGGTGTTCGTGTTCACGCCCAGGGGCGACGTGGTGTCGCTGCCCCGGGGCGCGACGCCGCTGGACTTCGCCTATCGCATCCACAGCGCCGTGGGCAATCGCTGCATCGGCGCGAAGGTGAACGGGCGGATCGTGCCGCTGGCCCACCAGCTGGAGACCGGCGACTTCGTGGAGGTCATGACCTCGTCCTCCTCCCACGGGCCCAGCCGCGACTGGCTGAACATCGTCAAGACCAGCGAGGCCAAGGCCAAGATCCGCGCCTGGCTGAAAAAGGAGCAGCGGGAGGAGAACATCGAGCACGGCCGGGAGCTGCTGGAGCGGGAGGCCAAGCGCCTGGGCTACAGCATGTCCCAGCTGTCCAAGCCCGAATTGGTGGAGACGCTGTACAAGCGATACTCCGTGCAGAGCTATGACGACGTGTGCGCCATGGTGGGCTTCGGCGGGCTGAGCACCGTGCAGGTGCTGAACCGGCTGATCGACGAATACAAGAAGACCCAGAAGCCGGAGGAGACGGCCCCGCCCCTTTCGGAAGCCAGGCCGGAGGAGCCCCCGCGGCGCACCGGCAGCAGCAGCTCCGGCGGCGTGGTGGTGAAGGGCGAGAGCGGCATGCTGGTGCGCTTCGCCAAGTGCTGCTCACCGCTGCCGGGGGACAAGATCATCGGCTATGTGACCCGCGGGCGCGGCGTGTCCGTGCACCGGGCCGACTGCCTGAGTTTGAAGGACCCCGGCGTGGAGCAGGATCGCCTGATCGAGGTGGAATGGGAGGAGAAGGATTCCTCCGCCACCTACGAGGCGGAGATCCGCATCGTGTGCTACAACCGCACGGGATTGCTGGCGGAGCTGAGCGTGTTGTTCGCGTCCATGGAGGTGCCCGTGAGCGCCATCTCGGCCCATACCCTCAAGGACAGCACCTTCCTGTTCAACATCTCCCTGGTCATCAAGTCCACCCAGCAGCTGGCGAAGATCATCCGCGAGCTGAACAAGTGGCCGGATATACTGGAGGTCAGCCGGGTAAACGGGTGACTTCCCCAAAAGCCTTCCCCTTTGGGGAAGGTGGCATTTGCGGAGCAAATGACGGATGAGGTCGGATTCGCAGAGCCCAGGCCAGTGCGCGCTCGACCTCATCCGACCTCGCGACGGCAACCGGTTGCCTGCTCGGCCACCTTCCCCAAAGGGGGAAGGCCAGGGTATGTTTCTAAATCCCGGGAGACGCCGAAAATGCACTTCAGGGATTTTAGACACACACTCTGGTATAAGGAGGAAATGAGATGCGCTGTGTGATTCAAAAAGTGACCCATGCCTCCGTCACCGTGGACGGGGAGACGGTGGGGAAGATCGAAGACGGCTTCATGGTGCTGGTGGGCGCCCAGGAGGGCGACACCGAGGCCGACGCCCGCTACTGCGCGGAGAAGATCGCGGGGCTGCGGGTGTTCGAGGACGAAAACGACAAGATGAACCTGTCGCTGAAGGACGTGGGCGGCAGCGTCTTGCTGGTGAGCCAGTTCACGCTGCTGGCGGACGCCAGGAAGGGTCGCAGGCCGGACTTCATCCAGGCCGCGAGGCCCGAGGTGGCCGAGCCGCTGTGCGAGGTGGTGAAGGCCATCATCGAGGCGAAGGGCATCCATGTGGAGACGGGCCGCTTCCGCACCCACATGAAGGTGGACCTTTTGAACGACGGCCCGGTGACCATTTTGCTGGACAGCCGAAAGACGTTTTAGAAATTGGCAGATGTAGAATGAGGATAGCGGACGCTTCATTCCCGATTTGAGGCCCACACTCTCAGATGGAGGACATTATGAGCGTAAAGATAGCGGCGATTCCCTGCGGGTCCTACCAGGCCAACGCCTATCTCATCTGGCGGGAGGGCCGGGAGGACTGCGTGCTGATCGATCCCGGCGACGATCTGGAGCGCCTGCGGGCGGCCCTGTCCGGGAAGAAGCTGGGGGCGATCCTGCTGACCCACGGCCACTTCGACCACATCCTGGGCGTGCAGCCGCTGACCGAGGCTACCGGAGCCGCGGCCTACATCCATCCGATGGACGCGGAGATGCTCTTTGACATGGACAAGAGCGCCTACGATGTCGCCGCCAGCCGCCTGCCCCCGCCGCGGGGGCTCAAGGCGGAGGCACTGGGCGAGCGGTTCAGCGCCTGCGGGCTCGACTTCGCGGTGCTGCACACGCCGGGGCACTCCCGGGGCTCCGTGTGCCTGTACCTTGAGGACGAGGGTGAGCTGTTCAGCGGCGACACGCTGTTTGAGGCGGGCTACGGCCGCGTGGACCTGCATGGCGGCGATCCCCGGCAGATGCTTTCCTCGCTGAAGGCGCTGTTCGCGCTGCCCGGGGAGACCCGGGTCTGGCCGGGCCACGGCGGTCCCACCACCATCGCGCGGGAGCGGGCGAGGTATCGGCTATGATCCGGCTGATCACCGACGCGCCGCAGTTCTTCTCCGACCTGGGCGACGTGCTGCGGCTGTTTTATGGGGACGTGCAGGTGAGCCTCACCGAGGGCGAGACGGTGTTCGAGCACCGCTTTACCGACGCGGGCGGCCTGTGGACGGACGCTTGGAGCTCCCAGGGGAAGACCTGCAGGCTGAGCGAGGCGGCGGTGTCCGCTTCGGCGCTGGAGGTCAAGCGGCTGCGCAAGCGGCAGGTGAAGCTGGCGCTGTACAACCTGCTCAAGGAATTGACCGGGATGCGGCCCCCCTGGGGCAGCCTCACCGGCATCCGCCCCACGCGCCTTTTGTACGAGGGCATGGAGGCGGGGCTTTCGCTGGATGAGGCCGTGGCGCACGTGCAGTCGGCCTACGACGTGAGCCCGGAGAAGGCGGCGCTGCTGGGGGAGATCGCGAAGATGCAATCGGGCATCCGCGAGGCTTCGCCGGATCAATTCGACCTGTACATCGGCATCCCCTTCTGCAAAACCCGCTGCTCCTACTGCTCGTTTTCGGCGGGGGAGATCGGCAACGGCAAAATGGTCGCGCCCTACGTGGAAGCGGTGCTGCGGGAGATCGCGCTGTGCAAGGAATTGATGGCGGAGAAGGGGCTCGGCCTGCGGGCCGGGTACATCGGCGGCGGCACGCCCACGGCCATCCCCTGCGGCGATTTGGAGCGCATCCTGGCCGCAGCCCAGGACGCCTTTCCGGGGGCCGTGGAGTGGACGGTGGAGGCCGGGCGGCCCGACACCATCGACGGGGAGAAGCTGCGGATGCTGAAGGACCACGGGGTGGGCCGGATCTCCGTGAACCCCCAGACCTTCAGCGACGCGACCCTTCGGCGCATCGGCCGCGCCCACACCGGCGCGGAGACGATCGCGGCCTACGAGCTGGCCCGCTCCCTGGGCTTCGACGACATCAACATGGACATCATCGCGGCGCTGCCGGGGGAGGACCTCGCGGACTTCGAGCACACGCTGGACGTGATCGAGGGCCTCGCGCCGGACAGCGTGACGGTGCATTCCCTGGCCATCAAGCGGTCCAGCAAGCTGCATGAGAGCCTGGTGGTGGCCGGGAACGGCTACGGCCAGGTGAGCCGGGAGGGCGCCGGGGAGATGATCGACCTGGCCCGCAGGCGGCTGATGGACGGCGGCTGGCGGCCCTACTACCTGTACCGGCAGAAGTACATGGCCGGGAATCTGGAGAACGTGGGCTATGCCAGGCCCGGCAAGGCCTGCCTGTACAACATCGGCAACATGGAGGAGACCGTCAGCGTGCTGGCGCTGGGCGCGGGGGCCATCACCAAGTGGCTCTTTGACCCGAAGGACCGGGACCTGCGCATCGAGCGCGCGCCCAACGTGCGCAACATCGAAGAGTACATCGCGCGGGTGGACGAGATGGTTGAGCGGAAACGCGAAGTTATCTTCTCGCTCAAACCCGGCAATCCCCGATAATCACGACAACCCCTCAGTCACGCTTGAGCGTGACAGCTCCCCTTGCACAGGGGAGCCAAGGACGCCTTTACAAAGCCTCCCTTGTGTAAAGGGAGGTGGCGCTTCAGCGCCGGAGGGATTGTTCCCCGCAGGGACGCCATTCATGGCGTCCGTAAACTGAATTTCGGAGGCGAACGGCCATGGCAACCCGCAGACGCAAGGGCGGATTTTTCAGCGACTGGAGGCGCGTGGCGGTTCTGGCCGCGCTGGGCGGCGTGGCGCTGGCCGTGGCGATCATCCTGCTGCTGAATCTGGGCGGGCCAAAGGAGCAAGAGGAGGTCGTGCCGAACCCCGTGGCCACCATCACGATGTCCGACGGCAGCCAAATGCGCTTCACCCTCTACCCGGATATGGCCCCCAACACCGTGGCGAACTTCATCAAGCTGGCCAACCGGGGCTTCTACGACGGGCAGCAGTTCTTCCGCATCGTGGCGGGCGTGTTCATCCAGGGCGGCGACCCCCAGAACAACGGCACCGGCGACCCCGGCTATGCCATCAAGGGGGAGTTTGCCGAGAACGGCTTTACGCAGAACACCGTCTCCCACATGCGCGGGGCCATCTCCATGGCCCGGACCAGCGGCTACGACACCGCCGGGAGCCAATTCTTCATCATGCAGGGCAGCTATCCGGAGTATGACGGGCGTTACGCCGCCTTCGGCAGCATCGACGCAAACGACGCGGTCAGCCTGGACACTCTGGACGCCATCGGCTCCCAGGCCACGGACAGCACCTACCTGCCCCTCACCCGCCAGGTGATCGCCACCATCCGCGTGGAGACCTTCGAGGCGGACTATGGCGACCCGGAAACCCTTGAACGCGAACCATAATCATTGATATCACAGGAGGAAAACATCATGTCCAATCCCATCGTTACCATCGAAATGGAAAACGGCGGCATCATCAAGGCCGAGCTGTATCCAGAGATCGCGCCGAACACCGTGGCGAACTTCGTCACCCTGGTGGCCTCCGGCTTCTACGACGGTCTGATCTTCCACCGGGTCATCCCCGGCTTCATGATCCAGGGCGGCGACCCCAAGGGCACCGGCATGGGCGGCCCCGGCTATTCCATCCAGGGCGAGTTCGCCCGCAACGGCTTCCGACAGAACAACCTGCGCCACACCCGCGGCGTGCTGTCCATGGCCCGCAGCATGATGCCCAACTCCGCGGGCAGCCAGTTCTTCATCATGCACGCCGACGCGCCCCACCTGGACGGCGACTACGCCGCCTTCGGCAAGGTGACCGAGGGCATGGACGTGGTGGACGCCATCGCCGCCGCCCCCACCGGCTTCCAGGATCGCCCCGTGTCCGAGCAGAAGATCAAAAAGGCCACCGTGGACACCTTCGGGGAGATGTACACCGTGCAGAAGTACGGGAGATAAGAATTGAATACGAAACGAGCGCCATTCCGTTGCAGGGAAGGCGCTCGTTGTTATCATATGAAGGTTATTCTGCCTTGATGGTGCAGCTGCCATTGGAGATTTCCAATGCGGTACCCTCTTCCAGGGTAAGACTAAAGCTGTCGCCGTTCTTCATGTTATATTCCCGGAGGACATCGCCATAGTCGCCGAGGATTCTTAGGCTCATGTCCAGGTAGTCACCCATCATGCCGCCCAGAGATCCGTATAAATCGCTCCAGTTCGTGTCGGATTCGTCATCGAGCGCGTCCATCATACCGCCCAGCGAACCATAGGACTCTCCGAAGGATTCGCCCGCTGTTCCGATACAGGCAACAGTATAGGTTCCGGCGGCGATATCCTTACCGATAATATACTTGCCTTCTCGCAAGGTTCTTTCATCGCCAACGACAAGACCACGGCTTTTGATCTCCATGGCTGCGTTCTGATAGATCGCGACCAATTCTTCATCCGTCATGTTGGAAAAATCCAACCCTTCGGCGTATGCGACACTCAGGATGAAAATAGAAACGAGCAGGATTGACAGTAGCTTTTTCATGATGTTTCCTCCTTAAATATGTTCGATGTTATACACTTTTGCGCATGAACCAACAAGAGCAAACTTAATGGTGAAGAACACGCCAAGGCCAACTTCAGCGATGACGCTGGTTGGGTCTGTATTCTCGATAAAGCTGACAATGCGAATGATTTCATTCAGAACGGAATTTGCGGGCAGATTGACGAAATTCTTCAAAACCCACGAGGCCGCAATCAGAACAACCGGAATGGCAGTGACCCAAGCGTAATACCTGCAAAGCCTGGGAAGGGCAGATTGCTTGACTATCCTTTTTTCGCCTGTACGACGTTCTATGCCGATGGTTCGCATCACCGAGGCGATTCCCCAGTGATAACCAAAGGTTAAGCCGATGCCCGCCAGAGCAAGCCCACTGTAAGACAGGGTAAATGCTCTTGAGAAGGCGTTGATGTCAGGACCGTTTTTTTCGATACTTCTGATCATCTCCACGATGCCAAGAATAGCCATCGCAAAGGCGAGGATCATTGCGATGAAGATCAGGGTGTGTATCAGTCGTATAACGCTCGAAAAGCGCCCTGTGATGCGCAAGAGAATGACACATATTGAATCGAGAATGATAAGCCCCAAGCCAACTATGCTGACCCAGGTCGCAACTTTGATGACGACGCTTTCTGCAGTGAGCATAGATGAGTAAGCAGACATGCCGTTCAACGAACGGGTAAAATCATTGAATACATTGGCAAGATGCAAATCCGTTCCCAACAGCAGATAGAGGCCATAAGCTGCCAGAATGATTTCAATGGCTTTAAGGATGGCAAGAAATGCTGTCGGTTTTGTCTTGATGTAACAGTCAAGAGAGTAGTGAGCATTATTGGTAGTTCCATCCATGGATTTCATCCCCCTTCGTTCCTTGATTGGAATAGGAACTTAACCACTTATTATTATGTATGAATAGCTCCTATCTGTCAAGGCTTTTAGGAACTAAAATGTTCTTGAAAGGCGAATGGGAGGAAGAATAATGCTTATTCACGACCTTCGGCAGATAGGGAACCGACTGTTGACGCTGCGCAAGGATCGGGGATTGACCCAGGCGGAACTGGCGGAGAAGGCAGGACTTGCGGACAGAACCTATGCCGACATTGAGCGCGGCACGGTGAATATGCGGGTGATGACCCTGCTACAGATATGTGAGGCGCTGAACGTGCAGCCGGACGACGTGTTGATGGAAGATCAAACGGATGTGGATTTGGAACAAGCTGAGGCCATACAGCGGCTTGAAGCCTGCGCCACCTCGAATCGGGAGACGGCGCTCAAGCTGCTGGAGGTATATCTGAACTCCCTGCCGAAGCACTGATTCCGGTTGAAAAAACACGAAAAAGCTGATAGAATAGTGGCTGTAGTCGAAAAACTACAGCCATTTTGTGTGTACAGGAGTTTATCATGTCCAAGACACTGATCGTAGCCGAGAAGCCCTCCGTGGCGCGGGACATTGCCCGGGTGCTGGGCGTGAAGGGCCGGGGAGAGGGCTGCCTGGTGGGGCAGGAATACATCGTCACCTGGGCCATCGGGCACCTGGTTTCCCTGAGCGAGCCGGGGGAGACGGACGCGCGGTGGGTGAAGTGGAACATGGCGGATCTGCCGATGCTGCCGGAGAAGATCCCGCTGAAGGTGCTGCCCGGCACGGCGCAGCAGTTTGGCATCGTAAAGGGCTGGATGCTGAACAGGGAGATCGACACGCTGATCTGCGCCACGGACTCCGCCCGGGAGGGCGAGTTGATCTTCCGATACATCTACCAGATGGCGGGGTGCCAGAAGCCGGTGATGCGGCTGTGGATCTCGTCCATGACCGACGCGGCCATCAAGCAGGGCTTTGAGGATTTGAAGCCCGCGTCCTGCTACGATTCGCTGTATGAGAGCGCCCGCTGCCGCAGCGAGGCGGACTGGCTGGTGGGCATGAACGCCTCCCGGGCTTTCTCCCTGGCCTACGACGCGCATCTGTCCGTGGGCCGGGTGCAGACGCCCACGCTGAACCTGATCGTGAAGCGGGATTTGGAGATACAGAATTTCGTGCCCACCGACTACTGGGAGGTGCACGCCAACTTCGGCGACTACGAGGGCCTGTGGCTGAACCCGGGAACCAAGGACACCCGCTGCATGGACGAGGCGAAGGCCCGGGCCGTGCGGGACGAGGTGGCGGGGCAGGAGGGCCGGGTGGCCGAGAGCAAGGTGGAGCGCAAGAAGATCGCCCCGCCCCAGCTGTACGACCTGACGAGCCTCCAGCGGGAGGCCAACCGCAAGCTGGGCTTCTCCGCGGACAAGACGCTGAAGGTGGCCCAGGCGCTGTATGAGACCCACAAGCTCGTCACCTATCCCCGAACGGACAGCCGGTACCTACCCGACGACATGAAGCCGAAGATCGCCGCGACGCTGAAAAAGCTGCCCGCGGCCTATCAGCCCTTCGTGCAGTCGGAGGATTTGCACTGGGGGTTGAAGTCCAAGCGGTTCTACGACAACGCCAAGATCAGCGACCATCACGCCATCGTGCCCACCGACAAGACCGCGGATTCCTCGAAGCTGACCAGGGACGAGGCGATGCTGTTTGACATGATCGCCCGGCGGCTGATCGCCGTGCACTATCCCTATTACGAGTACGACGCGGCCCGGGTGGTGACTCAGGTGGGCGGACATTCGTTCAAGTCCACCGGCGCGATGCCCGTGGTGGAGGGCTGGCGGGCGCTGTATCGGGGCGACAAGGGCGAGGAGAAGGAGCCGCCGCTGCCCCAGCTTGCCGTGGGGGACACCCGGAAGGTGCAGCGGGCGACGGTGAAGAAGTGCGCCACCAAGCCGCCCGCGCCCCACACCGACGCCTCGCTCCTCAACCTGATGGAAAACGCGGGGCGGGACATCGAGGACGAAGCCCTGCGGGAGCAGATGAAGTCCTCCGGCCTGGGCACGCCCGCCACCCGCGCCGCCACCATCGAGCGACTCATCGACGTGGGCTACGCCGCCCGACGGGGCAAGACCATCGTGTCCACCGAGAAGGGGCGGCGGCTGATCGCCGTGGTGCCGGAGCAGATCGCCTCTGCCGTCACCACCGGCAAGTGGGAGAAATTCCTGTCCGATTTGGCCGCCCAGGGGGACGTGGCCGCCCGGGAGCAGAAGTCCGCCCGTTTCATGAACGGCATTCGGCGCTTCTCCGCTTTCCTGGTGGACGCGGCGAAGAACGGCCCCGCGGTGACGTTCGAGAAGGAGGCCCCGGCGAAGAAGAAGGCCGCGAGAAGGACGGGGACGAGAAGGACGACGGGGAAGCGGACGGCGAAGAAGAAGGCGGAGTGACGGGAGGGATGGCCTTCCGTCACGGCTTCCGCTATGATTGCCTTTTCATGCGTTGAAATTGACAACCCCTGCCCGCTGTGATAGAATGAGGGAAACAAAGCGCCGGAGACGGCGGGAGGATACGAGCATGAGAATGAAGAAATGGATGGCGGCGCTGCTGGTCGCGCTGGTGCTGGCGCTGGGCTGCGCGGGACTGGCGGAAGCGGACGCGAATGTGGAAGAAACTGCGAGCGCGGAGGCTGTGGAAGCTGTGGAGGCTGTGGAAGCGGCGGAGGCGGTTGCGGAAGAGGATGTGGAATCGGTGAGCGGGCACATCGCCTTCACCGAGGACATGGCGCCCTATGAGGGCCGGTGGGTGACCTTCGAGGACGGCTTCAAGCTGTTCCTGCCCAAGGAGTGGAGCCGCATCGACCTGGACGAGACCCAGCAGCAGGCGGGGCTTTTCTACCGGGCGGAAAACGGCGGCTCGGACAGCGCGGTGGGCGATACGGCCATGGGCGTGGCCGTGAGCTTCGTGCGGGCCGGGGAACTGAAGACGCTGGACGAGCTGGCGGCGGACTTTGCCTCCGCGGGCTTCGGCGAGATCAACAAGCTGGACATCAACGGCATTCCCTGCATCTCCTTCGCCCGGGCGGCGGGGGACTATCGGGGCGTTGCCTTCTATCACCCGACCCACTCCAACTACGTGCTGGCCGTGTACATCTCGCCCACCGGGGCCGAGGACCCGGCGGTGAACGACGTGGGCTCCGCGATCCTCTGCTCGGTGTCGCCGTTCAGCAAAAAATAGTTGTCAGGGATGCAGGAAAACCGGCTTCGATGCAGAATATTATTATCAAGGCGTTAAATTTAGGTTGAAAGTCGCTGCGGCGGCCGCGCCCAACGCCATTGAAATAGTAAGGAGCGATGAAGAATGAAGTTTGTGTATGTGGGCAAGGAAGTTGTATCCGACAGCCTGAAAGCCAGGGCTGAAAAGAAGCTGAACAAACTGGATCGCTATTTCAACAAGGAGGCCGAGGCCCTGATCCGCTTCCGCCAGCAGCGCGGGGGCCGGAACATCGCGGAAATCACCGTGAGCGTGGACGGGCTGATCCTGCGCGCCGAGGAAAATTCCAACGACATGTACCTGTCCATCGACCGGGCCGTGGACAAGCTGGAGAGCCAGATCCGCCGCTATCGCACCAAGATGGGCAAGCGCCTGCGCGACCCGAAGCCGGAGTCGCCGGAGGAGGTCGTGGAGCCGGTGTACGAGGAGGTCAGCTACGACGTGGTGCGCACGAAGAAGTTCCCCGTGAAGCCTATGGACGTGGACGACGCCATCACCCAGATGGAGCTGCTGGGCCACAACTTCTTCATGTTCATGAACGCGGAAAACGACTCCATCAACGTGCTCTATCGCCGCAATGACGGCAGCTACGGCCTGCTGGTGCCGGAAAAATAATACTAGTATAAAACATTAATACGCGAACGGGGCGGCGCGCTTGCGCCGCCCCATTTTGTCATGCGGGAAGACGGGCGAGGCCCGCTTCCACCAGCTTTTGCAGGCTCAGCAGGATGCCCAGCTTGGCGTGGTACCAGGTGAGGCCGCCCTGGAAGTAGACGGCATAGGGCTCGCGGATGGGACCGTCGGCGGAGAGCTCGATGCTGCTGCCCTGCACGAAGGCGCCCGCGGCCATGATCACGTCGCTGTCGTAACCGGGCATGGGCCAGGGCTCCGGGATGGCGAAGCTGTCCACAGGGGCCGCGGCCTGGATGCCGTGGCAGAAGGCCCGCATGGCCTCGGGACTTTTGAGCTCCACGGCCTGGATGATGTCGTGGCGGGGCTCGGCGCCGTCGGGCACGACCTTAAAGCCCAGCTTCTCATAGACGTTGGCGGCGAAGATCGCGCCCTTCAGGGCCCCGGCCACCACCGTGGGGGCCAGGAACAGGCCCTGGTAGAAGGCGGGAAGGATGCCCAGGTTCGCGCCCACCTCCTGGCCCAGGCCGGGGGCGCTGAGCCGGAAGGCGCAGCGGGACACGCAGGCCTCCGTGCCGCAGATGTAGCCGCCGATGGGGGCCAGGCCGCCGCCGGGATTCTTGATCAGGGAGCCAACCACCATGTCCGCGCCCACATCCGAGGGCTCGACGGTCTCCACGAACTCGCCGTAGCAGTTGTCCACCATGACGTTGAGATCCGGCTTGACGGACTTGATGAAGGCGATGAGCTTGCCGATCTGCTCCACCGAGAAGGTGGGCCGGGTGGCGTAGCCCTTGCTGCGCTGGATGGTGACAAGTTTGGTACGGTCGTTGATGACGGCGCGGATGCCGTCCCAGTCGAAGCCGCCGTCCTCGGTGAGGGCCACCTCCCGGTAGCTGACGCCGTACTCCTTCAGGGAGCACTTTGACGGGCGGATGCCGATGACCTCCTCCAGCGTGTCGTAGGGGCGGCCCACCGGGCTTAAAAGCTCGTCCCCCGGCAGCAGGTTGGCCGACAGGGCCACGGCCAGGGCGTGGGTGCCGCAGGTGATCTGCGGGCGGACCAGCGCCGCCTCGGTGTGGAAGATGTCGGCGTAGACCTTCTCCAGGGTATCCCGGCCTACGTCGTCGTAGCCGTAGCCGGTGGTGGCGGCGAAGCAAGGGGCGCTGACCCGGTGCTTCTGCATGGCCGCGATGACCTTGCCCTGGTTGTATTCCGCCACGGCGTCCACGGCCTCAAAGCGTTCCTTCAGGCCGGCGAGGATATTCTCTCCGTAATGATAGACCGCCGGGCTGACGCCCAGGGATTGATACAGGCTTTCGTTTTGCATGTGCGTGCGCTCCGTTTTCGTTGGTTTGCCGGAGAATATGATAGCATCTGCGCGGGGGTGTGTCAAGGGGGCGAGGAAGGGCCCGAATTGTGTTGGGAAAGCGAAGGTTTTTGGACACTTCCCGGGCTTGCATTGATTCCGGATTTCGGGCCGTGTATAATAGCGTCAGAAGGGTGGCAGAGGCCGCCCGAATACTGGCACGAGAGAAGGGAATACCGATGAAAAAGTGGATTTGCGCGCTGCTGGCGGCGGCGCTGATCCTGGCGCTGGGCGCGGGCGCGCTGGCGGAGACCAAGCTGAGCGAGGTCCAGATGGAGTATGAGGACTACGACGACAACCACGTGAACCAGACCGTGGAGGACGAGGCCGTGCTCCAGGAGATCGAGGACATGCTCCGGCGGGCGAAGAAGAACCCCGGCGAGCTGGACGGCTGCACGATGAACTGCACGCTGCTGTGCACCACGAAGGACGGCGAGATCTTCGACTTCGCCGTGGCCACCGACGGCTGCGCCTTCATCATGGAGCGCAGCACCGAGCAGGTGTACCAGCTGAGCGAGGACGATCTGAACCGGCTGTGGGAGATCTTCGATTTGGTCTACGAGACCATGGGCTTCGACGCCGCGATGCTGCTGGAGCTGTAAAAAGAACATCATAAAAGGGCTGTCTCAAAACAGCAAACATGCAGGAAGTGGAATCATCAAATGCGTAGGGGCGGCATTCATGCCGCCCGCGGACGCCATGGATGGCGTCCCTACGGGTGGTTGATTCATAGACCTCTGTTTTGTTTGAGTTTTGAGACAGCCCTATTTATTTGCCCTCTGTTACCGCCCGAAGTAGGCGCAGAGGCCCTCGAAGATGCCCAGGGCCACCTTGTTGCGGTAGTCGTCGGTGGCCAGGAGCGCGTCCTCCTTCTTGTTGGACAGGTAGCCCATTTCCAGCAGGCAGGAGGGGGTCTCGGTCCAGTTCAGGCTCATGTAGGTGTTGCAGATCTTCACGCCCAGGTTCTTGCAGCCGCACTGGGCGCTGATGGAGGCGGTGATGCACTCGCCGATGGCC
>OMZP01000016.1 GCA_900315585.1 uncultured Eubacteriales bacterium | reverse complement strand
TTACACAGGGGAGCCTTTCGTTTATTGTGCCCAAAGCCTCCCTTGTGTAAAGGGGATTGAGCGTCAGAAAAACAGTCCTGTGGACTGTTTTAGCGAAATCGGGCCCGTTCGTGCGCGATGGGACCCGATGCGTCAGCATTGGGCGCGCGCGTTTGGTAGGCCCCCGTCGGTGGACCGCGAAGCGGGCCGGAGGGATTGTCATTGCTTATCTAAACGACATTGCCGCCGAGGACGGTCATTTTGTGTCGTGGGTCACAGACCCAGCAGGTCCTTCAGCGCGCCGGTCAGGTCCCAGCCGTAGCCGCCGGAGAAGGAATAGAGCATCAGGACCCCCAGGAACGCCACGAGCACCCATATGATCCCCAGGCGCAGCTGGAACCAGGCGTTTTTCGGGGTGCCGGGGGTGATGGCCAGGTGATAGTCCTCGGGACGGGTCGGGTCGTAGAACAGCTCCAGGACCGTGCCCGCCGGGTACCGCTCCGGCTCCAGGGTGAAGTCATCCTGCGCCTCGTATTCCGTGCCGTCCGAGGCGATGTAGCGCAGGATGGGGTAGTGGGAGATGTAGGAGCGTCCCCTGGAAAGCCGCTGCACCTCCTTGTAATCCGCGATCAGAGCGGTGGTGCGCTCCGTCTCCCGCGCTTCCTTTGCCCGGTAGCGGCGGAGGTTGGAGGCGCCCAGCCAAACGAAGAGCCAGCCGACGGCGGACCACAGCGCGAACACCAGCAGGAACTTTTCCATCCTCGAGCCCTCCTTTTCTTCCATAGACGGAAGCTGGCAGACTTTGGTTCCCGATCACCTTCCGCAGTGCGCCTCGATGGCCTGCCAGACGAACTCCGCGGTGCCCGCGCCGGCGCGAGCGTCGATGCCCATCGTCATGTCGCCGCCGCCCGCGTACATCGCGCCCAGGCTCCGGAGCATGTCGTCGGAGCAGGCGTACATGTGCTCGGTGATGAAGTCCTGCAGGCGCTTCACCAATGCCTGGGCCTCCTCGGAGGCCGGGTCGCCGCCGCGCAGCGCGCCGAAGGCCTTGAAGATTTCCCACATCCGCTCGTGCAGGGCCAGCTGCTCCTCGCGGGTGCGGCCCTTGGACTTCTCCTCGTACTCCTTGTACTCCTTGGTCTGCCCCCAGGAGGCCTTGGCCCGGGCGGCGTATTCGTCGATCTTTTTCGTATCAAACGCTTCAAAACTCAAGTGATTCACTCCTCTCGCTTTCAGTCCACGGGCGAGGTCGATCAGGTTGTCCAGATGGTCCCGCTTCAGGGTCAGCAGCGCGATCTGCTGCTCCAGCGCCTTGCCCCGGTCGAAGTCCGCGCTCTCGACGATGGTGCGAATGTCCTTCAGCGGGAACTCCAGCTCCCGAAACAGCAATATCTGCTGGAGCCGCTCCAGCGCCGCCTCGTCGTAGAGGCGATAGCCCGCCTCCGTGCGCCGTGCCGGGGGAAGGAGCCCGATCCGGTCGTAGTATTGCAGGGTCCGGACGCTGACGCCCGTCAGCCGGCACACCTCGTTTACGGTCATCATCAAAACCGCCTCCTCGTTCGTGATGAACCCATTATAAACCATGACGTAACGTCAGAGTCAATAGGGTTTTGAAAGTTTTTTGTTGACGGGCGTGAAAGACAGGCGTATAGTTGTAGGAAAAGGAGGAATGCACATGAAAACGCGCGTATTGGCCGCCATCCTGGCACTGGCCATGCTGCTCGCCCTGATCCCGGCGATGGGCGAAGGGACGGCGCTGGGCTATCGCTTCGCCGATGCCGACGAGGCGGCGGAGCTGCTGCTCGCCAACCGGACGTACTATGAAAACATGAATCAGATGGACATCGACTTCCGCCTCCAGCGCAAGGGCGGCACCCTGGAGGAGCTGGAGGCCTTCGCCGCCGAGCAGACGCGGGACTTCACCGACCAGGAGAAGGCGGCCATCGACGGAGCCATGGCCTACATCGAGGACGCCTGCGCCCGGCAGGGCTACACCCTTCCGCCCCTGGAGGACATCGTGTTCTGCAAGACCACCATGGAAGAGGAGTGCGGCGCGGGCGGCTACACCCACGAGACCCAGATCTACCTGGGCGAACAGACATTGAGCTACGGCCTGATGGCAAACGACGCGGCCGCGGCCTATTTCCGGGAGATCGTCACCCACGAGGTGTTCCACTGCCTCACCCGCGCCTTTCCCCAGTTCCGCGTGGCCATGTACGCCGTCCTGGGCTTTACCGTGGAGGACGCAGATTACGACCTGCCGCAGGCGGTGTGGGACCGCGTCATCAGCAATCCGGACGTGGCCCATCACGATTCCCATGCCGCCTTCATCATCGGCGGCGAGCCCGTGGACTGCGTCGTGTTGTTCACCTGCTCAAAGCCCTTTGAGAAGGCCGGAGACAGCTTCTTTGGCTCCATGGAGACGAGCCTTGTGCCGGTGGACGACCTGTCCACGGTCTACACCAAGGACGACGCGGAGAACTTCTGGGAGGTGTTCGGCGGGAACACGACCTACGTCATCGACCCGGAGGAGACCATGGCCGACAACTTCGCCTACACCGTCGTCTACGGGCTGGAGGGGAAGGGCTATGCGACCCCCGAGATCATCCAGGCCATCGACGCTTACCTGAAATCTCCGTCCTTCTGATGCGGTTTTCAATTTGAACGCAGAAGATCCTTCGCTCCGCTCAGGATGACACCCCTGTGAGGCATTTCTTGTCATTCTGAGCGAAAGCGAAGAATCCTTTTTCCCACCCGTGTCAATTCAGACATGGTGTTGCGTATGAGATTGACAGATGCCCGTTCATGACTTAAAATATCAGGTAACAACACTGTACGAAGGGAACCGCGATTCCATGAACCAGCCCTACAACGAACAGGACGCCCTGCTTTCCTCCATCTTCAGCGACGGCACGGAGCTCTTCCGCCAGCCCGCCGAGCCCGAGCCCTGGGATCACGTGTCCGTGCGCCTGCGCATGCAGCGGGGCGCGGAGGCGGAAGTGACCCTCCTCAGGGACTTCCCGGCGGAGAACGTGCGCATGTCCCGCTATAAGAGCAAGGGCCTCTTCGACTGGTACGAGGCCAAGCTGTACTGCCGGGAGGAGCCCGTGTTCTATTCCTTCCTCATCCGGTGGAACGGCAGGTACATCCACTACAACCGCCGCGGCCCCCGCTGGGTGGACACGGTGCCCTCGCCGGACCCCACCGGCTCCTTCATGGTCATCCCGGGCTTCCACGTGCCGGAGTGGTCCAAGGGCGCGGTGCAGTACCAGATCCTGCCGGATCGCTTCCGCGACGGCAATCCCCACAGCGACATCTGGAACGGCGAGTACTACTACGCCGGCGGCCAGATCCGCCACGCCAAGAGCTGGGACGCGCTGCCGGAGACGGACGACTACCGCTGTCTCTACGGCGGCGACCTTCCGGGGGTGCTGGAGAAGCTGGACTACCTGCAAAGCCTGGGGGTGGAAGCCATCTACTTCAACCCCATCTTTGTCTCGCCCTCCGGCCATAAATACGACACCCAGGACTACTACCACATCGACCCCCACCTGACGGTGATCCCGAAGGACGGGGGAGAGGCCCTGACGCCCCGGGCCCGGACCAACGCCAGGGCCACCCTCTACGCCCGCCGCACCACCGACCCGGAGAACCTGGCTGCCAGCGACGCCTGGTTCGCGGACTTCTGCCGGGAGGTGCACCGGCGGGGCATGAAGATCATCCTGGACGGCGTGTTCAACCACTGCGGCTCCTTCGGCCCCTGGATGAACCGGGAGGGGCTCTATGGCCCCGACGCGGGTGCCTACGGCCACCCCAAGAGCCCCTACCGCAGCTACTTTGGCTTCAGGGACGACACGGACTACGACTGCTGGTGGAACGTGGAGACCCTGCCCAAGCTCTACTACGAGCAGTCCAGCGCCCTGTGCGAGGAGATCTTCTCCGTGGCGGAGAAGTGGGCCTCGCCGCCCTACTCCATCGACGGCTGGCGGCTGGATGTGGCCGCCGACCTGGGCCAGACCCGCGCCTTCAACCACCTGTTCTGGAAGGAGTTCCGGCGGCGGGTGAAGGCCGTGAACCCGGAGGTGCTGATCATCGCGGAACACTACGGCGACCCGTCGGAGTGGCTGGGCGGCGACGAGTGGGACAGCGTGATGAACTACAACGCCTTCATGGATCCGCTGTCCTTCTTCCTCACCGGCATGGAGAAGCACTCCGACTACCGCCGGGACGACCTCTACCAGAACGGCATGGCCTTCTTCGACATGATCTTCGACGCCATGTCCCGCATGCCCACGCCCTCGGTGTACTGCGCCATGGACGAACTGAGCAACCACGACCACAGCCGCTTTATGACCCGCACCCACGGGCGACCCGGCCGCCTGCACACCGCGGGCAGCGCCGCGGCGGGGGAGGGCGTGCGAGCGGAGGTGTTCCGGGAGGCGGCGCTGATCCAGATGACCTGGCCCGGCGCGCCCACCATTTACTACGGCGACGAGGCGGGACTCGTGGGCTGGACCGACCCGGACAACCGCCGGGGCTATCCCTGGGGCCGGGAGGACGCGGACATGATCGCCTTCCACCGGGCCCTCACCGCCCTGCGGCGGGAGCTGCCGGTGCTGCGCCTGGGAAGCGTGAAGCCCCTGTGCGCCGGATACGGCTACATCGCCTACGCCCGCTTCGACGGGGAATCGGCCCTGGCCGTGGCCTGCAACAACACGGAGCAGCCCGTGACGCTGGATCTGCCCCTGCGGGACGTGGGCGTGGAGGACGGTGCGCAGGTCGCCATCCGCTTCCTCACCACCGCAGAGGGGTATTCCGAGGAGAAGACCCTCGCGGGCACGGTGGAAGGCGGCGTGCTGCGCTGGGAGGCCCCGGGAAACTGCGCGGCGGTGCTGGTGTTTGAATGAACTGATACTATTACGCATAACCAACCCTTCAAAGGCGGATACTAGCGCCGATGAAGGGTTGGTTTTTTTCTCGGTTAGTCCTTCAACAAACGGCACAAAAGATCCTTCGCTGCGCTCAGGATGACAAGATCGCGAGGCATCTGTGTCATTCTGAGCGAGAGCGAAGAATCTTTTCACTCCTGTTGATTTCGATCCTCACATGCCATACAACGGTTAACGCAAACATAACACCCCAAACTATTGACATCGGCAAATTGATTTGATAAAATTGATTTGCAAACGAAATAAAGGGGGTTCACACAATGAGCATTTATGATTACACCGTCAAGGCCCGCAAGGGCGCGACCCTGAACCTGGCCGACCTGAAGGGCAAGGTGCTGCTGATCGTCAACACCGCCACCGGCTGCGGTTTCACCCCCCAGTATGAGGCTCTGGAGAACCTCTACGAGAAGTATCACGACCAGGGCTTCGAGATTCTGGACTTCCCCTGCAATCAGTTTGGCCATCAGGCGCCCGGCGACGAGGGCGAGATCCACGAGTTCTGCACCGCCAAGTACAAGACCCAGTTCGACCAGCTGGCAAAGATCGACGTGAACGGCGAGGCCGAGGAGCCCCTGTTCACCTTCCTGAAGGAAGCCCAGCCCGACGAGAAGGTGGAGGGCATGAAGAACAAGGCCGCCATGGCCATGATCGCCAAGATCAGCACCACCTGCAAGAAGCCCAACGACATCAAGTGGAACTTCACCAAGTTCCTGGTGGACCGGGAGGGCAATGTGGTGAAGCGTTTCAACCCCACCAGCGACCCGGCCTCCTTCGAGGCGGACATTGCCGCCCTCATCTGAAAGATGGACGGCAGATACGAGGCGCTGCGGCTCAGGAACCAGCTGTGCTTCCCGCTGTACGTCTGCTCCAGGGAACTGACCCGGCGCTACCAGCCGATGCTGGAGGCCATCAACCTCACCTATACCCAGTATGTGGTGATGATGTATTTCTGGGAGATGGGCAGCGCCAGCCTGAAGGACGTGAGCCGCGCGCTGCTGCTGGACCCCAGCACGCTGACGCCGGTGCTGAAAAAGCTGGAGCAGAAGGGCTTTCTGAGCCGCGCCCGGGACCCGCAGGACGAGCGCAGCCTGGCGATCACGCTGACGGAGGATGGGCGGCGGCTTCAGGACGAGGCCCTGTCCATCCCGGCGAAGATCGGCGGCTGCGTGGGCCTGACGGCGGACGAGGCCGTGCAGCTGGGCACACTCATTGGAAAAGTACTGAACAACATCGAAAAGGAGCTGTGAAATATGTCCATCATGGAGATCAACAAAGGTAATTTCGAGGCCGAGGTTTTGAAGAGCGACGTGCCGGTGCTGGCGGACTTCAACGCGGGCTGGTGCGGCCCATGCCGGGCTATGAAGCCCATGCTGGAGGAGCTGGCCGCGGGCAACCCCGGCTACAAGATCGTGTCCATCGACATCGACGAGGAGGACGAGCTGGCGGAGGAATACGAGGTTTCCTCCATTCCCTGCCTGGTGGTGTTCAAGGGCGGCGAGGAGGTCAACCGCAGCGTGGGCCTGATCCCCAAGGATGCCATCGCGGACCTGGTGGAGGGCTGAGATGTACGATATCATCATCGTCGGGGCCGGTCCCGCCGGCATGACCGCCGCCATCTACGCCCGCCGGGCCGCGAGAACCGTGCTGGTGCTGGAGGCGCTGAGCTACGGCGGCCAGATCATCAACACCCCCGACATCGAGAACTATCCGGTGGAGGCCCATATCTCCGGCTTCGACTTCTCCACGAAGGTCTACGAGCAGGCCAAGGGCCTGGGCGCGGAGTTCAAGTTTGAGAAGGTCGTGGGCCTTCGGGATGAGGGCGCGGTGAAGACCGTCGTCACCCAGAAGAACGAGTATCAGGCGAAGGCCGTCATCCTGGCCACCGGCTCGGAGAATCGCAAGCTGGGCCTGGAGGACGAGCAGAAGCTGACGGGCCGGGGCGTTTCCTACTGTGCCACCTGCGACGGCAACTTCTATCGCAAGAAGGTCGTGGCCGTGGTGGGCGGCGGCAACACCGCCCTGGAGGACGCGCTGTACCTGTCCGATTTGGCCCAGAAGGTGTACCTCATCCACCGGCGCGACAGCTTCCGGGGCGAGGAGACCAACGCCGCGCGGCTCTCTGAGCGGGAGAACGTGGAGATCATCTACAACGCCAACGTCACCAGACTCCTCAGCGAGAAGCGCCTGACCGGCATCGAGGTGACGAACAAGCTGGACGGCAGCGTGCGCACCCTGGAGGTGAACGGCCTGTTCATCGCCGTGGGCCGCGTGCCGGAGAACGAGAACTTCGCGGGCCTGGTGGACCTGGACGAGGCCGGCTACGTGGCCGCGGGGGAGGACTGCCACACCCGCACGCCCGGCGTGTTCGTGGCGGGCGACAACCGCGCTAAGATGCTGCGCCAGCTGGTGACTGCCACCGCCGACGGCGCGATGGCGGCGACCGAGGCCGTGAAGTACATCAACGCGATGGCATAAGTGAACGGAGCCACCGGCAAAGCCGGTGGCTCCGTTCGTCAATCATATCTCATAGCACCAGTTGTCCGCGTCGCCGGGCACATCGGCCTGGAGCACATAGCCCTGGCCGTTTTTGTACACCAGCTCCTGGTTGCGAATGCTGACGCGGGTGTTCGGCGGGATGGGGTGGGTGATGAAGGCGTTGGAGCCGATCACCGAGTCGTGGCCGATCACCGTGTCGCCGCCCAGGATGGAGGCCCCGGCGTAGATGGTGCAGTTGTCCTCGATGGTGGGGTGGCGGCGCACGCCGTGCAGCTTCTGGCCACCGCGGGTGGAGAGCGCGCCCAGGGTGACGCCCTGGTAGAGCTTCACGTTGTCGCCGATCACCGTGGTCTCGCCCACCACGATGCCGGTGCCGTGGTCGATGAAGAAGTAGTGGCCGATCTGAGCGCCGGGATGGATGTCGATGCCGGTCTTGCTGTGGGCGATCTCCGTCATGATCCGGGGGATCAGAGGCACGTTCAGCTTGAACAGCGCGTGGGCCAGCCGGTTCACCGTAATGGCGTAGAGGCCCGGATAGGCGATGATGATCTCGGCCCGGCTGGAGGCGGCGGGGTCGCCGTTGTAGGCCGCCTGCAGGTCCGTCTCCACATAGCCGCGGATCTCGGGAAGCTGCTCCAGGAACGCGGCGGTGAGATCCTCGGCGGTGCGGCTGATGTGTTCCTCCGGGCAGTGGCCGTTGCCCCGCAGGGCGATGCCGATCTGCCGGTTCAGGTGGAAGGCCACGTCGTCGATCAGCGCCGAGAGGTTGTTCCTCGGGTTGTAGATGCGATAGATGTAGTCCCGGTAATAGCCAGGATACACCAGCCGCAGCAGCTTGTCGATCAGATCGGTGATGACCTGCCGGTCCGGCTGGGTGAACATCTCCAGCCGGTCGATGACCCGGCCGCCCTCGTAGTCCGCCAGGATCTTTTCCGCCAGCTGCTGCAAGCGCGCCTCGAAGCGCCCGTTGTTGTCGCTCATCGTCAACCCTCCAAAAATACGGATGCCAGAGCCGTTTTGGGGCTCTGGCATCCATTATATCACATTCTGAGGCAACTTACAACGTCACGCCCTGCTTGAAGATGGCCAGGTCGTGGAAGCCGTTGATCTCGTTGCGGGTCCGGGTCTCGCCGCTGGCGATGGCAAGCACCAGTGCCATCAGCTCCTGCCCCAACTCGTCCAGGGTCTTCCCGGAGAGCAGGCGGCCGGCGTCGAAGTCGATCCAGTTGTGTTTCTTCTGGGCCAGGGGGCTGTTGCTGGCGATCTTCACCGTGGGCACCGGGCAGCCGAAGGGCGTGCCGCGACCCGTGGAGAACAGCACCAGCTGGGCGCCGGACAGGGAGAGGGCCGTGGAGGCCACCAGGTCGTTGCCGGGGGCGGAGAGCAGGTTGAGACCCGGGTCCTCCACTTTCTCGGCGTACTTCAACACGCCCCGCACCGCCGAGGAACCGCTCTTCTGGGTGCAGCCCAGGGCTTTGTCCTCCAGCGTGGTGATGCCGCCCGCCTTGTTGCCGGGGGAGGGGTTCTCGTACACCGGCATGTGGTAGCTCTCAAAGTAGCCCTTGAAGTCGTTGATCAGGTGCACCGTCTTGTCGAACAGCGCCTCGTCCGCGCAGCGGCCCATCAGGATGGTCTCCGCGCCGAACATCTCCGGCACCTCGGTGAGGATGGTGCTGCCGCCCATGCTGGTGAGCAGGTCCGAGAACACGCCGATGGTGGGGTTGGCGGTGATGCCGGACAGGCCGTCGCTGCCGCCGCACTTCAGGCCCACCACCAGCTCGCTGGCGGGGCAGGGGACGCGCGTATCCTTTTGCATCCGCCGGGCCAGCTCCTCGATCAGCTTCAAGCCCGCCTCGAATTCGTCCTCCACGTCCTGGCACACCAAAAAGCGGAAGCGTTCCGGGTCGTAATCGCCCATCCGGGGGATGATCTCGTTTACGCCGCTGTTCTCACAGCCCAGGCCCAGCAGCAGCACGCCGCCGGCGTTGGGGTGGGTGGCCAGGTTCGCCAGGGCCTGGCGGGTGTTCTCCTGGTCGCCGCCCATCTGGGAGCAGCCGTAGGGGTGGGGGAAGGCGTAGACGCCCTCCACGCTGCCGCCCACGAACTTCTGGGCCAGCTTCGCCAGCGCCTGGGCGTTGTCGTTCACGCAGCCCACGGTGGGGATGATCCACAACTCGTTGCGGATGCCGGGGCGGCCGAGCTTCCGGGGATAGCCCATGAAGGTGGCGGGCTCGCGCTTCTCCTGGACGGGATGGGTCGGGCGATACTCGTATTCCAGCGCGCCGGAGAGCAGCGTGTGCAGGTTGTGGGTGTGCACGTGGCTCCCGGCGGGGATGGGCTCGGTGGCGGAGCCAATGGGGAAGCCGTACTTGATGACCGGCTCGCCCTGCCCGATGTCCCGGAGCGCCACCTTGTGGCCCATGGGGATGTCGGAAAGTGGCGCGATCTCGCCCGCGCCGTAGCTCACGGCCTCGCCCGCCTTCAGCGGGCACAGCGCCACGGCCACCATGTCCCTGGGGGTGATCTGAACAAGTTTATTCATCTTGGTTCCTCCGAACAAAGAGTGGGGAGTGTGGAATGTGGAGTGTGGAGTGAATGGCGACTGCCGACTGGCAATCCAAACTCCACACTCCGCTCTCCACACTCCACACTGACAACTTTACAGCGTCGCCTGATAGGCCGCCTTCGCGCCATCCTCGCGGATGACCTTCAGGATGCGCACGACCTCCGCCTCGAAGCCGGGCACCTGGGTCAGGTCCTGGCCCCACATGTCGGTGTTGGTCATCACGGCGTGGACCAGCGCCTCGGGGGTGTCGTCCTTGTGGGCCGCGTAGAACTCCAGCACCCAGCGGTCGTCGTTGACGGTGTACTCGTTGCCCTTGGGGCGCTTACACACCAAGCCCGCGTCGGTGAGCGCCTGGATGTCGTTGGAGTAGAAGGCCACGTAGGCCGCAAAGGAGGTGGTCAGGCAGGCGGGGAGCTTGCTGTACTGGGCCACATAGTCCAGGAAGGTGGGCATGTTGCGGGCGCGCCACTTGCTGGTGGAGTTCAGGGAAATGCTCATCAGCTCGTGGTTCACGAAGGGGTTGTTGAATCGATCCTGCACTGCCGCGGCGAACTGCTTGCAGTCCTCCTTGTCCAGGGGCAGCGTGGGGATGACTTCCTCATACAGCATCTTGTTCATGTAGCCCAGGATCACGTCGTCGTGCATGCAGTCGCGCACGATGTCGTAGCCCGCCAGGTACGCGCCCAGCACGAAGCCGGTGTGCGCGCCGTTCAGGATGCGCACCTTGCGCTTCTTGTAGGGCGTCACGTCCGGCACCACCATCACCGGGCAGCCCGCGGCCTTGAAGGGCAGTCGGTCTTCGAGGCCCTCCGGACCCTCGATGACCCAGACGCCGAAGATCTCGCCCACGTCGATCAGCGCGTCCTCATAGCCGTTCTGCGCGTTCAGCGCCTCGACCTCCTTGGGGTCGCGGATGCGGCCGGGCACGATGCGGTCCACCAGCGTGGAGCAGAAGATGTTCTCCTCGTTGACCCACTTGCGGAAGTCCTCGGGCAGCTTCCAGTCGTCGATGTACTGGTTGACGCACTTGAGGAGCTCCTTGCCGTTGTTGTCGATCAGCTCGCAGGAGAGCATTACGATGCCCTTTTTCCCGGCGGTGAAGCGTTCGTAGAGCACGCGGGTCAGCTTCGCGGGGAAGCTGTGGGGCGGCACCTGGTCGAAGCCGCTCTCGTTGTCGTGGACGATGCCGGCCTCGGTGGTGTTGGAGACGATGATCTCCAGATCGTCGCTCTTGGCAAACTCCAGCACCTTGTCCCACTCGCCGTAGGGGTTCAGGCAGCGGCTGACCGTGGAGATGACCCGCTTCTCGTCCACCTTCCGGCCGTTCTGGCTGCCCCGCAGGTACAGGGTGTACAGGCCCTCCTGCTGGTTGATGATCTCGCTGAGGCCGCCGCCGATGGGCTGCACCAGCACCACCTTGCCGCCCCAGTTCACCTTTTCGTTGGCGATGTCAAAGAAGTCGTCCACGAAGGCGCGCAGGAAGTTGCCCTCGCCGAACTGCATGACCTTCTCCACGCCCTGCTCCTGCACGAAGCCGACGTAGCCGGACTTTTTCAGCACTTCATAATTCAGCTGTGCCATGGTGTATCCTCCCTTCGTCGATCAGCCGCGGATCTGCTTGAACAGCGCGGTGGCGGCGGCGGACTTTTCGGTGATGCCCGCGAAGTCCCCGGCGACGACCATGTCCTTGGTCACCATCCAGCTGCCGCCCACGGCCACGATCTTCGGGTTCTTGAAGTATTCCTCGGCGTTGTTCTGGTTGATGCCGCCGGTGGGGATGAAGCGGATCTGCGGGAACGGGCCGCACAGCGCCTTGATGGTCTTGAGTCCGCCGTAGCTCTCCGCCGGGAAGAACTTGAACACCTTCAGGCCGTATTTCAGGCCGATCATGATCTCGCTGGGGGTCACCACGCCGGGGGCGACGGGCACGTTCAGCTTCACGGCCTCGGCGATCACCTCTTCGCTGGTGCCGGGAGAGACGATGAACTTCGCGCCCGCGTCGAGGGCGTCATGCAGCTGGTCCACGTTGATGACGGTGCCCGCGCCCACGATCATCTCCGGCACTTCCTTTGCCACCTTGGCGATGGAGTCCTTGGCCGCGGCGGTGCGGAAGGTGATCTCCATGGCGTTGATGCCGCCCGCCAGCAGCGCCTTCGCGGTGGGCACGGCCTGTTCCGCGTCTTCCAATACCACCACCGGCACGACGCCGCAGGCGGCAACCTGTTCGATATTCAACATAGCAATTACCTCCTTTGATTTTAGCCTTCCCCTCTGGGGAAGGTGGCCGAGCGGGCACCATCGGTGCCGTCGGCGAGGTCGGATGAGGTCGAATCTGCGCTGCAGATGGCTTGTACAGCATCGACCTCATCCGTCACAGCCTTCGGCTGCGACACCTTCCCCATAGGGGAAGGCTGAGTTTGTCACTTCTCCGCGAAGCCGAAGTACGCCTTGGCGTTGTCGTGGCTGATGGCGCGAACGATCTCCTTCAAGGTGTCCATATCGTCGGGATACATGCCCTGCTCCACCCACTCGCCGAACACGCGGCAAAGGATGCGGCGGAAGTACTCGTGGCGGGGATAGCTCAGGAAGCTGCGGCTGTCGGTGAGCATGCCCACGAAGCCGGCCAGGTAGCCCAGCGCGCCAAGGCTCTTGATCTGCTCGGTCATGCCGTCAAAGTGGTCGTTGAACCACCAGGCGGAGCCGTGCTGGATGTAGCCCACGGCCTCATCCCGCTGGAAGCAGCCCAGGATGGTGTCGATGGCGGCGTTGTCGTTGGTGTTCAGGCTGTAGAGGATGGTCTTGGGCAGGATGTCCGCCTCGGCCAGCGCGCCCAGGAAGGCGGCGGTGTCGGTGGAGGACGCGCCGTTGTCCACGCAGTCGAAGCCGGTGTCCGGGCCCATCTTGCGGAACATGGGGCCGTTGTTGTCCCGGCGGCAGCCGTAGTGCAGCTGCATGACCCAGCCGAGCTTCTTGTATTCGCCCGCCAGGAACATCATGAAGGCGTGCTTGAACTGATCTTCCTCGTGCAGCGTGGGCATCTTGCCGGCCACGCGGTCCGCGAAGATGCGCTCAACCTCTTCCTCGGTGGCGGGGGCGTACATCACGTAGTTCAGGCCGTGGTCGCTCAGGCGGCAGTTGTGCTCGTGGAAGAAGGCCATGCGCTTCTTCAGGGCTTCCTTCAGGGCGGCGAAGCTGTCGATTTTCATGCCGGAGACCTTCTCCACCTCGTGGATGTAGTCCAGCCAGGTGGCCTTCTCCAGGTTCATGGCCTTGTCGGGACGCCAGGCGGGCAGCACCGCGGTCTTGAAGGTGGGGTCGGCGGCCAGCTTTTCGTGCCACTCCAGGCTGTCCACCGGGTCGTCGGTGGTGCAGATGGTCTCCACGTTGGACATGGCGATCAGCCCGCGCACGCTGTAGCCCTCGCTGCGAAGCTTTTCGTTGGCCAGCTCCCAGACCTCCTCGGCGGTGTTCTTGTTGAGGATGCCCTCGTAGCCGAAGAAGCGGCGAAGCTCCAGGTGGCTCCAGTGGTACAGGGGGTTGCCGATGCCCTTGCCCAGCACCTCGGCCCACTGGATGAACTTGTCGTGGTCGCTGGTCTCCTTGCCGGTGATGTACTTCTCAGGTACGCCCGCCGAGCGCATCAGGCGCCACTTGTAGTGATCGCCGCCCAGCCAGACCTGGGTGATGTTGTCATAGCGGCGGTCCTCCCAGATCTCCCGGGGGTTGATGTGGCAGTGGTAGTCGATGATGGGGCAGCTCTCCGCGGCCTCGTGGAAGAGCACTTTGGCCGTGTCGGTATTCAAAAGGAAATCTTTGTCCAAGAACATAGGCGTTCACTCCATTCATGTTTTAATGGGGGCTTGCTGAATCGGACAACCCCTCCGCCTCGCTGCGCTCGGCACCTCCCCTTACACAGGGGAGGCAAGGGGGATGTGGCTCCCCTGTGTAAGGGGAGCTGTCACGGCGCAGCCGTGACTGAGGGGTTGTTTAACGTTTATCGTTTGACCCTCGCGCCTGCGCCGCCCATGATGGCCTCGACCTCGTTCACGCTGGCCATGCTGGTGTCGCCGGGGGTGGTCATCGCCAACGCGCCGTGGGCCGCGCCATAGTTCACGGCCTTCTCCGGGTCGCCGGTGGTCATCAGGCCGTAGACCAGGCCGGAGGCGAAGCTGTCGCCGCCGCCCACGCGGTCCAGGATCTCCAGGCCGTTGTATTCCTTGGACATGTGCACCACACCGTCCGCCCAGCAGATGGCCTTCCAGTCATTCACGGTGGCGGTCTTCACGGTGCGCAGGGTGGTGGCGATGGCCTTGAAGTTGGGATAGGCCCTGGCCGCCTCGGCGATCATCTTGGTGTAGCCGTCCAGGTTCAAACTCTTTAAATTCGCGTCGTTGCCCTCGACCTGCAGGCCCAGGCAGGCGGTGAAGTCCTCCTCGTTGCCGATCATCACGTCCACGTACTTCGCCACTTCCTTGTTCACCTCGCGGGCCTTCTCCAGGCCGCCGATGGCGCTCCACATGGAGGGACGGTAGTTCAGGTCGTAGGAGATCAGGGTGCCGTACTTCTTGGCGATCTTGCAGGCCTCGATGATGGTCTCGCAGCTCTGCTCGGAGAGCGCGGCGTAGATGCCGCCGGTGTGCAGCCAGCGCACGCCCAGCTCGCCGAACACGTGCTCGAAGTCGAAGTCGGCGGGGGTGGCCTGGGAGATGGCGGTGTTGGCGCGGTCGGAGCAGCCCACCGCGCCGCGGATGCCGAAGCCGCGCTCGGTGAAGTTCAGGCCGTTGCGGCAGATGCGGCCGATGCCGTCGGTCTTTTTCCAGTAGATCAGGCTGGTGTCCACGCCGCCCTGCTCGATCAGGTCCTTCATCAGGCGGCCCACCTCGTTGTCCGCGAAGGCAGTGAGCACGGCGGTGTTCATGCCGAAGCACTTGTGCAGGCCGCGCACCACGTTGTATTCGCCGCCGCCCTCCCAGGCGGTGAAGGAGCGGGCGGTGCGGATGCGGCCCTCGCCGGGATCCAGCCGCAGCATGACCTCGCCCAGGGATACCGCGTCATACTTGTAGGTGCCTTCGGGCTTCAAATTCAGATTCAGCATAGTGGCAATTCCTTTCTGTTTGTTTGACAGCATTGAAGATTCTTTGACTCAGGCTTCGCCTTCGCTCAGAATGACAGGACTGAGCGTCGTGTCGTCTTGAGCGGAGGATCTAATCCAGGTATTTTTTCAGCGTCGCGCGCACCGCGCCGGGGCCCGCGATCAGCTCCTTGAAATAGCCGGTGACGATGCCGTCCAGGCCCGCGTCCATCAGGCTCACACCGAACAGGTTCGGGTTGGACAGGATGCCGTCCAGCTTGCCGTTTGCGCTGTCCGGTTCGCCCAGCTTCACGCCCGCAAGGGCCTGTTGCAGCTGCGGCGCCATCGGGTCGGGGCTGACGGGCATTTCATTGCCCTCGTCGTCCACGCCCAGCAGGTATCTCAGCCAGCCCGCCAGGGCCAGGGGGATGGCCTTCAGGGTCGCGGGATCGCGGTCCGGGTCGGTCATGTAGCTCTTGATGGTCTCGCCGAAGCGGATCGGCACCTTTTGGCTGGTGTCGCAGGCGATGCGCTGGGGCGTATCCGGCATGAAGGGGTTGGGCAGGCGCTGTCCGACCACCTCGTCGATGAAGGCCTTCGGGCTCAGGATGCCGGGGTCGGTCACAACGGGCAGGCCCTCCACGTAGCCGATGCGCTCGATCAGCTTCACCAGCTGCTCGTCCTTCATCTCGTCGCAGATCTTCTCATAGCCCAGCAGGCACCCGTACACCGCCAGCGCCGTGTGCAGCGGGTTCAGGCAGGTGGTCACCTTCATGCGCTCGGTCATGTTCACGGTGTCCCGGTCGGTCATGTAGACCCCGGCCTGCTCCAGCGCCGGGCGGCCGTTGGGGAAGCGATCCTCGATGACCAGGTACTGGGGCGCTTCGGCGTTCACAAAGGGGGCGATGTAGGTGTGGCGGGCGGTAATGATGGGGGCCATGTCCTCGATGCCCAGGGCCGTCAGCTGCTGCTGAACGACCTCCGCGGGCCGGGGCGTGATCTTGTCGATCATGCTCCAGGGGAAGGAGACCTGGGCCTCGTCCTCCAGCCAGGCCACGTACTCAGCGGGCACAAAGCCCTTCTTCTGCCACTCCCGGGCGATCTCGGTCACGCCCGCGCGCAGCTTCTCGCCGTTGTGGGAGCAGTTGTCCATGCTCACCACGGCGATGGGGAAGGCCCCGGCCTTGTAGCGTTCCAGCAGCAGCGAGGCCACCACGCCCATGGCGTGCTTGGGCGCGGCGGGACCGGCCTCGATGTCGGCGGCGGCCATGGCGGTCAGCTCGTCCTTCATGTCGCGCAGGGCGTAGCCCTTTTCGGTGATGGTGAAGGACAGCATCTGCAGGCTCTCCTTGCGGAAGATGCCCCGCAGTTCCTCCAGCCCCTCCGGCTGGGCGGCCACGATGCCCTTGGCGATGGAGGCCACGACCTCCTTGTCGATGCTGCCGTCGGCCTTCAGGCTCACGGCCAGGGTCATGGAGTCGTGGGGCACGTAGATCTTCTCCACCACCTCCGCGTCGAAGGTCTCCACGGCGATGATGCCGGCCTTGGCTGCGCCCTTATTCAGAAGGCGCTGCTGCAGGCCCGCGATGAAGATGCGGAAGATGTTGCCCGCGCCGAAGTGCACCCAGACGGGGTTCTGCTCGGTCTCGGCGCACATGGCCTTCCAGTCGTGCTTCGGCAGGGCGACGCCCGCCGCCTCCCATGCTGCGCGGTCCTGCAGGCCGTTGTAGTTCAATCTCATGTCAGAACACCCTTTCAATGATCGGTTTCAATGAGGGATGAGGAATTAGGAATGAGGAATTGCGGTACAAATTCCTCCGGAATTTGAATAGATTGAAATCCGCAAGGATTTCTACCTGAATTCCTGATTCCTCATTCCTAATTCCTAATTCTTCTCAATGGCCTCCCAAAGGCCGTTGAGATAGGCAGCGCCGAGGGCGCGGTCGTAGAGGCCGTAGCCGGGACGGCCCTTTTCGTCCCAGATCATGCGGCCGTGGTCGGGGCGCACGTAGGTGTCGGGGCAGGTGTCGTGGATGGCCTTCATGATGGCGTACATGTCCAGGTTGCCGGTGGAGGACAGGTGCGCGGCCTCGCGGAAGTGGTGGTAGCCCAGGAACTTCACGTTGCGCACGTGCATCGCGCCGATGCGGTCCATCTCGCCGAAGTGGCGGATACAGGCCACCACGTCGTTGTCCGGGTTGGAGCCCAGGGAACCGGTGCAGAGGCACACGGTGTTGGCGGGGCTGTCATGCAGCTGGATGATCTTGTCGAAATCCGCCTGACTGTGGGCGATGCGGGGCAGGCCGAAGATGGGCCAGGCCGGGTCGTCCGGATGGCAGGCCATGCGCACGCCCACTTCCTCGCACACCGGGATCACCGCGTCCAGGAAGTACTTGTAGTGCACCCGCAGGTCGTCGCCGGTCATGCCCTCGTACTGCTTGAGGGTGGTCTCCAGCAGCGCCAGGCGCTCCGGCTCCCAGCCGGGCAGGGTGAAGCCCTGGCTGCTCTCGGCGGTGCGCTTCACGATCTCCAGCGGGCCCATCTCGCCCAGGTCCTTCTCGTCGAAGTACAGGCTGTTGGAGCCGTCCTCGGGGATCACCCGGGCCAGGTCGGTGCGCAGCCAGTCAAACACGGGCATGAAGTTGTAGATGACCACCTTCACGCCGTTGCGGGCCAGCATCTTCACGGTGGAGATGTAGTTTTCGATGTACTCGTCCCGGCTGGGAAGGCCCATCTTGATGTCCTCGTGAACGTTCACGCTCTCGATGACCTCCAGCTCCAGCCCCGCACCGTGCACCTCGTCCACCAGCGCCTTGAATTCATCCTCGGGCCAGTCCACGCCGGCGGGCTTGTCCAGCAGGCCCATCAGGCCGGTCATGCCGGGAATCTGCTTCACGTATTTCAGCGGAATCGGGTCGGCCTTCGCGCCGTACCACCTGAATGTCATTTTCATAAGCAATACACTCCGTTCGATTTGCAGTGCTGACTTATCCGGGGGTGGTAGTGGCGGGGGAAGGATTCCCCCGCCACAAAGGTGTTACACGGCGTAGCCGAACAGGCTCGGCAGCCACAGGCTGATCTGCGGGATGAAGGTGAGCAGAAGCAGCGTGATCAGCATGCACAGGTAGAAGGGCAGGGTGGCCTTGACGACCTTTTCCATGGGACGCTTAGCCACGGCGGAGCCGATGAACAGCACCGCGCCGACCGGCGGGGTCAGCAGACCGATGCCGCAGTTCAGCACCACCATGATGCCGAACTGGATGGGGCTGATGCCGATGGAGGTGGCCACGGGCAGCAGGATGGGCGTGGCGATCAGGATGATGGGCGCCATGTCCATGATCATGCCCAGCACCAGCAGGATCAGGTTCAGCAGCAGCGCGATCACGACGGGGCTGTTGGAAACGCCGGTGATCAGCGCGGCGGCCTTGGCGGGCACGTGCAGGTTGGTCAGGCAGTAGCCGAACGCGCCGGACATAGCGATCAGGATCAGCACGATGGCCAGCGTGTCGATGCAGCCTTCCAGCGCATGCCAGACGCCCTTCCAGTTCAGGCCCTTATAGATGAACACGGAGACCAGCAGGCTGTAGACGACCGCGATGGCGGCGGACTCGGTGGCGGTGAACACGCCGCCGACCACGCCCACGACCACGATCAGTATGGCCGCCAGCGCCCAGAAGGAGGTGCCCAGCTGCTTGAGGAACCTGACGAGGGAGAACCGCTCGCCCTTGGGATAGTTGCGCTTCACGGAGATGATGTAGGAGCCCACCATCAGGCTGATGGCCAGCAGCGCGCCCGGCAGGTAGCCCGCCATGAACAGCGCGCCGACGGAGATGCCGCCCGCCGTGGTGGCGTAGATGACCATGTTGTGGCTGGGCGGCACCAGCAGGCCCTCGCAGGAGGAGGTGATGGTGACGGCGGTGGAGAAGTCCACGTCGTAGCCCTGGTCCACCATCATGGGGATCAGGATGGAGCCGAGGGACGCGGTGTCGGCGGAGGCGGAGCCGGAGATGCCGCCGAAGAAGTAGGAGGCCACGATGTTCACCATGGCCAGGCCGCCACGCATCCAGCCTACCAGGCTGTTCGCCAGCGCGATCAGCTTGTCCGAAATGCCGCCGGAGCCCATCAGCACGCCCATCGTGATGAAGAAGGGCACGGCCATCAGGCTGAAGGACCACACGCCGTGGTGCATCTGCAGCGGCAGGACCGTCAGGTTCTGCCCCATGGAGAGCAGGCACAACACAGTGGAGATGCCCACGGAGTAGGCGATGGGGAAGCGAAGGAATACCATGAGCAGGAAGCTGCCCAGCAAAATTAAAGTGGAAAGATTCTCACCGGTCATTATGCCTGCGCCTCCTTTTCATGGGTCTTGTTGGGAATGCATAGCTCCTCGATGCGAAGGAAAACCTGCTCCAACTCAAACAGAATCATGCCGACCCCGGCGACGGCCATGGGCAGGAACTGCCAAATCTGGCTGAGGTTCGGAAGCGAGGAATACTTGGCGAATTTCGCCAGGGCGCCGTTGGGGTCAATGACCTTCAACCCCTGCACCACCAGTACCACGCCCAGCGCCAGCACGGCGAAGTCCGCCAGCAGGTCCAGCACAGTGAGCACCTTCTGGGGCAGGTACTTGTCGAAGGCGGTCATGCGGATGTGGCTGCGCTTGCGGATGGCCAGCGTGGCTGAAAGAACCGCCATGTAGACCATGAAGGTCAATACCATCTCCTCGCTCCAGTGGGGGTCGGTGATAAAGGACACGTAGCGGCCCAGCACCGACCATGAGGTGATGACGATGTCCGCAATCAGCAACAACTTGCAGATAAACAGGATGATCTTATACGCCCAGTCATAGACGGGCTTGATCTTCTCCAGCTTTTTGAAAAAAGCGGGCATTGGAAAGCCTCCTCGGTATCAGTTTGAACAGATCAGCGCAGCCTTCGCGCTGACAAGAACCGGGGGCGCGGGGTCAAGCCCGCGCCCCCGATGGGAATTCGTTGGGGTGTGTGTATGGATTACTGCAGGGCCATGATCTGGTCGTAGAGCTCTTCCATACCGGCGATGTTGGCGTTCAGCACGTCCTTGGTGGCTTCCTGCCAGGGGGTCTTGTCCTCGACCTCAATGATGGTGGCGCCGCCGTCGATCAGGGTCTGCTGGGCAGCTTCCTGACGGGAGATGACGGACTTCTCACACTCGGCCATCGCGTAGTCGGCGGCCTCCTGCACCATGGCCTGCTGCTCCTCGCTCAGCTTGGCGAAGCAGGAATCGGTGGCGATCAGCTCGATGGTGCCCAGGGTGTGGCCGTCCTTCAGCATGTAGGGAGCGACCTCCTGGAAGGAGTTGGACAGGTAGTTGGTGATGGGCTGCTCGGCGGCATCCACAACGCCGGTCTGCAGCGCGCTGTACAGCTCGCCGAAGGAAACGGTGGTGGCGGCGGCCCCCAGGCCGGAGACCATGCCGGTCATGATCGGGTCGTCGGAGACGCGGATCTTCAGGCCCTTCAGGTCGTCGATGCCGGAAACCTCATCGCGGAAGAAGAAGTGACGGAAGCCTTCCTCGCCATAGGCCAGACCGGTCACGGGCATGCCCTTTTCCTTGGCCTCAGCCAGCATTTCCTTGGCCAGGTCGCTCTTGACGAAGTTCCAGTAATGCTCCTCGCTGGCGAACACGTAGGGCAGGGTGAGGAAGACGGACTTCTCAGCGCCGTACTGGTTCAGAGCGAAAGCGGAGATGCGGACGATGTCCAGCGAGGTGTCGCCGGAGAAGATGTTGGAAAGGACGGTCTTCTCGTCGCCCATGACGCCGCCGCCCTGCAGGTCCACGAGGATCTCGCCGCCGGACAGCTCTTCCAGCTTGGTCTTGAAGGCCCAGGCAACGTCGCTGACGACGGAGCCTTTTTCCGCGTTCTCCTCAGCGGTAGCGGGAACGGGGTTGACCTCGGCGTAGGTCAGGGTCACGGGCTCGGCCAGAGCCGCGGAGCAGGCCAGAACCATGGCCAGCACGAGAACGATGCTAAACAGTTTCTTCATGAAGGGGTTCCTCCTTTAAAATATTCCAGGCGGCGGAGGCCGCTTAGATTCTCCTGAAAAGCTTACATCATGAAACGTAAACTCTGTTATTAATATTTAAACACATTTTTCGCGGAATGTCTATGGTATTTCGTGCAAACTATATTGCAAAAAACATCAATTTTGACTATAATGTTGACAAAGGGCCAGGAGGTGTGGTTGGATGAATTTGTCCTATGTTTCCCCGTTCGTTGTCCGTCAGGTCATGCAGCAGGACGATTTTGAGATCTTCCACCGGGTGGACAGCGCGCCGGGCTTCATCACGCCCCACACCCACGACTTCTACGAGATCTACTTTCCCCGCACCGAGGGGGTCAGCTACATCGTGGAGGGCCACCGCTACCGGCTGGGGCCGGGGATGGTGGTGCTGATCGCCCCGGGGCAGACCCACTATTCCGACGTGGCGGAGACGGGGCTGAAGGTGGAGCGGTTCGTGCTCTGGCTGAACACCTCCTTCGTGGAATCCCTGGTGGGGCTGCTGCCCAGGTTCAGGAACCTCCAGCCGGAGGACCTGCGGGGCCGGAACCTGATCACGCCGGATGTGGAGACCTACGAGCTGATGATCGGCCTGCTGTTTTCGCTCTTGCATGAGAAGCAGCTGAACGACCTGGACAGCGCCTCCCTGAACCGCCTGGTGGTGGCCCAGCTGCTGATCCACATCAGCCGCGTGCTCTCCAACGCCCCCGGCAGCATGACCGGCCGCGCCGCCCAGCGGTACCGGGACATCATGCGGGTGTACGAGTACATCAACGGGCATCTGAAGGACCCGCTGAGCGTCGGCGGCCTGGCGGAGACCTTCTTCATGGACAAGAACACCCTGACCCGCCAGTTCAAGCACGTCACCGGTATGACCCCCGCCGAGTGCATCCGGCGCAAGCGGCTGGACGCGGCCTACACCATGATCAGCCATGGCGCGGGCATCACCGAGAGCGCCCATGAGTGCGGCTTTTCGGACTACAGCGCCTTCTATCGGGCCTTCAAGGCCGCCTATGGCATCAGCCCCAGCGACTGCGCGGGCCACGACCTGACCGGCGTGCAGCTTCAGCCGCGGGAGGAATAAGACACGGAGGATTATATATGAAGGGAACCATCACCGTCCCGGTGAAGCTGGACGAAAAGACGTTCAAGCGGTTCAGCCGCTTCGACATGTTCCGCCTGCGCAAGCGGTGGAGGCGGCCCGTGGGCTTCGCGCTGATCCTGATCGCCTTCGCCGTGGTCGCCCTGGTCAGCGGCAAGGCCCAGGCGGCCATGCTGGCCTCGGTGCTGCTGGTGGTGGGCTTGGGACTGCCGCTGGTGTACTTCGGCACGTTCTTCTCCCAGGTGAACATGCAGGCCGCCCAGAGACAGCTGGAGAAGGGGCGGCGGGTGTACACCGTGAAGCTGGATTTCGACGGCGTGACCGTGACCAACGACCAGAAGGAGGAGCCGCCGGTGGTGCTGAAGTGGAGCGAGGTGCAGGCCGCCTTCCAGAACAAGGGCTGCGTCTACCTCTACGCCAACGCCGTGAAGGCCTTCCTGCTGCCCGATGGCCAGGCCGACGCCCCGGACGGCGAGGTGTGGGCCTACATCGCCGAACACATGGGGGACAGGGCAAAGTCACTGATTCAATAACAGGAGATACATACTTATGTTTTCATTCATCACCGACATGGACAAATCCCGGCGCACGCTGCTGTACGCCTGCTTCTACGCCTTTTTCTGCAACGGCATGATCGCCCTGACCCAGGGCTCCATGATGCCGGACATGAAGGCTGCCTACGGCCTGACGGACACGATGGGCGGCCTGATGCTCTCGGCCCACTCCATCGGCAACCTGGTCGCCGGGTTCTTAAGCGGCGTCGTGGGCGTGTACCTGGGCCGCAAGAAGACGGTCATCATGCTCTCGTCCCTGGCCTTCATCGGCATGTTCCTCATCGCCGTGCAGGGCGTCCCGGACCTGCTGTTCTTCGCCTTCATCCTCACCGGCGTGGGCCGGGGCAGCGTGTCCAACTTCAACAACGGCACCGTCAACGCCATCACCGGCGGCAATGCCGCGGCCTCGAACCTGCTCCACGCCGTGTTCGCCGTGGGCGCGATCGTCTCGCCCATGGCCTTCCTGCTGCTGCGCAACGCCGTCAGCTGGCAGGCGGGCGTGCTGCTGGTGGTGGCCTGCGGGGCGATCTCCGTGCTGAACCTGACCCGCGTCACCGTGCCGGACGACAAGCCCGCGAAAAAAAGCGGCAGCGGGCGCTCCGGCGGCTTCGGCTTCATGAGGGAGCCGGCCTTCCTGGTGCTGGCGGGCATGATGCTGTTCTACCTGTGCTCCGAGTACGCCATCAACGGCTGGCTGGTGAGCTACATCCAGCACAAGGACGCGCTGCTTCAAAACTTCGGCGTCACCGGCGAGGCCCTGGACGCGGCGGTCCGCGCCTACAGCCAGACCATGGCGACGCTGCTGTGGACCGTGATCCTGGTGGGGCGGCTGACCTGCGCGTGGCTGTCCAAGCGCATCGCCCCGAAGAAGCTGATGCTGATCTGCTCGGCCCTGGAGGCGGGGTGCTTCGCGGTGCTGCTGTTCTCGTCCACCATCCCGGCGGTGACGGTGAGCGTGGCGGGCCTGGGCTTCTTCATGTCCGGCATCTGCCCGATGATTTACGCCGACGCCGCCGAGTACACCAACGCCTATCCCATGGCCACGGGCATCCTGCTGTCCTTCGGCTCCGCCGGCGGCATCGCCATGCCCACGGTGGTGGGCGCCCTGGCCGACAGCTACGGCTTCTCCGGCGGCATGCTGGCCATCCTGGTGGCCATCGCGCTGCTGGTGGTGTTCGCGGCGCTGAACGTGGCCCTGGGCGGGCGGAGAAGGACGGCATGACACAAGCCTTCCCCTTGAGGGGAAGGTGCCCCGAAGGGGCGGATGAGGTGTCCCCGAATGAATGCGGTTATTGGATTCGGCGAACGATCCGCGTCGCAGCGGAAACACCTCATCAGTCAACCTGCGGTTGACAGCTTCCCCTCAAGCGGAAGCCTATATATAGAAGCATCGACCAAGGAGGTACAATCCATGAAAGCCAATGTCGTATTCCACAAGGACGCCGTGCTCAACGACCTGGGCGGCGGCACCAGCCGCCGGGTGCTGGCCTACACGGAGAACCTGATGATCGTCGAGGTGAACTTCGAGGCGGGCAGCGTGGGCAGCGTGCACACCCATCCCCACTGCCAGAACACCTACGTGAAGTCGGGCCGTTTCCGCTTCACCATTGACGGCGAGCCCGTGGAGGTGGGCCCCGGCGACACCATCGCCTTCCCCTCGAACATCCCCCACGGCACCCTGTGCCTGGAGCCGGGAACGCTGTTGGACATCTTCACCCCCATGCGGGAGGACTTCGTCAAGTGACGCGGTGCTCCGCTTGGAACGGCGGCTCTGCGTCATTCTGAGCGGAGCGAAGCATCTTCCGATCTTGTAAGGAGACATCGCCATGATCTACGCAGCCGACGGCAACAAGCTGACCCTTCGCCGGGGCACGGAATTCGTCGTCATCGAACCCTGGGGGCGTGACAGCCTGAGGGTGCGGGCTACCCGCCGCGCCGGGCTGACGGGCCGGGACTGGGCCCTTATGGAGCCGGTGCCGGAGCTTTCGGCGGAAATCGAGATCACCGAGATCGACGCCACCGAACCCTGGTACAGGGATCGCCCGGAATACTTCCGCACGGCCCAAATCGCCCGCATCCGCAACGGGAGTATCCTCTGCGAGGCGGACGAGGAGGGCTGGCTGACCTTCAAGAACGCCCGGGGCGAGGTGCTGACGCAGGAATACTGGCGGCAGCGCAACCGGGTGGACCGCTACTGCTCGCCCCTGCGCCTGGACGGCCGGGAGCTTCGCCCCATCCAGGGCACCGACGACTACACCCTCGCCGCCCGCTTCGAGGCCTGGGACGACGAGCGCATCTTCGGCATGGGGCAGTACCAGATGACGCGCCTGGACAAGAAGGGCGCGACGCTGGAGCTGGCCCACCGCAACGCCCAGGCCTCCGTGCCGTTCTTCGTGTCCAGCCGGGGCTACGGCTTCCTCTGGAACAATCCCGCCGTGGGCCGGTGCACCTTCGGCACGAACCTGACGGAGTGGACCTCGGCCTCCTGCAAGGAGCTGGACTACTGGATCACCGCCGGGGACAGCCCCGCCGCCATCGAGGACCGCTACGCCTCCGTCACGGGCCGCGCGCCGATGATGCCGGAGTACGGCATGGGCTACTGGCAGTGCAAGCTGCGCTACCGGGATCAGGAGGAGCTGCTGGCCGTGGCCCGGGAGCACAGGAAGCGGGGCTACCCGATGGACGTGATCGTGGTGGACTTCTTCCACTGGACGCTGGAGGGCGACTATAAATTCGACCCGAACTGCTTCCCGGACCCCTCCGCCATGGTGAAGGAATTGAAAGAGTTGGGCATCGAGACGGCGGTGTCCGTCTGGCCCACCGTGGACAGCCGCTCCGAGAACTACCGGGCCATGGCCGAGCGCGGGCTCCTGGTGCGCAACGACCGGGGCCTGGGCCACCAGAATTCCTGGATCGGCCAGACCGCCTACTTCGACGCCACCAACCCCGAGACCCGGCAGTTCGTCTGGGAGGCCTGCAAGCGGAATTACTATGACCGGCACGGCATCCGCGTGTTCTGGCTGGACGAGGCGGAGCCGGAGTATCCCGCCTACGAGTTCGACCTCTACCGCTACCACGACGGCCCGGCTCTGCAGGTGGGCAACGAGTATCCCGCCCGCTACGCCCAGGGCTTCTGGGACGGGCTGAGGGCGGCGGGGGAGACGGAGGTCATGAGCCTGGTGCGCTGCGCCTGGGCGGGCAGCCAGCGATATGGCGCGCTCACCTGGTCCGGCGACATCTCCTCCACCTGGAAGGCTTTCCGGGAGCAGCTGCAGGCGGGCCTGTCCATGGGCATGGCCGGCATCCCCTGGTGGACCAGCGACATCGGCGGCTTCCTGGGCGGCATGCCCGGGGACGAGTACTTCCGGGAGCTGCTGGTGCGGTGGTTCGAGTGGGCCTGCTTCTGCCCGGTGTTCCGGATGCACGGCGAGCGCCAGCCCTGGTACGACTACGACGCGGAGCACCCGGAGTATGTGGACAACGTGCGGCACCTCACCAGCGGCGCGCCCAACGAGCTGTGGAGCTTCGGGGAGGACGTGGAAAAGATTCTGGCGAAGTACCTGTTCCTGCGGGAGCGGCTGCGGCCCTATATCCGCGAGGTGATGGCCGCGGCCCACGCAACCGGCGCGCCGGTGATGCGGCCGATGATGTTCGACTTCCCGGAGGATGTCGAGGCCTGGAAGGTCGAGGACGCCTACCTGTTCGGCCCGGACGTGCTGGTGGCCCCGGTGCTGGAGAAGGGCGCCCGGGAGCGCACCGTCTACCTGCCCGCGGGGACCGGGTGGACCGACGCCTTCACCGGCACGCACTACTCTGGCGGCCAGCGGGTCGCCGCGCCCGCGCCGCTGGACATCATCCCGCTGTTCGTGCGGGACGGGCGGAGCATCCCGATCTGGAACTGATTAACAACGGGGGTCGATACCTATGCGGACAGTGGTTGCGAAATTCGGCGGCACCAGCCTTGCGGACGCGGGGCAGTTCATGAAGCTGCGCCGGATCGTCGAGGAGGACCCGGGGCGGCGGATCATCGTGGTCTCCGCCCCTGGCAAGCGTTTTGAGGGCGACGAGAAGGTGACGGACCTGCTGTTGCAATGCTACGGGCAGGCCGCGGCGGGGGAGAGCTTCGAGGGCGCGCTGGCGAAGGTGGACGGGCGGTTCCGGGACATCCTGGACGGCCTGGGCCTGGATTTTCCCCTCTCGGAAGAGATGGCGAAGCTGCGGGAACACCTGGCCGCTCAACCCAGCCGGGACTATGTGGTCAGCCGGGGCGAGTACCTGAACGCCCGCATCCTGGCGGCGTGGCTGGGCTTCACCTTCGTGGACCCGGAGTGGTGCGTGTGCTTCGACGCCGACGGCAGGCTGGACGCGGCCCTCAGCCGACGGATGATGGGCGCGGCCCTGCGGCCCCTTGAAAACGCGGTGATCGCGGGCTTTTACGGCGCGAAAGCGGAGGGCGGGATTTGTACCCTGCCCCGGGGCGGCTCCGACGTGACCGGCAGCCTCGCGGCCTCGGCCATCGGCGCGGACCTCTACGAGAACTGGACGGACGTGTCTGGCCTGCTGGCGGCGGACCCCCGCATCGTGCCCGAGCCCAAGACCGTGCGCTACGTCAGCTACCGCGAGCTGCGCACCCTGTCCTACATGGGCGCGTCCGTGCTGCACACCGACGCGGTGCTGCCGGTGTCGGATTTGGACATCCCCATCAACATCCGCAACACCGACCGGCCCCGGGACGGGGGCACCACCATCGTGCGCAAGCTGCCGAACGGGGAGACGAAGTATCCCATCATCGGCGTGGCGGGCCGGGCGGGCATGTCGGTGATCCAGGTGGAGAAGCTGATGGCCTCCGACGGCTCCGGCTTCACCGCCGTCATGCTGGACATCCTCAAGCGCCGCCAGCTGCCCTTTGAGCAGTGCCTCACCGGCATCGACACCGTCACATTGGTGATCCGCAGCGACCTGCTGGACGCCTGCAAGGAGGAGCTCTTCGACGAGATCCGCCGGGAGCTCAGCCCGGACTACCTGGGCCTCACCGAACATTTGTCCATGATCGCCGTGATCGGCGAGAAGGGCACCGAGACCTGCGATGCCAACGTGCGGGTGCTCCAGGCGCTGATGCAGGCGGGCATGCCCATCAACACCATCAACCAGGGCGCGGGCAAGCTGAATCTGCTGATCGGCGTGCCGGAGGAGAAGTACGAGGAGGCCGTTCGGGCTATCTACGCCACCATTGACGAGGCGCTGTGATTGTTATTTGAAGATTCTTCGCATGGCGCAGTTTTCAATCCCCTGGATTGAAAATCCGCGGTTCGGCCCACAGGCCGGACTTGGAAACCTTCCGGGTTTCCAACCTCCCGCTCAGAATGACCGTATGGGTCATGTCATTCTGAGCGAAGCGAAGAATCTTTAATATGCCAAAAACACGTTGTAAATGCGACGGAAATGTGATATAATGGCAATCAGATTATTATGCGCTCCCGCGGCCAAGGGGAAGCGCAAAGGATGGATTCGGGGATGAAAGGCATGAAGCGACGCGGTTTCCTGGCACTGACGATGGCGCTCATCCTGGCGCTGACGGCCCTGGGGGGCTGCCTCGGCGCATCGGCGGACGACGGCCTGCCCTATCGCGTCGAGGTGGACATCTCCAGCCAGATCGTCACCGTCTACATCGCCGGTACCGACGAGATCGCCCGGCAGATGCTCTGCTCCACCGGCCTGAACAACTGGACGCCCGTGGGCGAGTACATCCTGCCGGAAACCCGGGAGAGCACCGACCGCCAGCCCTGGTATCGCATCGGCAACCTGTGGGTGAAGTATGCCACCCGCATCTGGGGCAAGGTGCTGTTCCACTCCATCCCCTACAGCAAGAAGAGCATGCAGGCCATCGACGCCACCTGCCTGAAGAACTTCGGCTTCCCGGCCTCCCACGGCTGCGTGCGCCTGCGCTGGCAGGACGCCCAATTCATCGCGGAGAACTGTCCCCCGGGCACCCAGGTGAGCATCATCAAGAGCGGCGAGCGCAAGGAGAGCCTGCGGGAGCTGCTGTTCCAGGAGACCTACGACGCCAGCAAGGGCTTCTCCTACGAGAGCTTCCTGGGCATCTCCGACGAGCCCGGCGCCCTCAGCCGCGTCAGCGAGGGCCAGGAGGTGCTGAACCTGCAATACCGGCTTCGTGACCTGGGCCTGTTCGACGGGGAGATCAGCGGCCAGTATGACAGCGCCACCATCAACGCCGTGCGCGTGGCCCAATACCTGATGGGCGAGGAGCTGAGCGGCGTGGCCACGGTGGAGTTCCAGTCGAAGATCTATGACGCCGACGCCCCCACGGCCATGAACGTGAAGCTCACCGAGGGCATGAGCGGCCCAACGGTGAAAAAGCTCCAGGAGAACCTGGCCACCCTCAGGCTCTACGACGACGCCGTGGACAGCAGCTACGACGTGGGCGTGGTGGAGGCGGTGAAGGCCTTCCAGAGCGCCTACAGCTACCCGGTGAACGGCGTGGCCTCCTCGGAGGTCCAGAAGGCCATTGACTACGAGGCCGGGAAGCTGCGGGAAACCTTCGGAGACGCCGAATACGACTGCGAGCAGGCCGTGGAGCCCCTGAACCTGGCCCAGGTGATGGTGAACGCGGGCGTGGCCCTGCGGGAGCGCGCCAGCCAGGAGAGCCGCAAGATCAAATCCCTGCGCAACGAGGCCATGGCCATCGTGCTGGATCGGGGCAGCAGCTGGTCCCAGGTGCGCAACGGCGACGACGTGGGCTATGTGAAGAACAGCTTGGTCCACTTCTTCCAGCAGGATGTGGCCTTCCTGAAGTACACCTCCCGGGAGGACGACTCGGTGTACACCGTGGGCAGCACCGCCAGCGACTACTACGCCGGGGCCAAGCTGCCCAGCGAGCTCTTCGCGGAATACCTGGCCGCCAACGACCAGAACGTGGACATCTCCGCCCTGGTGAACTACGTCACCGTGGACACCCAGGGCCAGGCCGACAGTCTGAACCTGCGCTCCGCGCCCAGCACCGACGGCGAGGTGCTGGCCACTGTGGCCGACGGTACGAGCCTGCGGGTGGAGCGCCAGTTCACCGAGTGGACCGAGGTCAGCCTGGACGGGCGGGAGGGCTATCTGATGAATGCCTACCTCAACTTCTGGACCGGCCCGGACGACGCCCTGGAGGCCGACGAGGACGACGTGCCCATCGAAGCCTCCATGGTGGCCTACGCCGTGGTGGAGAGCGTGGTGGACACCGGCGCGGGCGTGTACGACGACGACTCCGACGACGCCGCGCTGCTGGGCCACCTGCCCGACGGGGCCCAGGTGGAGGTGGCGGACATCTCCGACGGCTGGTGCCTGATCCGCTACATGGGCCACGAGGGCTACATGAGCGTGGAGGACTTGCAGCTGGTCTTCAAAAACGCGCCCGACGCCAGCGCGGACGAGCAGGCGGGCGCCTGACGCCGCTTCTGAATTGGATTTGAACAGTATGCGAACGAACGCCAAAGGAGGAAAACCATGAGCGACTATTTGGGAAAGGACACCTTCAAGCTGGGCTTTGGGCTGATGCGCCTGCCCAAGAACCCCGACGGCACCATCGACATTCCCCAAACCGCGAAGATGGCGGACGCCTTCATCGCCGCCGGCGGCACCTACTTTGACACTGCCTACGTCTATGACGAGGGCGCCAGCGAAGCCGCCTTCAAGGCCGCCGTGGCGGACCGCTATCCCCGCGAGAAGTACACCGTGGCCACCAAGCTGAACGCCTGGCTGGGCAGCCCGGACGAGCAGACGGCGAAGAAGCAGTTTGAAATCAGCCTTGAGCGCACCGGCGCGGGCTACTTTGACTACTACCTGCTCCACGCCATCCAGCGCAACAACATTGAGGTCTACGACAGGTACAACATCTGGGACTTCGTGAAGGAGCAGAAGGCCAAGGGTCTCATCAAGCACTGGGGCTTTTCCTTCCACGCCGACCCGGACCTGCTGGAGGAGCTGCTCACGAAGCACCCGGACGCGGAGTTCGTGCAGCTGCAGATCAACTACGCCGACTGGGAGCATCCCGGCGTGGCCTCCCGGCGCAACTGGGAGATCTGCAAGGCCCACGGCGTGCCGGTGACGGTGATGGAGCCGGTGAAGGGCGGCATCCTGGCCGACCCGATCCCGGAGGTCAGAAGGACGCTGGAGGAAGCGGCCCCCGGCATGTCCTGCGCCTCCTGGGCCATCCGCTATGTGGCCAGCCTGGACAACATCATCACGGTGCTCTCCGGCATGAGCAGCCTTGAGCAGATGGAGGACAACCTGAGCTACATGAAGGATTTCAAGCCCCTCACTGAGGCGGAGCAGGGCGTGATCCGCAGGGCCCAGCAGATCCTGGACAGCGACCAGTCCATCCCCTGCACGGCCTGCCACTACTGTGTAGAGGGCTGTCCCATGGGCATCCCGATCCCGGAGATCTTCACCGTGGCCAACCGCCGCAAGGGCAGCCCCCACTTCCGCACCGTGCGGGAGTACACCATCGTCACCCAGGACAAGGGCAAGGCCAGCGACTGCATCCAGTGCGGCCAGTGCGAGGGCGCCTGCCCCCAGCATTTGCCCATCATCAGCCTGCTGGAGAAGTGCCGTGAGATGGAAGCCTGACAACCCAAAGAACAGAAATATGCGCTCTTTGCCCACCCGGACAAAGAGCGCATGATTTGTCGGGCATTCGGCCCGCCGATGTGATAGACTGATGGCGCAACGGGAGGAGGGAACCGGCATGCAGGGCTGGATCGAGGGCTTTCAGGCCTCCATCGACTTCATCGAGCAGAGCCTGACGGAGGCGCTGGACATTGAGGCCATCGCGGCGAAGGCGGCGCTGTCGCCCTTTTACTATCAGCGCATCTTCGGCGCGCTCTGCGGCATGACGGTGGGGGAGTACATCCGAGCCCGCCGGATGACCCGGGCCGCCCAGGAGCTTGTGGGCTCCACCGCCAGGGTGATCGATATAGCCGTGAAGTACGGCTATGATTCGCCGGACAGCTTCGCCAGGGCGTTCCAGCGGTTCCACGGGCTTTCGCCCTCCCAGGCGAAGGAGCCCGGCGCAAACCTGCGGTCCCTCGCGCCCGTGCACATCAAGATCACATTGGAGGGTGGCAACATGTTGGACTATTGCATCATGGAGAAGGCGGCGTTCACAGTCGTGGGTGTCAAGCGGCGCTTCGATACCGAGACCAGCTATCAGGAGATCCCGAAGTACTGGCAGGAATGGGCGAAGGACATGAAGGGCCTCAAGGGCATGTTCGGCGTCTGCATGGACATGAACGGGCGGGACTTCAATTACTGGATCGCCGATCTGTACGTTCCCTGGGAGGACATCCCGGAGGGCTGCGAGACGGCCCTGATCCCGGCGAGCCATTGGGCGCAGTTCGCCTGCCGCGGCCCGCTGCCGGAGGCCCTGCAGCGTGTGAACACCCAGATCTGGTCGGAGTGGCTGCCGTCCCTGACCGGCTACGAGCTGGCCGGGAATTACTCGCTGGAGATCTACATGCCTCCGGCGGAGAACCCCGCCGACAACGTCAGCTACATCTGGGTTCCGCTGAAGAAACTGTAGGAGCGAAACAAGACACTATACAGAGGACATACATCAGTAGGGGCGGCGTTGCGCCGCCCGCCCTTTTTTCGATTTTCACGGAAACTTGGTAGAACGAGCAAAATGTAGTTAGCTTATGATGCGCGCAGATCCTTCGCTCCGCTCAGGATGACAGAGTTATGATGCGCTGTCATCCTGAGCGAAGCGAAGGATCTGTACGTTGTGTTTTCGTACTGCATTGCATTCATCCCACAGCTTCACGGGATGAATCCCTTTTTCTGACCGCAAATCGCGATTCCGCCCCGCTGGGGGGCGGGCGCCGCAACGGCGCCCCTACACCTGCTCATGAATGCGTATTCAGAGTATGGGATAACCTCAAATCATGATGTCATTCCGCCAGCGCCGCCTTCAGCACGGCGACGGCCTTTTCCAGCTGCTCCATGGGGATGTTCAGCGCGGGCAGCAGGCGCACGCGGTCCTTGGCGGTCAGGCACAGCACGCCGTTTTCGATGCACCTTGAAACCACCTCGCGGGCGGGCTTCACCGGCTTGATGCCGATCATCAGGCCCATGCCGCTGACGCTCTCCACGCCCTCGGCGTCGGTGAGCTGGTCGAAGATGTACCGGCTGCGCTCCCGCACGCCCGCCAGCAGTTGATCGTCGATGCGGCTTAAAATGCTGACGCCGCCGGCGCAGGCGGCGGGGTTGCCGCCGAAGGTGGAGCCGTGGTCGCCGGGGCCAAACACGTCCTGCACCTTCTCGCCCATCAGGCACGCGCCGATGGGCAGGCCGCCGCCCAGGCCCTTGGCCGTGGACACCACGTCCGGCTGGATGCCGTAGTTCATGTAGGCGTAGAGCTGGCCGCTGCGGCCGTTGCCGGTCTGCACCTCGTCCACCACCAGCAGCACGTCGTTTGCCTTGCAGAAGGCGTCCAGGCTGTGAACGAAATCCTCGCTCAGCGGCACCACGCCGCCCTCGCCCTGCACGCACTCGATCATCACCGCAGCGATCTTCGTGCCCTTCGCCAGCGCCTTGAGGGCGTCCAGGTCCCCGGCGGGGATGTGGGCGAAGCCCGGGGTCAGAGGCTGGTAGAGCTCGTGATAGTGGTCCTGGCCAGTGGCGGACAGGGTGGTGAGGGTGCGCCCGTGGAAGCTGTTGACCAGGGTCACGATGGTGTAACAGTCCGGCCCGTGCTTCTCGGCGGCGTACTTGCGGGCAACCTTGATGGCGCACTCGTTGGCCTCCGCGCCGGAGTTGCCGAAGAACACCTTCTTCATGCCGGTGCGCTGGCAAAGCATTTCAGCCAGCCGCGCGCAGGGCTCGGTGTAGTAGAGGTTGGAGGCGTGGGGGAGCTTCGCCAGCTGTTCGGTGACGGCCTTCAGCCAGACCTCGTCGCTGATGCCGAAGCCGTTCACGGCGATGCCGCTGCCCAGGTCGATGTACTCCTTGCCGTCCTCGTCCCAGGCCAGCGAGCCCTTGCCGCTCACCAGCTGCACCGGGAAGCGGGCGTAGGTGCCCGCGATATAGGTCTTGTCCAAACGCTTGATGTCTGCCATGTTGCAAGCCTCCGTTTGATTCGAGAGTGAAGAGGGGAGTGTGGAGTGTGGAGTTAAAGATGGCGGCCGCTGCGCGGCACCAGCTGGTTATAATACCTCATTCCTCATTCCTCATTCCTCATTCGTATGCCTTGTACCGCCCATCACCATGGTGCCCGCGCCCTCGTCGGTGAGGATCTCCATCAGGATGGAGTGGGGGACGCGCCCGTCCATGATGATCACCTTGTGCACCCCGGCGCGGATGGCGTCCACGCAGCACTCCACCTTCGGGATCATGCCGCCGGAGATCACGCCCTCGTTGCGCAGCTGCGCCGCCTCCTGGATGGTGAGCTCCGGGATCAGCGTGGCGGGGTCGTCCTTGTCCCGCAGCAGGCCGGGGATGTCCGAGAGCATGATGAGGCGCTCGGCGCCCAGGGCCCCGGCCACCCGGGCCGCGGCTGTGTCGCCGTTGATGTTGTAGGTGTTGCCCTCCCGGTCGCAGCCCAGGGTGGAGATGACGGGGATGTAGCCCTTTTCAAGCAGGTCCGTCACCGGCTTGATGTTCACCTGGGTGATCTCGCCCACGTAGCCCAGCCGCGCGTCCTTCATCTTCGCCTCGATCAGCCGCCCGTCCATGCCGGAGAGGCCCATGGCGCGCCCGCCCTTCATCTCCAGCAGGTTCACCAGCGTCTTGTTGATCTTGCCGGCCAGCACCATCTGCACGATGTCCACGGTCTCCCGGTCGGTGACCCGCAGGCCGTCCACGAACTCGGCCTTCTTGCCCAGCCGCTGCATGGTCTCGCTGATCTCCGGGCCGCCGCCGTGCACCAGCACCACCTTCACGCCGATCAGCCACAGCAGGGCGATGTCCTCCATCACCTGATGCTTCAGCTGCTCGTTGATCATGGCGTTGCCGCCGTACTTGATCACGACGATGCGCCCGTTGTACCGCTTGATATAGGGCAGCGCCTGAACCAGGACCTCCGCCCGCTCAGCATTGGAAAACTGTATATCCATCTTCGGCTCCTTTATCGGAATCTCCAAAGCCTTCCCCTTGAGGGGAAGGTGGCGCGCAGCGCCGGATGAGGTGGCTCCGACGCAGTGAGGCTGTCTGTTGAGGGAAAAGCTCAACCTCTGTGGGGACACCTCATCAGTCACCTTCGGTGACAGCTTCCCCTCAAGGGGAAGCCTGTTTAAGTCCTGTAGTCCCCGTTGATCTTCACGTAGTCGTAGGTGAGATCGCAGCCCCAGGCGGTGGCGGTCTGATCGCCCATCTTCATGTCGCAGGTGAAGGCGACCTTTTTCTCCGACAGCAGCGCCAGCGCGATGTCCTCGTCGAAGGCCTGCACGCAGCCGTCCCGGTAAAAGCACAGCGTCTGTTCTTCGCCCGCCAGGTAAAGCTCGATCACGGCGGGGTCGAAATCCACTCCGGCGTAGCCCAGGGCGCAGAGCACGCGCCCGCAGTTGGCGTCCTTGCCGAACACCATGGCCTTCACCAGGCTGGAGCCGATCACGCTCTTGGCCAGCATTCTCGCGTGCTCCTTGGTGTCCGCGCCGGTGACGGTCATCTCGATGAGGTGCGTCGCGCCCTCGCCGTCGCCCGCCATCTTCACGGCCAGGTCCCGGCAGACGGCCGTCAGCGCCGCCTTGAAAAGCTCGTAGGCCTCGCCCTCCTCGGCGATCGTCGCGTTGCCTGCCAGGCCGTTGGCCATCACCAGCAGCGTGTCGTTGGTGCTGGTGTCGCCGTCCACGGAGACCATGTTGAAGGTGTCCGTCACGACTTCGCTCAGCGCCTTTTGCAGCAGCGCCCGGTCGATGGCGCAGTCGGTGGTCACGTAGCCCAGCATGGTGCACATGTTGGGGTGGATCATGCCGGAGCCCTTGCTCATGCCGCCCAGGGTGACCGTGACGGCGCCCTCGCCATTCGCGGCGGGCAGCTCGAAGGTCACGGCGCATTCCTTGTTGATCGTGTCGGTGGTCATGATGGCGCGGCTGGCGTCGGTGCCCGCCGAAAGGGTGTCCGACAGGGATGCCGCCATCTGCGTCACGCCCGCGCAGATGCGGTCGATGGGCAGGTTCGGGCCGATGACGCCGGTGGAGCCCACCAGCACGGAGTCGGCGGGGATGCCCAGCGCCTCGGAGGCGCACTGCGCGGTCTGCGCGCACATGGCCATGCCGGTTGCCCCGGTGGCCGCGTTGGCGATACCCGCGTTCACGACCACGGCCTGGGCCTTGCCCACTTCCTTCACGATCCTCCGGTCCCACAGGACCGGCGCGGCCTTGACCACGTTGGTGGTGAAGGTGCCCGCCACGGCGCAGGGCGCCTCGCTGAACAGCATCGCCATGTCCGTGCGCCCGGTGTACTTGATGCCCGCCGCGCAGCAGGCCGCCTTGAAGCCCTTGGCCGCGGTCACGCCGCCGGGAATGCCGTTAATCATCATGCTCGTCTCCTATGAATCGCGTAATGTTGTCCTCGTTCAGGACGAACTCGTAGTAGTTCACGTCGCAGGCCTTCCAGCCGATCTGCCGCCAGAAGGCGTTTCCGGCGTCGTTGCCCACAAAGGCGATCAGGGACACCTTGTTGATGCCCATCTTCCTCAGCTGCTCCATGCAGTAGCCCACCATGCGGGTGCCGATGCCGCGCCGCCGGTACTCCCGGGCCACGCACACGTGGTACAGCGCGCCCTGGCGGCCGTCCGAGCCGCAGAGGATGGAGCCGACGATGTGCCCGTCCACTTCCGCCACCACGCTGGTGGTGGGGTTGCGGCGGATGAACCGCGCCACGTCCTCCCGGGAATCGTCCAGCGCCCGGATGCCGAAGCCGCGGATCGTCAGCCACAGCGCCCGAACGGCGTCGTAGTCCTCCTCCCGCATCGGCAGCAGGCGGACCTCATGCGTCTCAGCCAAGGACCAATCCCTCCGTCTCGTCCACGCCCATCAGGATGTTCATGTTCTGTATGGCCGCGCCGGACGCGCCCTTGCCCAGGTTGTCGAACCGGGCGGTGAGCAGCAGTCGCTCGTCGTTGCCGGTGACGGTCACCTGCATGGTGTCCAGCCCGGACAGCGCCCCGGCGGAGAGGAAGCCGCCTTCGTCGGCGCTCTCCACATAGCGGATGATCGGACCGGCGTAGGCGTCGGCCAGAGCCTCCTTCACCCGCGCCATGCCGCCCGACACCCATTCGCCGAACAGGGGCACGGAGACCTCCATGCCGCTGTAAAAGTCGGCCACGATGGGGGAGAACACCGGCGCGAAGCAGAGGCCGCAAATGGCCGCCATCTCCCTGAGGTGCTTGTGGTTCTGGTTCAGGCCGTACTGCCGCGGCGCGTCCAACAGCGCGTCGCGCTCGCCGTCCTCATACTGGGCGATCATCTTCTTGCCGCCGCCGGAATAGCCGGTGAGGGAGAAGCAGGAGAGCTTCGCGTTCTTCGCGATCACGCCCGCGGCCACCAGCGGCGCGACGAGGGCGATGAACCCGCTGGCGTGGCAGCCGGGGTTGGCCACCCGCTTCGATTGGGCGATCTTTTCCCGCTGGCCTGCCAGCTCCGCCATGCCGTAGACCCAGCCGGGCGCGGTGCGGTGGGCGGTGGAGGTGTCGATGATGGCGCAGTCGCCGCCCTCGGCCAGGGCCACGGCCTCCCGGGCTGCGTCGTCGGGCAGGCACAAAAAGGCGATGTCCGCGCTGTGCAGCGCGTCCCGGCGCGCCTCGGGCGCCTTGCGCAGGTCCTCCGGAAGCAGGATCAGCTCGATGTCCTTCCGGGCCTCAAGCCGCTCCCGGATGCGCAGGCCGGTGGTCCCGGCGCTGCCGTCGATGAATACCTTTGTCATGGTCGATCACTCGGTTCATTCATGGATATGCGTATATTATACGCTGTTTTTGGGGCATATTCAAGTTAAAACTGAATAAATATTCATTGAATATTCAAATGACACAGAGAACGACCCCTTCCCAAAGCCTTCCCCTTCAGGGGAAGGTGGCAGCCCGAAGGGCTGACGGATGAGGTCGTTCTCCATTATAATCCCGTTCTATTAAGTTTTCTACCCTTCGATGGCCGCGATCAGGCGATCCGCGAAGCCCTTCGCGGTGTCGCCGTCGTGGGGCACGGCGTCCAGCGCCGCGTCCAGCGTCGCCGCCTTGTCATAGCGGGCGATGTGCCGGAGCATCATGCTGGCCGCCCGCAGCAGGCTGGAGGGGTTGGCGTAGTCGCCGCGGCCGGTCTCGATCATCCTCGGCGCGGAGCCGTGGATGGCCTCGAACATGGCGTACTGATCGCCCAGGTTGGCGCTGCCGGCGGTGCCGACGCCGCCCTGGATCTGGGCCGCCTCGTCGGTGATGATGTCGCCGTAGAGGTTCGGCAGCACGAACACCTGGAACCGCCCGCGGACCCGCTCGTCCACCAGCTTGGCGGTGACGATGTCGGCGTACCAGTCCTCGGCTGCGATGCCCGGATAGTCCTCGGCCACCTCGTGGCAGATCTCGGAGAAGCGCCCGTCGGTCTTCTTGATCACATTGGCCTTGGTGACGATGGCCACCATGTCCTTGCCGTTGTTCTTGGCGTAGTTGAAGGCCATGCGGGCGATGCGGCGGGTGCCGGGCTCGGTGGCGACCTTGAAGTCCATGGTCAGCGCGCCGGGGATCTCGATGCCCTTGCCGCCCAGCACGTATTCGCCCTCGGTGTTCTCCCGGAAGAAGGTCCAGTCGATGCCCTTCTCCGGCACGGACACGGGCCGCACGTTGGCGTACAGGTCCAGCGCCTGGCGCAGGCGGACGTTGGCGCTGCCCATCGTGCCGCCCTTGGGCGTCTCGGTGGGCCCCTTCAACAGCACGTCGCACTCCTTGACCGCCGCCAGCACGTCGTCGGGCACGGCCTGGCCCTTGGCCAGCCGGTTCTCGATGGTCAAGCCCTCGATGTGCTTCATGACGATGCTGCCGCTGGCCAGCTCGTCCTTCAAAAGGACCTCCAGCACGCGGCTGGTCTGTTTGGAGATGATGGGGCCGATGCCGTCGCCGTCGATCACGCCGATGGTGACCACGGGCAGGGCGGTGAAGTCCTTGGCGGGGGCGGCGTTGTTCATGGCGTCCACCCGGGCAAGCTGCTCCTCCAACAGAGCGCGATAATGGTTGACCGCCGAATCCACGTAATTATTCATGGGTAGTCCTCCTGTTATTATGTAGTCAATGAGGAATGAGGAATGAGGAATTGCGGTGCAAATCCCTACGGGATCTGTCGGATTGGAGTTAAGGAAAAACTCCATTCATATCTCGTTTGAATCAATGGAAATCCGAAGGATTTCGACCTGAATTTCTCATTCCTCACTCCTCATTCCTAATTCATTCCAGCGGTATACGCCAGCAATCCTCCGGCTTTCAACATGTCCTTCTGCCGCTCGGTGAAGTCGCAGGACAGCGGGATGGACTGGCCGGTGGTGAGGTCCTTGAGCACGATCTCGCCCGCGTCCATCCCGGCGTGGATGTTCTCCAGCGCCAGGGCGTCGCCCTGGTTCAGCGCGTCGTAGTCTTCGGGGTTCTTGAAGGTCAGCGGCAGGATGCCGGCGTTGATCAGGTTCGCCACGTGGATGCGGGCGAAGGACTTGGCGATCACGGCCCGCACGCCCAGGTACATGGGCACCAGCGCGGCGTGCTCCCGGGACGAGCCCTGGCCGTAGTTGCTGCCGCCCACCACGATGCTCTCGCCCGCGGCCTTGGCCCGCTCGGGGAACGTGGCGTCGCACACGCTGAAGCAGAACTGGCTCAGGTGGGGGATGTTGGAACGGTAGGGCAGGATCTTCGCGCCCGCGGGCATGATGTGGTCGGTGGTGATGTTGTCGCCCACCTTCAACGTCAGCGGGGCTTCGATCGTGTCGCCCACGGCCTTGCTCTGGGGGAAGGGCTTGATGTTCGGGCCGCGCACGACCTCCACATCCTTCGCCTCCTCGGGCGAGGCGGGCAGGATCACCGCCGTGTCGTCGATCCTGAACGCTTCCGGCATGGTGATTTCCGGCATCTCGCCCAGCAGCCGCGGGTCGGTGACATACCCCGTCAGCGCGGCGGCCACGGCGGTCTCCGGGCTCACCAGGTGCACGCCCGCGTCGGCGGTGCCGCTGCGGCCCAGGAAGTTGCGGTTGAAGGTGCGCAGGGAGACGCCCGCGCTGTTGGGGCTGAAGCCCATGCCGATGCAGGGCCCGCAGGCGCATTCCAGCACCCGCGCGCCGGAGGCGAGGATGTCGTTCAGCGCGCCGGAGCTCGCCAGCATGGAAAGCACCTGCTTTGAGCCGGGGGAGATGGACAGGCTCACGGACGGGTCGATGGTCTTGCCCCTGAGGAGCGCCGCCACCTTGAGCATGTCCATGAGGGACGAATTGGTGCAGGAGCCGATGCACACCTGATCCACCTTCGTGCCCTTCAACTCGGCAACCTTTTTCACGTTGTCCGGGCTGTGGGGGCAGGCGATCAGCGGCTCCAGGGTGTCCAGGTTGATGTCGATGATCCGGTCATACTCGGCGTCCGCGTCGCTCTCCAGCGCCACCCAGTCCGCCTCCCGGCCCTCGGCCTTGAGAAACTCGCGGGTGATCTCGTCGGAGGGGAAGATGGAGGTGGTCGCGCCCAGCTCGGTGCCCATGTTGGTGATGGTGGCGCGCTCCGGCACGGTCAGGGTCTTCACGCCCTCGCCGCCCCACTCGATGATCGCGCCCACGCCGCCCTTCACGGACAGGATGCGCAGGATCTCCAGGCTCACGTCCTTGGCGGTGACGAAGGGCCGCAGCCGGCCGGTCAGGTTCACCTTGAACATCTTCGGCATGGTGATGTAGTAGGCGCCGCCGCCCATGGCCACGGCCACGTCCATGCCGCCCGCGCCGAAGGCCAGCATGCCGATGCCGCCGCCGGTGGGGGTGTGGCTGTCGGAGCCGATCAGCGTCTTGCCCGGCACGCCGAAGCGTTCCAGGTGCACCTGGTGGCAGATGCCGTTGCCGGGGCGGGAGAAGCGGATGCCGTGCTTCTTCGCCACGGTCTGGATGTAGCGGTGGTCGTCGGCGTTCTCGAAGCCGCACTGGAGGGTGTTGTGGTCGATGTAGGCCACGGACAGCTCCGTGCGCACCCGCTCGATGCCCATGGTTTCAAACTCCAGGTAGGCCATCGTGCCGGTGGCGTCCTGGGTCAGGGTCTGGTCGATCCTCAGGGCGATCTCGCTGCCGGGGACCATGCTTCCGGAAATCAGGTGGTTCTTGATGATCTTCTGCGCAATCGTCATGCCCATTTTAAGCTTCCTCCTCGTCGCTCAGGCCCCGCGCCATGGCGTGCTGGATGTGGGCCTTCATCAGCTCGGCGGCCTTGTCCGCGTCCTTCTGCTGGATGGCCGCCAGGATCTCCCGGTGTTCCCTCACGGAGTGGGCCGCCCGATCCGGCGTGCGCAGGGAGTTCCGGCGATACTGCTGAATCTTCTTGTGCAGGGGGGAGAGGGTGTCCCGAAGGATCATGCTGCCGCATCCGGCGTAGATGACCTCGTGGAACCGCCCGTCCAGGGCCTTCAACTGGTCCACGTCGCCCCGGGCGAGGTAGAACTCCTGGAAGTCCACGGCCTCGTTCAGGGCCTTCAGGCTGTCGGAATCGGCGTGGGCGATGAATCCGCGCACGGCCAGGTCCTCGATGCGCAGGCGAATCTCGGACATATCCTTGAAGTCCTTCGGCGTGATGCCCAGCACCATGGTACCCTTGGGGGTGTCCTCGATGAGGTGCTCCTGGAACAGCCGCCGCAGGGCCTCGCGGATGGGGGTGCGGCTCACGCCCAGTTCGGAGCAAAGCTGCAATTCGGTGATGATCTCCCCGCGCTGGTACTTGCCGCTGAGTATATTGCTCTCCAGATGTTCAAACACCTGGTCGGACAGCGATACGGTCTTGTAATCCATTTTGTACAAACCTCCTTGAGAGTTAGGAGTGAAGAGTTAGGAGTTGGGAGTGGGTTCCCTCCACTATTCCTATTGCCTATTGCCTATTGCCTATTGCCTATTGCCTGTTGCCTGTTGCCTATTGCCTTTCGCTATAGCTTACAGCCTCTTGAGCGATCCGCCCGACAATGCTTCGATCTTTGTTTCCAGCTCCGCGTTGGACAGGGTGGTCTGCCGGCCCTCGGCGTATTCCTCGTCGATCCAGTTCTTCAGCGCCACCACCAGGTCGCTGTGCTTGTCCACGGCCTCGTCGCCGGTCAGCTGGTAGTTCTCGTTGATCCAGTAGGCGATGCCCGCCAGGCCGCTGGCCTTGCCGATCATCACGGCCGGGGCGCGGTTCAGGATCTTCCGGGTGTCGAAGATGGTGTACACCTCCGCGTCCTTCAGCAGGCCGTCGGCGTGGATGCCGGCGCGGGTGGTGTTGAACTGGCGGCCCACGAAGGGCGTCATCACCGGGATGTCATAGCCGATCTCGTCGTGGAAATACCGGGCGATGTCGGTGATGGCGGTGGGGTCCATGCCGTCCAGGCTGCCGCGCAGGCTGGCGTACTCCATCACCATGGCCTCCAGCGGGATGTTGCCGGTGCGCTCGCCGATGCCCAGCAGCGAGCAGTTCACCGCGCACGCGCCGTAGAGCCAGGCGGTGGAGGCGTTGGTGACGGCCTTGTAGAAGTCGTTGTGGCCGTGCCACTCCAGCATCTCGCTGGGCACGTCGGAATAGTGCTGCAAGCCGTAAATGATGCCCGGCACGCTCCTGGGCAGGGCCACCTCGGAATAGGGCACGCCGTAGCCCATGGTGTCGCAGGCGCGGATCTTCACGGGGATGCCCGCGTCCTGACTCATCTTCATCAGCTCGTTCACGAAGGGCACCACGAAGCCGTAGAAATCGGCGCGGGTGATGTCCTCCAGGTGGCAGCGGGGCATGACCCCGGCCTCAAAGGCGTCCGCGATGGTCTTTAAATAGTATTCCATGCACTGCTTGCGGCTCATCTGCATCTTCTTGAAGATGTGGTAGTCGCTGCAGGACACCAGGATGCCCGTCTCGCGGATGCCCAGGTCCTTCACCAGCTTGAAGTCCTCGCGGGTGGCGCGGATCCAGGTGGTGATCTCCGGGAAGCGATAGCCCAGGTCCATGCACTCCTGGATGGCCTGGCGGTCCTTCTCGCTGTAGACGAAGAACTCCGTCTGGCGAATCACGCCGTAGGGGCCGCCCAGCCGGGCCATCAGCTTGTAAAGGTCCACGATCTGCTTGACCGTGTAGGGCTCCACGGACTGCTGGCCGTCCCTAAAGGACGTGTCGGTGATCCAGATGTCCTCCGGCATGCCCATGGGCACGCGCCGGTGGTTGAAGGCGATGCGGGGAATCTCGTCATAGGGGTAGATATCCCGGTACAGGTTGGGCTTGGCCACGTCCTGCAGGGAATACTTGTACTGCCGCTGCTCCAGCAGGTTGGTCTTGTTGGACATTTCCAGCATAGGTTCTCATCTCCCGTCGGTCGGTACGCGCTCCGTGCGCGTTTGTCTGCATTATTGTATACAAAGATACATGTATTGTCAAGTGCAGGAATACAATCTTAACATGGCCAACAACCCCTCAGTCACGCTTCGCGCGACAGCTCCCCTTGCACAGGGGAGCCGGGAGCGCCGTGAATGTGCCTCCCCTGTGTAAGGGGAGGTGCCGACGCAGTCGGCGGAGGGGTTGTCAGATTGGATTGCCTATGGACAATCCCACCTGTTTTGTGTATAATATAGGTAAAGAACGAACCTGAAACTTAACATAATATCCTAAAGGAGGCATCCGACATGAAGAACATCAGCATCGTCATCGACCGCGAGTACGGCAGCGGCGGGCGCGAGGTGGCCCGCATCCTGTCGGAGAAGCTGGGCATGGAGTTTTACGACGGCAACCTGCTGACGATGGCGGGGAAGGAATACGGCATCGACATAGGCGTGATCCAGGAGTTCGACGAGAAGGGCGTGGGCGGCATCCTGTCCGACATCGCCATGATGTCCAACGCCACCGGCACCGGCTTCAAGATGGAGCAGGCCTACAGCGTGTTCTCCGCCCAGTCCCGGCTGGTGCAGCAGCTGGTGGCCCAGTCGCCCCGCATCTTCCTGGGCCGCTGCACGGCGCGGATATTGAAGACCGAGGCCCACGTGCCCTTCGTCAACGCCTTCATCTATGCCAGCAACATGCAGGACAAGGTGGACCGCGTTCGCCGGGTGGACGGCGTGGACGCCAGCCGCATCGAGGCCTACATCAAGCGCAAGGACGCCCAGCGCAAGAACTACAACAAGTTCTTCGCCGACAAGGTGTGGGGCGACCCGAAGAACTACGACCTGATGCTGAACACCTCCGCCCTGGGCTACGAGGCCGCGGCGGACGCGATCATCGCGGTGATGAACGCCCGCAGTGAGTAATATTAAACTCGATCTAAATTGCAACCATCTGCGGGCGCCTTTTCCGCCCTGCCGTCGCCTCGCTGCGGTTAACGATGTGCTGCATCGCCTCCCTCCGCTCTGCTTAGGCAGAACGAAAAATCCGCTCCGCATATGGCCACTTTTAGATTGAGTTTAATATAAACGCAGGAGGAGACGCATGACCGTCGCGATCATCATACTCGCCGTTCTTCTGGCGCTGCTCTGCGGGGCGGGCCTCTACGTGGCCGGCACCGTCGTGAACGGCAAGCGCCAGACCCTGGAGGAGGCCCGGGCCTGGCAGCAGGCCCACTACAGCCTGTCCTGGTATGACGCGCTGGAGAAGGAGGATTACACCGTCGAAAGCGAGGACGGCTATGTGCTGCACGCCCAGTTCCTCCGCAACCCGGTCCCCTCGGAGAAGTACGTCATCCTGTCCCACGGCTACACCGACAACCGCTTCGGCGCGCTGAAATACGCCAGGATCTACCT
>OMZP01000044.1 GCA_900315585.1 uncultured Eubacteriales bacterium | reverse complement strand
GGCCCCGCGAAGGTCGTCAACAACGGCGACACCGCCTCCGTGAAGGTGGGCAACGACGCGGCCTACACTCTGCAAACCGTGGAGAACCCGGTGCCGGAGATCCCGAGCAAGCGGGAGATCGCGCCCTATGTGGGCAACGGCGTGCTGGGCGCGGTGCAGGTGGGCGACAACGTCACCTACGAGATCACCTACAAGAACTACAAGACCGAGGCGGCGGATGTCGTCATCACCGACAAGCTGGACACCCACGTGACCTTCGTCTCCGCCAGCAACGGCGGCACGCTCGCGAACGGCGTGGTGACCTGGACTCTGAAGGCTGTGCCTGCGGATCAGGTCGGCACGGTCACCCTGACGGTGAAGGTGCTGGAGAGGGCCCCGCGAAGGTCGTCAACAACGGCGACACCGCCTCCGTGAAGGTGGGCAACGACGCGGCCTACACTCTGCAAACCGTGGAGAACCCGGTGCCGGAGTCCCCGCAGAAGCGGGAGATCAAGCCCTATGAGGGCATCGGCAAGCTGGACAAGGTGAAGGTGGGCGACCACATCACCTATGAGATCAGCTATCAGAACTACAAGTCCGAGGCGGCGGACATCGTCATCACCGACAAGCTGGACAGCAACGTGAAGTTCAGCAAGGCCAGCGACGACGGCGCCTATGACAAGGACGCCCACACCGTCACCTGGACGCTCAAGGCGGTCCCGGCGGGCCAGAGCGGCACGGTCACCCTGCGGGTGAAGGTACTTGAAGGCGCGCTGGAATCCAAGAAGGGCCCCGGCAAGGTGGTCAACGGCGGCGATACCGCCACCGTGAAGGTGGGCAACGACAAGGCCTTCACCCTGAACGCGGTGGAGAACCCGGTGGAGGAGCCCAAGACGGGCAACCCGTCCTCCAACACGCCGTCCTCGACGTCCGCCCCGAAGATCACCATCACCGGCACCAAGATCTGGGACGACGAACACGACCTCCACGGCCTGCGGCCTGAGAGCATCACGGTCCGTCTGCTGGCGGACGGCGTGCCCTCGGACGCGACGCCGGTGTGGTCCGACACGGACACCGACAGCTGGACGTTCACCTTCGACAACCTGCCGACGGCCTCCAGCTCCGGCATGACCATCCGCTACACGGTCGAGGAGGACCCGGTGGAGGGCTACGAGACCGAGATCAAGGGCGCGACCATCACCAACCACCTGATCAAGCGGGAACCCAAGCAGTACAAGGAGCTGGCCGGTACCAAGACCTGGAACGACAACGACAACGCCGCGGGCATCCGCCCGAACGTGATCACGGTACGGCTGTTGCGCGACGGCAAGGAAGTGGCCATGCGCACGGCGACGGCGGCCAGCGACTGGAAGTACAGCTTCGGCAGGATGCCGCTGGACGATGGCTACGGAAAGACCTACAAGTACGGGATCGTCGAGGATCGCGTGGAGGGCTACTTCCCCCGCTACAACGGGCTGGATGTCGTGAACACGCCCCTCAGCCCCAAGCCGGAGCTGCCCGAGGCGCGCTACAATCCGGGGAACCGCAAGACCGGAACGCCCTGGCCGAACTTCGGCAAGTTCACCGAGCAGATGTTCTCCGACCTGTTGATGCTGCTCAACTACGACACCCCGCTGTTCGGCATGCTGGCCACTGGCGACGAGACGCCCGTCTATCCCTACGTGTTCGGCGGCATCGGCGCGCTGGCCCTGGCGGCATGGCTCCTGACGGAGCGCAGGAAGCGCCGGATGGCGAAGTAAGACACCAACCCATACAAAGGGGCTGTCTCAAAACATAAGTTTTGAGACAGCCCCAATGAATTGCGCCTTCGGCGCATGAATTGCCCTGCGGGCATGAATTGCACTCCGTGCGTGAATTGCGTTGCGACGCATTGGAAAAGGCGCAATTCAAATCATGCGTGCATATGCAAATCATGTGCGAAGCACAATTCATGGCGCGTAGCGCCAATTCATTTTGAGACAGCCCTCTTTTCTGGTTGCCCTATGCGACTCTCAAAAAAGGAAAGGTCCCTCGCCTGGCTCAGGATGACAACGAGACGAATCCATGTCATCCTGAGCGAAGCGAAGGATCTTTACATTCTAATGGAGAAAGGCGTTACCGTATGACGAAATCCCTCCGGCTCTTCTTGGCCTCGTACAGCGCCTTGTCTGCCTCGGCGGCCAGGGCCTCCCATTCCTCCCGGCTCTGCACGGTGCCGGTGGCGAAACCCAGGGAGATCTCCAGGAAGTAGGGGAGCTCCGAACGCTCGTTGAAGGCGTCGCACCGCTGCTTCACGCGGCGCACCAGGCTGTTGAGCGTCTCCTCATTGGTCTGGGTGAGGCAGACCTGGAACTCGTCGCCGCCGACGCGGGCGATGATCCGGTGCGCGCCCAGCACCTTGCGCAGGATGTCCGCCACGGCCCGCAGGGCACGGTCGCCCTCCTGGTGGCCGAAGGTGTCGTTGATCTGCTTCAGGTGGTCCAGGTCCGCCATGATGACGGTCACGGGCCGGGCCTTCTCTGCGGTCAGGCTCTCCCGGGCGCTCACCAGGCCGGCGCGGTTGTACAGCCCGGTCAGCTCGTCCGTCCTTGCCATGGCCTGCAGCTCCGCCCGGTACTGCCTCTGCTGGGCCCAGATGTCCATGTAGCGCAGGCTCGAGCCGATGTCCAGGGACAGCATGTAGTAGAAGTCGATCTTCTCCGGGTCGATCTCCGCGGTCATCACGCCGTACTGGTATTCCTCGTCGAAGAGCAAAAACGTCATGTCGCTGCCGCTGGGGGTGAAGGTGGACCGGCCGCAGCCCTCCCGGCAGAGCACCGGGGCCTCGTCCCAGTTGTAGCCGTAGTATTCCTCGCCCTCCTGCCGCATGCACATGTAGATCTTCTCCGGGAACTCCGGGATCGTGCCGGGACGGACCTGCAGCGGCTGCTCGAACAGGCAGAGGTTGGAGCTGGGCGTGCCAAGATAGGCCATGAAGGAGCCGATGGAGGCGAAGAACTTCTTCCGGTCGTCCACGGTCAGCAGCAGCTCCCGGTTCATCAGCGAGCCGATCCAGGAGTTGTGCTGGTACTCCCGGCTGCGCTGGATGCTCCGAAGCAGGTCCGCGTGCTCCGGGCGCTCATTTCCGCGGCTTAACGTCTCCGGCGCGCAGCCGCAGGAGCAGCGGCGGATGAAGGGCACCGGAATGCGCCGGGATTCGGCCCTCTCCCCGCGGATCATGGCCAGGGCGCTCTTCACCGCCTGCCGGGAGAAGGCGTCGTAGTCCTGCCGGGCGGTGGTGAGGGGCGGGTCCATGTGCTGGGCCATCAGCATGTCGTCAAAGCCGGTCACGGCGATGTCCCGGCCCACCTTGAGCCCCCGGGCCGCCAGCACGCGGTAGACGGCGATGGTCATCTCGTCGTTGGCGGAGACGATGGCCTGGATATCCGGCGCCTGGTCCAGCAGCTTTTCGACGCTCTTGTCCACGTGCTCGGAGTAGTCTCCGGCCACGATGTAGTCCTCACGCAGGGGGATGCCGTGCTTTTCCAGGGTGCGCCGGTAGCCCTCGAAGCGTTCCTGGGCGTCCTGGTTGCCCTCCGGCCCGGAGATGAAGCCGATGCGGGTCAGGCCGTGGTCGGCGATCAGGTGCTCCATGCAGCTGGCCAGGCCCTGGGTGTTGTCGGCGATCAGGCTGATGCCGTTCTCCGGGTCCCGGTCCGTCTCCATCAGAATGGTCGGGATGTCCGGCGTGTGGCGCAGGAACTCGTCCAGCGGGATGGCGTTCTGGTAGATGCAGAGCGTGCCCACGGAGATGATCAGCAGATCCAGCGCCGCGTATTGAGTGTAGCCGCACAGGGAGGCGTACTGATAGTCGAACAGGTTCGAGCGCATGGTGAAGTCCTTGATGAAGGACGCGCTCTCCGTGCCCAGGAACACCTGCAGCTCCACGTCCTCGTCCTTCAACAGCTCCCAAATCTGGTGCACCAGACGGCTGGGATGGTCCGTGTGGTAGTTGCCCACCACGAAGCCCACTCTCGTCTTCTTGCCGTTCATGTCGTGCCTCCTCACCCGAATATTACCTATTATAGCGTACACCATTTTTATCGTTCCGTCAATGGGTTTCCGGGCGTTTTTCGCTGGACAGACAGTGCGTGTTTATGTATAATATTGCCAGAGAGGGGAGTGAACCGATGAAGAAGCTGCACATGGGACCCGCGCACTGCGCGCTGTTCCTCGGCGACGGCAGCGAGCGCGCCGAATACGTGAACCAGGACTACATCCTGCACAAGCTGGGCCGCCCCCACCGCGCCGTGAACATCATGTATACCTACTATCCCCACGACGCGGAGTGGCCCGCCCGCATCTCCGAGGCCTGGAAGGACAAGAACGTTACCTTCGCCTGGGACTATCCCTATGACGACTACTTTCCCTACGGCGCCAACGGACAGCCCTTCGGGCAGATGCAGGATATTCGCCGCCACGGCCAGGACGTGCTTTTGACGCTGACGCTGGACTGCGGCCTGTCCGACGACGAACTGCGGGATCTCGCCCGCCAGATGCGCCCCTACGGGCGGATGCTGCTGCGCATCAACCACGAGTGCTGCGGCGACTGGTTCCAGCACAACAAGCGGTATACCTACGAGCAGGTGGGGGCCTTCTTCGTGCGCTTCTCCGGCATCCTCCGCGAGGAAGCGCCGAACGTGAAGATCATCTTCTGCGGCGGCTGGTGTCTGGAGGACGGCCACATGGAGAAGGAGGAGGCCTTCCGGGACTGCTACGCCGCCTCCGATCTGTGGAGCGGCGACGGCTACCCGGCCCTGCACTACGGCTGGCCCTATGACATCGCCGAGGCGGGCGGCGGCCGCTACAAGGCCGATTCCATCGCCATGCTGGTGGAGCAGTTCGAGCGCACCCACCGCCGGGCCGTGGAGCTGGCCGGGGAGGAGAAGCCGGTGATCACCGCGGAGTTCAACACCGACGGCGACGTGACCGGGCCGCTTGCGCAGGGGGATTCGGTGGTGCGCTTCGCCCGCCACTGGCGGGACAACCGGGTGGAGTGGTTCAAGGCCATCAGCCTCTATCAGTTCCGCGACCGGGGCAGGCTGGGCCTGGAGTGCGAGGACCCGAACAACCCCGCCGTGGGCATCGAGCAGCCGCTTTTGAAGGCCTATCGGGATGAGGTGCTGTTCGATCCCTGGTTCATGCCCGAAATGACCGAGGGGGAGGAAGCCGCCTTCCCGGCCAAGCTTCGCTGGGGCGACGCGGAGGACGCGGACGGCCTCGCCATGGACATCGCCTTTGAGGGCAGCCCCGTGTTCTGCGAGATGACCGTGGAGCAGGACATTGGCTTGATGGTGGAGCTGAACGGGCGCTGGTTCTACAAGGCTCCCGGCACGAAGACCGTCGACCTGATGAGCGCCTTCTTCGACAAGCCCCTGGACGGCCCGAAGACCCTGACGCTGCGGCTGTTCGCCCCGCCCGCCGACGGCACCAACCCGGACGACGGCAGCGAGGATTACCTGACCAACTACCGCGCCACGCTGAACGAGCCGCCGAAGATGCGCATCCGCTATGAGGCGCCGGGGGTCGTGGGATAGACGACAAAGAGAGGATTTTGAGTATGACGACGTATTTTGACAAGCATGGCCCGCTGCACGTGTCGGGCACGCAACTGGTGGACGCGAACGGTACCCCCGTCCAGCTGCGGGGCGTGAGCACCCTGGGCCTGGCCTGGTATCCGGAATTCGTGAATGAGGCGGGGTTCCGCACCCTGCGGGACGATTGGGGCGCGAACGCGGTGCGCCTGGCGATGTACACCCAGGAGGAGGGCGGCTACATGACCGGCGGCGACAAGGCCGGCCTGGAGGCGCTGATCGAGAAGGGAGTGGGAATCTGCCGGGACCTGGGCATGTACGTGATCGTGGACTGGCACATCCTCTCCGACGGCAACCCCGAGATCCACGCGGACGCCGCCGAGGATTTCTTCCGCCGCATGAGCGCGAAGTTTGCCGCCGAGCCCCACGTGCTCTATGAGATCTGCAACGAGCCCAACGGCGCGGGCGTGACCTGGCCGGTGGTGAAGGGCTACGCCCAGCGCATCATCCCGGTGATCCGCGCCAACGCGCCGAAGGCCGTCGTGCTCTGCGGCACGCCCAACTGGTCCCAGGACGTGGATCTGGCCGCCGCCGACCCACTGGATATCGAGAACGTGATGTACTCCCTGCACTTCTACGCCGCCACCCACAAGGACGGCCTGCGGGACAAGGCCGAGGCGGCCATGGCCGCGGGTGCGCCGATCTTCATCGATGAGTTCAGCATCTGTGACGCCTCCGGCGACGGCATCCTGGACTACGACTCCGCGGCGGCCTGGCGGGCGCTGATCCAAAAACACGGCCTGTCCTACATCGCCTGGAGCCTCTCCAATCGGGATGAGAGCGCCGCGCTGATCCGCGCGGACAGCGCAAAGACCTCGGACTGGGGTGACAGCGACCTGACGGAGACCGGCACCTGGTTCAGGAACGTGCTCCGGGAGGACAAGTAATCCGGCATAAAAAGGACACCGACTGCGTTTTCGCAGCCGGTGCCTTTTTTCATCCTATGACTTTTTCAATCGTTCATACGCCGCCCGGGCCCGCTCCACGTCCGCCCTGGTGGCGGCGCGGCCGCCGTAGCGCACGGGCAGATAGGTCTCCCGCAGGGCGTCCATGGCTTCATAGTTGACGGCATAGGCGTTCTGCTGCTGGATCTGCAGCGTGTTCATCGTGGGCGAAACCTTGCCGCCCCGGGCGCGGATCAGCATGAGCGCCTTCCTGTACCAGTGGCGAACGCCCGCCTCCGGGTTCCGCCGCAGCCGGGGAATGCGGGGCTCCTTCGGCGGCTCCGCGTCCAGAGACTCCCGCTTGTCGGTGCCGGAGCTCCGCTCCGACCGCCCAATCCGCCGGGACAGCGCCCGCAGGATGAGGAAGGCCACCACCGCCAGCAGCGCGATCCCCGCGCCCTGGATGAGCAGCCGCACGAACCAGGGCAGCGCCTGGGCCTCCACGGCGCTTCGGGGCAGCATTGAGTGCTCCCCGGCCATGGGGTTCAGGTCTGGCAGCTCCGTCGGCCCCAGGGACCGCACGCCGAACACCGTCGCGAAGATCCAGGCAAAGCCGTACAGCACCCACTGGATGGCCCAGGCGGCCAGCGCCAGCAGGTTCAGCACCACGTTCTCCACGAACCAGCTCCACGCCACGCCCAGCGCCGAGACGATGGCGGGCTGGGACAGGGCGAAGCCCGCCCCGCAGACCAGCGCCACGCCCAGCAGGTTCAGCGCCCGGAAGCGGCTGGATTTGGCCACGCGGTCGTCGTGGCGCAGCAGCCTGAGCAGCGTCATGTTCAGCGTGAAGTACAGGAACAGGTAGGGCAGGCCGTCCTTCCAGTGGGGCGAGTGGAGGATCAGCGCAAAGAACAGCGCCGCGCCCATGCCGATCAGGCTGTGGCGAAAGCGGTCCGCCGCGTAGTCGTAGTCCGGCGCGCGGCGGTTGTTGTACACGTACAGGGGAAGGTATACCAGCATCGGCAGGGACACCAGCCTCCCCGGCCAGTTCCCCGCCGCGAAGAACCAGGGCACCGCCACGGCCATGGGCAGCCAACGCAGCCAGGGCCTGTCCCTGTAGCGGCCCAGCCGCCCGGACAGCCAGCAGGCCCCCAGCAGCAGCACCGGCACCCAGAACAGATCGTCCCGGCACGCGCCCAGCAGGCCCAGGCACCCGACCGCGCCGAAGTACAGCAGCGCGTCGCAGAAAAAGGTGAGGGCGTAGGCGAAGGACATGGGCGGCGCTCCTTTCGTAGAAATCGCGGGCTAATCCTGATAGTCGTCCGCCGTCACGCACAGGGTCTCCTCCCCGGTGGCGGCGCGGAGCCGTTCCAGAAGCTCCTGGTGCAGGTCGTTCTTCACCGGGGTGATGAAGATGTGGCCCCGGCCCAGGTTCGCCCGGGACAGCGCCCGGTCAAACAGGCCCTCCAGCGTGTCTCGGTGGGTGACATCCGCCCGGCCCAGGCCCTCCAGCACGGTGTCCAGGTGGGCCTTGCCCAGCCCGTCGCCCACCTCGCCGGTGCCGTCCGGCGCGCCCAGGGAGCGCAGGTTGCAGATGAAGGAATAGGGGATGCGCTGGTCCTCCAGCTGCTGGCAGATGTCCCGGCAGAGGGAGAAGCACGTCTCCAGCATCTTTTGGCCGTAGCTGCCGAAGGCGAAGCTGTGGCCGTTCAGCATCACGGTCACGGCCCGCTCCACGGTGAAATCCTGCTGGCGCACGGTCAGGCGGCCCAGCCGGGCAGTCTGGGTCCAGGCGATCTGCTTCATGGGCTCGCGGCCCGTGTAGTCCCGATAGCCCAGGGTGAGCACCGGGTCCTCCATGATGAAGCGGTTCACCGAGCGGTCGCCCATCCAGCCGCCCATCACCTCCCGGAGGCTCCCGGAATCGGCGGGGCGGGGCAGGATCACCAGTTCCCGGTGCAGGTCCGTGCGCCGGGAGGCCGTGCTCAGGCCCATGAAGTCGCCGCCCTCCAGCGTCGCCCCCAAAAACAGATAGCGCCCGCGCGCATCGATGGTGAAGGGCGTGCGCCGGGTCAGCCGCTGCCGGGGCATCATGTAGACGGTGCTGCGCAGGGCGCTGCGGCGGCGCTTCACGTCCTCCGCACGGAGCTCAGCGGTCACGTTCAGCGCGTCCGGCACGTCCTCGTTCAGCCGGATGAAGGGCAAAAAGCGGCGCTTGCGGTTGGTGATCACCGTCACCAGCTCCAGCGCCTCCCCCGGCTCCGCCACGGCCTTCGAGGGGGCGCAGTTGTATTCCACGCCCTCCAGGTTCCGCCGGAGGGAGTAGAGCTCCGCCCCGGCGATCACCGCCGCCAGCATCAACAGAAACGCGATCATACCGCGCCTTCCACCGGCACCGGGATGCGGTCGATCAGGTGGTTCAGCTTCGCCTCCGCGTCGGCCCGCTTCAGGCCCGCGCCCGCAGCCACCCGGTGGGCCAGCACGCAGGGCGCCATGCGGCGGATGTCCTCCGGCAGGGCATAGTCCCGCCCGGAGAGGGCCGCCGAGGCCTGCACGGCCTTGTACAGGGCGATGGCCCCGCGGGTGGACACGCCGCAGGCGAATTCGCCGCCGCGGGTGGCCTCGACCAGATCCATCAGGTAGCCCGCCACCTCGCCCGACACGGAAACCTGCCGGTAGTTCTCCCGGATGTAGGCGGTGTCCCCGTCGGTCACGGCCTGGTCGATGCCGGAAATGATGTCCACGGTGTCCCGGCGGGTGAGCACGGACAGCTCCTCCTCCCGGTTCATGTAACCCAGGGCCAGCCGCATGAAGAAGCGGTCCACCTGGGCCTCCGGCAGCGGGAACGTGCCGTAGGATTCCAGCGGGTTCTGCGTCGCCATCACCATGAATCGGGAGCCCAGGGGCCAGGTGCTGCCGTCCACGGAGATCTGCCGCTCCTCCATGGCCTCCAGCAGCGACGCCTGGGTGCGGGGCGTGGCGCGGTTCACCTCGTCGGCCAGGATCACGTCGTGAAACAGCGGCCCCGGCCGGAACTGGAATTCCCCGGTCTTCTGGGAGAAGAAGTTGATGCCCGTCAGGTCCGAGGGCTGCAGGTCCGGCGTGAACTGCACGCGGCTGAAGGTGCCGCCGATGGCCCTGGCGAAGGCCCGCAGCAGCATCGTCTTGCCCGTGCCGGGCACGTCCTCCAGCAGCACGTGGCCGCCGCAGACGTAGCAGATCAGCACCTTCTCGATGGCCTCGTCCTTGCCCACGATGGCCCGGGACACGGCGGAGACGACGCGGCGCCTGTATTCCACAAATCTCTGGGTATCCATGGTGTACCTCTGGCCCCGGCGCTATTCGGCGGGGACTTCCTCTTCGGGGGCTGCCTCCGCTGCCTCGGGCGTGTCCTCTTCCGCTTCGTCGTATTCTTCCTCAATTTCCGCTTCGCCCAGCTCCAGATCAAAGCCCACGGTGTGCATGGAGATGTCGTGCACATCCTCCACCAGCGAGCCCAGGCCGATGATCACGCAGCCAAGGATCACGCCCAGGCCGATGCCGAGGATGGTCCACCAGGTGCCGCCCAGCTCCAGGCCGAAGTGGATGAACAGATAGGGGAAGGGAATGGCCAGCAGCCCGACCACGATCAGCAGGATGGACAGGGGATAGCGTTTGCGCGCCTCCTCCGCGAGTATGGCCTTGAATCGCATGGAAAGTACCTCCTTGATATATCGAGAGCGTATATTTAATACTCGATGCCCGCCCGGGCAGGCAGGCCCTTGTCCCTGTAGTAGTGCTTCACGGCGCGCATCTCCGTCACCAGGTCGGCTGCCTCGAGGATCGCCGCCGTCGCGCCCCGCCCGGTGAACACCAGCTCCACGCCTTCGGGCCTTGCGTCCGCAAGGCCCAGCAGGTCCGCTTCGTCGAGCAGGCCGCACATCAGCGCGCAGTTAATCTCGTCGGCGATCACCAGATCATAGCCGCCGCCGGTCAGGGCCTTTTGCACCTTCTCAAGCCCGGCCTTCGCGCAGGCGAGGTCCGCTTTTTCGGCCTCCCGGCCGAGGAGCAGCCCCTTGCCAGAGTCAAAGGGCTCGATCGTGATGCCCGGCACGTGCCGCAGCGATTCATATTCGCCGGAGGCTCCGTCCTTCATGAACTGGCCGAAGTACACCCGAAGCCCCGCGCCCGCGGCCCGGAGCGCCAGCCCCAGCGCCGCCGTGGTCTTGCCCTTGCCGTCGCCGGTGTACACCTGGAACTGTCCGACCCTCATATCCGCGCAAGGGCTCACAGGATGCTCCTCAGCAGCTGGTTCGACAGCGCCACCAGGCCCACGCACTCCGAGATCGTCAGCGCGAAGCCCGACACCTCGCTGGACACGCCGTCCAGGGTCCGATACCCCCAGAACATCGCGATGGCGTAGGCGACGGTCTCCGCCACCAGCACCCACGCGCGCCCGCCCAGCCAGACGGCACAGAGGGCGATCTCCAGCGCCCACATGCAGGCCGGCGCGAGGTTCAGACCCGCGTTCCGGGAGCTGGGCGAGGTCTGGCCGATGGGCTTGAACGTCAGCACGCTGAAGGCCATGCAGCACCGGCTGACCACCGGGATCAGCACCAGCGCCCGCAGGTCGCTCCACTGGGGCATGGCCTCGGCGGCGCCCCAGCTGACCAGCGCCAGCACCGCCATGGCGGCCACGGCGCAGGCGCCCGAGCGGGGGTCCTTCAGCGCCTTCATCCGCTGCTCCAGGGGTCGCCAGGTCATGATCGCGTCGCTGGTGTCCAGGAAGCCCTTCAGGTGCATGAACCCGGTGAGCAGCCAGGGCAGCGTCACGATCAGCGCCGTCTGCGCCGCGGGCAGCAGCCGCCCGAGCAGCAGCGCCAGCAGGTACCACAAAAAGCCCAGCACCGCGCCCACGATGGGCAGGCACAGCAGCGAAAGCTCCTGGGCGTCGTCGTCCCAGGGCCGGTAGGGCAGGGGCAGGGCGGTGAAGTTGGAAAGGCACATGCAGAACGCCCGAAGGATGCGCTTCATGGTGAAAGACCCCCTTGTATGCGATGCGTGATCCGGCGATGCCGGTCGAAGACGTGTTGGATGCGCGGTCAGCCGCGATGAAAGATCTTGTTCCACAGGTTCGCCACAAACCCCTTGGCCGCCTCCCACTTGCCCGGGAGGTCCAGCCCCTCGAACCAGGCGCGCACGGGCGCGAGCCTGCCGGGGATGTCCAGCTTCTCAAACCAGGCGCGAATCGGCGCGAGCCTTCCGGGAATGTCCAGCCTCTCGAACCAGGCGCGCACCGGCGCGAGCTTTTCCGGGATGCCGGTGCCGTCCCACCAGGCGGCGATCTGCGCCCGCGTGGGCAGGTAGTAGTACACCTGGGCATAGCGCCGCGCGCCGGTAAACCACTCCAGGTAGAAATCCTCCAGGGCGCTGACCTTCACCTCGCCGGTGGAGGAGGCGTGGACGAACTGGTTGCCGCCGATGTAAAAGCCCATGTGGTCGCTGGGGTCGCTGTCCCGCACGGTGTCGAAGCACACCACGTCGCCCACCAGCAGGTCGATGGGCTTCTCGATCAGAGGGTAGTTCTCGTCGGTGCCGATCAGGGCGGCGGCGTGGACCGGGAACTCAAAGCCCTCCGGCCCCAGGCAGTACATCACCAGGCCGCTGCAATCGAACTGATCCGGCCCCGTCGCGCCCAGCACGTAGGGCTTGCCCAGGTGCTCCAGCGCCCGCCGGGCCACCACCTCGCCCTGGGTGAAGCCGGAACAGGTGAGCACCACGAACATCAGGCACAGCCACAGCGCCGTGGTCTGGATCAGTATGAACCGGGCGGCGCGGTGGGGCCGGAAGCGCGGGCGGCGTCTGGGTCTGGACATGTGTCAATCTCCTGTCGGTTGTGATTCCTCGCGGGGCAGCATCCGGGCGATGAGAAAGTGGATGTTCTTGCCCTGGGAGGCGTAGAGCTGTTCGTGCTCGCTGATGTAGTTCGGCGCGAAGCCGGAAGCGTGCAGATCGTCGGTCAGATAGGCGATTTCAAAGCCGCACTCTCCGAGGTAACGCTTCGAGGCCGTGAACAGCGCGTCGTTGTCGGTCTTGAACCAGATCTCCCCGCCGGGCTGCAAAAAGGCCCGGTACTGGTTCAGCTGCCGGGGATGGGTCAGGCGGCGCTTGTGGTGCTTGGCCCGCTCGTCCCAGGGGTTGGGGAAGCTGATGTAGATGCGGCGGATGCCGTCCTCGAGGCAGAAGGTGTCGTGGATGCGCAGGGCGTCCACGGCGGAGAGCAGCAGGTTCTTCGGCGGCTCGTCCCCGTAGGCGGCCTTCGCGTTGCGCGCCGACACCGCCAGCACGTGGCGCACCTCGTCCACGGCGACGTAGTTCACGCCGGGATTGGCGAAGGCCATCTGGGCGGTGGATACGCCCTTGCCGCAGCCGATCTCAAGCTCCATGGGCTGCTGCTTTTCAAACAACTGGGGCCACTGGCCCCGGTGGGCGGAGGGTTGTTCGACAAAGAAGGGGCAGGCTTCGAGCTCCGGTTCGGTCCAGGCCCGCCTTCGCATGCGCATGGGCTAGGGCTCCTCTGGCGGGTTCTCGGCCTTCTCGGCGGCCTCCGCCCGCTCCTTCAGCGTCTTCAGCCAGTACAGCAGGCCGATGCCGCCCAGGGTGGAGACCACCCAAAGGATCAGCGCCAGCTTCACCTGGGAGGCCAGCATGGCGATCAGCCCCGCCACATAGGCCGCCACCAGCAGCAGCGCCACCATGGAGCGCAGTTTGCGAATCGCGTTCGCCCGCTTGTCCATCATCGATCCCTCCACAAAAACCTATATCATAACAATATTCGATATTTCACCCCGTTTGTCCTGCCGAAACGGGGTGAAAAGAATAAATTTTGGCGGCGGCTTGCGTCGGTTTGCCAAAACCGCTATAATGGAAGGGAGGAGGCGAGGACCATGTTTCCCATCAAGACCTTTCTGGAGCGATTCGGGGAGATCCTGTCTGACTTGGACGGGCTGACCGAGGACTGCCCGCCCGAGGCCGCGGAGGACCTGGACGACCTGAACGCGGAACTGGAGGATGCCCTGATGCTGCTGGGCGAGCTTCGCGCCGAGGACGGCGAGGACCTGGTCGGCGCGCTGGAGGACATCCGCGCCCTGGCGGAGGACTACCGCGCCCTGGCAAAGCGGGACGCCGACCTTGCCGACTGCGCCGAGCGCCTGGCCATGGCGGCGGAGCTGGCGCTGGGAGGAATGAGGAGTCAGGAGTGAGGAGTTGGGAATGGCCCATTGTGCCTCCCCTGTGTATGGGGAGGTGGCGCGCAGCGTCGGAGGGGTTGTTGCGCCGCTCGGAGCCGCTTCTTGCCAACGCTGCGATTCTTCGGTATAATCTCTACGATCACACACTTCGGAGGAATGACCTATGAAGCGATTCCGCCCCTATTGCGCGGGCTACATCGTGCTGTATGTATTGACGCTGCTGAGCCTGGTGGACACGGGCCACACCCTCTACTGCCAGATCAGGGGCATCCAGAACGCGCTGACCAACTTCTACCTGTTCTCCTACATCATCACGGTCATGGCGCTTTGCTATGTCTGGCTCTACGCCCGGGCCCAGGTGGCCGTGGGGGAGGCGGACCTGCGCATGGCGTTCCCGGCCAGCGTCGTCCCCAGGGAGGGCGAAGCCCGGCCCATGTTCCTCTTTCGGCAGGGCTCGACGGACCTGCGCTTCATCGACAAGACGCTGCGGCTGGACACCGTCACCGCCTACGGCTACGTGGAGGACCTGGGCTACCAGCCCATCGACGCCAGCCAGGCCGGACCCAACAACAAGCTGTTCCCTGTGCACGAGGTGGCCTTCATCACCAGCGAGAACAAGCGTTACCATATGAACGCCGCCATCTTCTCGAAGAAGCAGCGGAAGGAGATGTTCGCGCTGATTCGCCAGCGCACGGGCGTCGCGCCCACGGGGTCGCTGAAAAAGGAATTGGATTGAGACAATTAATACTAGAGTGTGTTTCTAAAGTCGAGGATGTGCAGTTTCGAGGGTATCAGGCTGCATTTCAAGGCGATTTTCCGAAGGCTTACTGGCTGCAAGTCGAGGAAAAGCAACACAGAAATGCAGTCTGAGACGCCGAAAATGCACGTTCGGGATTTTGGAAACACACTCTAAATTCCATCTAATCCATGCACATCTGCGTGCGTCTTTTCCGCCCTGGCTGTGCTTCGCTTCAGTCAACGATGCGCTGCATCGCGTCCCTCCGCTCAGCTTTGCCAGAACGAAAAATCCACTCCGCATTTGTGCATGTTTTAGAAGGAATTTAGTATAAATGGGGAGCGGCTGAAATGCCGCTCCCTTGCTTTTGCGCTCGTCACTCCTCGTTGTCGCCGCGCTCGATCATCCGGTCGTCCTGATAGCCGCTCAACAGATCCTCCTGCTTCTTGCGCAGCACGCGCTCGATGTACAGCAGCACGCCCAGGGCGATGAAGATCACGAACAGCATCAGCGAGCCCTCGTACTTCAGCGTCTCCCGCACGACCTGCACGCTCTCCGCGGCCATCAGCCGGCGGCCCAGCCACATCAGCGCCGAATACAAAAGCAGCGCGAACATCGCCACGCCCGCGGCGGACACGCCGCTGTAGGCCGTGGACTTGGCGCGAGCCACCGTGCGCATGTAGAACAGGAAGCCCAGCAGGCACCACAGCGACAGCAGCAGGAAGGCGTCCGCGCCCATGGTCTCCGTCAGGGTCAGCTTCGGGATCAGCTGCACCACGGCAAAGGCCGCGGAGGCCACGGCGCCGATGATGCCCAGCGCTCCTTCGCCAGCTTCCAGGCGGAGGCGGAGGTGTAGCCGAAGCCCACGATGGCGCCGAAGGAGGTCAGCTCCATGAAGCATTGCAGCGCGTTGCGCCCGAAGATGGAGATCACGATGGACACCAGCATGATGGTGAGGATGCTGTAAGTGGTCTTGGAGAACCGCTCCGAGAGGATGTTGTCCTCGGCCATGGTGGAGAGCACGCGGGTGGTGGCCCGGTAGGCCGCGATCATGCCGGTGAGGATGGCGGCCAGGGCGGCGATGGCGATCACGATCAGGCCCAGGGTGCCCATGATGGACTTGGCGGCGAAGAAGCTGGGCACGGCGGAGGTGCCGTCCAGGTTCCCCAGGTCCGCGATGTAGGCCTGCCAGGAGGCGTAGCCGTCCGGGGCGGCGGAGACGCTCACCAGGGTCAGAACGATGTACACCAGGCCGCTCAGCAGGATGGAGACCGGGATGATCCAGCGGGATTTCCGGATGTCGAAGTCGAAGTGGGCCGTCTCCAGGGAGATGACCTCAAAGCCCACGAAGGCCCAGGGCGCGAGCATCACGATGGAGAAGATGCCCATGGCCTTGCCGCCGCCCTGGATGCCGAAGCCATCCCGCAGGGCACTCATGTCCAGCCGGGGCAGGCAGAACGCCGCCACGATCACCACGCCCGCCAGCAGCACCACCGAAAGCACCGTGTGCAGCTTCTGCAACAGGGGCTTGGCGTTGATGAACAGCAGGCCCACGGTGGCCAGCGCCACGATGGACGCGCCGACCTCGCCCATGAAGATGTTGTTTCCGGCGATGTTGTAGTAATAATAGCCGTATCGCAGGCTGTTGCCGAACACCGTTCGCAGGATCAGAAACAGGGAAGTGGCGTTCATGAAAACCACGGTCAGGTAGCTCAGGCAGAGGAACCAGGCGCAGAGGAAGGCGTGATCCCGGCCGAAGGCGTCCTTGGTGTAGGCGTAGACGCCGCCGGTGCCCGGCCTGTGGCGCATCAGGTAGGAGAAGTTCGAGCCGATGACCAGTACCACCGCCACGCTGATGAGCAGCGCGATCACCGAGCCCAGGGGCCCGGCCACGGGCAGGAACGTGGTGCCCGGCATTACAAAGGCGCCCCAGCCGATGGTGCAGCCGAAGGCGATGGCCAACACATCCAGGGGCGACAGGTATCGGTCGTATTCGTTCAGGGGCCGGTTGTTTTCCATAGGTATGCCTCCGCCACGTGGGTGCGCCGGAACGCCGCTTCCGGGACCCAAATATTTCCTAATCAAATTATAACACACGAACCGGCTTTTGAAAAGCAATTTATAACATTTGCCGGATATTTGCCCGGAGGAGCGGGGCGCGACGGAAAGGGGCCGTCTCAAAACCTGCTTGTTTTGAGACAGCTCCTTTTTCCGGGAAGCCTTACGGCTGCTTGCCGATGTAGGCCAGGATGCCGCCGTCCACGTAGAGCACGTGGCCGTTGACGAAGTTGGAGGCATCGGAGGCCAGGAACACCGCCGGACCCATCAGGTCCTCGGTGGTGCCCCAGCGGGCCGCCGGGGTCTTGGCCACGATGAACTGGTCGAAGGGATGGCGGCTGCCGTCCGGCTGGCGCTCCCGCAGCGGCGCGGTCTGGGGGGTGGCGATGTAGCCGGGGCCGATGCCGTTGCATTGGATGTTGTGCTCGCCGTACTCGGAGCAGATGTTCTTGGTCAGCATCTTCAGGCCGCCCTTGGCCGCCGCGTAGGCGGACACGGTCTCCCGGCCCAGCTCGCTCATCATGGAGCAGATGTTGATGATCTTGCCGTGGCCCTTCTTGATCATCGAGGGGATGACGGCCTTGGACACGATGAACGGGGCCACCAGGTCCACGTTGATGACCTTGGCAAACTCCGAAGTGGGCATGTCGCACATGGGGATGCGGCGGATGATGCCGGCGTTGTTCACCAGGATGTCCACCACGCCGACCTCTGCCTCGATCTGCTTCACCAGGGCCTGCACCGCCTCCTCGTTGGTCACGTCGCACACATAGCCGTGGGCGTCGATGCCGGCCTCCTTGTAGGCGGCCATGCCCTTGTCCACCAGCTCCTGGTTGATGTCGTTGAACACGATGGTGGCGCCGGACTCGGCGTAGGCGTTGGCGATGGCGAAGCCGATGCCGTAGGACGCGCCGGTGATCCAGGCGATCTTGCCTTCCAGGCTGAAGTTCTTCAGAAAGCTGTTCATGGGTAATCCTCCTTATCTCAGTTCCGTGGTGGGAATGTTGTCCATGTCGTCAAAGGCCTGGTTCTCGCCGCCCATGGCCCAGATGAAGGTGTAGTTGCTGGTGCCCGCGCCGGCGTGGATGCTCCAGGAGGGGCTGATCACGGCCTGCTCGTTCTGCATGACGATGTGGCGGGTCTCGTTGGGCTGGCCCATGAAGTGGAAGACGACCTCGTTCTCCGGCACCTCAAAGTAGAAGTACACCTCCATGCGGCGCTCGTGGGTGTGGGCCGGCATGGTGTTCCACACGCTGCCGGGTGCGAGGACCGTCATGCCCATGGAGAGCTGGCAGGTCTTGAGCACGTCGGGATGGATGAACTGGTTGATCACCCGCTGGTTGCTGGTCTCCGCCGCGCCGCAGGGCTTCTTGGCCGCGTCGGCGATGCGGATCAGCTTGTTCTCGTAGCTGCAATGGGCCGGGGCGGACACCACGTAGAACTTGGCGGGCTGGGCCGGATGGTCGCTGGAGAACAGCACCTCCTTGGCCCCGCGAGTGATGTAAAGGCAGTCCTTGTAGCCCAGCTCGTACACCTGGCCGTCCACGGTGACGGTGCCGGAGCCGCCCACGTTGAACATGCCGCACTCCCGGCGCTCCAGGAAGTAGCTGGTGCCGAAGTTGTGCCACACGTCGATGCCCTGGTCGATGGACACGGCATCGCTCACGGGCATGATGCCCAGCGTCACCATGCGGTCCACATGGCTGTAAACGGCGTTCACCTCGCCGGGGGTGAACAGGGTCTCGATCAGAAATTCCTTCCGGGTCTCCTGGGTGTTGTAGCGGCTGAAATCCTTCGGGCCGCAGGAATAGCGAATGTCCATGTCTCTCTCCCTTTTCCTTTATTTTCTTCTATAATATACCATTCCAAATTCCTTATCTATCATAACAAAGCCGCTGGGACTTGTCAAGGTGTTTTGCGGCCTTCGGCGCACTTTACAGGGGACGTTTGAAGTGATAGAATACAGGGGAACGAAACAGAGGGAAGTGTGGAAGCCATGGCAACCAGCGACAGGTGTCCCAGGTGCGGCGCGATGGTGCTGCCACAGGAGAATTTCTGCCCCCGGTGCGGCGCGCCGCTGAACGAAGCGCCGACGGCGGAGAGCGTTAAGGAACCGCTCTACGGCGAGGGCATGGGCCCCGAAGGCATGGACTACAGCGAGGACGTGAGCTCCGGCAGGGAGCCGGCCTCCGACGGGCAGACGGCCTCCGACGGGCAGACGGCCTCCGGCTGGGAGCCGGGGCAGATCCCGGCAACCATCGAACAGCTCCGGGCCTTTTGCGATTATCACGGCATGCCCCTCCGGCAGATGCGCTTCTTCGTGGGAGAGGACTTCCGGGAAGCCCGCGCCTTCGGCATCTACCGGGATGGCGACGAGTTCATCGTCTACAAGAACAAGTCCGACGGCAGCCGGGCCGTGCGCTATCACGGGCCGGACGAGGCCTATGCCGTGGGCGAGCTCTACGCCAAGCTGCTGGACGAGTGCCACAGCCGGGACCTCTGGCCGGACGGCAAACCCCAGGGCGCGGCCCGCAGGCAGAAGGGGAGCAAGGCGGTGCTGATCGTGACCATCGTGGCGGTCATGGCGATCGCCGTGGCCATTGTCGGGTTCGCGGTGGCCTCGGACCATCGGCGGCACGCCCACGACGGCTACTACAACCTGGGAGACGAGGGTATCTACTACCGCTACGGCTCGGACTGGTACTATGAGGACGATGATTACGACTGGGTGCTGATGTACGAGGACGACGCCTATGACGACGCCTACGCCGACTACTACCTGGGCGACGACTACGACAGCGACTGGGGCTACAGCAATTTCCGCAGCTCCGACGCCTGGGAATCCATCCAGGAGGAGAGCCGCTCCTCCTCCGATTCCTCCGACGACTACAGCGACTGGGATTCCGGCGGCACCGACTGGGATTCGGACTGGTGACGGGGGAGAGAACCGCATAGAAGAGTACCGATAGAGGACCGGATTGCCGCGACCCGGCAATCCGGTCCTTTTATGTCATGGTTATACTGTCATATTGTTAAGAAATAAACAGCAATTAATGTCCCATTAACACAACCCATCTGTCCCTTCTCTGAAATGTTAAGAAAAAGAGTGATACTTTTGTCCTCAAATTCAGGCGAATTGTGTATTGTTAAGAGACGGTCAAAATTGTATGATATTGCTGTGGGGAATCGGATTGGTAGAGTCACCCCGCGGGCTCCAGCGACAGACGGGAGGCAAGGACATGAAACCGAGGATCGACCCGACGAAGAAACGCTCCTATCAGGAGTTTCTGTATATTCTTCCTTTTATCATCCTGGTGGCCATCTTCTCCTATTTTCCGCTGTATGGCTGGGTCTATGCCTTCCATGACTATCAGCCGCCCAAGCCCATCGGGCCGGAGACCTTCGTGGGGCTGAAGTGGTTCCAGTACATCGTCTCCAATCCCGTGCGCACGGCGGACGTGCTGCGCGTGCTCAGGAACACCTTCGCCATGAGCGGCATCTCCCTGCTGTTCTCCTGGTTCCCGATGATCTTCGCGGTGTTCCTCAACGAGATCAAGTGCCGCCCCTACCAGAAATTCGTGCAGACCGTCACCACGCTGCCCAACTTCATCAGCTGGGTGCTGGTGTTCTCCATCGCCTTCAACGTGTTTGGCTCCAACGGCGCGGTGAACTCGGTGCTGTTGGATTCGGGGCTGATCGACAAGCCCATCTCCTTCCTGAAATCCAAGGATCACCTGTGGTTCAAGATGTGGCTCTGGCTCACCTGGAAAAACGCCGGCTGGGCGGCCATCATGTACCTGGCGGCCATCACCGGCATCGACGAGCAGATGATCGAGGCCGCGCGGGTGGACGGCGCCACGCGGATGCAGATCATTCGCCACATCATCATCCCCAGCATCCTGCCCACCTATTTCGTCATCGTGATGCTGAACATCGCCAGCTTCCTGAACAACGGCATGGAGCAGTACTACGTGTTCCAGAACGACTTCAACCGAAAATACATAGAAGTGCTGGATCTTTACGTGTACAACTACGCCCGCAGCAGCATCAAGAACTATCCGCTGTCCACGGCCATCAGCATGCTCAAGAGCATCGTCAGCGTGGCTCTGCTGGCCGGCTCCAACACGATCTCCAAGCTGATCCGCGGCGAGGGCTTCATCTGATGCCGATTGTCGGCGTGCGGTCCTTTGGGGCCCGCCGACCCGGAAAACGTCCCGTTTTCCTAATCGGGCAGAACTATGGGAGGGAAAGCGATCATGAGCAAAGAGAAGAACCTGGGCGGCGTGCAGCTCGACAAGAGCTTCGGCGATCGCATGATCAGCGTGTTCACCTATGTGGTCTACGCGATCTTCGCCTTCGTGTGCGTCTATCCGTTCTACTATATCTTCATCAACTCCATCAGTGCTAACAACCTTTCCGAGCGCGGCAAGGTCATCTTCTACCCGATGGAGATCCACTTCCAGAACTACATCAACGTGGCGAAGATCCCGGGCCTTCTGAACGCGGCGAAGATCTCGGCGCTGAGGACCGTGATCGGCACGGCGCTCACCGTGATCGTGGCCGGCTTCCTGGGCTTCATGTTCACCCGGCAGACCCTGTGGCGCCGCCGGTTCTGGTATCGGTTCGTGGTGGTGACGATGTACTTCAACGCCGGCATCATCCCCTGGTACCTGACCATGGACAAGCTGGGCATGACCAACAACTTCTGGGGCTACATCTTCCCGACCATCGTGCAGCCCTTCTACATCATCCTGTGCAAGACGTTCTGTGAATCGGTGCCCAAGGAGCTGCAGGACGCGGCGGAGATCGACGGCGCGGGCACGCTGCGCATCTTCTTCAGCATCATGCTGCCGGTCATCAAGCCAATCCTGGCCACCATCGCCATCTTCGCAGCGGTGAACCAGTGGAACTCCTTCCAGGACACCCTGCTTCTGATGACGAACACCGACAAGCTGAACACGCTGCAATACGTGCTGTTCCAGTACATCAACCAGGCCAACAGCCTGAAGGCGCTGATCAGCTCCACCACGTCCTCCAGCCAGCTGGCCGCCACCCTGGCCCGCGCCGCCACCGCCACCTCCGTGCGCATGACGGTCACCGTCGTGGTGGTGCTGCCTGTGATGCTGATCTATCCGTTCTTCCAGCGGTTCTTCACCAAGGGCATCATGATCGGAGCGGTAAAGGGGTAATGCCGATTTGCGAAGCAAATCAGCAATGAATTGCCCTACGGGCGTGAATTGCGCTGCGGCGCATTGAGAGGCGCAATTCAAATCATGCACCGCAGGTGCAAATCATGACTGAGAAGCAGTCAAATCATGACGCGAAGCGTCAATTCATACGGCATTTCAATCTGGGTTTCTGAGCAATACCGCTTTATGCGGATTGTATATTAAAGGAGGGAACAACATGAAACGTTTACTGTCCGTCCTCTTGGTCTGCGCAATGCTGCTGTCCATGGGCCTGTTCAGCGCGCTGGCTGAGGAAGCGCCCCTGGTCATCGACGTGTACGACGCCGCAGCCAACTACAACGGCACCCAGTCCGGCTGGTTCGCCAAGGTCATCAAGGACCGCTTCAACATCGAGCTGAACATCATCGCTCCCCAGGTCGTGGGCAACGAAGTGTTCGCCACCCGCGCCCAGACGGGCAACCTCGGCGACCTGATCGTCGTGGACAAGAAGGACTTCTCCGACCTGCTGGATGCGGGCCTGGTGCGCGACATCAGCGACAAGCTGCCCGAGTGCGCCAACATCATGAAGTTCAAGGAGCAGATCGACGCCTACAACAAGGGCTTGACCGGCGAGGACGGCGTGTACTACGGCATCCCCTCTGAGATGACCGACACCTCTCCCACGTCCATCACCGACGACGTGATCTACTCCTCCCCGATGATGCGCTGGGATCTGTACACCGAGGTCGGCCGTCCGGAGCTGAAGAACCTGGACGACCTGCTGGACTGCTTGGCCGCCATCCATGAGATCCATCCCACCAACGATGACGGCGACCCCGCCTATCCCTTCACCCTGTGGCGCGACTGGGACGGCAACGACAACATGATCGGCATCGCGAATGTCGTGCAGCTGACCACCTGGTACGGCGAGAAGCTGAAGCAGAGCGCGATCCTGAAGCCCGACAACACCTTCACCACGGTCTATGACCGCGATGCCGCCTACTACAAGATCACCAAGTTCCTGAACAAGGCCTATCAGATGGGCCTGGTCGATCCTGAGTCCGGCGAGCAGCCCTGGGACGACGTGGCCAACAAGCTGTCCACCGGCCGTGCCGACCTGATGTGGTACAGCTGGCAGACCGGCTTCTGGAACAGCGTGGATCGCCTGAACGCCGGCACCGGCTTCATCTTCATCCCCGTGGAGGACATGTACTTCTACGCCGACGCGGACCGCTACTTCGGCTCCGACCGCATGTTCGGCGTGGGCTCCCAGGTGGAAGGCGAGAAGTATGACCGCCTCATGGAGTTCCTGGACTGGTACGCCAGCCCCGAAGGCGCTTCCTTCCAGCACTGCGGCATCGAGGGCCTGAACTACATCGTCGGCGACGATGGCAAGTACGTGCCCTACAAGGACAACGCCCTGATGGACAACCTGCCCGTGCCCGAGGAGTATGGCGAGGGCGGCTACAACGACGGCAACAACCAGATCAACCAGTGGATCGTCTCCTCCCTGTGCGTCAACGACATCACCGGCGAGCGTTTCGCCCAGAAGTACTGGCAGTCCTACAAGGACATGACCATGACCGAGATGAAGAAGGAATGGCAGGAGACCTTCGACGCCGAGGATTCCGTGGACTACATGAAGAAGCATGACCAGCTGCTGGCCAGCCCCAGCGTGGACTTCACCCCCCGCGCCGACGACAACGACATCGCCGCCCTGCGCGTGGACGTGAATACCCAGCTGTGCTCCTACACCTGGAACCTGATCTTCTGCGAGACCGACGATGAGTTCGAGGCCATGTGGGACGAGATGATCGAGCAGCTGAACGGCTTCGGCTATGAGCAGCTGTACGCCTACGACTGCGAGACCTATCAGCCCGAAGTGGATGCCAAGCTCGCCGTCAGCGAATAATCATCCATCATTCCAATCAAAGGGGACGCCCGCAAGGGCGTCCCTTTTGTAGTGTGGAGGTTATGGGTGTCCTGCGCCAGCCTTGGGGGAATTTCCGGCGCAGATATTTCGCGGGCAAAGAATTAAATAACGCGGTATTGCCCGCTCAATGAACAGCGCCTTGAAAATCCCCCAAGGCTGCGCCTGCAGATGCCCCTGCGATGCTGATTGCACGTCATTGACCTTTTGAGACAACTCTGTATTTCACGGAAGTTGCCCCTGCTAACAGCCAAAGCCTTCCCCTTTAGGGGAAGGTGGCACGGCGAAGCCGTGACGGATGAGGTCGTTTCCAGCTCTCAAGTGTAATAGCGCCGCATCGGGTTGCCGATGCAGCGTTGCGCTGCTCGACGGAACTGTGCTATAATGGAACCGGAAGGACGATCCGACATCCAACGAAAGCGAGGCGAATCCCATGAAGGCGCGGTTGGCGATGCTGCTGGCGGCGGTGCTGCTGGTGATGCTGGGCGCGAGTGCCCTGGCGGAGGTAACTTATTACGGCACGATGATGGTGGACAACTGCGAGGAGTGGGTGTCCCTCAGGGACGGTCCGGGCACCGGCTGCGGGCGGCTGGCGAAGGTGCCGCTGTTCGCTCTCGTGACGGACGCGGAGTGGGAGCCCATCTGCGGTGACTTCATCTACTGCAACTACGACGGACAGTTCGGCTACATCCTGGCGAAGTACCTGGTGCCCTGGGCCGACCCGGAGCCGGAGGAAGCTGGCCGCTTCGTCAGCGACCTGGGCTTTTCCTTTGACTACGATGCCGGGTTCCTGACTGTGGACACCGACATGTCCGAGGACGGCCAGGGCCTGATCCTCTACCCGTCGGAGGGGGACCTGCCGGTGTATCTTGAGATCATGACCGCCGAGAGCATCGGCGCGCCCACCTGGAAGTTCCTGGAGGTGAACGCCGAGCCGGGCACCGAGTACGTGGAGGACCTGACCGACGAGGGCGCGGACATGCACTGGTTCCAGAAGAACGCCGACTACGGCGGCGGCATCCTGCAAACCTACTACGCCGTGGACGGTCCGAAGAACGCCCTGGCTGCCGTCGCCACCTATCCCTCCGCCGCGGACCGGGACTGGAATATCGAGTTTCTCGGCGTGATGCGCTCCATCCGCTTCGAGGACCCGGCCATCGCCTGGGCCGAGTGGACCGAGGGCGGCGCGGAGGACCTGGTGGTGGACGCGGACGGCGCATGGGTCGCGCTGCGGGTGGACGCGGCGGTGAAGGACGTTCAGTTCCTGGCCTTGACGCTGACGGACTTCGACGAGGACGGCAACGTGGACTACGACGCCGAGGTGCTCTACGAGCAATCCGCGCTGACGCCGGACGTGCCGCTGAAGGTGAAGGTTGCCTTCCCCGGCGACATCCCCGCCTATGGTCTGCGGTTCACCGACGCCGCCGGGGAAACGCACCGGTACGCCCTGGGCCTCAGCGGCATGGACGGCTCGCTGACGCTGTCGGAGTGGTGAAAACGGCCTTCAGTCTGTTGACTTTGCCAATATCATGAAGGGGCTGTCTCAGAATACCCTTGACGGTTGAATATCCACCGTAGGGATGCCATTTATGGCGTCCGCGGGCGGAGGGTCCGCTCCCAGCGGCATATATGCCGCCCCTACAGGGATGATTGCAACGTCCGGATGTATTTTGAGACAGCCCGTTTGTTCGTGTGCTCTCAACCCGCTACCGCTTCCGGTATCGGTCGCGCTCCTCGTCCGTCTCGCATTCGCCCACGGCGTGGCCGGTGTGGAGGCGATAGAGGAAGGAATCCAGCGGCTCCGGCCGGTGGAACAGGTAGCCCTGGGCCAGCTCGATGCCCGCTTCCTTCAAAAACTGGCGCTGCTCCTCGGTCTCCATGCCCTCCACCAGGGTGTGGATGCCGCTCTCACGGGCCACGCCGGCCAGGGCGGTGATGATCCGCCGGTTCAGCCCGCCGTGGTCGTCCAGGTTGCGGAGCAGGTCCATGTCGAACTTGATCAGGTCGATGTCGAACTTGCTGAACACGTTCAGGGAGGAATAGCCGCTGCCGAAGTCGTCCAGCCACAGCCGGAACCCGCTGCGCTTCAATTCCCGCATGGCCTCGTGGAAGCGTTCGGTGGCGGTGGCGATGTCCTGCTCGGTGATTTCCACCACGAAGAAGTCCTTCGGCACGTATTTTCCGATCTCATATCGCGCGTAGATCTCGTTCAGCGCGGCGGGCACGTCGATGTAGTCGAAGTCCTGGGCGGCGAAGTTGATCGTCACCGGCAGGGGCGGGTATTTGTTCTCCATGCGGATCGGGATCTCCCGGCACACCTGCTCCATCATGTACAGATCCAGCTTGTACAGCAGGTGATACTTTTCCAGCACCGGGATGAACTCGCCGGGGGAGATGATGCCCCGCACCGGGTCCACCCACCGGGCCAGCGCCTCGAACCCGGCGCACTTGCCGGTCTCCAGGCGGTCGATGCCCTGGTAGTACACCTTGATGAAGCCGCTCTGCAGCGCGCCGGGGAAGCTGTCCAGGATGTATCGCTCCTGCCAGTCGTGGCTCTCGGCCTCCCGTGAGAAGATGCGCACGGACTGGTTCAGATCGCTGCCGATGCGCTTCTGGGCGCTCTTGGCGTGGTCCAGCGCGGCGGTCAGGGCGCTGTTGGCCTCAAAGGCGAAGATGCCCGCCTGGATGCCGGTGGTGGCCCCGAAGGCTGAGGTCTTTACCCGCTCGTTCAGGGCGAGGATGCGCGCTTTGGCCTCCGCTTCGCCGGGGTAGGCGTCCAGCACCACGAAGTGGTCGTCCGAGGCGCGGGTCACCAAGCCGTCGGGGAAGACCTCGCCCAGCGCCTGGCCGATCAGCCGCAGCAGCTCGTCCCCGCGGGCGAGGCCGTACTGGGTATTGTAGAAGCGCATGGCGTTCACGTCGCAGTAGATCAGCATGGGCGTCTTGCCCTCCACCCGCAGGGCGTGCACCCGCTCCTCGCCGAACTGGCGCAGGTAGTTGATGTTGGGCAGGCCCGTCAGGGCGTCGGTGTAGAAGGCGTCCTGCTGGAACAGGCGATAGCGTTCGGTCATCCGGGCGATCTCTTCCTTGCTCTGGCTCACGTCCGAATAGCAGAGCAGGGCCAGCTCCGTGCCGTCCGGCATGATCTGCCACTTGCCGATGGCGTGGAGATAGTGATAGCCGTCGGGGTGGCGGGCGCGGAACAGCATGTTGTAGTCGCCCTCGTGGCGGGCGAAGGCATCGCTGATGCGCTTCAGACTGCCGACGTCGTCCGGGTGCACCCGCTCAAACTGGCTCTCCGCGAACCAGGCCATCGCCATGTCGCGGGGCTTGCCCACCAGCTGGCAGAAGCCGTCGGACACCAGCAGCGGCACCACCTTGCCGTCGATGTATTGATCGTAGACCAGCGCGATGGGCTGGGCCTCCAGAACGCGACGCACGTCGTCGGGGAAGATGTACAGGCCGCTCATGGTCTGCCTCCTTCGGAATCGGGTCTGTTGTAGCTATATCATACCATAGATTCTCAAAGGAAGCAACGCAAAATGACCGCCGAGGGCAATGTCATTCAGATAAGGCTTCTCGGCGAAGACAACCCCTCAGTCTGCTTTGCAGACAGCTCCCCTTACACAGGGGAGCCTTTCGTTTATTGTGCCCAAAGCCTCCCTTGTGTAAAGGGGATTGAGCGTCAGAAAAACAGTCCTGTGGAC
>OMZP01000040.1 GCA_900315585.1 uncultured Eubacteriales bacterium | reverse complement strand
TTCGCGGTCCACCGACGGGGGCCTCCGGCCCGATTTCGCTAAAACAGTCCACAGGACTGTTTTTCTGACGCTCAATCCCCTTTACACAAGGGAGGCTTTGGGCGCAAAAACGAAATGCTCCCCTGTGTAAGGGGAGCTGTCTGCGAAGCAGACTGAGGGGTTGTCTTCGCATTGGGGCCGTCTCAAAACAATGTTTTGAGACGGCCCCTTGTCATCACTTCCCCGCCACGCTCAGCGCCTTCACCAGCAGGCTGGGGCTGCCGAAGCAGCTGGCGCCGGGGGCGCGGAACTCCAAATCGCCGCCCACGGCCTCCACGTTTTTGAGGAGCTCGTAGAAGTTTCCGGCGATGGTGATCTGGGCCACCGCCTCCTCCCGCTTCCCGCCGCGCACACAAAAGCCCTTTGCCGCCAGGGAGAAGTCCCCGGTGATGGGGTTCGCACCGGCATGCATGCCCTGCATGTCGGTGATCAGCAGGCCGTCCCCCAGCTTTTCCAGCATCCCGTCGAAGTCCACCTCCGAGGGCTTGAAGAAGAAGTTGGTGGGGGCGACGCCCACCTGGGCCGCGTAGCCCGGGCGGGAGGCGTTCGCCGTGGTGGTGACGCCCTGCTTGTGGGCGGTCTTCAGGTTGTGTAGCAGCGTGTTCAGCCTGCCGTTCTCAATGACGGCCTTGGGGCTCGTGGCCACGCCCTCCCCGTCGAAGGGTGTGGAAGCGGCGCTGCCCTCCCGGTGGGGATCGTCCACAAGGGTCACGCAGGGGCTGGCGATGGCCTCGCCCTCGCGCCCCTTCAAGCGGGACAGCCCCCGCTGGGCGTTGTCGGCGGAAAACACGCCGGAGAAGGTGGCCAGCAGCGTGGCCGCCACATCGTTTCTCAGCAGCACCCGGTACGCGCCGGACTCCGGCTGCTGGGCCTCGAGCCCGTCCAGGGCCTCCCGCGCCGCGTCCCTGGCCAGCTTGTTCAGGTCCAGCTTTTCAGGGTCCATGGCGAAGGCCATCTGAAAGCCGGTGTTCACCTTGTCTCCGTCCCGGGCGATGGCCGCCACATACGCGCCCATCACATTGCCATTCACGGACACGTTCAGGCCCCTGGTGTTGACGATGGCGCTCTCCTCCGCGGAGGAGAACACGCAGCACTCCTCCACCTGGGCGATGCGCGCGTCCTGCGCCAGGGTCAGCCTTTCCAGCTCCCTGGCCATTTCAATCTTTTGTGCGGGGGTGACCGCCTCGACGGCCTCGTTCCACAGCTTCAGCTTCGGATAGGACTCGCTGCCCTCGAACAGGAACTGCTTATCCTCGCTCTCCACCAGCGCGGCGTTCTCCAGCGCGCCGTCCACCAGCAGGTCGACGGCCTCCTCGTCCATAATCTGGGTGGAGGCGTAGCCCATGCGGCCGTTCACCAGCGCCCTGAAGCCCAGGCCGCCGCCGTCGGACACGTTGTACTGGTAGATCTCTCCCTCTTTCACCTGCACCTCGAAGCTCTCGCCCTGGGCCACGCAGGCCTCGCAGGCGAAGTCCGCCGCGTCCCCGGCCTTCTGGCGGGCCCGTTCAAACAGCTTCGCGATAAACTCGTTTCTCTCCATGTTCATCGGCCTCCCACCGTCATATCGGTCACGCGAATCATCGGCTGGCCCACGTTGGTGGGGATCGAGCCGCTGGAGGCCCCGCACATGCCCTGGGCCATCCACATGTTGCCGCCCACGCGGTCGATCTTCTTCAATACCTCCGCGCCCTTGCCGATCAGCGTCGCGCCCCGCACGGGCCGGTCGATCTTGCCGTCCTTGATCAGGTAGCCCTCGGCCACGGCGAAGTTGAACTCGCCGGTGACGGGGTTCACGCTGCCGCCGCCCATGGACTTGGCGTAGAGGCCGTCGCCGCAGGTGGCGATGATCTCCGCCTCGTCGTCGCTGCCGGCGGCGATGAAGGTGTTGCGCATGCGGCTGGTGGGGGCGAAGGTGTAGTCCTGGCGGCGGCTGGAGCCGGTGGGCTTCATGTTCATGCGCCGCCCGTTCAGCCGATCCACCATGTAGTTCACCAGCACGCCGTCCTTGATGAGGGTGAGGCGGGTGGTGGGCGTGCCCTCGTCGTCGATGTTCAGGCTGCCCCACTCGCCGGGGATCGTGCCGTCGTCGATGGCCGTCACGATGGGCGAGGCGATCCTCTGGCCCAGCTTCCCGGCGAACTCCGACGCGCCGAAGGCCACCGCCTGGGCCTCCAGGGAGTGACCGCAGGCCTCGTGGAAGATCACGCCGCCGAAGCCGCCGTCGATCACCACGGGCATCACCCCCGCGGGGCAGGGCTGGGCGTGGAGCATGGTCACGGCCTGATTGGCCGCCTTCTTCGCCTGCTCGGCCACGTCCACCCGGCCCTCGAACAGCTCAAAGCCCATCATCGCGCCGGGGGACGCGCTGCCGGACTGGCTCTCGCCATTGCCCTCGGCCACCGCCGAGCAGGCCATGCGGGTGTACACCCGGCGGTCGCCGGTGAACAGGCCCTCGCTGTTGGCGATCTGCACGTCGCTGTCCCAGTAGATCAGGTTGGCCCGCACCTGGCGGATCTCCGGGGAGACCGCCCGGGCCGCCAGGTCCATGTCCCGAAGCAGCTTCGCCTTGCGGCTGCCGGCCACGTCCATGGGCATGGCGAGGATGGGATGCAGGTTCCCGGCGATGGACTGGGTCAGTCGGATGTCCCCGACGGCGGCGGAGCCCTGTACGGCGTCCGCGGCCTTGCGTGCGGCGGCGGTCAGGCCGGAGAGGCTGGTGTCGTTGGTGTGCACGTAGACGCTGTTCAGCCCGTTGTACACCCGGATGCCCGCGCCGTGGCGGCGCAGGGTGCTGGCGCTCTCCACATGGCCGTCCACCAGGCCCATGGCGCCGCTGCGGCGGTCCTCGCAGAACAGCTCCGCGAAGTCTCCGCCGGTCCTCAGCGCCTCATGCAACACCTGCTCGGCAATGGATTTTAAGATCATGGTTTGCTCCTTCTTTATTCTGATGATACATCCAAATGTGGAATGAGGAATTAGGAATGAGGAATGGAGGTACAAATCCTGACGGATTTGTTTTATATTATGAAATCCACAAGGATTTCCACATCAATTCCTCATTCCTCACTCCTCATTCCTCATTCACTTACATAAACCTCTTCTGCAGCTCCTCGAACCGCTCGTGGGTGATCAGGGCGTCGTCCTTCAGGCCTTTCAGCTTCACCACGTAGGTCCAGCGGCCGTAGGGGGAGATGGACTCGATCAGGTTCAGGTTCACGATGTAGCTCTTGTGGGTGCGGAAGAACAGCTCGTCGGGCAGGCGCTCGTCCAGCTCCGCCATGCCGTCCCCCACCACATAGCGCGTGCCGTCCTGCATCAGAAGGATGGTGGCGCGGTTCTCCCGCATCACCATGGCGATTTGAGGAATGTCGATGAAGCTGATGCCGTCCCGGTGCTTGAGCATCATGCGGCCCTGGACGGGCTCCACCGCCGGGTCGCTCTTGCGCTCCGGCACCTCCACCGGCTCGCTGGCCCCGCCCCGCAGCCGGTCCCGGATGCGGGCGAGGGTCTGCAGGGCCCGTTCCACCCGGAAGGGCTTCACCAGGTAGTCGAAGGCATAGACCTCGAAGGCGCTGGCCATGTATTCCTCGTGGGCCGTGGCGAACACCAGCACCGTGCGCGGGTCGCGATCCTGGATGGCGCGGGCGCACTCGATGCCCGTCATCTCCGGCATCTCCACGTCCATCAGCACCACCTCCGGCCGCAGCTGGTCGTAGAGCTCGATGAGCTGTTTGCCGTCCTCGGCTTCGCCCACCAGCTCGTAGCCCTCGGCGCTCTCGGCCAGCTTGCGCATCACCAGCCGCATGCCCGCGTCGTCATCGGCGATGAGGATTCGGATATCGCTCATAGTTCCTCCAATCAATATGTCGTTGAAGGGAACAGGGAACAGGGATTAGGGAACAGGAAAAGCGGCTACCGCGCGGCAGCAGCACTTCCTGTTCCCTGTTCCCTGGGCCCTGTTCCCTGAAATCGCTACGCGACGAAGCGGGATTTCCGCAACCCCTTCGGCTTTCCCAGCACCTCGGCCATCACCACAGCCCGGCGCATGGCGCGGGCGTCGATGCCCCGGGGCATCAGACCCTCCGGCGCGTCGGCCTCCCGGCCCACGTCCAGGCGCTCCAGCCGCTTCTTCTGTTCGGCGCGGCTCTCCCCCTGGGTGTGCTCGTGGGGCATGCTGCCCCCGGCGCACTCCTCGTCGGAGAGGGCGCTCAGGCCCTCGGCGTGGGTGTGGGGCAGGGAGCCGCCCGCGCAGTCCGCGTCGTCGGCCATCAGGCTCTCGCCCTCGTGGCTCTCCCCCACGGCCTGGCTCAGCAGATCCTTCAGCTCGTTGAGCGCGCCGTCAAAGGTGACCGAAGCGCCGCCGGACGCCGCCGGACGCTGTGCCCTGCGCGCCGCCTGCTTCTGCCGCAGTTCGTTCATCCGCTGCTCCCGCTCGATCAGGCTCATCTCCCGCACAGGCCTGCCCTTGCCGGGCTGCCGGACCGAGGCGGTCTGCCGGGCCGAGACGGTCTGCTCGCCGGACTGCCTGGCGATCTTTTTCTTGCGGTCGGCCGCGCCCACCAGGGCGAAGACGATCATCAGGATCACCGCGATGATCTCCACGCGCTCGCCTCCCTTCAAGCCCCGCCGGGCGCTGTCCGCGCCCGGCGGGTCAAACGGTCATCGATTACTTCTTGATCTTCTCGTCCTGGGGGGCGGGGTTGCCGTCGCCGGCAATGGCCTCGCGCATCCGGGTGTCGGAGATCACGTTCTGCATCTGATAGTAGTCCATCACGCCCAGCTTGCCTTCGCGCAGCGCGGTCGCCATGGCCCGCGGCACCTCGGCCTCGGCCTCGACCACCTTGGCGCGCATCTCCTGCACGCTGGCCTTCATCTCCTGCTCGTGGGCGACGGCCATGGCGCGACGCTCCTCGGCCTTGGCCTGGGCGATGCGACGGTCGGCTTCCGCCTGATCCATTTGCAGCTGCGCGCCCACGTTGCGGCCCACGTCCACATCCGCGATGTCGATGGAGAGGATCTCAAAGGCGGTGCCGGCGTCCAGGCCCTTGTTCAGCACGGTGCGGCTGATCAGGTCGGGGTTCTCCAGCACGTCCTTGTGGCTCTCGGAGGAGCCGACGGTGGTGACGATGCCCTCGCCGACGCGGGCGATGATGGTCTCCTCGCCGGCGCCGCCCACCAGGCGGTCGATGTTGGCGCGCACGGTCACCCGGGCCTTGGCGCGCAGCTCGATGCCGTTCTTGGCGATGGCCGCGATGACCGGGGTCTCGATGACCTTCGGGTTGACGGACATCTTCACGGCCTCCAGCACGTTGCGGCCGGCCAGGTCGATGGCCTTGGACTGCTCGAAGGTCAGCTGGATCTGGGCGCTCTGGGCCGCGATCAGCGCGTCCACCACCCGATCCACGTTGCCGCCGGCCAGGTAGAGCGTCTCCAGCTCGTTCATGCTCACGTTGATGCCGGCCTTGCGGGCCTTGATCATCGGCGGGACGATGCGCCGCGGGTTCACGCGGCGGAACTTCATGCCCACCAGGTTGAAGATGCTCACATGCACGCCGCTCATCAGCGCCGAGAACCACAGCCCCAGCGGGAACAGCGAGAACAGCGCGATCACCACGAAGACGATGATCACCGCAATCACGATGGAAACCACATTGCTCGGAATCATTTGACTTACCTCCCCCGTTGTCCTCGATTATTCGTCCTTGTCCACAATTTCACAAACGACGATCCGGTTCCCCTTCACCGACAGCACCCGGATGGGCCTGTCCTTGCCGATGAACTCGCCGTCAGAAACCACGTTCAGCTTCACGCCGTCAAACTCGCCGATGCCCGCGGGCCGAAGCGACGTGTGGGTCACGCCCTCGCGCCCGATGAAGTAGTTCAGGTCGTTGTTCTCGGCGTTGTCAGCGGGCACCGCCACGTCGTTCAACACCAGCTTCGACTTGCTCAGCCGCCCCCTCGACGCCGAAATCAGGCAGATCGACAGCGCGACGCACAATATCGCCGCCAGGATCGCGAACAGCACCAGGCCCTGCGCCAGGGTCGGCTGCAACAGCAGGAAGCCCACCGTCAGCAGCGCGATACCGGAGATCCCCGGCGCCCCAAACCCCGGAACGTACATCTCAAACACCAGCAGGCCCACGCCCACCAGCATCATGACCAGCACCGGGATATTGTTCATCAAAAGGTTTCCCAAGCCGTCCATGGGCCGCACCTCCCTTGTCCGGGGGTCATCCCCCGTTCATCGTGATCCCAGTATAGCAGGGCGAGGCGCTCCTGAAAAGGCCAAACCGCCGAAACATACGTTTTCGCGCACGAAATGTCAAAACAGACGATCCACGAACACGGCGTCCGCCCCGGCGAAGTCGTATCCCTTCAATGCCTCCAACGTCACCCAGCGGATGTCGTTGCAGTCCACCGTCCTGGGCTCCCCCGAGACGATCTCGCACAGATAGAACAGCACCAGCACGTCCCGGTCGGGATAGCGATAGTGGACGGCGTCGCAGACGCGGCCCACCCGCGCCTCGATGGCCAGCTCCTCCCTCAGCTCCCGGGCCAGTGCCGCCTCCGGGCTCTCCCCGGCCTCGATCTTGCCGCCGGGAAACTCCCACTTGAGGCCGTTGTGAACCTCCGGCTTCCGCTGGCAGATCATCACCTCTCCGTCCCGCAGCGTCACCGCCGCCACCACGATCAACGGCTGCCCGCTCACAGCGCCTCCACCGCCTTCACGTGTCGGCCGAAGCAGTGGAGCACCACCGCCGCGCCCGGCTTCGGGAAGCCCTCGCGCTTCGACGCGTTCAGGTACACGATGCGCTCGGCCTCGGTGTCCTCGCCGGTCACCGCCTCCAGCCGCCGCGCCGCCGCGGAGGCCTGGCCGGGGGTCACCTCCGCCGCGTCCAGCTTCACCCGCACCGGCAGCACCATCGCCCCGTCCTGCATCTCCGGGGCATCGGAGATCTCCAGGATCGTGCCCCGCACGTCCCGGCTCAGGCCGGTCTCCATGTCCCGAAGGAAGCCGCGATAGCGGGTATTGGGCCACAGGTAGGCCAGCACGCCGTAGCAGGCCGCCACGAACAGCAGCGGCCCCGCCACCATGGGCACCCACTGGATCCGCGCCTTCAGGCCATAAATGTAAGCCGCCAGCAGCAGCGCCAGGATCGGCCCCAGCACCAGCCAGTTCCTGCGGATCTTGGAATTGATCTCATTGAAATCCTGTTCGGAGTACATATGTCTTCCTTCCCGTATCCACAGAACAGAGAACGATCCTGATTCCCGTTCCCTGTTCCCTGTTCCCTAGTCCCTAGTCCCTAGTCCCTAATCCCTAATCCCTAATCCCTATTTCTCCCTCGCCATCTCGATGACGTCCCAGATGCGCTGGAGGTCGTCGGCGTTGTAGTAGAACAGCGTGATGCGGCCGCTTTCGGTGGTGCCGTCCAGGCGCACGCGGGTGCCGAAAAGCTCCCTTGCCATGCTCTCCAGCTCGCCGATCTGGGCGTCCCTGGGCATGCGGGGCTTCTTGACCTCCTCCTTCACCGGCTGGGCACAGATGCGCTCCAGCTGGCGCACGGACCAGCCCTGCTGCACGGTGAGGTTGGCCAGCTGCACCTGCCGCCGGGCGTCCACCGTCACCAGGGCGCGGGCGTGACCGGCGGAGAGCTTGCCCTCCGTCACCAGCTGCTTCACGCTCTCCGGCAGGGTGAGCAGTCTGAGCAGGTTCGCCACCGCCGGGCGGCTCTTGCCCAGGCGCTCGGCCACCCGCTCCTGGGTGAGCCCCGCCTCGTCCATCAGCTTGCGCACGCCCATGGCCTCCTCCAGGGGGTTCAGGTCGTCGCGCTGGAGGTTCTCGATCAGGGCCGCCTCCAGCCGCTTCTGGTTGTCCCAGTCCCGCACGATGGCCGGGATCTCGTTGAGCTCCGCCAGCCGGGAAGCCCGGTAGCGGCGCTCCCCTGCAATGATGGTGTATCGCTCGCCGTTGGGGGACACGATGATGGGCTGCAGCACGCCCACCGCCTTGATGGACGCCGCCAGCTCGTTCAGCGCGGCCTCGTCAAAGCGGCGGCGGGGCTGCTCCAGATTCGGGTCGATCTGCCCGATGGGGAGCATCCGCACCTCGTCCACGGGCTCGGCGGCCTTCTGTTCGGCCTTCTTCCTGGCCTGCTGGGCTTCCAGGGTCTCCTGGGCGGCCTCGGCCACCACGTCCTCGCCCAGCAGCGCGCCCAAGCCGCGCCCCAAACCGCGCTGTATCTTCTTCGCCATGATCATTTATTCCTTTCAATCAGTTCCTTCGCCAGCTCCTGATAGGCCTTCGCGCCGGTGCTCCGGGCGTCGTACAGGTGAATGGGCAGGCCGTAGCTGGGGGCCTCGCTGAGGCGCACGTTCCGGGGGATCATGGTCTCAAAGGCCTCGTCCCGGAAGTGGTTGCGCACCTCCTGCACCACCTGTGCGCAGAGGTTGGTCCGCCCGTCGAACATGGTGAGCAGTATGCCCTCCACGGCCAGGTCCGGGTTCAGCTTTTTGCGCATCAGCTTCACCGTGTTCACCAGCTGGCCCACGCCCTCCAGCGCGTAGTATTCGCACTGTATGGGAATCAGCACGCTGTCCGCGGCGGTCAGCGCGTTCAGCGTCAAAAGGCTCAGGGACGGCGGGCAGTCGATGAAGATGTAGTCGTAGTCCGCCCGCAGGGGCTCCAGCGCCGCCCGGAGCAGCTTCTCCCGATCCTCCACAGCCACCAGCTCGATCTCCGCGCCCGCCAGCTCGATGGCGGTGGGGATCAGGTCCAGCGCGTCGAAGCCGGTGGCCACCACGGCGTCCTTCGCCGCAGCCTGGCCGATGAGCACGTCGTAGACCGTCGCGCCCTCTTCCCCCGCCTTGCCCAGGCCGGAGGTGGCGTTGCCCTGGGGGTCGATGTCCACCAGGAGCACCTTCTTCCCCATCGCCGCCACGCAGGCGCTCAAATTCACGGCAGTCGTGGTCTTGCCCACGCCGCCCTTCTGATTCGTCACCGCAATGATCTTTGCCAAAGTAAACCTTCCCATCCTCGGCCCGTCGCGGCGGACAGACCTCCATGATACTTCTATCATATTATACGGCATTTTATGCCATCCGGCAAGGGGAAATGAAAATTCGTCTGGACGCGGGCGGATTTTTCCGCTATAATAGAGCCAGCGAAATGATACAAAAGGAGTGGAACCCATGGCAGACAAGATCAAGCGCATCGGCGTCCTCACCAGCGGCGGCGACTCCCCAGGCATGAACGCGGCGGTTCGCGCCGTGGTTCGCACGGCGGTGGCCCACGGCCTGCAGTGCGTCGGCATCCGCCGGGGCTGGCAGGGCCTCATCAACAGCGATTTCGTACAGCTGGATTCCGCCAGCGTGGGCCACATCATCTCCCGCGGCGGCACCATGCTGTACACCGCCCGCAGCAAGGAATTCATGACCGAAGAAGGTCGGCAGAAGGCCGTGAGCACCTGCAAGATGCTGGGCCTGGACGGCATCGTGGCCATCGGCGGCGACGGCACCTTCCGGGGCGCGCTGAAGCTGAGCCGGCTGGGCATCCCGGTGGTGGGCATCCCCGCCACCATCGACAACGACATCGGCTGCACCAACTACACCATCGGCTTTGACACCGCCTGCAACACCGCCATCGACTGCATCGACAAGCTGCGGGACACCATGCAGAGCCACGAACGCTGCTCGGTGGTGGAGGTCATGGGCCGCAACGCCGGGTTCCTGGCCCTGTACGTGGGCATCGCCGTGGGCGCCACGGCCGTGCTGGTGCCGGAGCGGGAGCTGGACTTCCAGAAGGACGTGGTGGAGCGCATCCGCAACGCCCGCCTCGCCGGCAGCACCCACTTCATGATCGTGGTGGCCGAGGGCGCGGGCAGCGCCGTGGAGATCGGCAAGCGCATCCACGAGGCCATCGGCATCGAGCCCCGCGTGACCGTGCTGGGCCACATCCAGCGCGGCGGCACGCCCAACGCCCGCGACCGCGAGACCGCCACCCGCATGGGCTACTTCGCCGTGAAGGCGCTGGTGGAGGGCCGCGGCAATTCCATCATCGGCACCCACGAGGGCGAGATGGTGGAGATCCCCATCGAGGAGGCGCTGGAGATGAAGCGCCACTTGCAGATGGATCGCTACCAGGTGCTGGAGACGGTGAGCATCACCGCGCCCCACGCCGCGAACATCGACGGGTAAGCGTCTCGGCAAAGCAAAGCCCCGCCCGCACGGATGTGCGGGCGGGGTTTTCTTGTCCTCGATCAGATGAACTCCAGGATCACCATCTCGGCGGCGTCGCCGCGACGGGGGCCCTTCTTGACGATGCGGGTGTAGCCGCCGCCCTGGCCCTTTTCCTCGACGCGCTTCTTGTACTTCGGCGCGATCTCACGGAACAGCTTCTCGACGACCTGATGCTTCACGTCCTTCTGACGCTTCTTGAAATCGTCCTTCTCCTCGCCCTCGTTCTGGACGGCGGGGATGTCATACAGATAGCGCATCACCTGACGACGGGCAGCCAGGCGGGCGGGGCTGTCGTTCTGCACGGTCAGCTCTTCCACCTGCTTCTTGTCGTTCATGTGCTTCTTGGTGACTTCGATGGTATTATCACACTGACGCATGGCGATGGTCACGAGGTGCTCAGCCAGCGACTGAACTTCCTTGCCGCGCGCCAGGGTGGTCTCGATCTTGCCATACCAGATCAGATTGGTGACCTGGTTGCGAAGCATCGCCATCCTCTGGTCGGTCGGCCGACCCAGCTTGCGATTGGCCATTTCTGGTTCCTCCCTTGATGCTTTGCTTTATCGGTATTCCCTCGGTTTATTCCTCGGTGGTCTTGAGGCTCAGGCCCAGAGCGATCAGCTTCTGTTCCACCTCTTCCAGCGACTTCTTGCCGAGGTTGCGCACCTTCATCATGTCCTCCTGATTGCGCTGCACCAGCTCGGCAACCGTGTTGATGCCGGCGCGCTTCAGGCAGTTGAACGCACGGACGGACAGATCCAGTTCCTCGATGGTCATCTCCAGAACCTTGCTCTTGTCGTCGATCTCCGGTTCGTTGTAATCGACGCGGACGACATTCACCGTCAGGTCGATGAACAGGCGCATGTTGTTGGTGAGGATCTGCGCCGCGGAAGCCAGGGCCTCCTTGGGCAGGATCGAGCCATTGGTCCAAACCTCGATGGTCAGCTTATCGTAGTCGGTAACCTGGCCCACGCGGGTGTCCTCAACGGAGTAGCTCACCTTGCGGATGGGGGTAAAGATGGAGTCCACCGGAATCACGCCAATGGGCATACCGGCGACCTTGTTACGTTCCATTGCGAGCTGCTTGTTCCGCTCTGCGGAAACATAGCCTCTTCCCTTTTCGAGGGTGATCTGGCACTGCAGGTGCGCGCCCTCGGAAAGCGTCGCGATGTGCAGTTCGGGGTTGACGATTTCCACCTCGTCATCCGCCTTGATGTCGCCCGCGGTAATCTCGCAGGGACCGTGCGCATCGATGGAGACAGTCTTGGGCTGCTCCGTGAAGAGTTTCGCAGAGAGAAGCTTGATGTTGAGAATCAGTTCCGCAACATCTTCCTTCATGCCGGGAACGGTCGAAAACTCATGCTGAACGCCCTCGATACGGACGCTCGTCGCCGCCACGCCGGGCAGGCTGTTCAACAGCACGCGACGCAGGGAATTGCCCAGAGTCTGGCCGAAGCCGCGCTCCAGCGGGTTCACGACAAACTTGCCATAACGGTTGTTCTCGCCGACTTCAACACGCTCAATTTTGGGTTTTTCGATTTGATCGATCACTCAGCGTTTCCTCCTCTCCTGTCGCTCGGCCGATCTTCGGCCTGAGCGGTGCTGGCCCATGGCTGCGGGGTTCATCACGCGCCAGGGCATTGCTTTTCTGTCAAGAGGGTAGGTTTCTGAAACGAGGTGAATCGAGTGGCGAGCAGATCTTTTGCTGTTTCAAGGCATCGTCCCGAAGGCTTACTGGAGGTAAGTCGAGGGGCGATAACGCAGAAACTGCGGAAGAGATGCCGCCAATGGGTTCACCGACTTCAGAAACATGCCCTAGCAATTAGCGGGAGTACAGCTCGACGATCAGGTTCTCGGAAACCTCATAGTCAATGTCTTCGCGGCTCGGCATCGCGGCGATCTTGCCCTCGAAGGCGTCCGGAGCCTTCTCGATCCACTGGGGCACGGACTTCTTGCCGTACTCCTCCAGCAGGGTCTTGAACTTCACGGAAGCCTGGCTCTTCTGGCACACGGCGATGACGTCGCCGGGCTTGACCATGGCGGAGGGGATGTTGCAACGCTTGCCGTTCACGGTGAAGTGGCCGTGGTTCACCAGCTGGCGCGCCTCGCGGCGGGTGCTGGCGAAGCCCATGCGGAAGACAACGTTGTCCAGGCGGCGCTCCAGGTACTGGAGCATGATCTCGCCGGTGATGCCGCGCTTGCGCTCGGCCATCTCATAGTAATGATAGAACTGCTTTTCCAGAACGCCATAGATGAACTTGACCTTCTGCTTTTCCATCAGCTGCTTGCCGTATTCAGACTGCTTGCGGCGCATCTGGGGCTTGGGGTTGCGATTGGTCTCCTTGGAGTAACCAAGCACCGCGGGAGACAGACCCAGCGCCTTGCATCTTTTCAGAACGGGCTGTGTATTCTTAGCCATGTTCGGTTTCTCCTCTCAATTACACTCTTCTACGCTTGGGCGGGCGGCATCCGTTGTGGGGGATGGGCGTCACGTCCTTGATCATGTTCACTTCCAGACCGGCGGCCTGCAGGGAACGGATGGCGGCCTCACGCCCGGAGCCGGGGCCCTTGACATAGACCTCGACGGTCTTCAGGCCATACTCCATGGCGGCCTTCGCGGCGGTCTCGGCGGCGCTCTGCGCGGCGAAGGGCGTGGACTTCTTGCTGCCGCGGAAACCCAGCCCGCCAGCGGAAGCCCAGCTCAGCGCGTTGCCGGCGGTATCCGTGATCGTCACGATGGTGTTGTTGAAAGAAGAGCGAATATGGGCCGCGCCGCGCTCCACGAGCTTCTTCTCGCGGCGCTTGCGGGTAACCCTTTTCAGCTTCGGCTTTGCCATAGCGTTATTCCTCCTGAGTTATCAGTTAATTACTTCTTCTTCTTACCGGCAGCCTGCTTCTTCGGGCCCTTGCGGGTACGGGCATTCTGCTTGGTATTCTGACCACGGCGATGACGCAGGCCGCGATAGCAGCCGATCTCCATCAGGCGCTTGATGTTCATGGAAACTTCGCGGCGCAGGTCGCCCTCTACCTTGACGTGATGGTCAATGTAGTCACGCAGCTTACCGATATCCTCTTCGGTCAGGTCCTTAACGCGGGTATCCGGGTTAATGCCTGTGGCCTCGATGATATCGTCCGCGATGTTACGGCCAATGCCGTAGATGTACGTCAGGGCGATCTCGATTCGCTTCTCCCTGGGAAGGTCGACACCAGCAATTCGTGCCATGTGTTGTTTGCACCTCCAAAATGCTTCTATGCTTTGCTTGAAAACGGCGATATTGCCCGTACATAGTTTGGGCAGCATCAGCTTCGCCTCGCGGCAAAGCCGGGAATCCTTGCGGGTCCCCGCCTGTGTTCGGCCGTCTGGCGTAACGGGCGAACGGGTTATGTGAAGGAATCCGGGAAAACGCACGGGTCAGGCGCGTCAGCCGCTCCCAAATTCCGTCAGACTAAATGATTATACCACATTCCCCCGGGCGCTTCTTACATCTTTTAAGTAACGTCCGTTAAATGATTGGTCTGATTGTGTTAAATTTTGTATTTTGGCATGAATTGAACGCCGGCCCTGCAAATCCATGATGAAAATGCAGCGTCAGCGTTCAAAGCGCATGAAAGCGGGGAAGCTTGCGCTCCCCCGCCGTTTTGGCATCATCAGCCCTGCTTCTGCTTGTGCTTGGGATTCTCGCAGATGACCATGACGCGGCCCTTGCGCTTGATGATCTTGCACTTTTCGCAGATGGGCTTAACGGAAGGTCTCACTTTCATTTGACATAGCCTCCTATCTTCATCGGATCGCGCCAGCCGCTCAACCGTTCGGCTGAAACGATCTGACAGGAAATGAGTGGGTTCTGGATCAGCTCTTGGACCGCCAGGTGATCCGGCCTCGGGTCAGATCATAGGGCGAGAGCTCAATCGTAACCTTGTCGCCGGGATAGATGCGGATGTAGTTCATGCGCATCTTGCCGGACACGTGAGCCAGTATCTTATGCCCATTGGGCAGCTGGACTTCAAACATGGCGTTGGGGAAGGATTCCGTGACAACGCCTTCAACTTCGATAACATCAGACTTGGACAAGCTCTTACTCCTCCTCGCTCAACCAGGCTCGCAGTTCATGATCCTCAATCGGCCGGCCCTCTGCCAGCCGCGTCTTCGCCTCGGCCACCACTCTGCCCGTGGGCTTCAGGTGCTTGCGGCGCTTTTTCTTTTGGCGATCCATCTTCCGGAGGGCGCCGTTGGCGACCATCACGAAATCGTCGTCCACTTCCCCCACGACCAGGAACATGCGTCCCTCGTCGCGGCCTGCCTTTGAAATGACGATGCTGCCAATTTCCACGGGCAACCTGTTCATTTCAAAACCTCCGAAACCTTCATCCCCGGCCAGGACAGCAGCTCCGGTTCACCGTCGGTGATCAGCAGCGTGTGCTCGTAGTGGGAGCAGGGCTTGCCGTCCCGGGTGACGATGGTCCAGCCATCGTCCAGCTGCCAAACCTTCCAGGTGCCCATGGCGATCATGGGCTCGATGGTGATGGTCATGCCCTTTTGCAGCCGAAGGCCGCGATTGGGCTTGCCATAGTTCGGCACGTTGGGGTCCTCGTGCATCTCGGTTCCGATGCCGTGACCGCACAGGTCGCGGATGACGCCATAGCCATGGGCCTCGGCATAGGTCTGAACGGCGCTGCCGATGTCGCCCAGGTGGTTTCCCGCCACCGCCTGCCTGGCCCCCAGCCAGAAGCACATCTCTGTGGCCTCCACCAGTTTCTGGGCCTCGGGATTGCCGCCGCCGACCACCACGGAAAACGCGCTGTCGGACTGCCAGCCATCCAGTATGCAGGTGCAGTCTACGGAGAGCAGCTGCCCCTTGCGGAGCTTCTCATTGTTGGGAAAGCCGTGAACCACCTGATCGTCCACAGAAGCACAGATGGAATACGGGAATCCGTTGTACCCCTTGGAAGACGGGATCGCCCCCCGCTCCCGGATCAGCTTTTCAGCCAGCTGGTCCAGATGCGCCGTGGTGACGCCGGGCTCGATCTCCTCGCGCACCAGCCCCAGCACCTCGTGCAGAAGTGCCCCGGCCTTGCGCATCTTCTCGATCTGTGATTCGTTCTTGATTGTGATCATGCGTTACTCCAGCGTTGCGAGGATGGCCTTGAAGACCTCCTCCAGTTGACTGTCTCCGTTCACCCGGCGCAGCTTGCCCAGGCCCCTGTAGTAACCGATCAGCGGCTCGGTGGAGGCGTGATAGGCCTTCAGCCGGGTGGAGATCGTGTCGGGGTGATCGTCGGTGCGCTGATAGAGCTCGCCGCCGCAAATCGGGCAAGTGTGCTCGTCCGCGAGCTTGGAGACGTGGAAGGTGCCGTGGCACTTTCCGCAGATCCGACGCCCGGTGAGGCGGCTCATGAGCCGCTCATCGGGAACGTCGATATCCACCACGGCGTCCGGCGCGCTGATTTCATCCAGCGCAATCGCCTGGTCCACCGTGCGGGGAAAACCATCCAGCAGGTAGCCGTTCCTGGCGTCGTCCATGCTCAGGCGCTCGCGCACCATGGCGATGGTCACGCTGTCGGGAACCAGCTCGCCCGCGTCCAGATACTTCTTGGCTTCGATACCCGTAGGGGTCTGGTTCTGAATGGCGGAGCGGAACATGTCGCCCGTGGAGATGTGCGGCACGCCAAGGTGCGCGCTCACTCCGGCCGCCTGTGTGCCCTTTCCGGCTCCGGGAGGGCCCAAAAAGATCAGCTTCATGTGGTTTCCTCCAGGGATCAGTTCAGGAATCCCTTGTAGTGGCGCATCAGCATCTGGCTCTCCAGCTCGCGCATGGTCTCCATGGCGACGGAAACCGCGATCAGCAGGGAGCTCGCCGCGAAGGGCAGGCTGACGCCGGCAGCCGCGTAAATGATCATCGGGATCACGGCCAGGACCGCCAGGTAGATCGCGCCGAACATGGTGATGCGGCGGGTGATCTTCTTGATGTAGTCGCTGGTGGGCTTGCCCTGGCGAATGCCGGGGATCATGCCGCCGTTATTCTGGATGTTCTTGGCAATCTCAACGGGATTGAAGGAAATCTCAGAATAGAAGAAGGTGAAGCCGAAGATCATCAGCGCGAAGATGATCTGATACAGCGCGTGCGTCGAGGAGACGTGCGCCGTCCACCAGGCGTTCGCCGCGGAGTTCGGGAAGAACGCCAGGATGGTGGCCGGGAACTGCATGATGGCGTTGGCAAAGATCAGGGGCAGCACGCCGGAAGCGTTCAGCTTCAGCGGGATGTGCGTGCTCTGACCGCCGTACATCCTGCGGCCCACCATGCGCTTGGCATACTGGATGCGGATGCGGCGCTCTGCCAGGTCGACCAGCACGATGCCCACGACCAGGATGATGAACACCACCAGGGAAGCGATGACAGCGGGGATGCTGACGGCTTCCGGATGGGAGAAGATGTTGACGATGTTGGTGCCAACGCTGCGCGCCAGGTTGGAGATGATGCCGGCGAAGATCAGCAGGCTGACGCCGTTGCCGATGCCGTTCTCCGTAATGCGCTCGCCCATCCACATGGCGATTGCGGTGCCCGCCGCCAGGCATAAGCCGATGGTGATCAGGCCCAGGAAGCCGTTGGTGGCGTTGGCGTGGAGGCCGATGGTCAGCGCGATGGCCTGGATGAAGCCCAGGCCCACGGTGACGTAGCGGGTGATCTGGGCGATCTTCTTGCGGCCTTCCTCGCCTTCCTTCTGCATCTCCTCCAGCTTCGGGATCGCCACGCACAGCAGCTGCATGATAATGCTGGCATTGATGTACGGGGTGATGCCCATGGCCATGATGGTGTAGTTGGAAAGATCCGAGCCGGTCATCGAGTTGATGAAGCCCAGCAGGGAGTACCGCTCCAGGGCGGAAGCGATCAGGCTGGTGTTGACGCCCGGGGTGGGCACGTAGCACAGCAGCCGGTAGATCAGCAGCATGCCCAGAGTGTACAGGATCTTCTTGCGAAGATCGGCGATCTTCCAAGCGTTCTTCAATGTCTCAAGCATATCAGAACACCTCGACTTTCCCGCCTGCCGCCTCGATCTTTTCCTTGGCCGTGGCGGTGAACTTGTTCGCCTGCACGGTCAGCTTTTTGGTGATCTCGCCGTTGCCGAGGATCTTCACGCCGTCCTGAACGTTCTTCAGGATGCCGGCCTGGATCAGCTCGACGGGGCTCACGACCTCGCCGTCCTCAAAGATGTTGAGGCGCTCGACGTTCACGGTCGCGTATTCCACGCGCCACTTGTTGGTGAAGCCACGCTTCGGCAGGCGCATGGTCAGAGGCATCTGGCCGCCCTCGAAGCCGGGCCGCTTGCCGCCGCCGGAGCGGGCCTTCGCGCCCTTGTGACCTTTACCGGAGGTCTTGCCCAGACCGGAACCCGTGCCGCGCCCGAGGCGCTTCGGGGCCGTGGTAGCGCCCACGGCGGGTTTGAGATCATGAAGTTTCATGTTGTCCAGGCCTCCTTACTCTTCAACTTCTTCGACCTTGACCATGTGCTTCACCTTGAAGATCATGCCGCGGATGGCGGGATTGTCTTCCTTCACGACGGTGTGGCCGATGTGATGCAGGCCCAGCGCCTTGATGGTGGCGATCTGGTCCTTCAGGCAAGCGATGGTGGACTTGGTCTGCGTAATCTTAAGCTTCATATCGTGTTACCCCCTTAACCGAGCAGCTCTTCGACGGTCTTGCCGCGCATCGCCGCAACCTGTTCGGCGCTGCGAAGCTGCTTGAGTCCTGCCAGGGTGGCGCGAACCATGTTGATCTTGTTGTTGCTGCCGATGCTCTTGGTCACGATGTCCTTGATGCCAGCGGCCTCCAGGACGGCGCGGACCGGGCCGCCGGCGATGACGCCGGTACCTTCGGGAGCGGGAAGCATCTTCACCTTGCCGGTGCCGAACACGCCCACCACCTCGTGGGGAATGGTCGTGCCGTTCAGCGGGATGGTGATCATGGACTTCTTCGCGTCCTCAAGGCCCTTGCGGATGGCTTCCGGAATTTCAACCGCCTTGCCCATGCCGCAGCCAACGGTGCCGGGGTTCTCGGTGTCGCCCACAACCATCAGCGCGGAAAACCGCATGTTGCGGCCGCCCTTGACGGTCTTGGAAACGCGATTGACGGCAACCAGCTTTTCCAAATATCTGTTATCTTCTTCTCTGCGCTGCATTGCGTTCATACCCTCCTATTAGAAGTCCAGACCGCCTTCGCGAGCGCCAGCTGCAAGCTCGGCCACGCGACCGGTGTAGATATAGCCGCCGCGGTCAAAGACAACTTCCTTGATCCCGGCCTTCAGGGCGCGCTCTGCGACGATCTTGCCGACGATCTTGGCCTCGCCCTTCTTGTCGCACTCGGCCAGCTGGGCGGCGATCTCCTTCTCCACCGTGCTGGCAGCGGCCAGGGTGTTTCCGGCTACGTCGTCAATGACCTGAGCGTAGATGTGCTTGTTGCTGCGGAATACGCACAGCCGGGGACGATCGGGCGTCCCGCTGATCTTTTTGCGTACGCGCTCATGACGGATCTTGCGAACCTCGTTGCGATCACGCTTCTTAAACATTTGCGGTTCCCTCCCTCTTTACTTCTTACCGGCTTTGCCTTCCTTGTGACGGACATACTCGCCCTCATAGCGAATGCCCTTGCCGTGGTACGGCTCCGGCTTGCGGATGGCGCGGATGTCTGCGGCGATGGCGCCGACCAGCTGCTTGTCAATGCCCTTCACGGAGAAGTTCACGTTGCTCTTGTCAACGTCGAACTCGATGCCCGCGGGAGCGTCGACGATCACGGGGTGAGAATAGCCCACGTTGATGGTCAGCTGGTTCTTGTTCCACTCGGCAACACGCCAGCCGACGCCTTCGATGTGCAGCTTCTTCTCGAATCCCTGGGTAACTCCGACAACCATGTTGTTGATCAGGGACCGGTACAAACCATGCATCGAGCGGTGGGGCTTGCTGTCGGACGGACGGCTCACGAGCACTTCGGTGCCGACCTGTTCGACCTTGATATCCTTGTTTACCTTCTGACTCAGTTCACCCTTGGGGCCCTTGACGGTCACGGTGTTGTCGTCCGCGATGGTCACGGTCACGCCGGCGGGAACCTGAATCGGAAGTCTACCGATTCGACTCATTCTAGTGCACCTCCAACTTCATTACCAGATATAGGCCAGAACTTCGCCGCCGACACCCGCGTTGCGGGCTTCCTTGTCGGTCATCACGCCCTTGGACGTGGAAACGATGGCGATACCCAGGCCGCCCAGGACCTTCGGGATCTCGTCGTTCCTGGCGTAAACGCGCAGTCCAGGCTTGGAAATGCGCTTGAGGCCCTTGATGACGGACTCCTTGCCCTGAACATACTTCAGGGTGACCTTGATCTGGCCCTGGATGCCGTCGTCGATATAGTCAACAGACTTGATGTAGCCTTCGTCCAGCAGAATCTTCGCGATGGCCTTCTTCATGTTGGAAGCGGGCATCGTTACGCTGTCGTGTCTGGCAATCAGGCCATTGCGGATTCTGGTGAGCATATCCGCGATGGGATCATTAATAACAGCCATTTCGTTACCTCCTAATTACTGCCGGATTACCAGCTGGCCTTGCGAACCCCCGGAATCTGGCCCGCGTAGGCCAGTTCGCGGAAGCAGATGCGGCACACGCCGTACTTGCGAAGCACGGAATGCGGGCGGCCGCAGATGCGGCAGCGGGTATAGGCGCGGGTCGAGAACTTGGCGGGCCGCGCCTGCTTCACCTTCATGCTTGTCTTAGCCACGATGAATTTCCTCCTTCAATCAGGCCTGGAACGGCATGCCCAGAAGGCGGAGCAGTTCCTTGGCTTCCTCGTCGGTCTTGGCGGTGGTGACGAAGATCATCTCCATGCCGCGAATCTTTTCAACCTTGTCGTATTCGATTTCGGGGAAAATCAGCTGCTCGCGAACGCCCAGGCTGTAGTTGCCGCGTCCGTCGAACGCCTTCGTGGAAACGCCGCGGAAGTCGCGCACGCGGGGCAGCACGATGCTGACCAGCTTGTCCGCGAACTCATACATGCGGTCGCCGCGCAGGGTCACCTTCGCGCCAACGTTCATGCCGGCGCGCAGCTTGAAGTTCGCGATGCTCTTCTTCGCCTTGGTCACCAGGGGCTTCTGGCCGGCGATGGTGGTCAGTTCCTCCACGGCCTGCTCCAGCGCCTTGGCGTTGTCCTTGCAATCGCCCAGGCCCATGTTGATAACGATCTTCTCCAGGCGCGGAATCTCCATCACGTTCTTGTACTCGAAACGCTGCTTCAGCGCCGGAGCCACTTCCGCGCGGTACTTATCCTTTAATCTAGCCACTGTGCTAATCCTCCCTTAACATCAGTTGTCAAACACCGCTTTGCACTGCTTGCACACGCGGCGCTTGCGGCGGGACTGCTTGCCCTCGCCTTCGATAAACACATGGCCGATACGGGTGGGCTTGCCGCACTTGGGGCAGATCACCATCACGTTGGAGGCGTCGATGGGCGCTTCCTTTTCGATGATGCCGCCGGGCATGCCCTGTCCGCGGGGCTTCTGGTGCTTTTTCACCATGTTGATGCCTTCGACGATGATGCGGCCCGTCTCCGGAAAGACCTTCTGAACCTTGCCAGTGTTGTCCTTCTTGTTCTTGTCGGTGCCCGCGATAACCTTGACGGTATCGCCGACCTTCACTTTGAGCTTAACTGCCATGGTTGCACCTCCATTAAAGCACTTCGGGCGCCAGCGAAACGATCTTCATATAATCCTTTTCGCGGAGCTCGCGAGCCACGGGCCCAAAGATGCGGGTGCCCCTGGGCTGCTTCTGTTCGTTGATGATGACAGCGGCATTGTCGTCAAAGCGGATATAGGTGCCGTCGGGACGACGATACTGCTTGCGCGTGCGGACGATAACGGCCTTCACGACCTCGCCCTTCTTCACCGTGCCGCCGGGAGTGGCGGACTTCACGGAGGCCACGATCACGTCGCCTACGCTGCCGGTGCGGCGGAAAGAGCCGCCCAGCACGCGGAAGCACATGATTTCCTTAGCGCCGGAATTATCGGCTACCTTCAAACGAGTTTGAGGCTGAATCATAGTTTTCTTCCTCCTTTGCTTGGGTTATCGGCTTACTTCGCCTTTTCGATGATTTCTACCAGACGCCAGTGCTTTTCCTTGGACAGCGGGCGGGTCTCCATGATCTTCACGGTATCGCCGATGCCGCACTGGTTCTCTTCGTCATGGGCCTTGATCTTGCTGGTACGGTTCATGATCTTGCCGTACAGCGGATGCTTGACGCGGGTGCGAATCGCGACGACGATGGTCTTGTCCATCTTATCGGAAACAACCACGCCGATACGAGTCTTGCGCATGCCTCTTACTTCAGCCATTTTCAGTTGCCTCCTTTCGCGTTACGCCTTACCGGCCAGCTCGCGCTGACGGATGACGGTCTTGACCCGCGCGATGCTCTTCTTGCAGTCGCGGATGGCCGCGGTGTTCTGCAGCTGACCGGTCGCCAGCTGGAAGCGCAGGTTGAACAGCTCGCTCTTCTTGTCCTTCAGATCGGTGTCGAGCTCGGCCATGGTCTTGGCCTCCAGGGCCTTCAGTTCGTCCTTGGTTTTCACTGCTCTTCACCACCCATCTCAGTATTGGCTTCTTCCTTGACCGCCTCGCGCTTGATGAACTTGGTGGTGATCGGAAGCTTGTGGGCCGCCAGGCGCAGGGCCTCGCGAGCCAGCTCCTCCGGAATGCCGCCCATCTCGAACAGCACACGGCCGGGCTTGATGACGCTCACCCAGTACTCCGGAGCGCCCTTGCCGGAACCCATTCGGGTCTCAGCGGGCTTGGCGGTAATGGGCTTGTCGGGGAAAATCTTGATCCAGACCTGGCCGCCACGCTTGGTGCGGCGGGTCATGGCCTGACGGGCAGCCTCAATCTGGTTGGAGGTCACCCAGCCGGGCTGGGTCGCTACGAGACCGTAGTCGCCGTAAGCGAGGAAATTGCCGCGCTGGGCCTTGCCCTTCATGCGACCGCGCTGCTGCTTGCGGTGCTTGACTCTCTTAGGCATCAGCATAGCTTAGTTGCCTCCTTCCTTACGCTCAGTGCGCTCGCCGCGCTCCCGACGCTCACCGCGCGGGCCGCGGTCGTTTCTGTCGTTCCTTCTGCGGTCACCGCGACCGGCGAAGGGGCTCTTGATGTCGGTGTAACCGGTGAGAACCTTCTTGCCGTTCTGCGGCAGGACCTGGCCCTTGTAGATCCACACCTTGACGCCGATGCGGCCGTAGGTCGTCTTGGCCTCGCAGAAGCCATAGTCGATGTTGGCGCGCAGGGTCTGCAGCGGGATGGAGCCCTCGTGATAGCCCTCGGAGCGGGCGATGTCGGCGCCGCCCAGACGGCCGGAAACGGTGGTCTTGATGCCCTTCGCGCCGGCCTTCATGGAACGGGCGATGGACTGCTTCATCGCGCGGCGGAAGGAGATGCGCTTCTCCAGCTGCTGGGCGATGTTCTCGGCCACGAGCTGAGCGTCGCAGTCGGGGTTCTTGATCTCCATGATGTCCAGGGCCACCTGGCGGCCGGTGTAGGTCTCCAGCTCCTTCTTCAGAGCCTCGACGCCGGCGCCGCCCTTGCCGATCACGATGCCGGGCTTGGCGGTGTACACGGACACATGCAGCTTGGTGCCGGCGCGCTGGATGTCAATGCGGGAAATGCCGGCGGTGTTCAGCTTGTCCTTCAACAGCTTGCGAAGGTTGTAGTCTTCGATCAGGTTGTTGGAAAAATCCTTTTTCCCTGCGTACCACTTGGTGCTCCAGTCCAGGATGACACCAACGCGGGCGCCGTGGGGATTAACTTTCTGTCCCATTTTATATCCTCCCTCACTTCTGGTCGAGCACGATCGTGATGTGGCTGGTGTGCTTCTTGATCATATCGGCACGACCGTGGGAACGCGCCCAGTAACGCTTCAGGGTCGGGCCCTGGTTGGCGTAAACTTCCGCCACGTACAGGCTGGAGCGGTCCAGCTCCTTGCACTCGGCGTTGGCGATGGCGCTGTTCAGCAGCTTTTCAACCACCGGCGCGGCGCTCTTGGGCGTATACATGAGGATTGCCAGCGCATCGTCAACCTGCTTGCCGCGGATCAGATCCACAACGATCTTCGCCTTGCGGGGAGCAACGCGGACGTACTTGGCAGTCGCGCGCGGGCGCTTGTCGGCATTGGCCTGGCGCGCCGCGGCCTTCTCTTTAACACGAGTTGCCATATCTTTCTACTCTCCTTCCGTTACTTGCGGGTTGACGCTTTTTCACCGGCGTGTCCCCTGAAGGTACGGGTGGGGGCGAATTCGCCGAACTTGTGTCCGACCATATCCTCGGTTACATAGACCGGAACATGCTTGCGGCCGTCATGGACGGCAACCGTGTGCCCGATGAAATCCGGGAAGATCGTGGAGGAGCGGGACCAGGTCTTCAGAACCTTCTTGTCGCCGCTGGCGTTCATTTCCTGCACGCGCTTGAGCAGCGCGGGCTGAATGAAAGGACCCTTTTTAACAGATCTGCTCATTTGGTTTGCCTCCTTTCAGGCCTTACTTGTTCTTCTTGGGACGGCTGATGATCAGCTTGTCCGAATACTTGCGATGCTTGCGGGTCTTGACGCCCTGCGTCTTCTTGCCCCACGGAGACATCGGGGCGGGCATGCCCACCGGGGAACGGCCTTCGCCGCCGCCGTGGGGATGGTCGCAGGGGTTCATGACCACGCCGCGGACGGTGGGACGAACGCCCATGTGACGCTTGCGACCGGCCTTGCCGATGCGCACGTTGCTGTGATCGGTGTTGCCGACCTGGCCCACGGTGGCGCGGGCGGTCATGCTCACCTTGCGAACCTCGCCGGAGGGCAGGCGGATCTGGGCGTAATCGCCCTCCTTCGCCATGACCTGGGCGGCGGTGCCGGCGGAGCGGACCATCTGGCCGCCGCGGCCGACCTTGATCTCGATGTTGTGCACCAGGGTGCCCAGCGGGATGTTGGCGATGGGCAGGCAGTTGCCGGGCTTGATGTCGGCGGTGGGGCCGCTCATCACGGTGTCGCCCACCTTCAGGCCCAGGGGCGCCAGGATGTACCGCTTCTCGCCGTCGGCGTAGACCAGCAGGGCGATGAAGCAGGTGCGGTTGGGATCGTACTCAATCGCCTTCACGGTGGCGGGGATGCCGTCCTTCTGGCGCTTGAAGTCGATGATGCGATACTTGCGACGCGCGCCGCCGCCCTGGTGGCGAACGGTGATCTTGCCCTGGTTGTTGCGGCCGGCGCGATGGCGCAGGTCGGTGACCAGAGAACGCTCGGGCGTCTTCTTGGTGACCTCTTCAAAGGTCAGAACCGACATGAAGCGCCGCGCGGGCGAAGTCGGCTTGTACACTCGAATTGCCATGGTTATTTCTCCCTTTCTTTCTTTGACCCTTTTTCGGCGGGCCTTACCATTGTGGAAGCCCTTTCAGGCTTCAAAGGGTAATCTCCCTGATTACTCTTCCTCGGCCATGCCCTCGAAGAACGGGATCGGCTTGGAATCCTTCTTCAGGGTGACGATGGCCTTCTTGATCTCAGGGGTGCGGCCCTGATAGCGGCCCTGGCGCTTGATCTTGCCGATCGTGCGCATGGTGTTGACGGAATCCACCTTCACGCCCTCGAAGATGCTCTCGATGGCCTGCTTGATCTCCGTCTTGTTCGCGCCGACAGCCACCTGGAAGGTGAACTTCTGCTCGGCCATATCGGCGTAGGACTTTTCAGTCAGAACCGGCTTGATGATGATGTCATATGCGCTCTTCATTCTGCATAAACCTCCTCAACCAGCTTCACGGCGTCCTGGGATATGATGAACTTGTCGCAGTTCAGGATGTCGACCACATTCAGGCTGCCCACGAAGGTGGTCTTGACGCCCTGGATGTTGTTCGCGGCGCGCACGACCATGGGCTCCACGTCCTTGGTCACAATCAGCGCCTTCTTGTCGGCGCCCAGCGCCTTGAGCATCTTCACGACGTTCTTGGTCTTGGCTTCCGCCTCGGAAAGGGCGATGTTGTCCACCACCACGATCTCCTGCTCGGCCACCTTGCTGCTCAGCGCGCTCTTCATCGCCAGCCGGCGCACCTTGCGGGGCACGGAGATGCGATAGTCGCGGGGCTTGGGGGCGAACACGACGCCGCCGTGGGTGAACTGGGGCGCTCTGCGGCCATGATGGCGCGCATTGCCGGTGCCCTTCTGGCGATAGATCTTACGGCCGCCGCCGCGCACCTCGGTGCGGGTGAGGGCGGACTGGGTGCCCTGGCGCTGCGCGTTCATGTAGGCGCGCACCACAGCGTGCATGGCGCTGATATGGGGCTCGACGCCGAAAACCTCGTCGGAGAGAGCGATCTCACCAACCGCGGCGCCCTGCATGTTGAATACTTTCACATTTGCCATATTTGCGTCCTCCTATTAACCCTTCACCGCGTCGCGGACCATCACCAGGCTGCCGTTCGCGCCGGGGATCGCGCCCTTGACCATCAGCAGGTTGCGCTCGGCGTCCACCTTGACGATCTCAAGGTTCTGCACGGTGACGCGCTCGCCGCCGTACTGGCCCGCCATGTGCTTGTTCTTGAACACGCGGGACGGATCGGAGTTGGCGCTCAGGGAGCCCACGCCACGATGGTACTTGGAGCCGTGGCCCATGGGGCCGGTGTGCTGGTTCCAACGCTGGATGGCGCCGGTGTAGCCGTGGCCCTTGCTGGTGCCGATCACGTCGATCTTGTCGCCTTCGGCGAACACGTCGCACTTGATCTCGTCGCCCACGGAGTAGCCGCTGATGTCCTCAAAGCGGAACTCGCGAAGGTGCCGCGCAGGCTTCACGCCAGCCTTGGCGAAGTGGCCCTGCTCCGGCTTGTTCAGCAGCTTCTTGGCCCGCTGTTCGCTGAGCTCGTCGAAGCCAACCTGTACCGCTTCGTAGCCGTCGGTCTTCACGGTCTTGACCTGCGTCACAGTGCAGGGGCCCGCTTCCACGACGGTGACCGGCACCAGACGACCGTCAGATACGAAAATCTGGGTCATGCCGATCTTCTTGCCGAGAATTGCTTTCTTCATGGTTACACCTCTCTACATGTTGTACAAACCGTTTGACAGTTTGCTCGGAGGGTTCTCACGCCTCCTATTGATAAGCCGCTTGGCTCCGGGCTTCAACCGGACGATCATCCGCGGAAAACGCAGGATCCCGCAAAGAGCGCGTCCGTCCGCCGTTCGCCTTACAGCTTGATCTCGATTTCAACGCCCGCCGGCAGATCCAGCTTGGTCAGAGCGTCCACCGTCTGGGGGGTCGGCCGCAGGATGTCGATCAGGCGCTTGTGCGTCCTCATCTCAAACTGCTCGCGGGAATCCTTGTGCTTGTGGGGGGAACGCAGGATCGTCACGATCTCCTTCTCGGTGGGCAGCGGAATCGGGCCCGACACGCGGGAACCGGTGCGCTTGGCCGTCTCGACGATGCGCGCTGCGCTCTGGTCGATGATGGAATGCTCATAGGCCTTGAGCTTGATGCGGATCTTCTGGTTTGCCATTGTCTTTCCTCCTGTTGAACTCATGCACACGCTGCCGGGCGTGTCCTATTGTTTTTTTCCGGCAGTCCGGGCCCTTCGGCCCTCGACTGCCGCGCGACGGGCATGAGCTCCGTCGTCCGATCGTCGGACATGGTCCCCGGAAATTACCGGCCGCTTGGCGCTTAAGGCGCTTCGCGTTGCGCCGCAACCTTCCGGTTCATCCCGTTTGTCACCCGCTGCATCCGGTTTCGTACCCGGCAATTCCGGCAAAATTGCACATGGGTACCCCGACACACAGCTTTATCATTATACCCTATCCCCCACCGAGAATCAAATTAATTGTGTGATTTGAATGTTATTTTTTTGATAAACCGAAAGTTTTTTCCCCACAGGGATCATAAGACGCCGGAGAACGGCCTGAATGCCATTCCCCGGCGTCCAATATAATATGTAATTACAGGTATCTATCTACGAACTCCGCCACGGTCAGCACGGTCTCGTCCTTGGGGAAGTGCTGGCTGTTGCCCGTCACCAGCGGCGCTTGGCAGAACCGGGCCACCTCGTAGAACTTCCGGTCCGATTCGTCCGGGAAGGGCGCGTCTCGGGCTTTTCCTTTGTTAAACCTCTCAAACCCCATGGACAAACCGAGCGCGGAGGTATATAATTGAAGATGTTACGAAAGTGCTACAAATATTTATATACAGTTCATAAACAGTCGCCATAATGGCTGTAACTGTGGATTTCCAGACATTGCGCAAAACGGGAGGCGCGGCATGTTTTCCAAATACAGCGTCAAAAAGCCCTATACGGTGATCGTGGGCATCATACTCGTGATCGTGCTGGGCTACATCTCCTTCACGAAGATGACCACCGACCTGCTGCCCAGCATGAACCTGCCCTATGTGGTGGTGTACACCCCCTATGTGGGCGCGACGCCGGAGCAGGTGGAGACGGACGTGACCCGGCCCATGGAGGCCGCCGTCGCCACGCTCACCGACGTGAAGAAGATCACCTCCTCCTCCCGGGACAACGTGTCCGTGGTGATCATGCAGTTCAACGACGGCGCGAACATGGACACCGCCCTCATCGAGCTCTCCTCCCGACTGGACCAGCTGCGGGGCGAGTGGGACGACGCCATTGGCGCGCCGGTGGCCATGAAGCTGAACCCGGACATGCTGCCGGTGGCGATCCTCTCCGTCTCCCGGGACGACATGGACATCCTCGCCCTGTCCGACTACGTGGAGGACGAGCTGATCCCCGCCTTTGAATCCCTGAACGGCGTGGCCGCGGCCAACGCCTCCGGCCTGATCGACCAGCGCGTGGACGTGGTGATCGAGCAGAGCCGCATCGACGTGCTCAACAGCGCCATCCTGGAGGACGTGGACGCGGAGCTGGCGGAGGTGGAGCGGCAGCTGAACGACGGCCAGGCCCAGCTCTCCGACGGCAAGCGCCAGTTGGCCCGGGCCCGCCGACAGACCTACCAGCAGATCGATGACGCCCTGGCCGCCATCGACGCGGGCGCGAGTCAGATCGACCCCGCCATCCAGCAGCTTCGCCAGCAGCGGCAGGAGCTGCAGGCCCAGCGGGATCAGCTGGCCCAGGCCGTGCAGAGCATGGAGCCCCTGGTGAACATGGACGACACCCAGCGCCAGGCGCTGAAGACCGCCCAGGAGCAGCTGGCCAATCTGAAGCAGCAGCTTTCCACCCTCCAGCAGCAGCTGAGCGACGCCGAGGCCCGGGGGCTGACCCCCGAAAGCGTCACGGACAGCACCCGGGCCGACCTGGAGCGGCAGATCGCCGAGCTGACCGCCCAGCGGGACAGCCAGCAGCAATACCTGAACGACCTGGCTCTGCTGGACGCGGACGCGCTCCAGCAGCAGATCGCCGAGCTGGAGGCCGCCGTCGAGGCGGACGCCAGCGCCCTCGAGACCGCCAGGGGACAGCTGAACGACCAGAACAGCCAGAAGCAGTCCCTGGAGCAGCAGATCGAGTCCCTCAAGGGGCGGATCGCCGCCGCGGGATCGAATCCCGATGAGGCTCCCGCCGAGGCCCCCGCCGAAGCCCCCGCCGAAGCCCCTGCCGAAGCCCCCGCAGAGGCCCCCGCCGAAGCCCCCGCAGAGGCCCCCGCCGAAGCGCCTGCGGAAAGCCCCGTTGAAGCGCCTGCGGACAGTGGGGAAACCCCCGCCGACGACGCCAGCGCCCCCAGCGACAATACCGAGACCCCCGTCGAAAACAACGAGGCTCCCACCGAGCCCCTCACCGACCCCCTCCCCGGCGGCGGGGCCGCGCTGACTGACGAAGAAGGCGAGCTTCCCGCGGAAGGGGAAGCGCCCGCCGATCCCGAGGCAGTCGAGGGCAGCCCGGAAGCGGGCTTTGCCCTGTTCCCCTTCGCCGCGGCCTCCGCCGAGGAAGCCAGCGTGGAGGATCTGCGGGCCCAGCTCACCCAGGCGGAGGGCGACCTCGCCGCCGTGAACGCCGAGATCGACCGGCTGAACGGCGTCATCGCCTGCATGGAGCAGTTCCTGGCCGACGACCGGGCGAACCTGGAATCCCGCCGCCAGGCCCTGGCGACCCTGGGCGACGACAACGCGGACATCGAATCCCGCCGGGCCGAGGCCCAGCAGCAGATCGACTCCCTGAACCAGCGCATCGACGCGCTGAACGCCCAGCTGGCCCTGATGGACCAGGCCACCACTGCCCTGTCCCCGGAGAACCTGCGCCAGCAGATCAGCCAGCTGCAGGAGCAGATCGACGCGCTGGAGGGCTCCGACGCCTACAAGGCGCTGACCATGGCCCAGGACCCGGAGAGCCTGAAGGCCCAGTACGCCCAGGCCCAGGAGGGTCTGGCTCAGATCGACGCGGGCATCGCCCAGATCGACGCCACCCTGTCCAAGCTGGAGCAGGGCATCATCCCCGGCGGCTACATCGAGGGCATCGACGAGGACACCAAGCTCTCCGACGCCAGGAGCCAGCTGGAGGCCGCCCGCGAGCAGGCCGACAGCGGCTTCGCCCAGGCCTCCAAGATGCTCAAGGAGGGCGAGGCGGAGCTGGCCAAGGCCCGCAAGGAGTTCAACGACAAGCGGGACGAAGCCCTGGAGAACGCGGGGCTGGACGGCGTGGTGACCACCCAGATGGTGGCCAGCCTCATCGGAGCCCAGAACTTCACCATGCCCGCCGGCTACGTCTACGACGCGGAGAACGAGCAGGTGCTGGTGCGCGTGGGCGACAAGTTTGACACCCTGGACGCCCTGCGGCGCATGAAGCTGTTCGAGCTGGGGCTGGATACCATCGACGAGGTGCGCCTTCTGGACGTGGCCAGCGTGGAGCTGACGGACAACCGGGACGAGGTGTTCACCAAGCTCAACGGCTCCGACGGCATCCTGCTGTCCTTCGACAAGCAGTCCACCTACTCCACCGCCGACGTGGCCAAGACCATCCTGGACCGCGCCGACGCGCTGATGGCCGCCGACAGCAACCTTCACATCGTGGACCTGATGAACCAGGGCGAGTACATCGAGATCATCGTGGACTCGGTACTGAACAACCTGCTCTCCGGCGGCGGGCTGGCCATACTGATCCTGCTCCTGTTCCTGATGGATTTCCGGCCCACCATTACCGTGGCCTTCTCCATCCCCATCAGCGTGGTCATCGCCTTCGTGTGCATGTACTTCACCGGCATCACGCTGAACGTGCTGTCCCTGAGCGGTTTGAGCCTGGGCATCGGCATGCTGGTGGACAACTCCATCGTGGCCATCGAGAACATCTACCGCCTCCACGACGAGGAGGGCGTGCCCCTGCTGCGGGCCTGCGTGGAGGGCGTGAAGTCGGTCTCCGGCGCGCTGTTCGCCTCCACGCTGACCACCATCTGCGTGTTCCTGCCCATCGTGTTCGTGCAGGGCATGGCCCGCGACCTGTTTGCGGACATGGGCCTGACCATCGCCTACTCGCTGCTGGCCTCGCTGCTGGTGGCCATGACGGTGGTGCCGGTGATGTGCTCGTTCCTGATGCGCCACTCCAAGCCCCGGAAGCACCGCATCTTCGGCGCGATCCAGAAGGCCTACACCGGCCTGCTCGGCGCGGCATTGCGGGTGAAGCCGCTGGTGCTGCTGGCGGCCGTCGGCGTACTGGCCTTCGCGGCGCTGCAGGTGCCGAAGATGGGCATCTCCTTCATGCCCCAGGTGAACTCCCGCCAGATGAGCGCGGACCTCACCTTCGCCCCGGAGATGACCGACCAGCAGCAGAAGGACCAGGCTGTGGAGATCATGAACGGTATGATGGCCGTGGAGGGCGTGGAGTCCGTGGGCCTGATGGGCGGCAGCGGCGGCATGCTCTCCGGCCTCACCGGATCGGGCGGCATGTCCTACTATATTATGGTAGACGAAGCCTCCGGCCGCCGGAACGTCGACATCGCCTCCGACATCAGCGCCATCGGCGAGAAGCTGGGCGCGGATCTGTCCGTGCAGGCCAGCACCATGGACATCTCCATGCTCACCGGCAGCGGCATTTCCGCCGAGATCACCGGCGAGGACCTGGAGACCCTGCAAAAGATCGCCAGCGACGTGGCGGAGCTCGCCCGGCAGACCGAGGGCGCCGCGGAGGTGGACGACGGCCTGGAGGACGCCGTGCCGGAGCTGCGCATCGAGGTGGACAAGGAGAAGGCCATCGACGAGGGCCTCACCACCGCCCAGGTGTTCCAGTTCATCGCCCAGAAGGTGGCGGGCCGCACGGAGATCACCCAGGTGACCTTCGACGGCAGGGAATACGGCGTGTTCATCTCCGACGCGGCCAACAGCGCGCTCAAGCCCGAGGAGCTGGAGGACCTGGAGATCGAAGTGAACGGCGAGGAAGAGGACAAGCAGGTGCGCGTGGGCGACGTGGCGGACATCCGCATGACCAGCAGCCTGGGCACCATCAACCGCGCCAGCCAGCGCCGCATGATCACCGTGTCCTTCGCCGTGGCCGACGGCTACAGCGCCAACCACGTCAGCGACGCCTTCGAGGCGAAGCTGAAGGACTACGCCGTGCCCGCCGGGTACAGCGTGGGCCTCACCGGCGAAAACGAGACCGTCATGGGCATCATGCAGGACCTGGTTTGGATGGTCCTGATCGCGATCCTTTTGATCTTCCTGATCATGGTGGCCCAGTTCCAGAGCTTCAAGTCCCCCATCATCGTCATGTTCACGATCCCGCTGGCCTTCACCGGCGGATTGCTGGCCCTGCTGCTCACCGGCATGGACCTGTCCATCGTCAGCATGCTGGGCTTCCTGGTGCTCTCCGGCGTGGTGGTGAACAACGGCATCGTGTTCATCGACTGCGTGAACCAGCTGCGCATCGGCGGCATGGAAAAGCGGGAGGCCCTGATCGAGACGGGCCGCATCCGCCTGCGCCCGATTTTGATGACGGCGCTGACCACCATCCTGGGCATGTCCACCATGGCCCTGGGCCAGGGCACCGGCGCGGAAATGATGCAGCCCATGGCCGTGGTGTCCATCGGCGGCTTGACCTACGCCACGCTGATGACGCTGTTCGTGGTGCCCGTGCTCTACGACCTGGTCAACGGCAAGACCATGAAGGCCCGGGAGATCCAGATGATCAAGGAGGCCGCCGGCATGACCGACGACTCCGTGCTGGACGGCGAAGACCGATCCGAGGCGGAGGCCTCCCCGGCGGCGGAGGTCCCGGCGCGGATCGACGCGCCCGCCGAAGCCCCGGCCTCTCCGGAGGTAACTTCCGAGGCGCCTGAACCGACAGCCGAAGCGCCCGCGGAACCGCCCGCGGCAGCCGAAGCGCCCGTGCCGGCTGAACCGTCCCCAGCAGCCGAACCGACCCCAGCGGAAACAGCGCCTGAACCGGTGCCCGAACCGACACCTGAACCGACGGCCTTGGCAAAGCCAGCCGCCATCACCCCGGACTTCACCTACACCCCGCCCGCAAAGCCCGTGAAGGTCAGGCTGAGCCGGGGAAAGTAAAAAAAGAGGCTCTTCACGGAAACTTGTGGGATGCATGGAAATGTATGGCAGAACACTACCTTCAATGCCGCAGGACAACGCAACGTACAGATCCTTCGCTTCGCT
>OMZP01000047.1 GCA_900315585.1 uncultured Eubacteriales bacterium | reverse complement strand
CATAGATGTCGAGCGGATTTTTCGTCAGGGCAAGCAGAGAATTCGCAGGCATACACGGAGCGTCTGTCAAGAATTCGGCGCGCAGCCCTGGCGGAAAAGACGCCGACAGATGGTTGCATTTTAGGTTGAGAATAGTATGACAATGGATCATGGAGAATGGACTGGCAACCGTTCATTTTCCGTTTTCCATTCTCCATTTTTCATTGTTTGGAGGTAAGAGGATGGGTTTATTCGATAAGTTCAAGAAGGGTCTGCAAAAGACCCGCAACGCCTTCTCCGGCCGCATGGACGAGCTGGTGGAGAGCTATCACGAGCTGGACGACGATTTCTACGAGGACCTGACGGACATCCTGATCATGGCGGACGTGGGCGTGACCACCTCCGAGCTGGCCGTGAACCGGTTGAAGGAGAAGTGCAAGAGCGAGAAGATCGGCAATCCCGCCAAGGCCCGCGAGGCGCTGAAGCAGATCCTGGTGGACATCCTCTGGGCGGAGCCGATGCAGCTGACGAGCCCGATGGTGCTGCTCATCATCGGCGTGAACGGCGTGGGCAAGACCACGTCCATCGGCAAGCTGGCCTCCCGCATGAAGGTGCTGGGCCGCCGGGTGATCATCTGCGCAGGCGACACCTTCCGTGCCGCCGCCGCCGACCAGCTGACCGTGTGGGCCGAGCGGGCGGACGTGCCCATCATCAAGCACCAGGAGGGCGCGGACCCCGCCGCCGTGGTGTTCGACGGCATCCAGGCCGCCAAGGGCCGCCACGCGGACATCCTGCTGGTGGACACCGCCGGCCGCCTGCACAACAAGGCCCATCTGATGGAGGAGCTGAAAAAGATCAGCCGCGTGGTGGAGCGGGAGTATCCCCAGGCGAACCTGGGCGCGCTGCTGGTGATCGACGCCACCACCGGTCAGAACGGCCTGGCCCAGGCGAAGGTGTTCAGCGAGGTGGCCAACCTGGAAGGCATCATCCTGACCAAGCTGGACGGCACCGCCAAGGGCGGCATCGCCATCGCCATTCGCAACGAGCTGGGTCTGCCCGTGCGCTACATCGGCCTGGGCGAGCAGATCGACGACATGCAGCCCTTTGACGCGAAGGAATTCGTGGACGCCATATTCGGGGAATGAACATGAACAGAGAGCTGCAAACCATCATCGCGCAATTTGACTTTCCCGGAGAGCTGGTCGATTGCGAGCCCATCAAGGCCGGGCACATCAACCGCACCTACCGGCTGCGCTTTGCGTTGCCATCTGGCGATACGCGGGATTTCGTGCTCCAGCGCATCAACACCTTCGCCTTCAAAAAGCCGGTGGAGGTGATGAGCAACGTGCATCTGGTGACGGAGCACCTGCGCGCCGCCATGGAAAGGCAGGGCCAGGACCCCGCAAACCGGGTGCTACGGCTGGTGCCCGTGAAGGGCGGCGGCACGCTCTACCAGGATGAAAGCGGCTCCTGGCGGGCCTACGACTTCATCCTGAACGCCCGCACCGTGGACCGAGTGGATTCCCTCGAGCAATTCCGGGAGATAGGCCGCGCCTTCGGACAGTTCCAGCGGATGCTGGCGGACTTCCCCATCGACGCCCTCTACGACACCATCCCCTACTTCCATGACACCGTGAAGCGCATGGAGGCCTTCGAGGCGTCCGTAGCAGCGGACGTGAAGAAGCGGGTCCATGAGGTCGCGCCGGAGATCGCGTCCATCCGCGAGCGCATGGGCGCCATGGGGCAGATCGTTTCGATGATCGCAGACGGCACCCTGCCCCTGCGCGTCACCCACAACGACACCAAGATCAACAACGTGATGCTGGACAACGACACCGGCGAGGCGCTGTGCGTGATCGACCTGGACACGGTGATGGCCGGCTCCGCCCTGTATGACTTCGGCGACGCCATCCGCTACGGCGCGTCCACCGCCGCCGAGGACGAGCGGGACCTGACCCGGGTCCACCTGGACATGGCGCTGTTCACCGCCTATTCGGACGGCTTCATCTCCGAGACGGCCCAGGGGCTCACCCGCACGGAGCTTGAAAACCTGCCGCTGGGGGCGCTGGTGATGACCTACGAGAACGCCATGCGCTTCCTGACGGACTACCTGGACGGGGACGTGTACTTCCACATCGAGAAGGCCGACGACAACCTGGCCCGGGCACGGTGCCAGCTGGCGCTTCTGAAGGACATGGAAGCGCACAAGCCAGAGATGGATCGGACCGTCCTGGAATTGATCGACAAATACGCATGAGAAGAAGGGGCTGTCTCAAAACGCATTCGGACGCTGCGATTCCCCCGTAGGGGCGGCATTCTTGCCGCTGGGAGCGGACCCTCCGCCTGCGGACGCCATAAATGGCGTCCCTACGGTATGAATTGTATCGTCAGAAGTGTTTGAGACAACCCCTTTTTTTCTCAATCAAACATCCGTCATCCGTCCGCCGAAGCCGTCGGCGTTATCTGGCAGGGCTTCTGCGAACACCCGGGAGAAGGCGCGGCCCACGTAGCAGTCCTTGCCCAGGGCCTTGGCGTCATAGAGGTTGCTGTCCGCCTGGTGCATCATCAGCCGCAGGTCGTAGGACAGCTCGCACACGCCGTGGACGTAGCCCGCGGAGAAGTGGGCCGGCAGGCGCTGCCCGTCCACGTCGATGTCCTTCACCAGGCGCTTCAACTTCTCCAGCTTCGCCAGAAAGTCGCTCTCCTGCACGTCCGGCACGATGATCAGGAATTCGTCGCCGCCGTAGCGATAGCACCACTCGCCGCCGAAGCACTCCACCAGGGCGAGGCTCAGCTGGCACAGGATCCGGTCGCCCATCTGGTGGCCGAACCGATCGTTAAAGCCCTTGAAGTCGTCCAAATCCACCATCATCACGTGCACGTCCCGGTTTGCGAAGCGGCTGTAGTCCCGCCGCAGGGCGAAACGGTTGTGCACGCCGGTGAGGGCGTCGGTGGCAGTGGCCTCCTGCAGCGCGGCGTTGTCCTCCGCCAGGCTCTCGTTCATCTCCCGGAGCTTGCGGTTGGCCTGCTCCTGCTGGCGTTTCAGATTGCCGATGAACACCGTCGTCAGCGTCACGCCCAGCACGATCACAGCCATCTTTTCCAGGTTCAGCGCCGTGTAGGCAAACATGCTGTGCTCCGTGGAGAAGAAATACATGGAGTAGACGATCATCACCGCGGCACACACGATGCCCGACGGGAAGCCGTAGAGGGAGGTGAACACCGCCAGCCCCGTGATCAGCAGCATATTGGGATTGGGCAGCTTAAACACGAACACCACCCCCACCAGCAGCATCATCGCCGCCAGAGAGATTGCCACGTGCCTGATCTGGCCGTCTTTGCCGGAACCGCGGTTTGAGCCGCCGGCTCTGCTTCCGAGCGTCATGGGACATCCGCTTCCTAACTTTATGGTTATTATAATCTTACATTATTATATCACAAAATGTTAATGCTGCAAGTCCCCTTCACAAGAAGGGCTTTTTCTGATACAATATTTTCATATTATTGACCGTCAGGAGGCAGAAAAATGGACTATCGCGTGGAAAGGGATTCCATGGGCGAAATGCGGGTGCCCGCCGACCGCTATTGGGGCGCGCAGACCCAGCGCAGCTATCAGAACTTCAAAATCGGCGGCGAGCGGATGCCGCTGGAGATCGTGCGGGCCTTCGGCGTGCTCAAGAAGGCCGCGGCCATCGCCAACCACGCCATCCAGCCCCGGCGCATGACCGACGAGAAGCTGTCCGCCATCTCCGCCGCCTGCGACGCCGTGATCGCCGGGGCGCTGGACGACCACTTCCCCCTGGTGGTGTGGCAGACCGGCAGCGGCACCCAGAGCAACATGAACGCCAACGAGGTGATCGCCAATTACGGCAACGCGCTGGCCGGAAAGAAGCTGCTGCACCCCAACGACGACGTGAACATGTCCCAGAGCAGCAACGACACCTTCCCCACCGCCATGCACATCGCCGCGGTGACCGCCATCGTGGACGGCCTGATGCCGGAGATGGACCGGTTCATCGAGACGCTCAAGCGGCTGGAGGCGGAGAACGGGGACGTGGTGAAGTCCGGGCGCACCCATCTTCAGGACGCGGTGCCCATCCGCTTTTCCCAGGAAATCCTGGGCTGGCGGGGGCTGATCGAGGCCCCAAAAGAAATGTTGCTTTCCGCCCTGCCCCAGCTGAAAAAGCTGGCCCTGGGCGGCACCGCCGTGGGTACCGGGCTGAACGCGCCCGCGGGCTTCGATGTCGAGGTGGCCAAAGCCGTGTCCGCGCTCACCGGGAAGGACTTCGTCACCGACGCCAACAAGTTCCACGCCCTCACCGCCAAGGACGCGCTGGTGTTCGCCCACGGGGCCATGAAGGCCCTGGCGGCAAACCTGATGAAGATCGCCAACGACGTGCGCTGGCTGGCCTCCGGGCCCCGGTGCGGCCTGGGCGAGATCCGCATCCCGGAAAACGAGCCCGGTTCCTCCATCATGCCCGGCAAGGTGAATCCCACCCAGTGCGAAGCCATGACGATGGTGGCCGTGCAGGTGATGGGCAACGACGTGGCCGTGGGCCTGGCCGCCAGCCAGGGCAACTTCGAGCTGAACGTGTTCATGCCGGTGCTGATCTACAACTTCCTCCAGTCGGCACGGCTGCTGACGGACGGCCTGCGCTCCTTCAACGACCTTTGCGTCAGCGGCATCACCGCCGACCGGGAGAAGATGCGCAGCAACCTCTACAACAGCCTGATGCTGGTTACGGCGCTGAACCCCCACATCGGCTACGACAACGCCGCCAGGACCGCCAAGCTGGCCTACGCCGAGAACATCTCCCTGAAGGAGGCCTGTGTGAAGCTTGGCTTTTTGACGGCGGAGCAATTCGACGAGGTGTTCCACCCGGAGCGCATGGCCTGATCGGGCGCGAGGAGGCAGCATGATCGAATTATCCCAGAGGCAGGCCCGGGAGGCGCTGGTGCGCTGGCACAACCTGGACGGCGCGGACGGCTTTCGCGGCCTGGACGGTGCGCGGGCCGTCATGGACCGGCTGGGCACCATCCAGTTCGACCCGCTGAACGTTGCCGGTCGCAACGCGGAGCTGGTGCTACAGGCCCGGGTGCGCGGCTTCAAGCCGGAGCACCTGCGCAGGCTGCTCTACGAGGAGCGGTTCCTGGTGGACGGCTTCGACAAGGAGATGTGCATCTACACTGCCAAAGACTTTCCCGCCTTCGCCCCGATCCGGGCCAGGCGCTCCGAGGACGGGCGGCGCTGGATGGAGGGCCGGGGCCAGGGCGAGGGCTTTCTGATGCTGGACGAGGTGCTGGACATCATCCGCCAGCGCGGGCCGTCCTCCCTCTCGGACATCCCCATCGGCGAATCGAAGGACTTTGGCTGGGGCCCCCGGCGGCCCTCCGGCGCGGCCATCGAGTACCTGTTTGCCGCGGGAAAGCTGTGCGTCTGCGACAAGGCGGGGGTGCAGCGGCTGTTCGACCTGACGGAGCGGGTGCTGCCGCAAGAGTGCCTGGAAGCCGTGGAGCGGAGCCCGGAGGATTTTGAAGACTGGTACGTGAAGCGGCGGCTGGGCTGCGTGGGCCTCTTGTGGAATAGGCGCGGCGGCGCGTGGCAGGGCTATGTGGTCGGCGACGACCAGGCCCGCAAGGCGGCGCTTTCGCGGCTTTCCGAGCGGGGCGAGATCGTCCCCTGCCGGGTGGAGGGCCAGAAGGCGCCGTTCTACGCCCTGCCGGAGGTGATCGACGGCATTTCCGGCGATAATCGCCGTCCGTCCTGTCGGTTCATCGCGCCGCTGGACAATCTGATGTGGGATCGGGCCATGATCGAGGCGCTGTTCGGCTTCCGCTATCGCTGGGAGGTCTACACGCAGGTTTCCAAGCGGGAATACGGCTATTACGTGCTGCCGGTGCTCTACGGCAGCCGGTTCGTCGCCCGGTTTGAGCCGGAGCCCGTGGGCAAGGCGGGCTGCCTGAGGGTCAAGGGCTGGTGGTGGGAGGACGGCGTGGGCGCAAGCCGCGCCATGCTGACCGCCGTGGAAGCCGCCCTCGCCCGCTTCGCCAGATTCCTGGATGTGGAAAACGATCCTGAAAACATGGCAATCATCTCCAAGGCCGCCGAAGCCCGACCATGATCGGGTCGGCGGCCTTTCCATCGGCTCGACCGCTCGTTTATATATCCTTAACAATGCTATAGTTGTAATTCGGCAGAAAATCCAGTATAATGTTAAGAAAGGCATATTGCCTTCCAACTATGGACCACTAAACTTGCAACGGAGGATTTCGCGATGAAGAGAATCATCAGCATGCTGGCGGCGCTTGCGCTGGTGCTAGCTTTGGCCGTGCCCTGCGCTGTGGCCGAGGAGAAGGACAACTGGCTGCACATCTTCTACACCGACGACCCGGAGAGCCTGGACGTGCAGGCCACCACCGACAGCTACACCATCCCGCTGAACTGCTTTGACCGCCTGGTGGAGACCGACACCGTGGACGGCGAGCCCCAGGTCATTCCCGGCCTGGCCGACAGCTGGGACATCTCCGACGACGGTCTGACCTACACCTTCCACCTGCATCCGGGCGTCACCTTCCAGAACGGCGATCCCTTCACGGCGGACGACGTGGTGTACACCGTGAACCGCATGATGGACCCGGTCAACCTGACCAAGAACTATGACCTGTACTACGGCATCGTCGAGGGCGCGGCGGAGTACCGCGACGGCGAGAGCGACGCGGGCGTGACCGGCGTCACCGCCATCGACGACGAGACCGTGGAGTTCAAGCTCGTCACCCCCTGCGCCTCCTTCCTGAGCCGCCTGGCCACCCCCGGCGGCGCGGTGTACAACCGCGAATCCACCGAGGGCGTGGAGGACTTCGGCGTGAATCCCGCCGTCTGCTTCGGCACCGGCCCCTTCCAGGTGACCGAGTGGGAGCTGGGCAGCACCGTGACGCTGACCGCCAACAAGGATTACTTCAAGGGCGCGCCCGCCATTGACGGCATCGTGATGCACATCGTGTCTGACGCGGACACCCAGCGCATGATGTTCGAGCAGGGCACCGTGGACGTGTTCAACTTCGACTATGCCGAGAGCCAGCTGCAGTGGTTCCTGGACAACGGCTATGCGGATCAGATCGTGTCCGGCACCCGCGCCGGCACCTACTACTTCATGTTCAACACCGCCATCGAGCCGCTGGACAACGTGAACGTGCGCAAGGCGCTGCAGATGGCCGTGGATCGCCAGACCATCCTGGATCAGATGTACGGCGGCGAGGGCGCCCTGCTGAGCTCCTTCATCCCCGCGGGCATCCTGAGCCACAACCCCGACGCCGAGCCCATCCCCTATGACCCGGAGCAGGCCAAGCAGATCCTGGCCGACGAGGGCTATGCCGACGGCTTCGACATGGAGCTGGCCGTCATGGCCGATTCCAAGACCAGCCTGGACATCTCCACCATCCTCTGCTCCTACTTCCAGGCCGTGGGCGTTCGGGCCACCGTCACCCAGTATGACGAATCCAGCTACTACGACATCCGCCGCGACGGCCAGCTGCCCAGCTACTACAACTCCTGGTCTGCGGACTACAACGACCCGGACAACTTCCTGGACACCTTCTTCGCCCGCCACAACACCGTGGGCCGCTCCGTGAACTACTCCAACGAGGAGATCCTGGACCTGATCGACGCCGCCGGTCTGATGACCGACGCCGACGAGCGCCTGGCCGCCTACCAGAAGATCGACAACGCCGTCGTGCACGAGGACGCCGTGGTGCTGCCGCTGTATCAGCGCAACCACCTGTTCTGCCTGAGCCCCCGGGTACAGGGCTTCAAGGTCTCCTGGAACGGCTGGAGCGACATGAGCTTCTACGGCATCACGCTGGCAGACTGATCCTATAAAGGCTGAAACCGATTTGCAGGGGCGGCGCTTCGCCGCCCCTGCTGCAATAGCATTCCCACACCCATTTCCGCGGAGGTCGCCATGGTCAAGCACATCGCCAAGCGCATACTGGTCACGATCCCGGTGCTGCTGGGCATCGTCCTGCTGATATTCTTCATGCTCCAGGTGGTGCCGGGAGACCCGGTCACCGTGATGATGAAGGAGCACTTGAAGGAGGATGTGGTGGAAGGTCTGCGCCAGAGCATGCACCTGGACGACCCCTTTTTCGTGCGCTATTACCACTACATCCTGGACATGCTCCACGGCGATCTGGGCACCAGCTGGAAGCTCAGCCGACCGGTGACGGGGCTGATCGCGGGCGCGTTCCCCTACACCCTGCGCCTGGCCGTCGCCGCGGCGCTGTTTTCCTGGATCATGGGCATCCCGGTGGGCATCATCTCGGCGGTAAAAAAGAACTCCCTGATCGACCACCTGAGCATGGGTGTTTCCCTGTTCGGCGTGTCGATGCCTGTGTTCTGGGTGGCGCTGATCTTGCAGAACACGTTCAAGAATGTGCTGCCGGTGTCCGGTGTGAAGAGCTGGACAGGCTACATCCTGCCCACCATCGTGCTGGGCTGGTCCTCGGCGGGGCGCATCGCGCGGCTGACCCGCTCGAACCTTCTCGAGGTGCTGCGCAATGACTACATCCGCACCGCCCGCAGCAAGGGCCTGTCGCCGCTGAAGGTCATTACCCGCCACGCCCTCAAGAACGCGCTGATCCCCGTCATCACCGTGATGGCCATACAGATCTCCTCGCTGCTCTCCGGCGCGGTGATCACCGAGTCGGTGTTCGCCATTCCCGGAGTGGGCAGTCTGGCCGTCAGCGCCATCAACAACCGGGATATGCCGCTTTTGCAGGGCACGGTGATCTTCACCGCCCTGCTGATCATCGCCGGGAACCTGGTGGCGGATATCCTCTATTCCGTGATCGACCCGCGGATTCGCGTGGACTGAGGGGGGTGCAGGCATGAAAAAGCGATTCAAGGATCAATACACCGCCGACCTCTCCCAGAGGATCATCGACGCAGAGATCCAGCCCGACGAGGGCATTCTGCACAGCATCCTCAGCATGTTCCGGGCCAACAAGGCGGCGCTGCTGGGGCTGATACTGATCCTGCTCATCCTGTTGATGTCCGTCTTCGCGCCGGTGATCGCCCGCTACGACCCCAACGCGCTGGATCTGACCAGCATGCGCAAGGCCCCCTCCTGGGAACACTGGTTCGGCACCGACGACATGGGCCGGGACGTGTTCGCCCGGGTGGTCTACGGCAGCCGCACGTCGCTGATGATCGGCTTCGTGCCCTCGCTGATCTCCCTGGTGCTGGGCACGGTGCTGGGGCTGATGGCAGGCTACCTGGGCAAGGTGGCCGACGAGCTGATCATGCGCCTGGCGGACGTGGTGCTGGCGTTCCCGTCGCTGCTATTGGCCATGGTGGTGATGTACACGCTGGGCGCGTCGCTGCTCAACATGTTCATTGCCCTGTCCATCATCAACTGGGCGGGCACCGCCCGCGTGGTCCGGGCCCAGACGCTGTCCCTGAAGGAAAAGGAGTTCATGGAAGCGGCGCGGTCCATGGGTGTCAGCCGGTTCAAGATCGTGTTCCGGCACATCCTGCCCAACTGCCTGCCGAACCTGATCGTGCTGTTCACGCTGGACATCCCCGGCGCGATCATGTGGGAGAGCAGCATGAGCTTCCTGGGCGTGGGCGACCCCAACGCCGCCAGCTGGGGCTTGATGGTGAGCCAGGGCAAGGGCTATGCCTATATGTGCCCCTGGCTGATCCTCGCCCCCGGCATCGCGATCCTGATCACCGTCATGGCCTTCAATTTCCTCGGCGACGGCCTGCGGGACGCCATCGACCCCTATATGAAGACCTGAGGAGGCGCCCATGAGCAACATCCTGGAAATCAGAAACCTGGTGGTCTCCTTTGCCTCCGATGGGTTGAAGGATCGGGCCGTGGCCGTCAACGGCGTGGACATCGATATCCCCGCCGGGAAGACCGTCAGCCTGGTGGGCGAATCCGGCTGCGGCAAGAGCGTGACGAGCCTTTCCGTGATGGGCCTCCTGGCGGACAACGGCCGAGTGGATTCCGGCGAGGCGATCTTCGGCGGCAAAGACCTCTTGAAGCTCCCCGACAAACAGCTTCGGGAGATCCGCGGCAACCGAATCTCCATGATCTTTCAGGAGCCCATGACCAGCCTGAACCCGGTGCTCACCGTGGGCAGGCAGGTGGATGAGGCCCTGCGGCTGCACAGCGGTCTGGACAAGGCCGCGGCCCGGAAGAGGACCATCGAGATCTTTGAGAAGGTGGGCATCCCGGAGCCGGAGCGGCGCTACGGCTGCTACCCCCACCAGCTCTCCGGCGGCCTGCGCCAACGGGTCATGATCGGCATGGCCATGGTGCTTCAACCGGACCTTCTGATCGCCGACGAGCCCACCACGGCCCTGGACGTGTCCATTGAGGCCCAGATTTTGCGCCTGATGCGGGATCTTCAAAAGGACAGCGGCATGAGCATCCTGATGATCACCCACAACCTGGGCGTGGTGGCGGAGATCTGCGATTGGGTCTACGTGATGTACGCCGGCGAGGTGGTGGAGAAGGCGGACGTGTTCACGCTGTTCAGGGCCTGCGCCCACCCCTATACCCGCGGGCTGATGGCCTCCCTGCCCCGCATGACCCCCAAGGGCCAGAGGCTCTACAACATCATGGGCACCGTGCCGAATCTGCGGGCCATGCCCGTCGGCTGCCGGTTCTCCCCCCGATGCGAGTTCGCCACGGAGCGGTGCCGGAGCGAAAAGCCGCCGCTTACGGACCTGGGCGACAGGCACCTGTGCCGTTGCTTCGACCCCCGGATGGGAGGTGACGCCACATGACGGAGCTGTTGCGCGCCGAACGCTTGGTGAAGGAATTCCCGGTGAAGGGCGGCGTGGTCCATGCCGTGTCGGACGTATCCTTTGCCGTTCAAAAGGGCGAAACCCTGGGCCTTGTGGGCGAATCCGGCTGCGGGAAGTCCACCCTGGGCAAGCTGGTGCTTGACCTGATCCCGCCCACCTCCGGCAAGGTCTACTTCAACGGCCAGGACCTGAGCCAGTTCAAGGGTGAAAAGCTGCGGACGCTGCGCCGGGGCATGCAGATGATCTTCCAGGACCCCTACGCCTCCCTGGACCCGCGGATGTCCGTGGGTCGGATCATCATGGAGCCCCTGAACGCCCATCACATCGGCGACAGCCGCGCCGAGCGCAAGGCCATGGTGCAGGCGCTGATGGAGCAGGTGGGCCTCAGGCCGGAGTTCTACGCCCGCTATCCCCACCAGTTTTCCGGCGGCCAGCGCCAGCGCATCGGCATCGCCCGGGCCCTGGCCCTGAACCCGGAGCTGGTGATCTGTGACGAGCCGGTGAGCGCCCTGGACGTGTCCATCCAGGCGCAGATTTTAAACCTGCTCAGCGATTTGCAGAAGCAGCGGAGCCTGACCTATCTTTTCATCAGCCACGATCTGAACGTGGTGCGCTACCTGTCGGACCGGGTGATGGTGATGTTCCTGGGCCAGCTCTGCGAGATGGCGCCCACGGAGGCGCTCTACACTGCCCCCAGGCACCCCTACACCCGCTTCCTGCTGGAGGCGGTGCCCCAGCCGGACCCCACGCGCCGGGACGAGGAGCGGGCGCTGCTGACCGGCGAGGTATCCAGCCCGGTGAACCCGCCCAGCGGGTGCCAGTTCCGGCTGCGCTGCCCCTATGCCGACGCAGCCTGCGCCGCGGAGCATCCCGCGCTGAACGAGGTCGCGCCGGGGCACTTCTGCGCCTGTCACCATCCACTCACCGGTACATAATCATATAATACTATTCTCAACCCAAATATAGACAATCCCGTGTCGTCTTTTCCGCTGTGCCTGCGTTGAAGCCCCTTGACTTGCCGCCAGCAAGCCTGTGGGTCTTCGCCTTGGCACAACGAAAAATCCACTCACAGTATTTGTCTACATTCAGATTGAGAATAATATAAAACGGAGGATTCCCATGAAAAAGACGATCCTGAAAAAATACGCCCGGCTCATCGCCGAGGTGGGCGTGAATGTGCAAAAGGGCCAGGAGGTGTTCATCGTCGCGGGACTGGACCAGCCGGAGTTCGTGGCGATGGTCGTGGACGAGTGCTACAAGCTTGGCGCGAGCCGCGTCGTGGTGGACTGGGACTACCAGCCTCTGGAAAAGCTGCACGTTCGCCACCAGAGCGTCAAGACTCTGTCCGAGCTCACCGAGTATCAGGAGGCCCGCTACAAGCACTACCTGGACAAGCTGCCCTGCCGCATCTATCTGGATTCCGACGACCCGGACGGGCTGAGGGGCATCAACCAGGCCAAGCAGGCCAAGGCCCGCCAGAAGCGTTATCCGCTGATCAAGGGCTATGTGGACGCGCTTGAGAACAAGTATCAGTGGTGCATCGCCGCCGTGCCCGGCGCGGCCTGGGCGAAGAAGCTGTTCCCCGAGCTGTCCAAGCGGCAGGCCATCGAAAAGCTGTGGGAGGCCATCCTGGCCACCAGCCGCGTCAACGACGATCCCATCCAGGCCTGGAAGGACCACAACAAGGACCTGCATGACCGCTGCGCGTGGCTGAACAGCCTGGGCATCGAGAAGCTGCACTACACCGCCTCCAACGGCACGGATTTCACCGTGGGCATGATCCCGGAGGCCGAGTTCAAGGGCGGCGGGGACACCAGCCTGCAGGGCATCTTCTTCAACCCCAACATCCCCACCGAGGAATGCTTCATCAGCCCCATGAAGGGCGTGGCCGAGGGCATCGTCTATGCCTCCAAGCCCCTGAGCCGGGACGGTCAGCTCATCGACCAATTCTGGATCCGCTTCCACGAGGGCAAGGCCGTGGAGTGGCACGCGGACCTGAATGACGCGCTGCTGGGCCAGATCATCACCATGGACGAGGGCAGCGCCTACCTGGGCGAATGCGCGCTGGTGCCCTACGATTCCCCCATCCAGAACAGCGGTATCCTGTTCTACAACACGCTGTTCGACGAGAACGCCGCCTGCCACCTGGCGCTGGGCATGGGCTTTGCGGACACGATCAAGGGCTTCGAGGAGAAGACGCTTGAGGAGTGCCGCGCCCTGGGCATCAACGATTCCATGATCCACGTGGACTTCATGATCGGCACCGCGGACATGGCCATCGACGCCATCACCCGCGACGGCAGGACCGTGCCCGTGTTCCGGAACGGCAACTGGGCGTTCTGAGGCAATCAGAATCTGTCAACAGGACGTTTTGAAAAGCAAAGACAATCCCTCCAGCCTGCTGCGCAGTCCACCTTCCTTTACACAAGGGAGGCTTTGTCGGATGTGCAGAAGCTTTGGCTCCCCTGTGTAAGGGGAGCTGTCTGCAAAGCAGACTGAGGGGTTGTCTTTGCTGTATACCTTTAATCTGAAACACTGCCGCTTACGCGGTTCTTTTTATACTAAATTCCTTCTAAAACATGCACAAATGCGGAGTGGATTTTTCGTTCTGGCAAAGCTGAACGGAGGGAGGCGATGCAGCGCATCGTTGACCGAAGCGAGAGGGAGGCGATGCAGCGCATCGTTGACCGAAGCGAAGCACAGCCAGGGCGGAAAAGACGCACGCAGATGTGCATGGATTAGATGGAATTTAGTATTATATTACGGCCTTCCGGGACCGCCCTGGCGACCGGTGCCGCCGCCGGGCCTGCCATTTCCCGGGCCGGGGCGGCCGGGCTGGGCGGGACGAGAGGGCTGGCCGGGATTGACCGGGCGAACCGTCCCCGCGGGGCGGACCGGCTGGGGCGCGGTGCGAACGGGCGGCACGGGCGTCACCGGCTTCGGCGCGACGGGCCTTGCGGCTACGTGAGGCGCGGGCGCGGGCCTGGGCGGCTGAGGCGCCGGACGAACCGGCGCGGCGTGGATCACGGGTGCGGGCTTGATCGGCGCGCGGTGCACCGGCGGGCGCACGGGAGACACCCGGCGGGGCGCGGCGCGCAGCGTGGAGTTCAGCCGATACACCGGCGGGCGGGTGCCCGCGAAGCGATAGGGATAGTCCATGCGGTGCATCATGTCCCGGGAAATGCGGTTGTTCACGGAGATCAGCCCCAGCGCCGCGGCCACGGCGGTGAGCATATCGCCCGCCTGGTCCCAGACGGAGGTGTTGTCGGATTCCCAGTCCCGCCAGCCGTTACCGTCGTAGACGGAGACCTCCAGGCCGTACTCCGCGAAGGCCTGAGCCAGGTACCGCGCCTGGGCGTCGGTGAGGCCCCGGGCCACTGTGATGGGCGCGCTGTCCACGATCAGCAGCGCGTCCTCGGTCTCATACCCGCAGATATGCTGGAGCAGCGCCGCCGCGGTGGCGCGGTTGCAGGTGCCCAGGGAGAGCAGCATCACCATGTTGCCCTGGACCGTCTGGGTCGGCGTCGTCACCTGGACGACCTTTGTGCCGCAGTTCGGGCAGAAGTTCACGTTGCTTGAAAGCTGAGTGCCACAATTTGGACAAAACATCTTTATCACCCTTTCCATGGGCTTGCCATGCAAATCCCACTATCTTTCTAATGATAGTTTACACCACAGATGTGGACCGGTGATGTCCAAATTGTTAACACTATATCACATTACAATTTACATTTGAAATCACTTTCTGGATTGATAGTCCGCGTCGATGGCCGACTTCCAATCTGCGGAAAGGGGTTTGCTGGCGCGGACGCTGCTGATGGCCTCGGCGACGACCCGGTAGTTGAGGCGCGTTCCCTCCCCGTCGGCGTGATAGTTCACGGCCCGGTCCGGGTCGATGCCATAGCGTCCGGCGGTCTCCACGGCGTCGATGTTCGCGCCCAGGAACAGAAATTCCCAGTCATACTTCGCCTTCTGGCGCTGGATCATGGCCTTGACCTGATCGCTGGTGTAGCGGCGGCTGGCGTTCTCCATGCCGTCGGTGGTGATGACGAACAGGGTGCGCTCCGGCACATCCTCCTCGCGGGCATACTTGTGGACGCTTCCGATGTGGCGGATCGCGCCGCCGATGGCATCCAGCAGCGCCGTACAGCCGCCGGGACAGTACTCCCGCTCCGTCAGCTTCGGCACGTCAGCAAGGTTCACCCGGTCGTGGACGACGGTGCAGTCCGTGTCGAAGAGCACGGTGGAGACCAGCGCCTCCCCCGCCTCCCGGCGCTGCTTGTCGATCATGGCGTTGAAGCCGCCAATGGTGTCCGCCTCCAGCCCGCTCATGGAGCCGCTCTTGTCCAGGATGAATACCAGTTCCGTCAAATTCTTTCTCATGAATAAAACCTCCCGTACTGTATTGTGTATACAGTATAGGAGGTTTTCCGCGTCGTTGGGTCGCCTGGCAGGCGACAAATGCGTCGCTGGTATCATACTGATCTCAAATCGAAAAAGGAAAAGATTCTTCGCCTCCGCTCAGAATGACACCGTCGTGTCGTAACCCTGTCATCCTGAGCGAAGCGAAGGATCTTCCAAATCCAATTTGAAAACAGTTATCAGTAGCCCAGCGGCTGCAAATCCAGGCGGAACAGCACCTGGTTGATCTCGATGAGGTTGTAGTTGCCGGTCATGATGCAGTATTCCACCACGATGTCTTCCCTGTTGCTGTGGGACAGGGCGTAGCCCGCCTTCATCAGCAGCTCCTTTGCCTCCAGCATGGGCAGCTCCAGGGCGATGGCGAAGGCCAGGGCGGTCTGCTTGCTGGGACGGTAGGCGGGGTTATTCTTGATCTTGTTGAACAGGCGGCGATCCACATTGGCCCGCTTGTAGCAATCCGCGTCGCGCATGCCCTTCTCGTCGATCTTCCGAAGCAGCATCTGGGAGAAGCCCTCGTCGATCTGGCTGAGCATGTCCTCCAGGTTCGCCTTGGGCGCGGCCATCTCCGTCTGCCGGAAGATCGTCTCGTTCCGGGCGGTGTCCTCCCGGTGGGCGCGCCTGAACAGGCCGTTGCCCGCCGCGGCGGGGAAGCTCTCGCTGCGCTGGGCCTCCCGGTAGGGATCGTAGTGGTCGGCCACGTACACGTCGTCGATGTAGGCGGTCACTTCCTTGAACAGCTTGCCGCCCAGCTCCACCGCATCCCGGGTAAACACCACGATATACACGGTCATGTCGTTCTCCATCAGGAAGCGGCTGATCTCGTCGACGGCCACCTGCATGGCCTCGGCCTTGGGATAGCCGTAGACGCCCGAGGAGATCAGCGGGAAGGCCACGGTCTCGCAGTCGTATGCCTTCGCCAGGGCAAGGCTCTCCCGGTAGCAGGAGGAAAGCAGGGTGCGCTCCCCCTCGCCGCCACCGTGCCAGACGGGCCCGACGGTGTGGATCACGTATTTCGCGGGCAGGTCATAGCCCTTCGTGATCTTCGCTTTCCCGGTCTCGCAGCCATTCAGCGTGCGGCACTCCTCCAACAGCTTCGGCCCCGCGGCGCGATGGATGGCCCCGTCCACGCCCCCGCCGCCCAGCAGCGCGTTGTTGGCGGCGTTCACGATGGCGTCCACTTCCATGCGGGTGATGTCATTTCTCACAATTTCCAGCGGCATGGGAATCCTCCTTAGGGTCATTAGGAATGTGCGATATACCCTATTATAACACATCCGGGAAATTTCGCAAGCGCGGAAGAAGGAAAAGGTCCCCCGCCGACCGCGGAGGACCTTCCAAATACGCCATTATACTAAATTCCTTCTAAAACATGTACAAATGCGCAGTGGATTTTTCGTTCTGGCAAAGCTGAGCGGAGGGAGGCGATGCAGCGCATCGTTGACCGA
>OMZP01000051.1 GCA_900315585.1 uncultured Eubacteriales bacterium | reverse complement strand
CGACGCAATTCCTGTCATCCTGAGCGAAGCGAAGGATCTGTACGAATCATCAAGGGATTACATTCTGCAAATCCCCCAACTTTCCGTGAAGAACCAAAAAAGAACCAGATTGCCACGTCGCCGCTTTGCGGCTCCCCGCAATGACGTATACCCTTGATGCTTTCGTCAACGTCATTGCGAGGAGGGCGTCCGCCCGACGTGGCAATCCGGTTCTCATTGGGTCAAACAAATCCCGCAGGGATTTGAACCTTCATTCCTCATTCCTCATTCCTCACTCTCCATTCCTCATTCCCCATTCCTAATTCCTCTCAAACGCCACATCCGCCATCCCCTCCGGCCAGACCTGCACGCTCTGGGCGTACTGGCCCGGTTCCCCGGTCAGGCTCAGATACCAGCTGACGCGGCGGGACACATACTCATACAGTTCGTTCAACGTCACCGCGCCGTCATAGTCCAAATCGGCGCGCATGGCGCTCCTGGCCGAGCGTTCCAGGCTCCAGCCCCCCGCCTCGCAGAGGGCCCGGGCGAACACCGTGGCCATGGCCGACTCCCCCGCCGCGCCCTCGCCGAAGCTGATGCGGTGGCTGTCCTGCTCCAGGGCGGCGCTGGCCAGCACCCGGAACTGGCTGTCGTTCACCGCCGCGGGGCCCACGCCCCCGCCGAACACCGCGTCGATGCCCCGGAGGATGTCCCCGGTGTCGCTGGCGCGGCCGATCACCCCGCCGCTGCCGCAGCAGTCCACGATCAGCCAGATCTGGCCCGGCACATCGGTAAAGGCCTGGGCCAGCTCCGCCGCCGTGAGGGAGGAGCCGTCGTAGAGCTTGAAGCGGGTCATGCCGCCGGAGTACGCGCCGTGGCAGGTGATGTAGAACAGCGACACGTCCCCGGGCGCGGCGTCCTTGAAGGCCTCGCCGATGCCCGAGAGGATGCCGTCGCGGGAGGCGTCCAGCAGCGTGGTCACGGAAAAACGCGCGCCGCCAAAGGACAGGGTGGAGAGCATGCTCCGCAGGCCCGAGACGGAGTTGATGGACCCGGTGCGCACCGCCGCCACGGTGGAGGCGTAGTTCTGCTCCCCCACCAGCAGCGCCCGCCATCGCTTCGGCGCGGGGCCCACCTCCACGGTCATCAAGTCGCTGAGGCCGCCGTCCTCAGAGCGCACCGTGACGACGCACACGCCCTCGCAGAGCCCCCGCAGCACGCCCCGGCGGTCGATGGCCACGATCCCCTCCGGCTCGGCGGCGTAGCTGAGGCGCGGGTCGCTGGCGTTGCCGGGCAGCACGTCGCACTCGATGGCCGCGTCGTCGCCCACGCACAGGGCCATCCGGTGGGACAGCAGGCTCACCTCCGCCACCGGCACGTATTCCACCCACACCCGGCAGCTGGCGCTGGCCCCGCCGGGGGCGTAGGCCGTCACCACGGCCTCCCCCGCGCCCCGCCCGGTCACCAGGCCGCCTTCGCTGACCCGGGCCACGGCGGGATCGGAGCTCTCCCAGTAGAGCGGGCCCGCGTCAGCGTCGCTTGCCTCCAGCTGCACCGACGCCCGCCCGTTCAGGCGCGCCTCCTCCCGGTTCAGGGCCAGGGTCTCGGGCAGCGCGCCGACCACCCGGGCAAGGCGCAGGCTGTAGAGGCCCGTCGCCCCGTCCGGAGCCGTGAGCCGCAGGCGATAGGCCGTCCCCGCCTGCGGAAGATAGCTGAGCAGGCAGGCCCCGCCTGCCGTGGTCGTGGATTCCCCGAGCAGCGCCCCGGCCCCGTCGAACAGCTGGGCCCGCAGGCGCACGTCCGCCTCGGCGGGCACGCCGGTGATCGCCAGGGCGCGATCATCCCCCGCCTCCACCGAATACCAGTGGGCGTCCCCCTCGCGGGCGAAGGCCTTGGAATAGGCGTCGCCCCCGCCGTTCAGCTCCATGGGCCAGTCGAAGCAGCGGCTCAGGGCGTGGCGGGCCAGCTCCAGCCGCGCCGTGCCCGTGCCGGTGAGCCGGAGGGTGTACTCCGCCCCGGCGGTCAGGCGCAGGCTCAGGGCGGGCATCGCGCCGTCCCCCTCGCCCACAAGCGCATCCCCCAGGAACAGCCGGGCATGGGCGCTCACCGGCCCTTCTCCCGCCGGGAACAGCCACAGGTCGTACACGCTGCCGGTGGGCGCGGTGAAGCGGTATTCCACCGGCTTGTCGCCCAGTTCAATCACGGGTAGCGCCCCGGGCATCAGCTCCGGCGCCAGGTTCAAAAAAACGCCCTCCGCGCCCGCGCCGGCGGCCAGCGCCAGCCCAATGGCCGCCGCCAGCAGCACCAGCGCCATAAGGCGCGGAAGGAAGTTGTATCGCATAATGTTCCTCTGTACAGGGTTATTGGACAACCCCTCAGTCACCTGCGGTGACAGCTCCCCTTACGCAGGGGAGCCAAGAGGAGGCTGCGGGAGCAGACTCACTCCCGACTCTCCTCACTCAAACCGCAGGTATTCCGCCTTCACGTACCCCTCCAGCTCGGCGGTCTTCACGGCCACCCAGCCGTCCGCGTCCGCCTCGCCGCGGACGATCAGCCGCCGCCCCTGGGCCAGCTGGTCCAGGGCCATGGCGGACGTACTGGGCTGCTTGCGCAGGTTCAGGGACGTGGCCGTCACCACGGCGTACCGCTCCCCCTCTTTCAGCGCCGGCAGGGGCGCGGGCGTGGGCGTCGGGGTGGGCTTGGGCCGCGCCGCCCCCACGCTGTCCGGCAGGGCCGCCAGGTCCGTGAGGAGGTCCTGCGGCCAGGCCATCTTTTCCAGGGACAGCCCCGGATAGTAGAACTTCAATATCTCCTGCCAGTTCTTGCCATAGGCGCTGGCCATCCACTGGGCCCCACGCTGGCTCATGCCCACGCCGTGGCCGTAGCGCCGCAGGTGGATGGTGAACGCCGTGGCCTGGCCGTCCGCGCCCGTCTCGGTTTCCACGTCCACGGTCTCGTAATCCCGGTTGTTCAGCCCCAGGGCAAGCTCAGGCTTGAGCCGCTCATACACGTCCAGCGTCACGGCATGCGCCGTTTCGCTGGGCACCCACTCCCGCGGCACCTCCGTGGGCTCGGGCAGCGGCTCGTCCGGGGCGGTGGGCATGGCGCCGGTCTCCGCCGCGGGCGCTTCGCTGGGCTCCGTCGTGGGCTCGGCGGTGGGCGCTTCCGTGGCCTCCGGGGTTTCGGAGGGCTCCGGCGTCGCCACGGGCTCAAGCACGCTCACTTTCAACGAGAAACGAAGGCCCTGATACTGCCGACTGCCCTCGAAGAGGGGGTTCACCGGCTCAATGGCCTCGATGCCGTCCAGCCGCCATTCGCCGTCGTCATAGCCCTCGGTGGCCATGGTCTCGCCCAGGGCCGCCTCCAGCATCCCCTTCAACGCCGCGCTGCCCTCGCAGGCGGCGCTAACCGTCAGGGAATTGACCAGGCTCTTGGGGTTCTCCAGGTCGTAGGGGTCGTCCGTCATGGCCAGGTAGCCGTCGTTGTCGGCGTTGCCGAGGCTCTGGCTGGCCAGGGCCGTCTGGCCGCCGTTGCTGGCGGAGTAGTAGCATGTGGCGAAGGTCCCGTTGTACAGGCCCACCACGCCCTCCGTGGCCTTCACGGCCTCGGCCACGTTCCGGTATTCCGCCCGATAGCCCTTGTACACCTGGTCCGCGGTGGTGTCCACCAGGTCCCAGGCCTTGCCCGCGGATTGCCACTTGCGCTGCAGGGCGTAGGTGCGCGCCGCCACGGCCTGGGCCTTCAACGCCTCCACGGGGAAGCTGTCGCTCATCTCATAGGCCACCACGCCCAGCAGGTACTCCTCCACCGGCAGCTTCAAAACCGCCCGCAGAGCGCCGTTGTCCGCGGACACGGTGAGGTCCCCCGCAAACAGCGCGTCCTTTTCGCTCTCGTCGATGTAGATGCCGTTCTCCTTCCCCTCCCCGGCCCTGTGTCGGGTCAGGGTGAGGGCGGTGCCCATGTCCAGGGTCAGGCCGCCCACGGCCAGGTACACCCGCCCGTTTCCCTCGCTGAGGGCGACGCGGGTGTCCCGGGCGAAGCGGAAGCCGGGGTCCCCGTCCACGGCGTAGACGCCGGCGAGGGTCAGGTTCAGCGTCCTGGGCGCGCCCAGGGATTGCAGCGCCACCCGCACCAGGCCGTCGTCCTCGAGGGTCGCGGCGGGGATGGGCGCGAGGGTGGCCGTCGGCAGGGGCGCGGGGGTGACGGTCTCCAGCGGGGGCACGGTGCCCTGGCCGGGTGTCGCCATCATGTCCTCCGCCGGGGGCAGCGTCACCTGGGTCGAGGCCTCCTCGGCCTCCTCCCCGCCGGTCAGCCAGTCCCAGAGGCCCGCGGCCCCGGCGGGCAGGCCGCAGAGGGCCAGGGCCAGCATCAGCGATATAACTTTTAGTGTGCGTCTCATAGAACCTCCATGGGCGGGAAAGCCCCGCCGATCAGAGTATTTTTGCGTGTATTTCCAATTCTTGCCAGCTTTCGCCCGGTTATGCACGTCCCGCCGAAAAAGCGGGAAATCCCATCTTCTTTACGACAATTATAGCACGATCCCACCGCCCATGTGGGGAGAAATCGGGACATTTCCGACAATTCTGCACAAATTTCGTCATAATTTCGATCCAAAGCCTGTACACGGGCCGCCTTGCAAGTTGTGCGGAGGGGGGCTATAATGTAGCATGGTTGAATTTATACTAAACTCCAACAGGACATAGACAATCCTGATTGAGTTTAGTATAACCGCGAAGGGAGGCCGCCCTGTGACGCAGAACCTGTATGAGATCGTCGCCCTGGGGGCGCGCTATGTCTTCGCGGGGCTGATGCTGCTGATCGTGCTCCGGGCCTGGCGCATCACGCTGGTGGACAGCCGCCGGGCCTCCACCCTGCGCCACCTGTCCCCCCAGACCGGCATCAGCGGCGAGCTGGTGGTGATCGAGGGCGACGAGAAGGCCCGCCGGGGCATGCGCTATCCGGTGATCCGGGAGGGCATGATCGGCACCTCACGCCGGGCGGACATCCGCGTGCGCCACTCCAGCGTCCGCCGCCGCCACGCCTACTTCCAGCTGACGGAGGAGGGCCTCTTCATCCGCACCCACGCCGGCGCGCCCATGCGGGACGGGGACGGGCGGCCCGTGCGGGCCATCGTGCTGCCGGACGGCGGGGAGTTCATCCTGGGCCGGGTGCGGCTTTTGCTGGTACTGACGGAGGCGCCGGAGCCGCCGGTCCACCGCCGCGGCAGGCAGGACGAGGACGACGAGGGCTACGCGGACGAGGGCTACGTGGATGAAGGCTATGTAGACGAGCCCGGCGTGGACGGCCGGCCCCGTGGCGGAGAACAGGAAGCCTTCTTTGACGTGGACAACGATTTCTGAATCGACTGACCCTTCGTTGCAGAAACCGCAGCGTACAGATTCTTCGCTTCGCTCAGAATGACAGCTTTTCGCATCGCTTGTCATCCTGAGCGGAGCGCCAGCGAAGTCGAAGGATCTGTACATATCGCGGCGAATGACATCTTAATTGGAGCCATATATCATGCCAAAAAACAAAGTGGATCGCATGAAAAAGGCGCTGATGCGCTCGAATACGAAGCTGCTGCTGTCGGCGGTGATGGCGTTCCAGGTGCTGGCGATGCTGCTGATCGCCTTCCAGAAGGAGACGATGAACCCGCAGGCGCTGGTGCTGGCCGTGGCGCTGCCGCTGGTCACCTGGCTGACCACCCGGCTGATGGGCCGCGTCTGGCCGGTGGACCGGGCCATCCTGATCATGGTGCTGTTTTTGTGCAGCGTGGGCATCATCACGCTGTCGGACATCGCCAAATCCGACGTCACGCCCCGCACCCAGAGCCTCTACGCCCTGGGCGGCATATTGGTGATGTTCGCCGGGGCGGCGTTCATCCGCTTCTGGCGGCAGTGGAAAAAGACCACGCCCCTCCTGATGGGGCTGTGCATTCTGGCCCTGGCCTCTCCCTTCGCCCCGGTCATCGGCATCTACAAGTTCGGCGCGCGCAACTGGGTGGGCGTGGGCCCCATCACCGTGCAGCCCAGCGAGTTCATGAAGCCCGTCCTGATCCTCTGCCTGGCCAGCGGGTTTTCCAACCGGCCCCGGTTCGCCCGGTGCCTGCCCACCATCGCCTTCGCGGCGATGTGCTGCGGGGTGCTGCTGGCGGAGAAGGACCTGGGCGCGGTGCTTCTGTACTTCCTCACCACCGTGGCCATGTACTACGTGGCCACCTCCAACGCCTTCATCAGCCTGGCGGGCCTGGGCATGGGCGCGGGGGCGGCGGTGATCGCCTACCGGGCGCTGCCCTACGTGCAGGACCGGGTGGCCATCTGGCAGAACCCCTGGAGCGACCCCCAGGAGAGCGGCTACCAGCTGATCCAATCGCTGATCGCCATCGGCTCCGGCGGGCTGTTCGGCATGGGGCTGGGCATGGGCATGCCCAGGGACATCCCCCTCTACTACTCCGACTTCATCTTCGCCTCCATCACCGAGGAATTCGGGCTGATCTTCGCCATCGGCCTGCTGGCGGTGTACGTGCTGATCATCATGCGGGGGCTGATCGTGGCCTTCAATGCCCGGACCAGCTTCCACTCCCTGGCGGCCTTCGGGCTGGTGATCATGCTGGGGCTCCAGACCATGCTCATCGCGGGCGGCAACACAAAGCTGCTCCCCCTGTCCGGCGTCACGCTGCCGCTGATCTGCTCCGGCGGCTCGTCGCTGGTGTCCACCTTCTTCTCCATGGGCCTGCTGCTGGGCCTGTCTTCGATGAACGCCGAGGACGAAGCCCGGGATATCGAGACGCTGGAGCTCAAAGAGGAAGGCGTTTTTTGACGGATGAGGCATTTTGTTGAATGAGGGTTTTTTTTGAATGAGGAATTTTGCATGAATTATGGGAGACCAGCCATCGGGATGCTGTTTCAATCATTCAAATCCGTCAGGATTTGCACCGCCATTCCTCATTCCTCATTCCTCATTCCTCATTCCTCACTCCTAACTCCTAACTCCTCACTCCTAACTCCTAACTCCTCGCAGAATTCCGGGAGGTGATCGCTTGAAGGAATTGCGCCGCAACATGCGCGTCGTGGGCACGCTGGTGGTGGTTCTGTTCGTGGGACTGGCCGCCTGGTTTGCCATGACGGTATTCACCCAGGGCAGCATCTGGGCCTCGGACGTGCGCAACAGCCGCCTGCGGTCCACCAACAGCCTGCGGGGCGACATCCTCGACCGGGACGGCAACCTGCTGGCCACCACCGCCGAGGACGGCACCCGGCAGTACACCCACAACGCCATCGCCCGCCGCGCCCTGTCCCAGACCGTGGGCGACATCGCCGGCATGAGCGGCACCGGCGTGGAGACCTTCTATTCCGCCACGCTCCTGGACATCTCCACCAGCCTGGTGGACCGGCTCAGCGAGCTGTTCAACAGCAAGGACCACGTGGGCAGCAGCATCCAGATCTCCGTGGACGGCCCGCTGCAGGCCTACATTGCCAGCGAGTTCCCCGTGGACGAGAAGACCGGCGCCTTCTACCGCGGCGCGGTGTGCGTCACCAACTACAGGACCGGGGAGATCCTGGCCATGGTGTCCATGCCCAACTACGACCCCTACGACCTGGCCAACCGCACCGTGACCCAGGTGGAGGACACGGCCTACCTGAACCGCTGCCTGCAGGGGCTGTACACCCCCGGCTCGGTGTTCAAGATCATCACGCTGGCCTCGGCCATCACCAACGACGAAAGCGTCGTGGACCAGACCTTCAGCTGCTCCGGCGAGTGGACCTACGAGGGCGGGCACATCGTCTGCGCCGGGGGCACCTCCCACGGTACCGTGAACCTGAAGACCGCCTTCAAGCGCAGCTGCAACGTCACCTTCGGCAAGCTCGCCTACCAGCTGGGGCTGGAGCGCCTGCGGCAGACCGCCGAGCAGTTCGGCTTCAACGAGAACTTCAAGTTCGGCGACTTCATGGTCTACAACTCCGCCTTCCCCACCGAGATCAGCAGCATGAACGGCCTGGTCTGGGCGGGCATCGGCCAGGGCGAGGTGCTGGTCACGCCGCTGCACATGGCCATGATCGCCGGGGCCATCGCCAACGGCGGCACGATGATGAAGCCCTGGCTGATCGAAAAGATCACCAACTCCCTGGGCGCGGCCACCACCACTGCCGCCCCCACCGCTTACCGGCGGGTGCTCAGCGAATCCGTGGCCGGGAAGATCGCCGAATACATGTACGAGACCGTTCAGAGCGGCACCGCCACCCGCGCCGCCATCAAGGGTTACACCGTGGGCGGCAAGACCGGCTCCGCCGAGGTCAGCGACGACAAGACCGTGGAGACCAACGCCTGGTTCACCGGGTTCATCTACGACGACGCCCACCCCTACGCCATCTCCGTGGTCATCGAGGGCGGCGGCGCCGGCGCGCGGATGCCCAGCGAGCTCGCCGCCAAGGCCCTGAAAAAGGCGATCGAGTATGTGGGATGAGTATCCGCAGAGGAAGAAGAATCGTCAGGTCCATTTACGACCGCATCGTGCGGGACGAACAGGAGTTTCGCAAGATTTGGGAATATATTGACGCAAATCCTGGGAAGTGGACGGAGGACAAGTACTACATCCCCATTGACGAATGCGTTCCGACAACCTATACTGTCAGGAGTGACCGGATTTACGACGCCCAGTTCTGACCAAAAGCATCGAAAGGACCTGTAACCATGCTCGAACTTAAAAACGTCACCAAGAAGTACCTGCGCCGCACGGCGCTGGACGACGTGAGCCTGGCCGTCGAGGCGGGCAAGACCTGCCTGCTGCTGGGCCCCAACGGCTCCGGCAAGACCACGATGATGAAGCTCATCGCCGGTCTGGCCCGGCCCACCAGCGGCGAGATCACCTTCGACGGCATGCCCATCGGCGTGTCCAGCAAAGCCCGCATCGCCTACATGCCCACAGAAAACTACTTCTACAGCTACATGAAGGTGAAGGACATCGGCAGATACTACGCCGACTTCTTCAAGGACTTCAACCCCGCCGCCTTCGACCGGCTGCTCGACGACATGGAGCTGGACAAGGAGGACAACATCCGCCAGCTCTCCAGCGGCATGGCCGCGAAGCTGCGCCTGTCGCTGACCCTGAGCCGGGACGCGGGGCTGATGATGTTCGACGAGCCGCTGAACGGCGTGGACATCCTCACCCGCACCCAGACCATCAACGCCATCCTGGCCGGGCGGGAGGCGGGCCGGTCCATGCTGATCTCCACCCACCTGGTGGACGAGCTGGAGGACGTGGTGGACTACACCGTGTTCCTGAAAAAGGGCAAGCTGATCATGGCCGGCGACAAGAAGGAGATCTGCGCGGGCCGCACGCTGAAGGACCTGTACCTGGAGGTCTACGGCCACATTTCCCAGGAGCCCGCGGAGGAGGTGCGCGAAGATGCTTAAGCTGATGAAATACGAGTTCCGCAAGATGCGCACCACGCTGCTGGCCATGCTGGCGGGCCTGATCGCGCTGCAGATCGGCTTCGTGGTGGGCACCCACACCGACAACAACACCGTCGTCATCGTTTGCCTGTCGCTGATCACGCTTTTGACCAGCCTGGTCTACGCCTACATCATCCTGGCGGGCATGGCCAGCTATTCCCGGGAGCTGAAGGACAAGTCCGGCTATCTGATCTTCATGACGCCGGTCAGCCCCCTGGGCGTGGTGATCAGCAAGCTGCTGTTCACGGCCCTGGCGGCCCTTGTCGCCACGGCCACCTTCGGCGTGGCGGCCTTCCTGGACTTCCGCTACATCTTCCAGCAGGCCAACATCAGCAAGGAGACCATGGATCAGATCAACATGCTGCTGCGCTTCGGCCTGAACGCCAACGCCGACCTCCTCCAGATCGTCCGCATCGTGATGTACTATGTATGCACCGTCCTCATCGAGGTGCTGCTCACCATGTGCACGGCCTACCTGGCCATCACCCTCTCCGCCACGATGCTCCAGAACAAGAAGGGCTTCGTGCGGGCGCTCATCAGCCTGGTGCTCTTCGTGGGCCTCACCTGGGGCTGCAGCTGGGTCGCCCAGAAGCTGATCTACGCCAACGCCACCATCGACAAGGACTTCAAGCAGCTCTCCGGCTACGTCGGCTGGTCGCTGCTGCTCAACGCCGGCTTCTGCGCCGTGTTCACCGGCGCCAGCGCGTGGCTGCTGGATAAGAAGGTGAACCTGTAACCGATTGCGAATGTGGAATAATGGAGAATGGAAAATGGAAAATGAATGAAGAAATCCCGGAGGGATTTGTACCGCCATTCCTCATTCCTCATTCCTCATTTTCCATTCCCAACCACCCCCCCTGAAAAGGAGCCCCATGGCTGAGTTTTCTGAAAAGCGCCCCTTCAACGGCGCGCGCATGTCGCCGGAGCTGGAGTTCAAGATCAAAAGCCTGCCGGATTCGCCGGGCTGCTACCTGATGAAGTCCGGGGGCGAGATCATCTATGTGGGCAAGGCCAAGAACCTGAAAAACCGCGTCAGCCAGTACTTCCACTGGTCCGCCCAGCACACCCCGAAGGTGCGGGCGATGGTGGAGAAGATCGACGATTTCGACATCATGCTGGTGGACAATGAGCTGGAGGCCTTCACGCTGGAGTGCAACCTGATCAAGCTGCACATGCCCCACTACAACATCCTGCTAAAGGACGACAAGACCTATCCCTTCATCCGGGTGGACCTGCGGGAGAACTTCCCGCGGGTGGATCTGGTGCGCCGCCAGGAGAAGGACGGCGCGAAGTACTTCGGCCCCTACCAGGGCGCGACGGTGATCCGGGAGGTGCTGGACGTGGTGCGGATGGTGTTCCCCATCCGCGTCTGCGCCAAAAAACTGAACCCGGATAAGCCCCTGCGGCCCTGCGTGCACCACCAGGTGGGCCAGTGCCCCGCCCCCTGCGCCGGGCTGATCTCCGGGGAGGACTACCGCCAGACCATTTTGAAGGTCATCGACTTCCTGAACGGGAAGTACGCGCCGGTGCTGGACGAGCTGAAGGAGCGGATGATGGAGGCCTCGAAGGCCATGAACTACGAGCGCGCCGCCCTCTACCGGGACCGCATCCGCGCCGTGGAGGCCGTGATGCAGAAGCAGAAGGCCATCTCCACCGCCCAGACCGACCAGGACATCATCGCCGTGCTGCCCCACGACGCCGACGCCATGGTGCAGCTGATGTTCGTGCGCTCCGGGCGGATGATCGGCTCCGAACGCTTCACGCTGGAGGGGGCCGCCGACGAGCCCCAGGGGGAAATCCTCACCCAGTTCATGCTGCAATACTACGGCCCGGAGATCACCCCGCCCCGGGAGATCCTGCTCTCGGCCACCCCGCCGGAGCACGACGTGATCGAGCAGCTGCTCAGCGAGCAGCACGGGCAGCGCACCTATATCCTCACCCCCCGGCGGGGCGAGAAGCTGAAGCTGGTGCGCATGGCCCTTAAAAACCTGAAGGACGAGGCCCACAAGCTGGACCGCAAGAACGCGGGCAGCCGCGCCCGCACCATCGGCGCGCTGGAGGAGCTGCAGCAGGCGCTGGGCCTTCCCACCCTGCCCCGGCGCATCGAGGGCTACGACATCTCCAACACCCAGGGGGCCCAGAACGTGGCCAGCGAGGTGGTGATGGTGGACGGCGTCAGCGCCAACCGGGAGTATCGCCACTACCGCATCAAGACCGTAGAGGGCGCCAACGACTTCGCCAGCATGTACGAGGTCATCACCCGCCGCCTGTCCCACGGGTTGGACGAGCTGGCCGAGCGCAAGGCCGCCGGGCTGGACCCGGAGGGCGGCAAGTTCAGCTGGCTTCCGGATCTGATCCTGGTGGACGGCGGCCGGGGCCAGCTGGCCGCGGCCATGGAGGCCATGGAGGGCCAGGGGCTGAACATCCCCATGATCGGCCTGGCCAAGCGCATCGAGGAGATCGTGCTGCCCGGCGAGGAGGAGAGCATCCTGCTGGACCGCCACTCCAACGCCCTGCACCTGATCCAGCGGGTCCGCGACGAGAGCCACCGCTTCGCCATCATCCACCACCGCACCCTCCGGGGCCGCGCCTCCATCGCCTCCAGGCTGGACGGCATCCCCGGCGTGGGCGAAAAGCGCCGCAAGGCGATATTGAAGCACTTTAAGACCGTCGAGGCCCTCCGCGCCGCCAGCCTGGAGGAAATCCAGGCCGTCCCCGGCATGCCGGAGAAGGTGGCCGAGAGCGTGTACCGGTTCATGCGGGAGGATGAGAAGGGCGAGTGAGATCGCACTGCGCGTCCCGGCCGCCTTGACAGAATGCCGTATTTACTATAAAATGGAATTGTTCCGAAAGGAACCGAGAGCGGACAACAAACGCGCATGGCGGTTGCCAGTTCACCTCCCGAAAGGGGGGTGTCACAATGCGAATGACATTCCACATCGGAAGGTATACATCACGATCATCGTGAGAGATCGCAGAGCAAAAGACAGCCGCCACTCTGCCAAGTGACGGCTGTAATTTGGGTATAGAACCCGGTTTCAGATAGCTGGAGGGGTAACCGCGTGCGTGGTTCGCTCTCCGTATCTATTATACTTCACCCCTTGGCGCTTTGTCAAGCCAAATCAAATGCCATCTTTGGAGGTTTATCATGGACTACACCAAGCTCGACGCCCTCGTGGACTCCTACCGCGACGAATTGATCGAGAACATCCGCAAGTGGATCGCCATTCCCTCGGTGCAGGGCGAACCCGCGGGCGAAAACGCCCCCTTCGGCGCGGAGGTGCGCCGGATGCTGGACGTGGCCCTGGAGGACGGTCGGCGCTTCGGCTTCGAGGTGCGGGACATCGACGGCTACGCCGGGGACATCAGCTACGGCTCCGGGCCCCAGACCATGGGCATGCTGGCCCACCTGGACGTGGTGCCCCTGGGCGACGGCTGGACGCACGACCCGCTGGGCGGGGAGATCGAAAACGGGAAGATGTACGGCCGCGGCACCACCGACGACAAGGGCCCGGCGCTGTGCGCGCTGTACGCCATGCGCGCCGTGAAGGAGGCGGGCATCCCCCTGGTGGACGGCGTTCGGCTGATCCTGGGCTGCGACGAGGAGACGGGCATGAGCGACATGCGCCATTATGCCTCAAAATTAAAGATGCCCGATTACGGCTTCTCCCCGGACGCGGAGTTCCCGGTGATCAACATCGAAAAGGGCGGCGTAAATATGCGCCTTGCCAGGGTCACCGGCGGCGAGGAGGGCGCGGAGATGCCCGTGTACAGCCTGTACGCCGGCGAGCGGCCCAACGTGGTGCCCGCCGAGGCGAAGGCCGTGGTGGGCCTGAACGGGCTGGGCCTGGACGCGCTGAACGAAAAGCTGGCCGCCATCGAAGCCGGTCACGCCAAATTCCGCCTCACTGCCACCGCCGAGGGCGAGGGCCGCGCGACGATCACCGCCACCGGCAAGGGCGCCCACGCGGCCATGCCCGAGGGCGGCGTGAACGCGGCGGGCATGCTGCTGATCGCCCTCAAAGAGCTGGGCGCCGGCAGACCCAACGGCGGCAGCCGGGAGGCCATCGCCATGCTGGCCGACGCCGTGGGCATGGAGTACACCGGCGAGAGCCTGGGCATCGCCTGTCAGGACGAGCTGTCCGGCGCGCTGACCTGCAACCTGGGCATTTTGAGATACGACGGCAACGAGCTCTCCGCGCTGCTGGACATCCGCTATCCCCTCTGTGGCAATGAAGAGCTGATGCTGGGCCAGGCCGCCAAGCGGGTGGCCCCGGCGGGGATGAACGTCTGCTGCGCCGCCAGCCACACGCCGCTGCACGTGCCCGCCGAGAGCAAGATCGTTCGGGGGCTGCTCAAGGTCTACCACGACGTGACCGGCCTGCCCGCCTACACCATCGCCATCGGCGGCGGCACCTACTCCCGCATGATGCCCAACACCGTGGCCTTCGGCGTGTGCTTCCCCGGCGACATGGACGTGTGTCACATCGCCGACGAGTACATCGACGTGGAGAAGATGATGCTGGGCGTGAAGATCTTCGCCCACGCCATCGCCGAGATCGCCGGAGGGAAGATCGAAGACCAGGCAATAGGCAAAAGGCAATAGGCAATAGGCAATAGGCAATAGGCAATAGGAATTGCCCCGCGGCAGCCACACTCCCTATTCCCTATTCCCTAATCCCTAATCCCTAATCCCTGTTCCCTAGTCCCTGTTCCCTCGCCAATACCAACACAACAAGAGGAAGGAAGCACCATAATGCCTAAAAAGCCCTTTTCCATCGCCATCGACGGGCCCGCGGGCGCGGGCAAATCCACCATGGCCAAGGCCCTGGCCAAATCGCTGAACGCCATGTACCTGGACACCGGCGCCATGTACCGCGCCTTCGGGCTGTACATGCTGCGCAAAAACGCGGTGAACAACACCGCCGAGGTGGCCCGGTGCGTGGAGGACGTGGAGGTGAACGTGCGCTTCATCGACGGCGCGCAGCGCCTGTTCCTGGGCGAGGAGGACGTGACCCAGGCCATCCGCGAGCCGGAGGTGTCCATGGCGGCCAGCACCGTGTCCGCCGTGCCCGAGGTCCGCGAGCGCATGGTGGCGCTGCAGCGCAAGATCGCCGAGGGGCAGAACGTGGTCATGGACGGCCGGGACATCGGCACCAAGGTGCTCCCCAACGCCACGCTGAAGATCTACCTCACCGCCTCCGCCGAGGAGCGCGCCCGCCGCCGCTGCCGGGAGCTGGAGGAAAAGGGCATGCCGGAGCCCTATGAGCAGGTGCTTAAGGACATGATCCGCCGGGACTACCAGGACACCCACCGCGCCGCCTCCCCCCTCCAGCCCGCCGAGGACAGCGTCCACGTGGACAGCTCCAAGCTCTCCATCGACGAGACCGTCGAGCTGATGAAGAAGCTGGCGCTGGAGGCCATTGAAAGGGCCTAAACCCGGCTTTCCCCAGAGCCTTCCCCTTTGGGGAAGGTGGTTGAGCGTCAGCGAAACCGGATGAGGTCGCCTTCGTAAAGCGCATGGCAGGGCGCACTCGACCTCATCCGTCTTTGGCGAAAAAACGCAAGCGTTTTCCGCCAAATCCACCTTCCCCAAGGGGGAAGGCTTTGGGAACCAACTTGTTTCTCCAAGGAGACCTTCATGAACCAGCATCTCTATCGCTTTGCCTACGCCATCCTGCGGCCGTTCTACGCGCTGTTCTACCCGGCGCGGGTGGACGGCCTGGAAAACATCCCCGCCGAGGGCGCGTTCATACTCTGCTGCAACCACTGCAACGCCCGAGACCCCTTCTACCTGGCCGTGCGCCAGCCCCGGCGCTATCTCCACTTCATGGCCAAGGCGGACCTGTTCAAGCGGAAGCTCGTGGGGCGGTTCATCACGGCGGTGGGCGGCTTCCCGGTGGACCGGGGCCACAGCGACCTGTCCGCCGTCCGCACCGCCCTGCAGCTGCTGAAGGACGGCCACTGCATGGCCATCTTTCCCCAGGGCACCCGCGTGAAGGACAACCACCCCACGCCCATGCTGGATGGCGTTTCGATGATCGCCCTGCGCTCCGGCGCGCCGGTGATCCCCGCCTACATCGGCGGGCCCTATCGCCTCTTTCGGCGCACCCAGGTCTCCTTTGGCAAGCCCGTCAGCTTCGAGGGCCTGCCCAGCCGGGTGGACAGCGCCACGCTGGATCTGGCCACCCGCCGCATCGAGGACGCGGTGTGGAGCCTGCGCAAGCCCGTTTGACCTCCTATTTTTATGTTAAAATTGCATTAAGTCCCCCAAACAAGCAGGAATTATAAACATCCCAATCGAAATTACACGGATAGCGTTAGTAGGTTCTTTATGCCTGTACTACTTTAACAGGCTACATCTGGAAGGTGGAGGCGATTCGCTATCGCGCGCGTTGTGTTGGCCCGACATGCCGGTTTTTGCTTCGGCGTGCGCCGCGCCGTGGAGACGGCCCAACGCTCGGCCCCGGCGGTGACGCTGGGCCCCATTATCCACAATCCCCAGGTGGTGGAGGACCTGCGCAGGCTGGGCGTCACCAGCGCCGAAGGCGTCTTAGACATCCCGGAGGGCGCGCGCGTGGTGATCCGATCCCACGGCGTCGACCAGGCCGCCTATCGGGCGCTTGAGGTCCGGGGCTGCGAGATCGTGGACGCCACCTGTCCCTTCGTGCAGCGCATCCACGACATGGCCCGCGCCGCCTCGAAGGCGGGCACGCCGCTGATCGTGATCGGCGAGGGCGAGCATCCGGAGGTGCAGGGCATCCTGGGCTGGACGGACGCGCCCGCCTGGGCGGTGATCAGCGAGGCGGACGTGGAAAACCTGCCGCCGCTTGAAAGCGCGCTGGTCGTGGCCCAGACCACCATGGTGGAGGAACGCTTCAACGCCCTGACCGAATTGCTGGCCCGGCGCATCCCGAACCTGGACGTACACGCCACCATCTGCACCGCCACCCGGGACCGGCAGCGGGAAGTGGTGGAAATCGCCCGGCAAGCGGACGTGATGCTGGTCATCGGCGGCCGGGAAAGCTCGAACAGTCGCAAGCTGTACAGGCTCGCTGCTGATATATGCCGCAGGACTCACTTCATCGAGACCGCGGCCGAATTGGACGGAATCGAGATTGCACCGTCCGATACGATTGGGATTACAGCCGGTGCATCCACGCCGGATTGTATCATTAAGGAGGTTGTTGCAAGAATGAACGACATCGAGAAGAAAGTCACCCCCGAAGAGAACCAGGAACTTGAAGTCATGTCAGAAGAAGCCATTGACAAGACCATAGTTCAAATTCGCCCCGGCCAGATCATCACTGGCAAGGTCGAAATGATCACCGACGATGAGGTTTGCGTCAACATCGGCTACAAGTCTGACGGTATCGTTAAGAAATCCGAGCTTTCTTCCACCGATGTCAAGGAAGGCGATGAGATCGAAGTCGAGGTCGTCAAGGTGAATGACGGCGAAGGCAACGTTCTGCTTTCCCAGAAGAACATCATCAACCGCAAGGCGTGGGAAGAGATCTGCGCCAAGGAAGAGGCCGGCGAGTTCGTCGAGGGCATCGGCAAGGAAGCCGTCAAGGGTGGTCTGCTGGCCGACGTGGCGGGCATCCGCACCTTCATCCCCGCCAGCCAGCTGTCCCTGCGCTATGTGGAGAAGATCGACGAGTTCGTGGGCCAGCCCATGAAGCTGAAGATCATCGAGATCGACAAGACCAAGAAGCGCATCGTGGCTTCCCGCAAGGCCGTGCTGATGGCGGAAGAGGCCGAGAAGAAGAAGGCCATCTGGGAGAACCTGGAGGTCGGCTCCGTCGTGAAGGGCGTCGTTCGCCGCCTGGCGGACTTCGGCGCCTTCGTGGACATCGGCGGCGTGGACGGCCTGGTGCATGTCACCGACCTCAGCTGGGGCCGCGTGAAGCATCCCTCCGACGTGGTGTCCGTGGGCCAGGAGATCGACGTGAAGATCCTGAACATCGATCCCGAGCGCGAGCGCATCTCCCTGTCCTACAAGCAGACCCAGCCCCGTCCCTGGACGGTTGCCGGTGAGAAGTATCCCGTCGGCTCCGTGGTGGAGGGCAAGGTCGTCCGCATCACCACCTTCGGCGCGTTCGTGGAGCTGGAGCCCGGCCTGGACGGCCTGGTGCACATCAGCCAGTGCGCCCTGACCCGCATCGCGAAGGTTGAGGACGCCGTGAACGTGGGCGACATCGTGCGCGTGAAGGTGCTGGATGTCAACACCGAAGCCAAGCGCATCTCCCTGTCCATCCGCGAGGTGCTGGAGGACGAGGCGCTGGCCAGCGACGACGGCGAGTATGACATCGACGAGATCCCCGCCGAGGAGAATTTCGCGGAGGAGGCCCCCGTGGAGGAGGCTCCCGTCGAAGAGGCTCCCGCTGAGGAAGCGCCCGTCGAGGAATAATCCCACGGAAAAAGAGCGGCACGGCTGTGCCGCTCTTTTATAGTGTGGAGAGTGGAGTGTGGAGTTATAGGATGCCGCGGGCCGCGGCAATCCCGCCCCATTGAATGAGACAAATCCGTCAGGATTTGCACCGCAATTCCTCATTCCTCATTCCTCACTCCTCACTCTCATACGGAGGTTGCTATGTCCAAGACCGAAACCTTTGTCATCAATTCCAACACCGACGGCCTGGGCCTGTCGGTGTGCGTGGTCTCCCCCGACGGCGGCGCGCCGAAGGGGCTCGTCCAGTTCGCCCACGGCATGGCCGAGCACAAGGAGCGATACTTGCCCTTCATGCAGTTCCTGGCGGACCACGGCTACGCCTGCCTGATCAACGACCACCGGGGCCACGGAGCCAGCGTGAAATCCCCGGAGGATCTGGGCTACTTCTACCGGAACGGCGCGAACGCCCTGGTGGAGGACCTGCACCAGCTGACGCTCTGGTTCCGCCAGCGTTACCCCAGCCGGAAGCTGATCCTGTTCGGCCACAGCATGGGCTCGCTGGCCGTGCGGGTCTATCGCCAGCGGTACGACGGCGACATCGACGGCCTGGTGGTCTGCGGCAGCCCCGGGGCGAACCCCGCCACCGGCGCGGGCCTGCTGCTCAACAAGGTGATGACCGCCTTCAAGGGCGAGCGCCACATCAGCCCGCTGTTCGTGAAGATGACCACCGGCAGCTTCAACAAGGGCAACCCCAAGACCGGCAGCGCCAACGCCTGGCTGAGCACCAACCAGGACAATGTGGAAAGGTACGACGCCGACCCGCTGTGCGGCTTCCCCTTCACGCTGAACGGCTACCGGGCGCTGCTCACGCTGATGCGCGACGCCTACAACGCCGTGCCCGCGAAGCACCCGGACTTGCCAGTGCACTTCGTCTCCGGCGAGAACGACCCCTGCGCCCCGGACCGCAAGGGCTTCGACCACGCCGTATCCTGCGTCCAGCGGGACGGGTACAGGACCGTCACCAGCAAGATGTACCCCAACATGCGCCACGAGATCCTGAACCACGCCGAACGCCAGGAGGTGTACGACGACCTGCTCAGGCTGTTCGACGGGTGGATCGGATAGAAAAAGAAGGATTCTTCACGGAAAGTTGAGGGATTGGTATAATACTAAATTCCATCTAATCCATGCACATCTGCGTGCGTCTTTTCCGCCCTGGCTGTGCTTCGCTTCAGTCAACGATGCGCTGCATC
>OMZP01000052.1 GCA_900315585.1 uncultured Eubacteriales bacterium | reverse complement strand
AAGGCCGCGGCCGCCGCTCCCGCCGGCGCCGAGGCCATCAAGGCGCCGATGCCCGGCAACATCAACGATGTGAAGGTGTCGGGTGGCCAGTCCGTGAAGAAGGGCGACGTGCTCGTCATCCTCGAGGCCATGAAGATGGAGAACGAGATCATGGCGCCCCGCGACGGCGTCGTGGCTTCCGTGAACGTGACCAAGGGCGCTACCGTCAACACCGGCGACGTACTGCTCTCTCTGAATTAATCCAAATTGATTCATTGACAGCGGTAAGGAGGGTTTGACGAATGTCCAAATTGAAAAAGGTGAGCCCCATGCGCGCCCTGGCGTGCCTGCTGGCGCTGTTTGCCCTGCTGACCGTGTTCGCGGCCCTGGCGGAGACCGCCGTGGAGCCGGAGGCGGCCGAGCCGGTGGAAGCGGCGGCGACAGAGACTGCCGCGGACGCGGGGGACGCCGATCCTGAAATCAACATCCTGCAGGGCCTGGGCAAGATTGTCCAGTCCACCGGTATCGCCAAGAGCTTTACCGACAATGGCTTCGAGTGGCGCAACTACGCCATGATCGCCGTGGCCTGCTTCCTGCTGTACCTGGCGATTGTGAAGCAGTTTGAGCCGCTGCTGCTGCTGCCCATCTCCTTCGGCATGCTGCTGGCCAACCTGCCAGCGGCGGGCATGATGAGCCATCCCAGCTTCACCTTCTTCGAGACGATGGAGCAGGGCGTGGCCGCAGCCACCCGCCTGGGCAAGGACGCCACCGACGTGCTGATGCGCTACAACGAGGCCACCGGCACCATGATGCCCGCGCTGCAAACCGCCAACGGCGGCCTGCTGTACTACCTGTATCAGGGCGTCAAGCTGGGCATCTACCCCCCGCTGATCTTCATGGGCGTGGGCGCGATGACCGACTTCGGCCCGCTGATCGCCAACCCGAAGAGCCTGCTGCTGGGCGCCGCGGCTCAGCTGGGCATCTTCCTGACCTTCCTGGGCGCGAAGCTGCTGGGCTTCACGGCCCGCCAGGCCGGCGCCATCGGCATCATCGGCGGCGCGGACGGCCCGACGGCCATCTTCGTCACCACCAAGCTCGCCCCTGAGCTGCTGGGCGCCATCGCCGTGGCCGCCTACAGCTACATGGCCCTGGTGCCCGTCATTCAGCCGCCCATCATGAAGGCGCTGACGACGAAGAAGGAGCGCGCCATTCGCATGGGCCAGCTGCGCCAGGTCTCCAAGACCGAGCTGATCATCTTCCCGATCATGGTCACGATCATCGTGTCCCTGCTGCTGCCCGACGCGGCCACGCTGGTGGGCATGCTGATGCTGGGCAACCTGATGCGCGTCTGCGGCGTCGTGGAGCGCATCAACAAGACCGCCCAGAACGAGCTGTGCAACATCGTCACGATCTTCCTGGGCCTGACGGTCGGCGCGACCACCCAGGGCTCCACGTTCCTCACGCTGGACACCATCAAGATCGTCATCCTGGGCGTCATCGCCTTCGGCTTCGGCACCGCGGGCGGCGTCCTGCTGGCCAAGCTGATGAACATCCTCTCCGGCGGCACCATCAACCCGCTGATCGGCTCTGCCGGCGTTTCCGCCGTGCCGATGGCGGCCCGCGTGTCCCAGAAGGTGGGCCAGGAGGAGGATCCCGGCAACTTCCTGCTGATGCACGCCATGGGCCCGAATGTGGCCGGCGTCATCGGCTCCGCTGTGGCCGCCGGTGTATTCATAGCACTGTTCGGCTGATGCCGTTTGGACGGGGGAGCAAGCTCCCCCGCCAATACCACCCCCTCACAGATTTTGCTTGAGGCAAGGGCCTCCGGCCGCAAAATCTGCGTGGAAGGAATTTGCTCTTCGGGAAATGGGATTTCCCTGCGATCAAATGTCCTGCGGCCCTGCCGCGCATGTCGCCAGGACCGATTGAAGATCAGAGGGGCTGCGCCCCTCCGATACCTCCCTGCCAAGTCAGTGGCAGAATGATGTTGAACCATGGAGGAGAGATTATTATGGGCAAAGTTATGATTACCGAGACCATCCTTCGCGACGCGCACCAGTCCCAGGCCGCGACCCGCATGCGCCTGGAGGACATGCTGCCCGCCTGCGAGGTGCTGGACAAGGTTGGCTATTATTCCCTGGAGTGCTGGGGCGGCGCCACATTTGACAGCTGCCTGCGCTTTTTGAACGAGGACCCCTGGTACCGCCTGCGCGCCCTGCGCGAGGCGATGCCCAACACCAAGCTGCAGATGCTGTTCCGCGGCCAGAACATCCTGGGCTATCGCCACTACGCCGATGACGTGGTGGACGAGTTCACCCGCCTGTCCATCAAGAACGGCATCAACGTCATCCGCATCTTCGACGCCCTGAACGACCCCCGCAACCTGGAGCCGGCCATCAAGGCCACCAAGAAGTACGGCGGCATCTGCGAAGTGGCGCTGAGCTACACCATCAGCCCCGTGCACACGGAGGAGTACTTCGTGAACCTGGCGCTGGAGCTGGAGAAGATGGGCGCGGACAACATCTGCATCAAGGACATGGCGAACCTGCTGCTGCCCTACAAGGCCTATTCCCTGGTGAAACAGCTGAAGCAGGCTCTGAAGCCGGAGACCCTGGTGCACCTGCATACCCACAACACCGCCGGCACCGGCGATATGACCAACCTGAAGGCCATTGAGGCGGGCGTGGACATCGTGGACTGCGCGCTGTCTCCCCTGGGCAACGGCACCTCCCAGCCGGCCACCGAGCCGCTGGTGGCGACCCTGGCGGGCACCGAGTATGACACCGGCCTCGACCTGAACCTGATCACCCAGGCCACCGAGCACTTCCGCGGCGTGGCCGCCAAGCTGCAGGAGCAGGGCGTGCTGGATCCCAAGGTGCTGCACGTGGATGTGAACACCCTGAAATATCAGGTGCCCGGCGGCATGCTGTCGAACCTGATCAACCAGCTGAAGCAGGCCGGCCAGTCCGACAAGCTGTACGAGGTGCTGGCCGAGGTGCCGCGGGTGCGCAAGGACTTCGGCTATCCGCCGCTGGTGACCCCCACCTCCCAGATCGTGGGCACCCAGGCCGTGATGAACGTGCTGACCGGCGAACGCTACAAGATGTGCCCCAAGGAGAGCCAGGGCCTGATGCGCGGCGAGTATGGCCGCCTGCCCGCGCCCGTGGACGAGGACGTGCGCAGGAAGGTCATCGGCGACCAGAAGATCATCACCTGCCGCCCCGTGGACGACAAGAGCTACGGCGTGAAGCACTTGGACGAGTTCAAGAAGGAAATGGGCCAGTACTACACCCAGGAGGAGGACGTGCTCTCTTACGCCCTGTTCCCGCAGGTGGCTGAGAAGTTCTTCCAGAACCGCCAGGCCAAGCAGATCGGGCTGGACAACAGCGTGCTGGACAAGGCGAACAACGCCATGCCGCTGTAATCGGCCGCGCATAATAGGTGCAAACGCGGGAGTTTCCCGAGCGATGATTCGCGGGGAAGCTCCCGTTTGCTGTGTCAAAGGGGTCGGGATTCTGTTTTTTTCAGAGAAATAATGGAATATGGGGTTGAAATTATTTCAAAATTGTTTTATAATATGACAGAATAGTTGGCAAATGTCAAAATTATGTCTTGTTTTGGCGGAGCTGCCAGTGAGATTCCCTGCTGAAAGGGCATGGTTGGTATGAAGGGCAACAACAAATCGAAAAAACAAGCGAAGCGGAAGAGCCGCACGATGCGCGCGGGCGTGATGGGCCTGCTGTGCGTGGCGGGCGTGGGTTCGCTTCTGGGCATGGCCGTGTTCAACGGCGGCATCAAGCCCAACCGCGACATGCAGTGGTATGTGCGGGAGGGCGCGCTGGAGGTGGCGGCCCCGGCCCTGGGCGAGGGCTACGCCTCGGCGGAGGAAGCCGGGGAGTTCGTGCTGCCGGAGGAGGGCCTGCGCCAGCTGCCCACCGTGGAGCCGGTGGCGACGCTGGAGCCCGCGGAGGCGAGCGCCGAGGCCCAGCCGGAGGAGGGCTTTGCTCCCCGGGATGTGGGCGCGGAGGACGACGAGACCGCGGACCCCGCCGAGTTCAACGAGGACCTGATGGAGGATGCGGAGGAAGCTGAGCCGGAGGAAGCCGAGCCGGTTGAGGACGAACCGGAGGAGGAAGTGCCCGCCGGTGAGGTCACCATCAAGATCTCCGCCGCGGGCGACTGCACCTTCGAGGGCGAGGTGGGCTCCAAGGGCCACACGCGCTTCGTGGATTACGAGGGCAAGTACGGCATGGACTACTTCTTCAACGGCGTGCGGGACATCTTCGAGGACGACGATCTGACCATCGTCAACCTGGAGGGTCCGCTGACCACCGCCACCAAGAAGCACTCCCACGGCTTTGTGTTCAAGGGCGACCCCAAGTGCGTGGACATCCTGAGCCACTCCAGCGTGGAGCTGTGCAACGTGGCCAACAACCACTCCCGGGACTACGGCACCGAGGGCCTCAAGGAGACCGCCCAGGTGCTGGACGCCGCCGGGATCGGCTACTGCGGCTACACCGTGGCCTATGAGACCACCATCAAGGGCGTGCGGGTTTGCTCCCTGGGCTTCACCAAGTGGGACTATTCCGACGAGAAGATCGCCAAGGCCGTGGCCTACATGCGGCCCAACTGCGACCTGCTGATCGTGAACATGCACTGGGGCCAGGAACACGTGCACAAACAGAACGCCCAGCAGGTGGCCACCGCCCACGCCATCATCGACGCCGGCGCGGACCTGGTGATCGGTACCCATCCCCACGTGCTGCAGGGCATCGAGCTCTACAAGGGCAAGTACATCGTCTACAGCCTGGGCAACTTCTGCTTCGCCGGGAACGCCAACCCGGAGGACAAGTACTGCATGATCTTCCAGCAGACCTTCTCCTTCACCCCCGGCATGGGCATCGTGCAGGCGGGCATCCTGGACGCGGGCATCAACATCATCCCCGCCACGGTGTCCTCCGTGAGCAACATCAACGACTTCCAGCCCACGGTGCTGGGCGCGGAGGACGGCGCGCAGGTGCTGAAGGCGCTGGCAAACTACTGCAACTTCAAGTACAAGGACATCCGCTGGATGAGCGGGAACTACCTCCAGGAGAACGGACTGCTCCAGTCCCGGGCCGACCAGCTGGCCGCCGCGGATGCCGAGGCCAGGGCGAAGGCCGAGGGCGACGAGGCTGAGGCGGAGATCGAGCCGGAAGGCGACGCGCCGGACGACGGGGACGCCCCGGGCGACGGCGACGCACCGGACGACGGCGACGCCCCGGACAATGACGGCGCGCCCTGGGAGGACGACGAGGACGCCGCGGTGGACGCCGCGCCCATGGACGAGTCCGAGAAGATCGCCGCCCTGTTCGCCGACGACGAGAAGGAAGCCGCCAAGGAAGTGGTTTCCGTGGATGTGGACGAACCGGAACCGTTCTTCAATGATTGAAGTCACAGGCAGACATGGTTAGGCATATACAGGGGCGCCGCAACGGCGCCCCTGCATTTACGGACGCCATGAATGGCGTCCCTACGGAATGGGTGCCATTGTGGACCGTCCATTCGATGGACGACCTCATCCGTCTTTTTGCAGAATTGCAAGCAATTCCACAAAAATCCACCTTCCCCTGAACCGCGCCTGCGGCGCTGGGGAAGGCTTTTGGTTACGCACAATTTTACCTTCCTATACTGTTCAACGCAGGGGATTCGTGATATAATTAAACATGATATGGAAATGGCCGCGGACAGCGGCAGGGGAGGATACGACTATGGAGAACGAGGCGAGACGGCCCGCGAACTTTATCGAGGAGTTTATCGAGCAGGACCTGGCCAGCGGACGCTATGAGGCGGTGCACACCCGCTTCCCCCCGGAGCCCAATGGCTTTTTGCACATCGGCCACGCGAAGGCGCTGTGCGTGAACTTCGGCATCGCCCAGAAGTACGGCGGCAAGTGCAACCTGCGCTTCGACGACACCAACCCCACCAAGGAGGAGACCGCCTTCGTGGAGGGCATCCAGCGGGACATCGAGTGGCTGGGCTACAAGTGGGACGCGCTGTATTTCGCCTCCGATTTCTTCGATCGGCTCTATGAGATCGCCAAGGACATGATCCGCCGCGGCGTGGCCTACGTGGACGACCAGTCCCCGGAGGAGATGCGCGCCAATCGCGGTACCCTCACCAGGCCCGGCGTGAACAGCCCCTGGCGGGATCGCCCGGTGGAGGAGAACCTGGACCTGTTCGAGCGCATGAAGAACGGCGAGTTCGAGGAGGGCAGCCGGGTGCTCCGCGCCAAGATCGACATGGCCAACCCCAACGTGCTGCTGCGGGATCCCACCATGTACCGCATCAATCGTCACAGCCACCATCGCACCGGCGACAAGTGGTGCATCTACCCGATGTACGACTTCCAGCACCCCGTGCAGGACGCCATCGAGGGCATCTCCCACTCGCTGTGCTCCCTGGAGTATGAGATCCATCGCCCGCTGTACGACTGGTTCGTGAACCACGCGGGTGTCACCGACCACCCGCCCCGCCAGATCGAGTTCGCCCGGCTGAACATCGAGCGCACCGTGATGAGCAAACGCTACCTGCGCCGCCTCGTGGAGGAACACGTGGTGTCCGGCTGGGACGATCCCCGCATGCCCACCCTGGTGGCCATGCGCCGCAGGGGCTATCCCGCCGCCGCCATCCACGACTTCATGAGCCGCGTGGGCGTGGCCAAGGCCGACAGCATGGTGGAGGGGAACCTCCTGGACCACTGCGTGCGCGAGGCGCTGGCCGACACCGCTCCCAGGGCCATGGCCGTGGTGCGGCCGCTGAAGGTGGTGCTTACCAACTGGCCGGAGGGCAAGGTGGACGTGCTGACCATCGAGAACCACCCCGACCATCCGGAATTCGGCACCCGCGAGGTGGCCTTCGGGCGCGAGCTGTACATCGAGCAGGAGGACTTCATGGAGGAGCCCGTGAAGAAGTTCTTCCGGCTGGCTCCCGGCAGGGAGGTCCGGCTCAAGGGCGCGTACATCATCAAGTGCGAGGACTTCGTGAAGGATGCAGACGGCAACGTCGTGGAGCTGCACTGCACCGTGGATATGGATTCCCGCTCCGGCAGCGAGGGCGCGAACCGCAAGGTGAAGGGCACGCTGCACTGGGTGAGCGCGAAGGAGGCCGTGGCCTGCGAGTTCCGGCTCTACGAGCCCATCATGCAGGAGGACGAACCGGAGGCCAACGCCATTGAGGTGGACGAGGACGGCAACGCCGTGGAGGCCGCGCCGGTGGACTTCATGGATCGCCTGAACCCCAACAGCCTGACCGTGGAAAAGGGCTTCTGCGAGCCCTGGATCGCCGCTCATGACGTGGGCGCGACCTTCCAGTTCCTGCGCATGGGCTACTTCTGCAAGGACCCGGATTCCACCGACGCGCTGCCGGTGTTCAACCGCACCGTGGCGTTGAAGGATTCCTGGGCCAAGGAAGCGAAAAAATAAACCTTTGGGATGCCTTTCGGCATCCCTTTTTTCCGCAATTTCTTTGACGCTGAAAATTATCTGCTTTTTTACAAATCCGTTGGCGAATGTGCCTTATAAGGGTCGGGTGGTTGTGCTATAATGAGGCCGTCGAAAGATGTCGACGGGCTGTGAAAAACGGCCCGATGAAAGCCGGGGGAGTTCCCCCTTGGCGATAGATTGGAACGGATATTGGAGCAGGTCAAGTGACGAGCGTGCAGTATACTCAAAACAGAAGGGCTCCCGTCCATGCCGCCGCCCAAAGGCGCGCGCCGGGTTCTGCCGCGCCGGCAAACGGCTCGACCCGCCGCCCGTCGGCCCAGCGCCCGGCGAACCGGCAGGCCCCACGCAAGGGAGCGCCCCAAAAGCCCGCGCCGCGCAAGCCCGCCCCCCGGAAGAAGGGCTGGCAGGGCATCCCGCCCAAGGTGCGGCTGGCGCTGTGCGCCGTGGTGCTGGCGCTGGTGGTGTTCGGCGTGGTGAAGCTGGTGGGCGTGGCCATTCGCGGCAGCGAAGAGCGATTCATGGACAACGTCTACGTCAACGGCATCAGCATGTCCGGCTTCACCCGGGACGAGGGCTATGCCGTGATGGAGCAGGCCCGCAGCCAGCGGGTGAACAGCACCTACACCCTCACCTACAACGGCCAGTCCTGGAGCTTCTCCCCCTCGGATTTCAACGTCCAGATGGACTACGATTCCGAGATGGAACGGGCCTGGAACCTGGGCCACGTGGGGGATGGGGACACGCTGAGGCAGCTGAAGGAAAACCTGAAGACGGTCCCCGCGGAGTTCAACAGCGAGATCACCTACGACGAGCAGGCCCTGAACGCCTACATCGACACCCTGGCCGACGCCGTGTACGTGGCCCCGGTGGACGCGGAGGTGGCCGTGACGGAGGAGAAGCCGGTGATCATCACCGCCTCCCAGACCGGCTTTGAGCTGGACAAGGACAAGACCCGGGAGAACCTGGAATCGCTGATCCTCACCGGCGCGGGGGACACCGTCCTGCCCGTGGAGGAAGTGGAGCCCACCATCTCCTCCGACAACATGGAGATGAAGGTGGTGGCGAAGTTCTCCACGGACGTGACCTTCCGCGGCGCTGCCAGCCGCGGCAACGTGCGCCAGGCGCTGAGCTTCTTCAACGGCTACGTGGTCTATCCCGGCGACACCGCCGACTTCAACGCCATTGTCGGCCCGCGCACCGAGGGCCGCGGCTTCGTGGCCGCGCCGGAATACGCCGGCAACGAGCTGAAGAAGGGCGTGGGCGGCGGCGTGTGCCAGGCCTCCACGACGCTCTACAACGCGGTGCTGATGGCGAACATGACCATCCTGGAGCGCCACAGCCACAACATGACCGTCTCCTACGTGGAGCCCAGCCAGGACGCGGCGGTGGAGTATGGCGACAACGGCAAGAACTTCGTGTTCCGCAACGACACCGAGCACGCCATCTACATCTACACCCACGTGGACAAGGAGTGGGCGACCGTCACCATCTACGGCACCCGGCCGGAGTACCACTACGAGCTGGTCAGCGTGGTGGTGGAGGAGAAGAAGAGCGACCGCAAGCGGTATGAGTACGACATGGACGGCAAGTACTGCTACTACATCACCGACAAGCCCGTGCTCAAGACCAAGGGCCACGGCAGCTGCCGCAGCGAGGGCTGGCTGGTAGCCTACGACTGGGACACCAAGGAAGAGGTCAGCCGCGAGCAGATCAGCTACGATTCCTACGTGGCGGGCGTGAATGTTTACTGGCGGGGCGTGCACGACGAAAAGGGCAACGTGGTCGACCCGAACCAGCCAAACGAGGACGAATAGGAAACCCGGTATATCCCCAGGAGACCAAAAATTCGGCATAACGAAGGAGTGTAGGGTTTTTATGTTTGAAACCGCGAATATCTCGATCTTCGCCGGCAGCGGCGGACGGACCTTTGCCGAGCGCATGTGCGCTTACATGGGCAAGCCGCTGGGTTCCTCCGAGGTGATTACCTTCTCCGAGGGCAACACCTTTGTGCGCGTGAATGAGACCGTGCGCGACCGGGACGTGTTCCTGGTGCAGCCCATCGGCCTCCATTCCAACGATGAGTTCGTGGAGATCCTGTTCTGGATGGACGCCTTCAAGCGCGCCAACGCCTCCACCGTCACCCTGGTCATGCCCTACTTCGGCTATGGCAAGGGCGACAAGAAGGACGAGCCCCGCGTGTCCATCCGCGCCCGGGTGTGCGCCGAGTGCATGGAGCTGGCGGGCGCGGACCGCTTTGTCACCATGGATCTGCACGCCCCGCAGCTGCAGGGCTTCTTCAAGCGGCCCATGGATCACCTGTACGCCATTCCCATGCTGACGGAGGTCGCCCGGCACATGGATACGAGCAACACCGTGGTGGTTTCCCCGGACGCCGGTTATGCCAAGCAGGCCCGCAAGTTCGCGGACGTGCTGCACCTGCCCATCGCCATCGGCGACAAGAGCCGCGCCGACCACACCGAGAACGCCGAGGTGCTGGAGGTCATCGGCGACGTGAAGGGCAAGGACTGCCTGATCACCGACGACTTTACCATCTCCGGCGGCACGCTGGTGAACCTGGCGCACGTGCTCAAGGATCGGGGCGCGCGGAACATCACCGCCATGCTCAGCCACAATATCATCAGCGAGCGCGGCGTGGAAAAGATCAACGCCAGCCCCATCCAGCGGGTCTATTCCACCGACACCGTGGAAAACCCCAACATCGTGGGCCAGGAGAAGTTCAAGACCGTGTCCGTGGCGCCGATGTTCGCCGAGACCATCGTGCGCTACTACAACTATCAGTCCATCAGCTCCATGTTCACCAAGCTGCCGGAGGACATGGTGAAGGCCGGGTTCAGCTTCACCGGGCTGGAGATGTAAGCCAAAGAGGCTTCCCCTTCAGGGGAAGCTGTCGCGGCGCAGCCGTGACTGATGAGGTCGTTCTCCCTGAACGAATGGATGCGAAGCGCCGTCACGTCGGGGGAGGCGACCTCATCCGTCTGGCCTGCGGCCAGCCACCTTCCCCTAAAGGGGAAGGCCATTTTATCACTGAATTGTCCTTTTCTCTTAAAATGATGATTCCAAGCCTGTGTTATAATCAATGGGTACGTGCGCAAAGCGCGTACCCATTTCATATGACGAGGTCAAGACATGAACAGAAAAGAGATCGCTGAAATCCGCCGCCGGCTGAACCCGGACAAGAACGCCATCACCCGCCTGCGCGGCTGCTATGTGAACGAAAAGCGGGAGATCGTGGCCGCCTTCGACCGCTCGCTGATGAGCTTTCCCCAGGAGGAGCAGGAGAAGTACCTGGCCATCTTCAAGCGCACGCTGGCGGGGGTGCCCGGCAAGAATCTGATCGACATCGAGTTTCGCCCGGACCAGGTGATGGAGGACGAGGCCCACGGGCTGCTGATGGCCCTGCGGAACACGGCGCTGGCCGTGGATTCGGGCGTGGAGCAGCTCTGCGGGAAGATCATCGAGAATCTGGAGATCGAGGGCAATTATCTCATTCTGATGATGCACGACGCCTACGACGTGCCCTTCAAGCACACCGATGAAAACAAGAGCGACGTGATTTCCGAGGAGGTGTTCAATTACATCCTGGTGAGCGTCTGCCCCGTGAAGCCCACCAAGCCCGCGCTGAGCTATTGCAGCGACGACAACGCCTTCCACAGCAAGGAGATGGACTGGGTGGTGTCCGCGCCGGAGCTGGGCTTCATGTTCCCGACCTTCGACGACCGTGCCACCAACATCTACAGCGCGCTCTACTTCACCCGGGACGCCGCCGACGTGCACGACGAGTTTGTCGACGCCATCTTCCACGCCGACGCGCCCATGCCCGCCGCCGAGCAGCGGGAGGTGTTCCAGGCGGTGCTGGAGGACGCGCTGGACGAGGACCTGAGCTTCGAGGTGGCCCAGACCGTGCACGAGCAGTTCCGGGAGATGATCGAGGCCCACAACCAGGACAAGGCCGCCGAGCCGCTGGTGGTGAGCAAGCGGGAGGTCGCCGGGATGCTGGAGAGCTGCGGCGTGCCGGATGAGAAGCTGGCCGCCTTCGAGGAGAAGTACGACGCCGAGTTCGGCCAGGGCATGGAGCTGCGGGCCGTGAACATCGCCGAGCCGAAGAAGTTCGAGGTGCGCACGCCGGATGTGGTGGTGCAGGTGAATCCCGAGCGCAGCGACCTGATCGAGACCCGGGTCATCGACGGCTTCCGCTACATCCTCATTCGCGCCGACGAGGGCGTGGAGGTGAACGGCGTGAACATTTCCATCGCCGGGGCACCCGCGCCGGAGGCGGCGGGGGAGGACGCGCCGTTCTGACGCAAGAAGCGGACCGAGAGGTCCGCTTCTTTGCGTAAATGGAGAATGGAGAATGGGGTGCGCGTCAGCCTTCCCCTTTGGGGAAAGGTGGCATTTGCGAAGCAAATGACGGAAGATATAGCCTTCCCCTATGGGGGTTCGAGCGCCCGGAAAACAGCACAGTGTGCTGTTTTCAGCGAGAACGGGCCCGTTCGTGCGCGATGGGACCCGATGCGTCAG
>OMZP01000055.1 GCA_900315585.1 uncultured Eubacteriales bacterium | reverse complement strand
CTTGAACGCCATGTATTCGCGCAGGGACAGCGTGTAGACCGGGATGGACACATAGCGGCCCGACAGGTAGGTGGAGATTTCGCTCGACATCAGCTTGGAGTTGGAGCCGGTGACATAGATGTCCACGTCGGCGCTTTCCATAAGGGTATTGACCACCTTTTCCCAGCCGTCGATCTCCTGAAGCTCGTCCAAAAAGAGATAACAGCGCCCCTTCCCGTCTATCGCGGACAGGAGATCGGCATACATATCCTTCGCCAGAAAGTCCTCGCCATATTCGACAGAGGCGTAGTTTCTGCCAATAATGTTCTCTGCATTGATGCCTCGGTTCAGGAGTTCTTCCTTCATCATTTCCAATATGGTGGACTTCCCACAGCGGCGGACGCCGGAGAGGATTTTGACCAGCGGCGCGTCTACAAAGGGCAGTATCGCGTCCACATAATCGGGCCGACGGATCATTCTTATCACTCCTCATTCGCGCACTTCCATCTATAGTATATCAAAAAAGAATTCAAATATCAATGGTTTTTGCTTCTATAGGAATAAAAATGTATTCTTTTTCTATGTTTTCTATGCAATAAGAAGTAATTTTACATGTGAATGTGGTTTCCAGAGACCGCGGTCAACGTATCAATGGTCATCTGCAACATCGGGATCCAAAGTGCGGAAGTACGCTGCTGAGCGCGGCACGGAGGATGCCCGCAGCGCAGTGTTCTGCCTGAGCGATCTGAGCGCGAAGGTGGACCGGACGCAGTTTGTCAGCTGGAGGAACTGGGGAGATTTCCTGAAATAGCTGCATGATCGGGATGATACCGTGGCTGTTGAGCGCCCGAATGTCAGTCCAAAGGACGCTGGCAAGCTGTAGTACATGCAGTGCTGCTGCCGGACGCTGACCAGGGAGGCCGCGGGCGTGATGCCCTATGGCGTGGTGGCTTCCAGTGGATATGGGGACGGAAGCGATGACTGTTTTGTCGGCAGGAACAGCGAGGGGAGGATTCTTTCAAATATCCGTATGCACTGTATTTCGTTGCGCGGAGGCGAAGAACCCTATGGACAGCGCGGTGGCGACGCACCAGCCAACGGGCCAGGCGCTCCAGATGCCGGTGTAGCCCATGCGCGGGGAGAGGATGAAGGCGAAGGCGATGCGCAGCAGCAGGTCGGTAAAGGTGGCGACCATGAACTGCTTCATCAGCCCGGAGCCCCGCAGCACGCCGTCGGAGACCAGCTTGGCGGCTACGACGCAGTAGAACGGCGCGACGATGCGCAGGAAGGCAACGCCGGAGGCGAGGGCCGTGCCGGTGGTTTCCTTCAGGAACACGCCCACCAGGGAGGGGGCGGCGATGATGTACAGCGCCGTCAGCGGCAGGCACAGCAGCCAGACCAGCTTCAGCCCGGCAAAGAACCCGGCCTGCACGCGGTCGGGCTTTTTTGCGCCCAGGTTCTGGGCGGTGTAGCTGGAGATGCCGTTGCCCAGGGTGGTCAGCGACGTGATGATCATGTTGTTCAGCTTGATGGCGGCGGCATAGCCCGCGATGACGCCGGAGCCGAAGCCGTTGATGATGCCCTGGATGATGATGTTACCAACGGAGATGGAACTCTGCTGCAGGATGCTGGGCACGGCGATGGTCGCCAACTGGCGGAACACAGGCGGGGAAAAGCGGGCGGCGGCGCCGTCCTTCGGCAGAGCCTTCAGCCGACGGGCGACCGCCAGCAGCGCCAGGACCATGCTCACCGTCTGGCACAGGAGGGTGGCCCAGGCCACGCCCGCCACGCCCATATTGAAGGCGGTGACGAAGAGGATGTCCACCAGGATGTTGGCGGTGGAGGAGGCGGCCAGGAAGATGAACGGCGTGCGGGAATCACCCAGCGCCGAGAAGATGCCGGTGGCCACGTTGTAGTAGAACACGGCGGGTAGCCCCGCGATGTAGATGACCAGATAGAGCCGGGATGCCGCCAGGATGTTCTCCGGCGTGTGGATGACCGAGAGCATCTGGCGATTGAACGCGAAGCCCAGCGCCATCAGCACCAGGCACAGCGCGCCGCTTGCGATCAGCGTGGTGGAAACGGCGGTGCGTACGCCGGAGAAATCCCTGGCGCCGTAGTATCGGGCCGTGACCACGGAGCAGGCGATGTTCACGCCAAAGGCGAAGGCGATGAAGATCAGTGTGATCTCGTAGCTGTTGCCCACCGCCGCCAGGGCTTCCTCGCCGATGAACTTCCCGGCGACAAAGCTGTCGGCGATGTTGTAGAGCTGCTGGAAGATGATGCTGCCAAACAGCGGCAGGCAGAAGCGCCAGAGCACGGTGGAGGGCTTTCCGTTGGTCAGGTCCCGGTTCATGTCGTTATACCTCGAATGGAGACTTTGCCGCGCGACGAAGCGCGTGAGGATATTATAACGCGCTCGGGGCATGAAAGTATTATCCCGGTTTAACGATTGTCATAAGAATCCGATAGGATATAGTTTTGCGCGGCCTTTTGCGGCTCGTTCCGCAGGACGTGGAGGGCTCCTGCCGCTCTTGCGGGATGTGCGCATCTATGGTAGAATAGTAGCGATTTTTGAGGGCTTTCTGTCGTGTGGCGTGGCGCGGCAGTTTTTCTATGGCGGCTGCGAAATCCCGGCATCGACACTCGCGGAGGAGGGGCGCTGTGAGTTTTTTCCTGTGGAACATCGCCGCGGCGCTCGTCGGCTTCGCGCTGGATCTTAGGATCGGCGACCCGGAGGGCTGGCCCCATCCGGTGATCTGGATGGGCCGGTGGATCGCCTTCCTGGAAAAGCGGCTCAGGCGGCGCGGCGGTAATCTGCGCGCGGGCGCGGTGTGGCTGACCGCCTCCACGGTGGCGATTTCGATGGCGGTCACGGCCTGCGCGCTGTGGCTGCTGGGCATCCTCCATCCCGCCGCGAGGTTTGCGGGCATGTGCATCGTTTCCTGGTGGGCGCTGTCCGCGAAGTGCCTGGCGGTGGAGGGCCGGGGCGTCGCCGACGCGCTGACCATCAGCGTGGCCCGGGGCCGAGAGCGCGTGGGGCGCATTGTGGGACGAGACACGGCGTCCCTCACGGAGCCGGAGATCATCTGCGCCGCCGTGGAGACCATCGCGGAGAACACCACCGACGGCGTGATCGCGCCGATGCTGTATCTGGCCCTGGGCGGCCCGGTGCTGGCCATGGGCTTCAAGGCGGCCAGCACGCTGGATTCCATGGTGGGCTATCTGGATGAGAAGTACAGGGACATCGGCTGGTCCAGCGCGCGGCTGGACGACGCGCTGAACTATGTGCCCGCCCGGATCTGCGGGCCGCTGCTGTGCCTCTCCGCCTGCGCCTGCCGGCTGGATGGGAAAAACGCGCTGCGCGTCATGCGCCGGGACCATGCCAATCACCTGAGCCCGAACTGCGCATGGAGCGAGGCGGCGGTGGCGGGGGCGCTGCACATTCGGCTGGGCGGCAGCCATACCTACTTTGGAAAGACCGTGGTCAAGCCGACCCTCGGCGACGACGACAGGCCGCCGGAGCGCGAGGACATCCTGCGGGCGAACCGGCTCATGTACGCCGCGTCCGCCGGGATGGCGGCGCTTATGGCGATCGTAGGGATCGTACTTGTATTGGCGTAAGGGGTTGAGGACGGATGCACGGAGGAAATGTCTGGCAGGGCGAGGGACCCTTGCGGTGGCTGGATTTTTCGGCCAATCTCCGCCCGGAAGGCCCGCCGGAGTGGGTGCGGGAGGCGCTGGTGAACGCCCTTTCCGAGGCACGCTGGTATCCCGATCCGTCGATGGCCCGGGAACGGGCGGCGCTGGGCCGCTTCCTTTCGCTTCCGGAGGACTGGGTGCTGCCCACGGCGGGCGGCGCTTCGGCCATTGCGCTGGCCGCGGGGCTGGAGGCGTCGGAGCACCTGACGTTTTCGCCTTGCTTCGGGGAATACGCGTGGCAGGCGGAGGCCCTGGGCGGGCCCGTTCGCACCCTGCCTCTGCTGGCGGGTCGGCATATCGTCGGCGACCCGGCGGAACAGGCCGAGGGTACGCTTTCCCAGGGCGGCGCGGTGTGGCTCTGCAACCCCCACAACCCGCTGGGAACGGCCTTTTCCCGGGAGCAGGTGCTGCGGCTTCTGGATCAGATCGAGGCCATGGACGGATGGCTGATCCTGGACGAGGCCTTCATCGAATACTGCCCGGAGCAGACCTGCGCGCCGCTGCTGGCGGAGCACGGGCGGCTGGTGATCGTGGGGTCGATGACAAAGATCCTGGCCGTTCCCGGTGTCCGGCTGGGCTACCTCTGCGCCAACCCGCATGTGATCGAGGGCCTGGCGCGCCGACTGACGCCCTGGGCGCTGAACAGCTTTGCCGGCGCGGTGCTGCGGGCGCTGCCGGAGCACCGCGGGGAGTTCGCCCGATACGCCCTGGAAAACGAACGCCGCCGGGATGGATTGAAGGCGGCGCTGGAGCGCCTGGGCGCGTTCGTCTATCCGTCCCACGCGCCGTTTTTGCTGGCGGACTTCGGCAGGCCTGTCCGGCCGATCGCGGAGGTCTTGAAAAAGCGGGGCATCCTGGTGCGGGAATGCATGGATTTTGAGGATGCCGACGACGGCGCGCACCTGCGCTTTGCCGTCCGGACGGAATCGGAGAACGGGAGACTGGTCGAGGAGCTTCGGGAGGCGATGGCATGCGCGGGAAATCACTGATGTTCATGGGCACGGCTTCCTCGGTGGGCAAGTCGACGCTGTGCGCGGCGGTGCTGCGCATTATGCGGCAGGACGGCCTGCGCGTGGCGCCGTTCAAGTCCCAGAACATGGCGCTCAATTCCTTTGCCACTTCGGAGGGACTGGAGATGGGCCGCGCCCAGGCGACGCAGGCCCGGGCCGCGGGGGTGGAGCCCTCCGTGCGCATGAACCCCGTGCTGCTCAAGCCCACGTCCGACTGCCGCTCCCAGGTGATCGTCCGGGGAAAGCCCGTGGGCACGATGTCTGCGATGGAATACGAGGCCTACAAGCCCACGCTCCGGAAGATGATCCGCGAGATCTACGAGGATCTGGAGAAGGACGTGGACGCGGTGGTCATCGAAGGCGCGGGCAGCCCGGCGGAGATCAACCTGAAGCTGGGCGACATCGTGAACATGTCCATGGCCCAAACCGCCGACGCGCCGGTGATCCTGATCGGGGACATCAATCCCGGCGGGGTGTTCGCCGCCCTCTACGGCACGGTGATGCTGCTGGACGAGGACGAGCGGCGGCGCGTGAAGGGCATCGTCATCAACAAGTTCCGGGGGGATTTGAAGATCCTCGAGCCGGGGCTCGACATGCTGGAGGAGCTGCTGGGCATCCCGGTGCTGGGCGTGATTCCCTGGATGGAGATCGACCTGGAGGACGAGGACAGCCTCACCGGGCGCTTCATGAAGCCCGGCGGCGAGGGCCGGGTCCGCGCCGCGATCCTGCGCCTGCCCCATATCGCCAACTTCACGGACTTCAACCCGCTGGCGATGGAGGAGGACGTGTCGGTGTACTATGCCAGCCGCGCCAGCGACCTCGAGGGCGCGGACATCATCCTGCTGCCCGGCACGAAGAACACCATCGAGGATCTGAACTGGCTCCGGCAGCGCGGCCTCGCGGAGACCGTCGTGCGCCACGCCCGCAATGGCGGCATGGTGGTGGGCGTCTGCGGCGGCTACCAGATGCTGGGCAGGATGCTGCGCGACCCGGGATGCGCCGAGTCCCGCATCCCGGAGATGGCGGGGCTGGGCCTGCTGGACTTCGACGTGGCCTTCCACGAGGAGAAGCGGACGGTCCAGGCCGTCGGGACCATCGACTGCCATGAGGGCTGGCTGGGGGAATTGAACGGCCTGCGGCTGGAGGGCTATGAGATCCACAGCGGCACAAACGCCTTCGGCAAGGACTGCGTGCCGTTTTTGCGCCTGGACGGGCGCGTGGACGGCGTGATGAACCGGCAGGGGAACGTGCTGGGCACCTATCTCCACGGCCTGTTCGACAGCGGTGCGCTGTGGCGGGCGCTGGTCAATCGCGTCCGGGCGCAAAAGGGGCTGGGCGCGGCGGACGGGGCGCTGGTGTCGATGGAAGAGCTCCGGGAGCGGCCCCTGGATCAGCTGGCGGACGTCGTCCGGCAGAACCTGGACATGGAGGCGGTCTATCGCATCCTGCGGGGCGGGGACGTGGCCTGCGGGCGCTGGAAAGGCGGGGAGAAGGCATGAACGCGAGGGAAGCGGCGCGATACCGGTGGGATCACGTGGCCAAGCCGCTGCGCTCCCTGGGGAGGCTGGAGGACATGATCGTTCAGATCGCGGGCCTGCAGGGGACGCGGGACGTGCGCCTGGACAGGCGCTGCGCGCTGGTGTTCTGCGCCGATCACGGCGTGGTGGCCGAGGGCGTTTCCCAGTCGGGCAGCGAGGTCACGGCGCGGGTGGCACGGTCCATCGCGGCGGGGGAGGCAAACGTCAACCTGATGGCGTCCGTCGCCCGGGCGGACGTGTTCGCCGTGGACATGGGCATGCTTCAGAGCGTGCCGGGGACGCTCAACCGCCGCGTTGCCGCCGGGACGCGGAACCTGGCCATAGGCTCCGCCATGAGCCGCGGGCAGGCGCTTCAGGCGATGCGGCGGGGCGCGGAGCTCGTCGGACAGATGAAGGACGAGGGCTGTCAGATCGTCGCCGTGGGGGAGATGGGCATCGGCAACACCACCGCTGCCGCGGCGGTGGCCTGCGCGCTGCTGGAGCTTGTGCCGGAGGACTGCGTGGGCCGCGGCGCGGGGCTCTCGGACGCGGGGCTGGCCCGCAAGCGGGAGGTCGTGCGGCGGGCGCTTGAAGTCAATGCTCCCGACCCGGCTGACCCCGTGGACGTGCTTTCCAAGGTGGGCGGCTTTGAGCTGTGCGGCATGGCCGGCGCGTTCCTGGGCGGATGGGAGCACCGCCTGCCGATGATCATCGATGGGGCGATCGCCGCCGTCTGCGCCCTGGTGGCGGTACGCCTCCGGCCGGAGGCGGCGGGTTGCCTGCTGCCCTCCCACATGAGCCGGGAGCCGATGGCAAGGTATGCGCTTGAGGCGCTGGGGCTGCGCCCGGTCATCGATGCCGACATGGCGCTGGGCGAGGGCACCGGCGCGGTGGCCCTGCTGCCGCTTCTGGACATGGCGCTGAAGGTGTACGGCGGCGGGCACACCTTTGAGTCGCTGGACATGGCGGCCTACGAGCCGCAGGGAGGCGAGGGATGATCCTGCTGGTGACCGGCGGCAGCGGCTGCGGAAAGTCCACCTGGGCGGAGGCGCAGATCTCCGCCCTGGAAGGCGATCAGCGCGTGTATCTCGCCACCATGCTGGCCCGGGACGGGGAGTCGCTCCGGCGGGTGGCGCGGCATCGGGACCAGCGCAGGCACCTGGGGTTTGAGACGCTGGAGTGTCCCGTGGACATCGCGTCGGCGGAGATCGCACCCGGAAGCGTCGTGCTGCTGGAGGACCTGGTGAACCTTGTAGCCAACGAGATGTTCGAGGGCGGCGACGTGGAACGCGTGATCCCGGCGCTGGAGGCGCTGGCGGGGAAGTGCCGCCACCTGGTGATGGTCACGAACGACGTGTTTTCCGACGGCGTCCGCTACGGCGATTCCGTGGACGCCTACCTGCGCGCGCTGGCGAAGATCAACCGCGCCGCCGCGCAAATGGCCGATTGCGTGGTCGAGGTGGTCTATTCCATCCCCGTCCCGCTGAAAGGAGCACTGCCGTGAACGTTATACGATCCCTGGTAATCGCCTTCTCCACCTATTCCCGCATCCCGATGCCGCCGGTGGAATGGTCCGATGAAAACCGGCGCTACGCGATGTGCTTCTTCCCGATGATCGGCGTCGTCATCGGCCTTTTGGCATGGGGCTGGTTGGCGCTGAGCGACACGCTGAACCTGAATGCGGTGCTGCGCGGCGCGGTGGGTGCGCTGCTGCCGCTGCTCGTCACCGGAGGCATCCACATGGACGGCTTCATGGACACCTGCGACGCCCTCGGCTCCCACCAGCCGCGGGAGCGCAAGCTGGAGATATTGAAGGACAGCCACGCAGGCGCGTTCGCGGTGATGGGCTGCGCGGGGTACCTGCTGGTGCTTGCGGGCCTGTTCGCGGAGCTCCCGCTCCGGTCGGCGCCGCTGCTGGTCGGGGTATTTGCCCTTTCCCGCGCCCTGAGCGCGCTGGCACTGGTGTGCTTTCCCAGCGCGCGCCCCGGCGGCATGCTGGACGGCTTCGCCCGCGCCGCGCACCGCAGGCGGGTGAGCCTCGCCGCGTGGAGTTACATCGCGCTGTCTGCCCTGCTGTGGATCGCGGCGGGCGGCCTGACGCAGGGGGCCGTCGCCCTGGCCGCCGCCGGGCTTTGCTTTGCATACTATCACGGCATGTCGGAAAGACAGTTCGGCGGCGTGACCGGCGACCTGGCCGGGTGGTTCGTCCAGGTGACGGAGCTGGCGCTTGTGGCTGTCGTCGCATTGGGAGGGAGGCTTTCATGAAGCTGTACATCGGCGGGGCTTATCAGGGCCAGGCGGAGCTGGCGCGAGCGGAGAACGCGGACGCCGAGCTGTATTTCGATTTTCACGAAACCATTCGCCGCGCCGTGCTGGAGGAGGGCCGGGAACCGGGGGAATTTGCCCGGGCGTTCTGCCGGGAGCACCCGCAGGCCGTGGTCGTCGCCGACGAGGTCGGCTCCGGCGTCGTGCCCATCGAGGCGGAGGCGCGCGCGTACCGGGAGGCGGTGGGCCGCGCGCTCTGCGTCGTCGCGCAGTCGGCTGAATCGGTCACACGCTGCGTCTGCGGCATCGGGGTGAGGATCAAGTGAAGTGGGTGCTGATTCGCCACGGGATGACCCGCGGCAATCGGGAGCGCCGCTACATCGGCGCGCGGACCGACGAGCCCCTCTGCCCGGAGGGCGTCGCGCAGCTGCGGACGAAGGACTATCCCCGGGTCGCGCGCGTGTTTGCCAGCCCCATGCGGCGCTGCCTGGAGACGGCGTCGATCCTCTATCCCGGCGTCCCTCTGGAGATCGTCGAGGACTTCCGGGAGTGCGACTTCGGGGCGTTTGAAGGGAAGAATTATGCCGAGCTGGATGGTCGCGCGGATTATCAGGCGTGGATCGACTCCGGCGGGGAGGCGCGCTTTCCCGGTGGGGAGAGCCGCGCTGAATTCGCCCGGCGCTGCGTCCGGGCGTTTGAAGGCCTGCTGCGGCGCGGCATCCGGGAGGATTGTGCCATCGTCGCCCATGGCGGCACCCTCATGGCCATCATGGAAAAATACGCCCGGCCGAGCCGGACGTATTTCGATTACCAGGTGGGAAACGGGGAGGGGTTCATCCTCACCAGAGATCGCGGCATCCGAATCTGAATGGGCGAACATCAGCGCAAGGACAATCAGGAGAATAATACTAAATTCCATCTAATCCATGCACATCTGCGTGCGTCTTTTCCGCTCTGGCTGTGCTTCGCTTCAGTCAACAATGCGCTGCATCGCCTCCCTCCGCTCAGCTTTGCCAGAACGAAAAATCCACTCCGCATTTGTACATGTTTTAGAAGGAATTAAGTATAAGATCATCAGATTTCCATGCGCAACCGACGCGCACATCCCGAGTGGCTTATTTGGAACGGCGGTATGCGATGACCCGCTCCGCGACCCCCGGATTGCTGGAATCTCTGGAGAAGAAGGGCTTGCCAAGTGCATCGACAATCCAAGATGCCCGCGGCAAGCCCCTTGCTTTGTCAAGGAAAGCAGACGAAATGCAGAGTTGACCAGAAATCCCTGGAGCGTAGATCGAAGATGCCGGAGGGCAATCAGGCTGTGTTGATGCAGGAATGCTTGGAAAGATACATAAAACCGACTGATAGTCGAAAAATAACTTGACAGATGGAGGAAAGGAGACTACAATAAAAACCGACCGATAGTCGAAAAGGAGTTTGAATATGAAAAAGGGAGAGCGTCGGAAGCGGGAGCTGCTTCAAATTGCTTACGGGATGTTCGTTTCCAAGGGCTATGAGAATACCAGCGTGGATGAGATCATCGAGGCGGCGGGCATCGCCAAGGGCACGTATTACTACTACTTCCAGAGCAAGGAGCAGATGCTGGAGGAGGTCATCGGCATGATGCTCGAGGCCGAGGCGGAAAAGGCGGAGGCCGTGCTGCGGGCCAATCTTTCGGTGCCGGAGAAGATCGTGGGGATCATCGCGTCCATCCAGCCGGAGCAGCAAGAGCGGACGATCGACGACGCGCTGCACCAGCCGGAGAACCTGCTTATGCACGACAAGATCCGAGGACGCCTGTTTGACCTGATCGTGCCGATCCTGTCCCGGGCCGCCGAGGACGGCGTGCGGGAGGGCCTGTTCGACTGCGACCACATCCCGGAGCGGATAAGGATGATCCTGATCCTCAGCAGCGACCTGTTCGACGGCCACAATTCCTATACGCCCGCGGTGATCGATGTGTTCATCGACGCCACGGAAAAGATCCTGGGCGCGAGGCCGGGCACCATGGGCTTCATCCGCGGACTGGTTCGCCCTCCCCAGGACGTTCAGTGAGGTGTGACGATGAAGCGCCAATCCAATCTCAAGAAATTCATCCTGCTGTGGGCGGGGGAGCTGATCTCCTCCATCGGCGGGGGACTGACCAGCTTCGGCCTGGGCGTCTACATCT
>OMZP01000056.1:17161-20886 GCA_900315585.1 uncultured Eubacteriales bacterium | reverse complement strand
CGCCATCATGGAAGAACTGAATTCTCCCATTACCACTATCCCCGGCATTGGCCCTGTGCTCGGCGCGGTCATCCTCGGTGAAATCGGTGCTCGGCGCGGTCATCCTCGGTGAAATCGGTGATATTCGCCGCTTCGAGTCCCCGGCCAAGCTCGTCGCCTATGCCGGTATCGACGCGACTGTCGCTCAATCCGGCGAGTTTGAAGCCTCCCACAACCGCATGAGCAAACGCGGCTCACCCTATTTGCGCCGGGCTCTGTTTATCGCTGCCAACGTTGCCATTCACTTCGACCCCGATCTCGGCGCTTTCTACCAGCGCAAGCATGCCGAAGGCAAACACCACAGCACCTGTCTCGGCGCGGTTTCCCGTAAGCTCTGCTACATCATTCACGCGATCCTTACCGAAAACCGCCCTTACATCAAACATTGATTGGCTCTTTTGCCTTGATTTGCCCTGTCCTTGCCATAGGCCTGGGCTCTTTCTTCTGCGTCTTTATAGTATGTTATGCACAGGTTAAATGTCGCCCGTTGCCTCTCTCAACCCCTTCGAAGGGGTTGACTTTTCATAGTTGGTCTTTTCTGTTGCTATGGATACGATTTACGAGTGTGGAGAGTGGAGTGAGGAGTGAGGAGTGAGGAATGAGGAATGAGGAATGAGGAATGAGGAATGAGGAGTTCAGGTGGAAATCCTGACGGATTTCTTTTATTCTTTGGGGCCCGGATTGCCACGTCTCCCTTGCAGGGCTCCTCGCAATGACGTGGCACATCATGAATCCGTATACGTCATTGCGAGGCCGCAGGCCGTGGCAATCCGGTTCTCCTTCAATCAGAACAAATCCCGCAGGGATTTGCACCGCCACTCCACTCTCCACTCTCCACACTCCACTCTCCTGCTTCAGCCCATCACAACCCTCACGTCGTGCTCCCCTCCGCCGAACACGGGCACAGTTTCGGCGGGGCGTCCATCGACCTCGATGCGCTTCACGCCCTTCTCCACGCGGGCGGGATTCTCCACCCGGATGCGGTAGGTCGCGCCGCGCCACCTCCGGGTCACGGCGAAGCCGTCCCAGTCCGCGGGAATGCAGGGGTCCACGGTCAGCCGGTCGAACTCCGGCCGCACGCCCAGCATGTAGCGGGTGGCGGCGAAGTAAGCCCAGCCCGCGGAGCCGGTCATGAAGGGATGCCGGGCCCTGCCGTGGGCGGCGTGGTCGCGGCCCATGATGAACTGGCAGTAGGTGTAGGGCTCGGCCTGGCGGATCTCCATGATGTCGTTCTGGTTCTCCGGCAGCAGCGCGTCGTAGAGCTCCATGGTCCGGCTGCCCCGGCCCAGCTTGCACTCCGCCACCCAGGCCCAGGGATTCGGGTGGCTGAACACCGCGCCGTTCTCCTTGATGCCGGGATAGACGCGGGTGACGAACCCGATGTCGTCGTCCCGCCGGGTGAAGGCCGGGGCGTTCAGCATCAGCCCATAGGGGGTGTAGAGCCAATCATACACCGCGTCCATGGCGGAAATGCCCTGCTCGTAAGTCGCCGCGCCGCTGGCCACCGCCCAGGCGTTGCTCTCCAGGTGCACCTTGCCCTCCTCGGCGGCGCGGGTGCCGATGGCGCGCCCGCCCGCCGTAAAGCCCCGCAGGAACCAGTCGCCGTCCCACAGGCAGCCCTGGCAGGCCGCCTTCATCTTCGCCAGCTTTTCCGGGAAGTCCCCGGCGTCCCGGTGCAGGTGACCCGCCGCGTCCAGGAAGTGCTCCGTGGCCCAGATCAGCAGGAAGGCCACCATGGCGCTCTCGCCGCCGCCCAGGTTCAGGCAGTCGTTCCAGTCCGCCCTAAGGCCCTTGGGGATACCGTGGACGCCCGTCTGGGAATAGGAGAAGCTCAGTATCCGCTCCATGTGCTCCCAGACGGTACCGCTGTCGCTGTCGCAGTAGGGGATTACCTCGTCCAGAAACGCCGCGTCGCCGGTCTCCCGCACGTATTCCACGATGGCGGGAATCAGCCACAGCGCGTCGTCGGCGCAGGCGTCGTCGATGCCGTGGACATGCTTGTTGTCCGCGGCCTTGGGCACCACCGTGGGCGACCACTCCTTCTCCTCTTCCTCGCCCTCGAACCAGGCGGGGTCGAACAGGTGCAGGCCGTAGCCCGCGCTCGTCAGCCCGTTCAGCAGCTGCCGGATGCGCCACAGGCAGCCCGCCGCCTCGGCGTGGGGGATGCACATGGCGTCCTGGGCGGTGTCGCGGTAACCCAGGCCGGTGCGCCCGCCCACCTCGATGAACGAGGCGAACCGGGAGAACAGCACGTTGATCTCGGCCTGATACAGGTTCCAGATATTCAGGCTGCGGTTCATGTTGGCGTGGGGGGTGTCCACGGTCAGGGCGGAGAGCTTGCCGTCCCAGAAGCGGCGCAGGGCCTCGAAGGCCGCGTCCGTCCCGGCGAAGTCATAGCGCCTTCGGGCCGCCTCGGCGGCGTCGCCCCGGCCCGTGCCCAGGTAGAACAGCACCCGCTGCTCCTCGCCGGGCTGGAGGATCAGCCGCTTCGTCAGCGCCCCGACGGGGTTGCCGCCCGCCTCGCAGCCGCCGCGGAGCCCCTGCTCCACACCCAGGGGGTTCCTCTCCGTGCGATAGGGCCCGATGAAGCCGTCCCGCGTGCCCTCCCAGCCGTCCGGCGCGAAGGAGGCAGCGAAGAACTGGAAGCTGTCCGGCTCGTAGTGCAGCTCGCAGATGGCCGCGCCGTTTTCGAGGAACGACCCGGCGCAGTAGAGGCTCATCTGGAAGTTCTGGTTGTCGATGTCGATGTTGTGGAAGGAGAACTCCACATAGCCGGTCACGTCGATGGTCCGGGGCCGGTTTGAGTCGTTGCGCAGGCGCACGTCGAAGATCTCCACCGGGTCCGCGTCCCCGTCCTCCCGGGGGATGAACAGCGTCTGGCGAGCGGAGATGCCCTCAAATTCGCAGGTGTAGGTGGAATAGCTCAGCCCGTGGCGGCAGGCGTACTTCGCGCCATTCAGGTCCACGCCCACCGGCTGCCAGCTGACGGACCAATACCTGCCGGTCTCCGCGTCCTTCAAATAGACGTAGTGGCCGGGGAAATCCATGGGCACGCCGTTGGGCCGGAAGCGGGTGATCCGGTGGAACTGGGGCGAATCCAGCCAACAGTAGCCCCCCGCGTTGTGGGACACCACCGCGCCCATGCGCTGGGTGCCCAAGTAATTGGTCATGGAAAAGGGCGCGTCCACGCGGTCGATCACATACTCCCGCGCCTCGTCGTCGAAATATCCGTAGCGCATAATTGCCTCCTGCGGCGGGCCCTGCCCACCTGTATTTTACCCTATATTCATTTTAACCGCAAGGGCGGAAAAAGGAAATGGATTGAAGTGGCGTTTGTTGTGCGGGGTTGGCGAGATGGAGCGGGTGCCGGAACGGGAGACGACCTCATCTGTCATTTGCTTCGCAAATGCCACCTTCCCCTAAAGGGGAAGGCCATGCTGCCGCTATGCGGTAAGCGGCATACCCCGCCCTGGGGGAGATTTCAAGGCGCTGTTCATTGAGCGGGCAATTCCGCGTATTTTATATTCCCTTGCCCGCGAAATATCTGCGCCGGAAATTCCCCCATGGCGGGGTGTTGGAGAGAAACGACCTCATCCGTCTGGCCTGCGGCCAGCCACCTTCCCCATGGGGGAAGGCTGTGCTGGCGCTGTGCGGTAACCGACATGCCCCGCCACGGGGGAATTTCA
>OMZP01000056.1:11517-17092 GCA_900315585.1 uncultured Eubacteriales bacterium | reverse complement strand
ACCTCATCCGTCTGGCCTGCGGCCAGCCACCTTCCCCATGGGGGAAGGCTGTGCTGGCGCTGTGCGGTAACCGACATGCCCCGCCACGGGGGAATTTCAAGGCGCTGTTCATTGAGCGGGCAATTCCGCGTATTTTATATTTCCTTGCCCGCGAAATATCTGCGCCGGAAATTTCCCCATGGCGGGGTGTTGGAGAAAAACGACCTCATCCGTCTTGACGCTTTGCGTCAATCCACTATGGGCTTACCAGCCCGTTCTCGCTGAAAACAGTTCACAGGACTGTTTTCCGGGCGCTCGAACCCCCTAAAGGGGAAGGCTGTGGTGCCGCTATGCGGTAAGCGCTGTTCATTGAGCGGGCAATTCCGCGTTTTTTGAATCCCTTGCCCGCGAAATATCTGCGCCGGAAATTCCCCCTGGGCGGGGTGTTGGAGAGAAACGACCTCATCCGTCTGGCCTGCGGCCAGCCACCTTCCCCATGGGGGAAGGCTTTTGGGGAGGCTTTGGGCATAGCAGCGCCGATTCCCGGCGGGAATCGGCGCTGCTGCGGGTATGATATAGTTTTTTACTTCGCGCTCATGTAGGCGTCCAGCTGGGCGTTGGCTTCGTCCAGATAGGCCTGCATGCCGGCGGCGTCCAGGGCCTCCAGGAAGACGGGCAGGGTGTCGGCGGGATCCAGCGCGCCGGCGTCCAGGGCCAGGGCGTACTGGGCGGCCACGGTGCCCAGGGCGGCCATCTCGTTGGCCACGGGCTCGTTGTTGAACACGAAGCCCAGGGCCGGGATGCCCTTGGCGCCCGCGTAGTACTCCTTGAAGCTCTCGCGGAAGCCCGCGCCCTCGTCCACGGTGTCGGGCAGGATGGTCACGTTGCCCATGCCGTTGGTCCAGGGGCTGTAGTTGGCGCGCTCCTCGGTGAAGGCCACCAGGCCGTCCTCCAGGTTGTAGTGCACGCCCTCCACGCCGTAGTTCATCAGGGTCATCAGGGTCGGGTCGCTGTTCAGCAGGGCCAGGAACTTGAAGCTCTCCTCGGGATGCTCGGAGGCGGTGGAGATGGCCATCATGGCGCCCTGGGAGGCGGTGGTGTCCACATAGGGCTCGGTGCAGGGCACGAAGGCGACCTCAATGCCGCGGTCCAGCACGTCGGCGGAGAACTCATAGCCGAAGGCGTAGCTCTGGGTGCCGATCAGGTATTCGCCGGTCTTCTGGGTGTTGGTGCGGGTGTCGTTGCTGGTCTCGGCCACGGCCAGGGAGGGATCCACGTAGCCGGCCTCGTAGTACTCGTGCATCTTCTCGGCGAACTTCCTGTATTCCTCGGTGGCGAACTTGTTGAGCAGCACGTTGCCCTCGGGGCCCTCGGCGGACACGTCGTCCTGGTTCAGGTACAGGCTCAGCAGGTTGGTGCTGCCGGAATCGCCGGCCACGATGATGGAGCCGGTCACCATGCGCTCCAGCACCATGGGCTCCACCAGGAAGGGATAAAAGCTGTCGCCCTTGACTTCCTTGGCCTTGGCGAACAGCTCGCCGAAGTCATAGAAGCTCATGGCCTTGAAGTCATCCAGGGTGTAGCCCAGCTCGTTCAGCAGGGTCACGTTCACATCCCAGCAGTTCTGGGTGGCGGTGTCCTTGAAGCCGTTCACGGCGTAGATGCCCATGCCCTCGGCGCCCTCGATGGTGGCGGCCTGCATCAGGCTCTCGGGGATGGCGGCGACCAGGTCCGCGCCGTACTCGGCGATCAGGTCGTCCAGCTTCACAAAGTAGCCGTTCTTGGCGTAGGTGTTGTATTCGTCCGCGCTCCAGGAGCAGGTGAACACCATGTCGATGCCGGTGTCGCCGGAGAGCAGGGCGTTGGTGGCCTTCTCGTCGAAGTCACCCCAGGTGCCCCAGACGACCTCCAGCTTCGCGCCGACCTTGTCCGCGATGTACGCGTTCACGGCCTCCAGCACGGCGGTGTCGTCGGTCACGTTCGAGCCGTGGAACATGATGGTGATGGTGGGCAGGTCCTCCGCCAGCGCGAAGCCGGAGGCGGTCAGGATCATGGCCAGGGCCAGGATCAGAGCAAACACTTTCTTCATGGGAATATCCTCCTTCTATTTGCAGATGGCATGCCATCTTGCGATTCACTTTAATCGGGTGCGGCGGCGTGTACGCCGCGCCCGAAGGTAATTTTCCAGGCGGCTTCGCCGCCAGCTTGTACAATCAGGAATCAGGAATGAGGCATTGTGGTGCAAATCCTGACGGATTTGTATTATTCCCGGAATCGGGGAAATCCGGAGGATTTCGTCCTTCATTCCTCATTCCTCATTTCTCACTCCTCATTATCCTTTGACCGATCCCACCGTCAGTCCGGCGACCACATATCGCTGGAAGAAGGGATAGGCGCAGGCGATGGGCACCACGATGAACACCACGAGGGCCATCTTGAGAGACTGGCTGGGCAAGTTCCGGGCGGCCTTGGCGGCGTCCGCGCCCAGCATGCCCGCGTTCTTGGCCAGGAAGTCGGCGTTGCGCTGCATCCGCATGAGCAGGTATTGCAGCGGGATCACGTCCATGTTCTTGGTGATGTACAAAAGCGACAGGAACCACTCGTTCCAGAAGGCCAGGGCGTTCAAAAGCGCGATGGTGGCGATGCCCGGCTTCACCACCGGCAGCACCACCTGGAGCAGCGTGCGGTACTCCCCCGCGCCGTCGATGGTGGAGGCCTCGATCAGCTCTCGGGGCACGGTGGTCTGGAAGAAGGTGCGCATCACGATCACGTTGAACGGGGAAAACAGCAGCGGCACGATCAGCGCGGCATAGTTGTCGCTCAGGCCCAGCAGCGTCTTGCACACCACGAAGGTAGGCACCAGGCCGCCGCCGAAGATCATCGTGAAGAAGCTGAGGAAGTTGAAAAAGCCGCGATACTTGTAGTCCTTCCGGTACAGCGGGTAGCTGTACAGCACGCAGATGGCGACGCTCAGCGCCGTGCCCACCACGGTGATCAGGAAGGAGTTGAAGTAGCTGCGCCACAGCGCGCCGCCCAGCTGGAACACGTAATTGTAGGCCTGGGTGGACCAGCCCAGCGGGGCGAAGGAATAGCCGATCTGCCGGATGCTGTCCTCCGAGGTGAAGGAGATGATGATGACGAACAGGAACGGCACGATGCACAGCAGCGCGAACAGCCCCAGGCATCCGTGGAACAGCGCCTGCGCGCCGGGTCCGAAGGTGTTCAGGCCCGCATTGCGGCGTTCAGCCTTTTCCATGATCTGACCTCCTTCGACGGGGTGAAGCAATGAGGAGCGAAGAATGAGGAATGAGGAGTGAGGAATTGCGGCGCAAATCCCCGCGGGATTGGTTTGATGCCTGGAATCGGGGAAATCCGAAGGATTTCGTCCTTCATTCCTCATTCCCAATTCCTCATTCCCAATTATCTAAAACAGCGAGCTCTCCGAATCGATCCGGCGGACGATGAGGTTTGTGGCCACGATGCAGGCGCAGCCCACGACGCTCTGCAGCAAGCCCGCCGCGGAACTCATGCCCATGTTGTGGGTGTTGGCGTAGGTGTTGTACACATAGGTGTCGATGACCTGGGTCACCGGATACAGCGGCCCGGAGTTCTGGGGCACGTTGTAGAACAGGCCGAAGTCCGCGTTGAAGATCTTGCCCACGGACATGATCAGCAGGATGATGATCATGGGCCGTATGCCCGGCAGCGTCACGTGCCACACCTGCTGGCGCTTGGTGGCCCCGTCCACCGCCGCCGCCTCGTAGAGGGTGGTGTCGATGCCGGTGATGGCCGCCAGGTACAGCACGCTGGAGTAGCCCACGTTCTTCCACAGGTTCGAGATCGTCAGTATCAGCGGCCACCAGGTGGGGGTCATGTAGAACTGGGTGGGCTTCATCCCCAGGCTCTTTTGCAGGGAGGGAATCATGCCGCTGGTGGGATCCAGGAAGGCGAGCACGAAGTAGCTCGCCACCACCCAGCTGAGGAAGTAGGGGAAGAACATCATCGTCTGGTAGGCCTTGGCAAGGAAGCGGTTCTTGAGCTCCGACATCATCACCGCCAGCGTCACCGCCAGCACCAGCACCAGCACGATCCAGGCCGCGTTGTAGGCCAGGGTGTTGCGGATCATCGTGGCCGTGGAGGGGCTCTTCAAAAACTCGAAGTTCTTCAGGCCCACCCAGTCGCTCTTGATCAGGTTGTTCCAGAAGGTGTTGGGCTTCTGGGCCTTGTAGTCCTTGAAGGAGATGACCACGCCCAGCATCGGCAGATACCGGATCAGCAGCAGCCAGATCGCTCCCGGCGCGACCATCGTCGTCAGCCAAAAGTTTCGGGCGTTGAACCGTCTTTTGGGCTTGACCCTGTTTCCGACCTGCGCCATGCCGCCGCCTCCAATCCGTTTTGTTAATCCAATTATAATAAACGGAACGCGAAATTGCATCGTTTCCGTTTGGCTTTTGTTGTATTTGGTTGTGGAGTTGCAAAAAGGGACAATGACAAAAGAATAGACTTCGATGGATGTGCGTGCTATAATGATTCCAAAAAACAAGGAGGCGCGACCATGTCCGACACCGGCAATTCCAACCGTATTGCGCGCGCGTACATCGACTCGCTGCGCATCGAGACCCGCTACATGGACTCCACCACCCCCGACCTCACCTTCTCCCTCTACGGGCAGACCTTCGCCTCCCCGATCATGACGGCGGCGCTCTCCCACCTGGATCACTTCATGTTCCCCGGCGCGGCGGACGCGCTGGCCCAGGGCGCGGCGGCGGCGAAGGCGGCGCTGTGGTACGGCATGGCCGAGGATGAGGAGATCGAGCGCCTCCACGGGGCCGGCGCGGGCATGATCGAGATCATCAAGCCCTACGCCGACCGGGACCTGATCTATCAAAAGATCGAACACGCCCAAAACCTGGGCCTGCTGGCCGTGGGCATCGACATCGACCATCCCTTCGCCGAGGACGGCAGTCCGGATGTCTGCGACGGCCGGGAAATGCGGGCCATGACCACGCCGGAGCTGGCCGCAATCGTGAAGGCCGCGAAGCTGCCCCTGATCGTCAAGGGCGTGCTGAGCCGCCGGGACGCCGAGCGATGCCTGGTGGCGGGGGCCCGGGGCCTGGTGCTCTCCCACCACAACAATCGCATCGAATACGCCGTGCCCCCGCTGGCCGTGCTGCCGGAGATCGCCGAAATGGCCGGGGACGTGCCGCTGTTCGTGGACTGCGAGATCCAGACCGGCATGGACGCCTTCAAGGCCCTCTGCCTGGGCGCGAAGGGCGTGTGCATCGGCCGTCCACTGATGACCGCCATCAAGCAAAACGGCGCCGACGGCGTGCGGGACTACCTCAACAAAGCCAGCGCCCAGCTTGCCAAGGCCATGGCCTACACCGGCTGCCGCGACCTGGCGCACATGGACGCCAGCATCATCCGGAGGGTATAGCTTCTCATTCAGCCCCCTCAATGAAGGGACCAGAAAAAAAGGCTCTTCACGGAAAGTTGAGGGATGCATGGAAATGTATGGCAGAACACTACCTTCAATGCCGCAGGACAACGCAACGTACAGATCCTTCGCTTCGCTCAGGATGACAAACGACGCAAT
>OMZP01000056.1:0-11497 GCA_900315585.1 uncultured Eubacteriales bacterium | reverse complement strand
AAACGACGCAATTCCTGTCATCCTGAGCGCAGCGAAGGATCTGTACGAATCATCAAGGGATTACATTCTGCAAATCCCCCAACTTTCCGTGAAGAACCGAAAAAAACAGCCTCCCTCATTGAGGGAGGTGCCCCGAAGGGGTGGAGAGCGTTACCACCAGCCGCCGTCCTTCGTCACGAACCCATGCTCCCCGTCCTCGACGGGGATCTTCTTTTGCTCCATGCGCTCCACGCGCACGTACATGCCCCGCTCGATCATCTGGATCACCCGGTCGATCTGTTCCTCGGTGCCCTGGATCTCCATGGCCACGGAGCCGTCCGGGTCGTTGCGCACCCAGCCGGTGGCCCCCACGGCCCCGGCGGCGTGGCGGGCGCGATAGCGGAAGCCCACCCCCTGCACCAGCCCGTGAAAGCGGATGCGCTTGCGGATGACCTCGTCCATGCCCCCACCCTCCTTTATCGATCAGCTTTGGAAATCTGCGTGCCGGGCCTTTTTGCCTTCCCCAGGGGGGAAGGCTAACCCCTCTCCACGATCTCCGCCAGCTCCCGGGGATCGTCGATGATGACCCGCGCCCCGGCCTCGCGGAGCTGATCGCGGCTGCGGAACCCCCAGGACACGCACACGCAGTCGATCCGGGCGTTCCGGGCGGTGTCGATGTCCACCTCCGAATCCCCCACGTACAGGCACCGGGCAAGCTCGATGCCCAGCGCGTCCGCCGCCCGCTGCAGCATGTCCGGCTCGGGCTTGCGGCGCACGCCCTCCGTCTCTCCGGCCACCCAATCCATCAGCCCGGGGAACCAGGTCCGCGCCAGGGGCTGCACCGCCGCGTCCGGCTTGTTGGACAGGATGGCCAGGGTCAGCCCGTCCGCCCTCAGCCGCTCAAGCATCGGCACGATGCCCTCGAAGGGGCGGCTCCTGTCCCCGGCGTGCAGGGCGTAGTAGGGCTTGTAGAAGCTCAGGATCTCCTCCCGGCGCTCGTCGCTCGCCTCCGGCAGGATGCGCTTCATCAGCGTGCCCACGCCCCAGCCCAGGTGGGGCTTCAATGCCTCCGCGGACCATTCCGGCAGGCCGAAGTGGCGCATGGTGTGGTTCACAGCGTCGGCGATGTCCTGCAGCGAGTCGATCACCGTGCCGTCCAGGTCGAAAAAGATGGCGTCGTAGCGCATAAAACCTCCGAAAGGAATCAGATGCCTTCCCCTTGAGGGGAAGGTGGATTGCAAGCGAAGCGCAGCAAGACGGATGAGGTGTCACCCTTTGCCTGAATCGCCCATTGGGATAGACGAACGATGCCCGGTGGGGACACCTCATCAGTCACCTGCGGTGACAGCTTCCCCTCAAGGGGAAGCCTTTTGGAGATTGCGCAAAGCGGCGAACTCTATTCCTCACCCAAAAAAAGGGGCTGTCTCAAAATATATCCGGACGTTGCAATCATCCCCGCAGGGGCGGCATATATGGCGTCCCTACGGTGGAAATTGAACCGCCTGCAGTATTTTGAGACAGTCCCTTTTGAGTGCTTATACTAAATTCCTTCTAAAACATGTACAAATGCGGAGGGAGGGAGGCGATGCAGCGCATCGTTGACCGAAGCGAAGCACAGCCAGGGCAAAAAAGGCACCCGCAGATGTGCATGGATTAGATGGAATTTAGTATTACAGGTTCTCTTCCATGAACTGCTGCAGGCCCGCGCATGCCTCTTCCTCGTTCGCGCCCTCGCAGGCGATGGTGACTTCGGTGCCCTGCTTCACGCCCAGGCCCATCAGCTTCATCAGCTGGCCGGCGTTCACGCTCTTGCCGTTGGCGCTGATGGTGACGGTGGTGTCGGCATAGCTCTTGGCCTTCTTGGCCAGCATTCCGGCGGGACGGGCGTGGATGCCCAGGGCGTCCTTGATGACATAGGTGAATTCCTTCATGATTGTGTCGCTCCTTTACAAGATGTCGTTATGCCAAAGGGTGCTCATGCGCCCTTTTGATCGTTATTGATGTCGTGCAACCCCACCCGGACCACTTCCATGCCCGCGGCGCGGAGGCGTTTGACGATGTCCTCCGGGGCGCCCTCGTCGGTGATGACGCAGCCCTTCTTCTCCAGGTGGAAGCTGGCGTAGGCGCTGGTTCGGCCCAGCTTGGTGTGGTCGGCCAGGATGTAGTATCGGTCGGCATGCTCGATCATGGTCTCGTTCAGGCCCAGCTCCGAGGGGATGTCGCAGAGGATCTCCCCGTCCGGGGAGATGCCCGTGCAGCCCAGGAAGGCCTTGTCCGCCCGCACGTCCATCAGGTTGCGCATGGCGAGATCGCCGGTGAGGATGTGCTGCGCCCCGCGGATCAGTCCGCCGGAAATCTGCACCTCCACCCCGTCGGGAAACCGGCGACCCACCGCCAGGCCGTTGTTGGTGAACACGCTCAGATGCTTGCTGCCGGCATAGTTGAGCAGCCCCAGGGCGGTGTTGGAGCCGTTGATGAGCAGCGTTTCCCCGTCCTGCACCAGCGAGGCAGCGTAGCGCGCGATCATCTGGCGGCAGAGGGAGACGCGGCTCCTGCCCTCGGCGTCAGGGCTGAAGCTGGCGGCCGCGCCGCCGTGGAAGCGGCTGATCTTGCCCGCCTCTTCCAGGGCCTGCAAGTCCCGCCGCACCGTCATGGTGGAAATGTCGAAGGCCTCGCTCAGCTCCTCCACCAGCACCTCCTGCCGCTCCCGTATCAGGGCCAGCATCTCGGCGTGCCGAAGATCCACCGATTGTCGGTCTCGTTTCATAGGCATTCTCCTACCGTTGGCCAATCAGCGTTCCAGTGATGCGATCGCGTCCGGCAGCTCCTTCAGGGAATGGATGCGGAGGCCGCCGGGGACCTCCCGGTCCGGCTGGTCCGCCCGGCGCAGCCACACGCCCTTCATTCCGGCGGCGATGGCGCCCAGGGCGTCCGCCTCCCGGTTGTCGCCCACGAACGCGCACTCCGAAGACGCGCACCCGGCCTTCGCCGCGCAGCAGTCGAAGATCTTTTTGTCCGGCTTCTCCGCCGTGACCTCCTCGCTGGTGACGATGAAGTCCACCCGGTCGATGAGCTCCAGCCGGATCAGCTTTTCAAACTGGCAGTCGGCGGTCATGTTGGTGCAGATGCCGATGCGCAGGCCCCGCTGGCGCAGCGCGTCCATCACCTCCGCCGCGCCCTCGCTGATCGCCATGGCGTCGAGCAGCGTCTCCCAGTAGAGCCGGGACATCGCCGGGGCGTGGCGCAGGGGCAGCCCCCGCGCCTCCAGCAGCGCCTGATAGCGCAGCAGCCGGTTGTGCAGGGCCGCGCAGTTGGGGCCGCAGCGTTCGGCCAGGGTCCGCTCCGCCTGCCTGTGCAGGGCGGGAAAATCCTCCGCGGGAATGGAAAGCCGGTCCCGGGCGTATTCCGTCAGCGCCTGAAAGGCCGGGGCGTGGGCCGCGTCGTAGTCGTAGAGCGTGTTGTCGATGTCGAATATGACCGCTTTCAGCATGGCGTTCCCCTGTCTGATTGGCCGAGTGAATGGAAACGGGGCCGCTTCACACGGCCCCACGGTTTCCGGTCAGTCCAGCAGGCCCGCGTCCTTCATGGCCTGCTCCATCTCGGGAGCGGACATGATGTTCTTCAGGCCCAGCACGACGGTGCCCTTCTTCTGGGCGTCGGCGAACATGTTGGCGAAGTTCCGGGCGCACAGCACCACATCGTAGTTGGGCGCGGCGCTCTTGCCCTCGGACAGGGAGCAGTGGTGCAGGGAGGCGGGCTTCACGTTCAGCTTGGTCAGCACCTTCTGCAGGGTCATCTTCATCATCAGGGAAGAGCCGGCGCCGTTGGCGCAGCAAACCATGAACTTCTTGTTGTCAAGCTTAGACATTGTGCTATATTCCTTTCATAGTCAGATTCATTCTGGAAAGATCCTTCGCTTCGCTCAGGATGACGGGGAGGCGCGTTTCGCCGCCCGTCATGCTGTCCGGGGCGGTCGCGCCAGCGGCCGCCCCGGTTGCGCGGTCGGAGGATTACTTCTTCTTGGAAGCCATGTACTCCTTGTAGGCCTCGTAGTCCTCGGTGATGAGGAAGTAGGCCTTTGGGTCGCGGCGATACTCGATCTGGGGCAGCGCCATCAGCAGCACGAACACCACCGCCACACCGGCGTAGCTCAGGTACTTCAGGATGACGGTGATGGCCGGCCACACGGTCGCCCAGTCGAACATGCCCAGGTAGCCGCCGTACTGCGCCATGCCCACCCAGCCCGCGATGAGGGCGGAGCCGAAGACCTGGATCAGGCCGGACAGGAAGGGGATGCACAGGCAGGCCTTCAGGCCGCCCTTTTCGTTGGCAACCAGGCCGATGGTGGCGTTGTCGAAGAACACCGGCACGAAGCCGCAGACGATCAGCACGGGGCTCTTGAAGATGATCAGCGCGACGATGGCGATCAGCTGACCGGTCAGGCCGGCCAGGAAGCCGAAGGTCACGGCGTTGGCGTCGCCGAAACCGTAGCACACGGCGCAGTCCACGCCGGGCACGGAAGCGGGCAGCAGCTTGTCGGCAATGCCCTGGAAGGAAGCGGTCAGCTCGGTGACGAAGGTACGAACGCCCAGCTGCAGGATCGCCAGGTACACGGCGAAATTCAGGCAGGTGGTCAGGATGTGCATAATGAAGTCACCGACGTTGGCCCCTTCCTTAAGGCTACCTGCATTGATGAAGAAGGGCATACCGATAACGACCATGATGATGCCGAAGAACACGGTCATCAGGATGGCGGTACACACCATGTTCTCGTTGAAGATGGAGAAGAAGCCGGGCAGCTCCATGTCGCCAACCTTCTTGACCTCCTTCTTGCGCTTGCCGCCGTTGGTGCCGAACAGCTTGTCGGCCAGGATGTAGCCCAGGCGGATGCCGAACATCTGCTGGTGGGCGATGGCGAAGCCCGCGCCGTCGGTGAGCTCCTGCATGGGCTTAACCGTCAGGTTGGAGCCCACGGCCCAGTAGGCGCCCAGGATGACGGACATGACGATCAGCATCGGAACGGTCTTGATGCCGCCCTGCCACAGCTGGGGCAGCGCGAACAGGATCAGCCAGTAGGCGGTGGCGGCCTGCTGCACCTGCACGTGGCCGGTGGTGAACAGCGAGCGGCACTTGGTGATCTTGTTGAAGCGGACCAGCAGGATGTTCACGATGAAGGCGATGAGCAGCAGGATCATGACCTGCGAGAAGCCCGCGCCAAACGTCTCCTCGACGCCCGCGGTGACGGCGTTCTGGCCGAAGTAGGGGTCGATGACCGTGGCGGTCAGGTTGAAGCGATCCTTCAGACCGGCCAGGATGGGGCGGAAGGTGCTGACCAGTCCGCCGGAGCCGACGTTCAGAATCAGCATACCGATGATGGCCTTCAGGGTGCCGCCCAGCACGTCGTACCACTTCTTCTTCAGAAGAATGTAGCCGATCATGGTGATGAAGCCGATCATGAACGGGGCGTTCCTAAGGATGTTATTGGCAAAAAAATCCCAAATAGGCCCTAAAACAGGTATATTCACAGAAATTCCCCTCTCTTATGGTTGGTGGGTGAGAGAAGACCCTTCGCTTCGCTCAGGATGACAGGATGCGCGCACGCTGTGTCATTCTGAGCGGAGCCGCGCCAGCGGCGCGGACGAAGAATCTTCATAAACGCTCATCATTCCTCTTCCGGCGGGAAGTCGGCCTCGGCCTTGAGGATGTCCTCCGGGGTCTCGGCCGCCATCAGGGCGTCCAGCAGCGGCTCGTTGGTGAAGATCGCCATCAGCTGCTGCATGTTGTCCAGGTGCTCGTTGGGGTCCTTGGCGGCCAGGGTGAAGAACAGGCGGGCGATCTTCTGCTCGCCATCCTCGTCCTTGCCGAAGTCCACGTCCTCCTTGACGCGCATGAAGCCCACGGCGGTCTTCTCCGCGCCCTCGGCGCCCTCCTGGCTGTGGGGCATCGCCACATAGTGGTCAAACACGACGTAGGGGCCGTATTTCTCGATGCAGTCCACGATCTGCTGGTAGTAGTTCTCGCTGACATAGCCCGTCTTGGCCAGGGATTCACAGCTGAGCTTCACGCCCTCCTGCCAGGAATCCACGCGATCCACGAACTTGTAGTGGCCGCGCTCCACGATCTTCTGCAAAATGGTTTCAGCCATGCTTAAACCTCCCTACAGCTACAGGCAGGACCTGAACGGAATGTTCTGCGGCGCCTCGAAGCAATCCTCGAAGCCGCGCTGGTGATGGTAGTAGATCTTGTCCTTGTCCTGGGGATAGACGTACTTGCCGCCCACCTGCCAGAAGAAGGGATGGAACTTGTACTCGTTGCGATCCTTCTTGAAGTCGTAGAGCAGCTTGATCTCCTCGCAGTCGGCCTGGAAGTTGGTCCACACATCCCAGTGGATCGGGATGACCACCTTGCACTGCAGGTTCTCGGCCATGCGCAGCACGTCCACGCTGGTCATCTTGTCCTGCATGCCGATGGGGTTCTCGCCGAAGGAGCCGAAGGCCACGTCGATGTCGTGATCCTTGCCGTGCTTGGCGAAGTAGATGGAGAAGTGGCTGTCGCCGGAATGGTAGATGTTGCCGCCGGGGGTCTTCACCAGGTAGTTGACGGCCTTGTCGTCCATGTCGGTGGGGCACTTGCCGGTCAGCTCCTCCCGGTCGGGGCCGGTGGAGTCGGTGGTGACGATGCAGGTGCGGTCAAAGCTGTCCAGGCACACGATCTCGATGTCCTTGATCCTGATGGTGTCGCCGGGCTTGACGATGCGGCAGCGATCCTCCGGCACGCCCCACTTCATCCAGGTCTCCACGCTCTTCAGCGGGCCGATGAAGGGCACCGGGATCTCCTTGCCGTCCTCGTCGGTGGTGGTCATGCCGCTGTTGATCACGTGGGCCGCCCACTCCGCGGACATGTGGTCCTGGTGATAGTGGGTCGCCAGCACCGCGTCCACCTGCTTGAAGGCGAAGGGGTCGATCACAAACGGCACGTTGCGCAGGTTCGGCTGCATCTTGCGGCCGCCGCACATGTTGGCCATCTGGTGGCCCACCTTCATCTTGCCGTCGCCGTGGGTGCGCTTGCCGTTGCCGCACCACAGGTCGATGGTGATGTTCGCGCCGCCGGGGGTCTTGAACCAGATGCCCGTGCAGCCCAGCCACCACATCGCCACATTGCCGGGCTGGACGACCTCGTTCTCGATGTCCTCCACCAGCCAGGTGCCCCACTCCGGGAACGTGGACATGATCCACTTCTCGCGGGTCATTTCAGATACCTTGCTCAATACAATACCTCCTTATCCCTCTTTTTATGTTCGTTTCCAACCTTTGCCCCTCCATTATACGCTTAAATAAACACAATTTCAAGCTTTTCTTTACAATTCTGGACGCTTTTATGTTCATATTTGGGGCATAATTGGGGCAAGCCCGCCCAGTAGCGAACATATAACGAACATAAAGCCGCTGTTTTACGTTTAATTGTTAAGATTAACGTGAATTTATGTCGGTTCGGCGGGTAATTTCCCCAGGAATCTTCCCCATAATGTCAAAAATACGAAATATATTCGGCGGATCGGCGCCGCCAAAGCTATTGCAAAAGCGAATCATTTCCGATATAATGACGGTGTATCTGATGCTTCCTGCCTTTGCAAAATTTCATGAACGGGGGAATCAGAACATGAGGGAGTATGCCATCGGCCTTTACGAGAAGGCCATGCCGCCGACCTTGACCTGGCGGGAAAAGCTCGCCTTCGCCAAGGACGCCGGCTATGATTTCGTGGAGATCTCCATCGACGAGAAGGACGAGAAGCTGGCCCGGCTGGACTGGACCCGCGAGGAGCGGCTGGAGCTGGTGAAGACCATGTCCGAGGTGGGCCTGCCCATCCGCAGCATGTGCCTCTCCGGCCACCGGAAGTATCCCCTGGGCTCCGCCGATCCGGCCGTCCGGGCCCGGGGCATGGAGATCATGGAGAAGGCCATCCGGCTGGCCGACGACCTGGGCATCCGCATCATCCAGCTGGCGGGCTACGACGTGTACTACGAGGAGAGCACCGAGCAGACCAAGGCCCTGTTCCTGCAGAACCTGAAGCGGGCCACGGAGCTGGCCGCCATCCGCGGCATCCTGATGGGCTTTGAGACCATGGAGACCGACTTCATGAACACGGTCTGGAAATCCATGTACTACGTGGACGCGGTGGGCAGCCCGTATCTGGGCGTCTACCCGGATTCCGGCAACCTGACCAACGCGGCCAAGTCCTCCGGCGGCAACGTGCTGGACGATCTGCGCTCCGGCCGCGGCCACATCGTAGCCCTGCACCTGAAGGAGACCGTGCCCGGCGTGTTCCGGGAGGTGCCCTTCCTCACCGGCCACGTGGACTTCAAGTCCGTCATAAAGACCGCCTGGGGCCTGGGCATCCGCCGCTACGTCACCGAGATGTGGTACGTCGGCAACGACGACACCTGGGCCGACGACATCCGCTTCGCAAGGAAGAGCATGTCGGAGATTCTGGATAAGCAAGGATAATGAGAGGGATTAGGGACCAGGGATTAGGGATTAGGAATAGTGGCTGCCGCGCATGATTGCCTTCCCCTTTGGGGAAGGTGCCCCGCAGGGGCGGATGAGGTCGTTTCAGACCGATGACACGCTTGCCCTTCTCGACCTCATCAGTCACGCTTCGCGTGCCAGCTTCCCCAAAGGGGAAGCCTTTTGGGGAACGCGCGGCAGCAGCCATTCCTGTTCCCTGGGCCCTGTTCCCTGTTCCCCGAGTCCTCAATCAAAAACGCTTCATCAGAAAGGACATCACTATGAACATCGAAAAGAAAGTCATCTCCAACCTGAACAAGTGCTACGCCATGTCGGAACTGACCTGGAAGGGGCAGCACTGCTTCCTGGTGGCGGCGGAAAAGCACGACCCCTGCCATGTGTTCGCCGAGGACGGGACCCAGCTGGACACCGTGTGGACGGAGCCCGGCGGCGTGATGACCATGGTGCCGGTGCCCGGCACGGACGGCCAGTTCCTGGCGACCCACAAATTCTACTCCCCCAACGACTCCGCCGACGCGAAGATCGTCATCGCCACGGCGAAGGAGGAAGGCGGCTGGGAGATCCGCACCCTGTGCGAAGCGCCCTTTGTGCACCGCTTTGGCATCCTGAACCGGAACGGCGTGAACTACCTGCTGGTGTGCTGCCTGAAGAGCGACCACGAGTACAAGAACGACTGGCGCTTCCCCGGCGCCTGCTACGCCTCCGTGCTCCCGGCGGACCTGAGCGTGTTCAACGAGGAGCATCCGCTAACCCTGGATCCCATCATGAGCGACATGCTGCGCAACCACGGCTACAGCAAGGTGGCTGTGAACGGCCACGACGCCGCGGTGGTGGGCTGCGAGGAGGGCACCTTCCTGTTCAAGCCCCCCGTCGCCCCCGGCAAGGACTGGGAGATCGACCTGCTCTGCGCCGTGCCCTCCAGCGACAGCGTGCTCATCGACTTCGACGGCGACGGCCAGCTGGAGCTGGGCACCATCAGCCCCTTCCACGGCAACAGCCTGACCATCTACCACCTGGACGAGTTCGGCAACTACGTGCCCTGCTGGAAGTACGGCGCGCCGGAGAAGGACACCGAGATGCTCCACGCCACCTGGGCGGGCGAGCTGCTGGGCAGGAACACCTGGTGCGTGGGCTGGCGCAAGGGCACCCGCTCCACCATCGCTATCTGGTATGAGGACGGCGCCTACCGGACCGAGACCATCGACACCGCCACCGGCTGCGCCAACCTGATGCACTTCGTCAACGCCGCCGGCCAGGACGTCCTCGTGGGCACCAACCGCGAGATCGACGAGGTGGCGATGTACACTTTGACCAAGTAATTAGGAATTAGGAATGAGGAATTAGGAATTGTGGTGGAAATCCTTGCGGATTTCATTCAAATCCCGGAGGGATTTGTACCGCCATTCCTCATTCCTAATTCCTCATTCCTCATTAAAACAAGGAGGAACAATCCCATGCTTGAATCCCTGAAGAAGATCGTCTACGAAGCCAACATGGAGCTGCCCAAGCGCGGCCTCGTGACCTACACCTGGGGCAACGTCTCCGGCATCGACCGGGAGGCGGGCCTGTTCGTCATCAAGCCCAGCGGCGTGGACTACGACGCCCTGAAGCCGGAGGACATGGTGGTGATGGACCTGCAGGGCAACAAGGTGGAGGGCGATATGAACCCCTCCTCCGACACGCTGACCCACATGGTGCTCTACAACGCCTTCCCCTCCATCGGCGGCATCGTGCACACCCACAGCCCCTACGCGGTGGGCTGGGCCCAGGCCGGGCTGGACATCCCCTGCTACGGCACCACCCACGCCGACTACTTCTACGGCCCCATCCCCTGCGCCAGGCACCTGACCCAGGAGGAGCTGGACGCGGGCTATGAGCTGAACACCGGCCACACCATCGTGGAATGCTTCAAGAGCCGGGGCATCGACCCGGTGGCCGTGCCCGCCGTGATCTGCCACAGCCACGGCCCCTTCACCTGGGGCAAGGATGCCAACCAGGCCGTGTACCACGCGGTGGTGCTGGAGGAAGTGGCGAAGATGGCGCTGTTCACCCGCCAGGTGAAGCCCGACGCCGATCCCGCGCCCCAGCGCATCCAGGACAAGCACTACATGCGCAAGCACGGCCCCAACGCCTACTACGGCCAGGGCAAGCACTGATATGGCGGAGTCATCGGCCAAGGGCCTCTATCGCGCCAGCTTCACCTACACCGATGAAGTGCTGTCGGATTTCGAGGCGCTGTATCTGAAAAAGAAGGAGATCTCCCCCGTCACCCGCATCGTGCTGGGCGCGCTGGGCCTGGCGGGGGCGGTCTACTTCGGCTGGCAGCTCTACAAGAGCGGCTTCCAGATCACCTACGTGGGCTACCTGCTGATCTGCTCGATTTTGCTGGTGCTGGCGCTGCGCACCGGCGGCAAGCGCCCGGACGACTCCGTGAAGAAGTACCGCAAGTACTACACCGGCAAGAACGCCGCCTTCACCGTGGACGACGCCGGGGTGGAGCTGAAAATCGAGGGCCAGCAGAACTACGCCCGCAGCAAGTTCAAGGAGATCTACGGCCTCTACGAGACCGACCTGTGCTTCTACTTCGTCATCAAGGGCAAGGCCTACTACATCCTGCCCAAGGCCGCCGTCGAGGGCGGCACCCCCGACGAGCTGCGCGCCTACATGCAAAAGAAGTGCATGAAGAAGTTTTTGAAGTACGAGTTGGAGAAGTAGCAGGAACGGGAGAACAGGGAACGCTGTTTTTGGGCGGCAGGCTTCCGAAACAGATATCTTCGCGGTCAACCCACTTCGCGGCTTGACGCGCTCGATGAACAGTTTCGGGCAGCCTGCCGCCTTTATCGTTGGAGAGACGGGGAGCGACCTCATCCGTCTTTGACGAAAAATGCAAGCATTTTTGGCTCTTCACGGAAAGTTGTGGGATTTCCCCCTCATCAGTCACCTACGGTGACAGCTTCCCCCCAGGGGGAAGCCTTTCTGCGCTAAGCCTTCC
>OMZP01000057.1 GCA_900315585.1 uncultured Eubacteriales bacterium | reverse complement strand
AGCTCGCTTCCCGTTTCCTTGCCTTCGTCCATCTGGCCTGCATCCGTATCCTTCTTGCATAATCTTTGTGATTATGCGTTTAGAAACACACTCTAGTATTATACCGGACTTCAAAGAGAAAAAGAGGGTAAACATGGATATCAATATTCTGTTGGCGTTGCAGGATTTCCGGAATGGGGCGGGTGCGTTCCTGGCGGATTTCCTGTCGAAGATGACCTTCCTGGGAGAATTGAACACGACCATCGTCGTCATGGCGATCATCTATTGGGGGATCAGCAAGGATTTCGGCGCCTACCTGCTGATGGGCTGGAGCGGCAACCGGCTGGTGAACGGCGTGCTGAAGGTGACGGCCTGCGCCTACCGGCCCTGGATACGCGACGCGCGCATCGTGCCCTACGGCAACTCGATGACCACGGCCACGGGCTATTCCTTCCCCAGCGGACACACCATGAACGCCGCGACGCTCTTTGGCGGCGGGGCCGTGCGGAAGGAACTTCCCCGGATGCTGCGCATCGCGCTGGGCATCCTCGTCGTGCTGGTCGCCTTCAGCCGCAATTACCTGGGCGTGCACACCCCGCAGGACACCTTGGTGGGGCTGCTGGTCGGCATGCTGGTGATGGGCTTGACGGTCAGGCTGATGAACTGGGTCGGGGCGCACCCGGAAAAGGATGTGCTCGTGGCGGGGATCGGCGTCGCGCTGGCCGTCGCGGTGGCGGTGTATGCCGTCGTGAAGCCCTATCCCACGGACTATGACGCGGAAGGCAAGCTGCTGGTGGACGGCGCCAGGATGGCCAACGATACCCTCAAGGGCGTCGGCTGGTGCTGCGCCTTCCTGGTGGGGTGGGTCCTCGAACGCCGCTTCGTTGGGTTCTCCACCGACATCCCCATGCTCCAGAGGGTGACGCGGGTCACGGTGGGGCTGCTGAGCTATTACGCGGTCAGCCTGATCCTCGTGCCCTTCGTCAAGGGCCTGCTGCCCGGGGCGGCGGGCACCATCGGCTCCTGCTTCGTCCAGATCCTGTATGTATCGTTCCTCTTCCCCTGGTGCGCGAAGCACCTGGAGAAGAACCGGCGCTTCGGGGAAGGATGAGGGGGATAACGCTCCCCGATTTTCCGTGATGAGCCGATTTTATGGTTCTTCAAGGATAGTTGTAGGATTGGTATAATGTAGTCCGTTGACGTTGTGTACAGATCCTTCGCACGGCGCGGTTTTCAATCCCCTGGATTGAAAATCCGCGGTCCGGCCCACAGGCCGGACTTGGAAACCCTTCGGGTTTCCAACCTTCCGCTCAGGATGACAACGATTTGATTTCCTGTCATCCTGAGCAAAGTGAAGGATCTGTACGTTTCGTTAGCGAATAGCATTAAAAGAGGATACCTGCGAATCGCCTCTTTCCCGGATCGCATCCCGCGATGGCGCGTGGCAGCGATGGGGACCCGGCCCTGCCGGGGGCGGGCGGCGCAACGCCGCCCCTACTATGTCGTAACAGCTGATCGTATGCTTTCGGAGAACGACCTCTTCCGACCTCACTGCGTTCGGCCACCGTTCCATGGGACTGCCGTCCCCGTCTCGCTGAAAACAGTCCACAGGACTGTTTTCCGGGCGCTCGACGCCCCTAAAGGGGAAGGCAATCACAGCCCGCATGGAGTTTTTAAGCCTTCCTCTTTGTTACGCGAGGAGAGCGTTTATCCCTTCGAGCTGTATTCCTGCTCGTCGGCCTTGCGGATCTCGGCGCGCTTGATCTTGCCGCCCACGGTCTTGGGCAGCTCGTCCACGTATTCGATCACCCGGGGATACTTGTAGGGGGCGGTCAGCTTCTTCACGTGGTTTTGCAGCTCCTTGGTCAGGGCGTCGGAGGGGGTCCAGCCCTTGGCCAGCACGATGGTCGCCTTGACGATCTGGCCGCGGATGGGGTCGGGCGCGCCGGTGATGGCGCACTCCACCACCGCGTCGTGGGCGATCAGCGCGGATTCCACCTCGAAGGGCCCGATGCGGTAGCCGGAGCACTTGATCACGTCGTCGTTGCGGCCCACGAAGCGATAGTAGCCCTCGCTGTCCCGCCAGAGCACGTCGCCGGTGTTGTAGCCGACGCCGCCCAGCTTCTCCTCGGTGGCCTCGGGATTGCGGTAGTAGCCGGTGAACAGGCCCACCGGGGGATGGCGCTTCACGTCCATGATGGTCAGCGAGCCCTCCTCGCCGTCCTCGCAGACGTTGCCATTGGCATCCAGCAGCTGGATGTCGTACAGCGGGTTGGGCTTGCCGGTGGAGCCCTCGATGGGCTCGAACCATTCGCTTCCGAAGTTGGCGATCAGCACCGGGCCCTCGCTCTGGCCGAAGCCCTCGTAGATCTGGCGGCCCACCTTCTCCTTCCACTGTTTCACCACCTCGGGGTTCAGCGGCTCGCCGGCGGTGGCGCAGTGGTGCAGGCAGGACAGGTCGAACTGGCTCAGGTCCTCCTGGAGCATGAAGCGGTACATCGTGGGGGGCACGCAGAAGGTGGTCACCTGGTACTTCTCCACCTTGCTCAGCAGGTTCTTCGGGTTGAAGCGGCCCACCATGTCGTAGCAGAACACCGTCGCGCCGCAGATCCACTGGCCGTAGATCTTGCCCCAGCCGAACTTGGCCCAGCCGGAGTCGGACACCGACATGTGCAGCCGGTTCTCCTCCACGTGCTGCCAGTACTTGGCCGTGACGATGTGGCCCAGGGGATAGGCGAAGTTGTGCTGCACCAGCTTGGGCATGCCGGTGGTGCCGCTGGTGAAGTAGACCAGCATGATGTCGCTTGCGCGGGTCGCGGCCTCGCCGGTGGGGCGGGGGAAGGTCTCCGGGAAGCGGTCCATCTCCTCGTGCAGGTCCAGCCAGCCCTCCCGGGGTCCGCCCACGAGGATCCTGTGGCGCAGGGACGGGATCTCCGGCGCGGCGGCGTCCATCTGGGCGACCACGAAATCGTCGTCCACGCAGATCACGGCCTTCACCTCCGCGGCGTTGCCGCGGTACACGATGTCCTTTTTCGTCAGCTGCAGCGTGGCGGGGATCAGGATCACGCCCAGCTTGTGCAGCGCCGTGGCGCAGACCCAGTATTCCCAGCGGCGGCGCAGGATCATCATCACCACGTCGCCCTTCTTGAGGCCCAGGCTCGCCAGGAAGTTGGCCACGCGGTTCGAGAGCCGCTTGATGTCGGTGAAGCGGAATTCGCGCTCCTCGCCCTCCTCGTTGACCCACAGCAGCGCCCGCTTCTCGGGCTCGGCCTCGGCCCAGGCGTCCACCACGTCGAAGCCGAAGTTGAAGTCCTCCGGCACGTTGATGGTGAACTTCTCCTTAAATTCCTCGTAGCTGTCAAACTCGATCTGGGGCAGGAATTTATTCAGCAGGTAATTCAATGTCGGCGCCCCCTTCCTATTCCGCGATGACCGTCAAAAAGCGCGCCTTGACATCGCCTCCGCAACGCTGGCCGTGGGGGATGGTGGGGTTGAAGTAGATCGAGTCGCCGGGGTTCATCACGAAATCCTTGTCGCCCAGCGTGACGATCACCGTGCCCTCCAGCACCAGGTTGAACTCCTGGCCGGAGTGGGTGATCAGCTTCGCCACGGCGTCGCTGGGCTCCAGCGTGACCAGCAGGGGCTGCATGACCTTGTTGGCGTAGCGGTAGGCCAGGTCCTCGAAGTGATATTCCGGGTTGCGGTTGATGACCTTGCCGCCGCCCCGGCGGATCAGGTGCCAGGTGTCCAGCTTGGCGCTCTGGCCTGTGACGATCTCGGTGAAGTCCACCTTGAACTTGTTGGCGATCTCGTAGATCACGCTGATGGGCACGTCCTTGCCGTTCTCCTCATAGGAAGCGTAGAGCTCCGGGCTGATGCCCAGCTCCGCCGCCAGCGCCTCGACGCTGTAATCGCAGACCTCGCGCAGCTCCCGAAGCCGGGCGCCGATCTCGTTGTAATCGTTCATCCTTCTCTCTCCTTTGATGCGCGATGCCCGCGCTGCCATACCTTTGCACCCCAGTATAGCACACGAATGGATTCAGGGCAAGAAAATATTCTCGACTGAAACGCCAACCTGCAGCGCCAGAGTGTGTTTTAAAACACACTCTGGCGCTGCAATGGCGGATTGACGGCGTTCCGCGCGCTCTGCGGCGCGTCACGCCAGCCGGACTTCCACGACGTTCCCGTCGCCCAGGCGGAATTCGGCGGTGCGTTCGCCGTCCGAGAGGGCGTAGCCGCCCTTGAAGCCGGTGATTTCGGCGCGGCCGTCCCCGTCGGTGGTGATCTCGGCGTGGGTCTCCCACTCGCCGTGGATCAGCCTTTGCAGCGCGTGATAGGCGGGCTTTTCCCGGTTGTCCTTCGCGATCACGCCGCTGGGCGCGCCCAGCCACGCGCCGTCGGCGAAGTCCCAGCCGGTGACGGCCTGAACCAGCGGGTGGTCAAACAGGAGGCGGTACATCTCCTCCCACTCCTTCGCCTGGCGCGCCTCGCCCTCCGGGGTGCTGGGCCAGTCGGGGATCTGGTAGTCGTTCAAATCCACGATGTGGGGCGGCATCAGGTGGCCGGAGACGAGGGTGTTCTCCGTGAAGTGCAGCGGCAGGCCGAAGCCCTCGAAGCGGCGCAGGATCTCGCCCAGCTTCTCCGCGCCCATGTAGCCCTGGTGCTGGTGGGTCTGAAGCCCGATGGCCCCGATAGGCGCGCCGGCGTCCAGACAGTCGGCGATCAGCCGGGCGTACTTGTCGGACAGGTTGAAGTCGTTGATGAGCAGAAGCGCGCCGGGGTTGGCCGCCTTCGCCGCGTCGAAGACCTCCTTCACCAGGTTCACCTGTCCGTACCGCTTGCAGACGCGGGTGATGGCGTTGTCGTACCGGTCGAACACCGGCATGATGACCACCTCGTTGATCACGTCCCAGATGTCGATGACCCCGGCGAAGGCGGTCACGTCCCGGTGGATGCGCTGAAGCTGCTTGTCCAGGATGGTCTTGTCGTCGTACTGCATCAGCCAGTCCGCGCAGGCGGTGTGCCAGCACAGCGGGTGGCCCTTCACGGTCTTGCCCCGCTCCACCAGGAAGCGGGAGGCGTTCATGCGGCTCTCGGTCTGGGGCTCGCCCTCCACGGGCTCGAAGCCGCCCCAGTAGAAGGCCATGGTGCCGTAGTTGAACAGGCGCAGCCACTTCTCCATGCGGTCCCGGAGGAAGGGGTCGCCCTGCCGGTCGTTGGCGCAGGGGATGGCGTCGAAGGCGCCGGAGCCGAACAGGAAGTCGTGGGAGGTCTGGTCGACGCGGAGCGTGCGGCCTGCGACGGGCTGGCCCGCGGCGTCCAGGACGCGCAGGGCGGCGGTTGCTTGGCGATGCTCGTAGGACATGGGAATCCTCCTCGTTGGCTGATGTGCTTCCAGTATAGCCGATTTTTCCCCTGCGCGCTATGCCCTCGCGACAAAAAGACTTGCCAAATCTTGCGAATGTGGCGGGACGCGGTCAAATCCGGCGCGGGAATCGCGCCGACGCTTGAAAAATGGGGGAAATATGATAAAATGAGTATAGACAATCGAGCGGGCCGGGACCTCGGCCTACAGCCGGAAGACGCGGTATCGGGTCATCCCCTTCGCGGGGTGAGAAAACAGGGCGCGGGCTTGTCCGCGTCTGAACCGAGAACAGATTCGATCGTGGGAGGAGGAAACCATGGATTACAAGAAATACGGCGAAACCCTCTACATCCGCGGGGACAGGGGGGACGAGATCATCCGCTGCGTGCTGGAGGTCTGCCGGAAGGAGGGCATCCAGTCCGCCACCTTCGGCGGCATCGGCGGCTGCAGCGAGGCCCGGATCCAGACCTTTATCCCCGAGCAGGGCGCGTTCGAGACGCGGGCGCTGCAGGGGATGCTGGAGCTGGTGTCCCTGACGGGGAACGTGAACATGGACGACGCGGGGGAGTATTACCACCACACCCACGCGGCGTTTGCCTACAAGGACGGGGAGCAGCACCGCCTGGCGGCGGGCCACATCCAGTCGATCACCGTGCTGTACACGGCGGAGATCGAGCTGCGGCCGGTGGTCGGTGGGACCATCAAGCGCAAGTACGACCCGGAGACGGGCACGGGCTTCTGGGATTTGAGATAGGAAAGCGCACCATGGAAAGCTGTGAGAACGCCCCCCTCATCAGTCACCTGCGGTGACAGCTTCCCCCCAGGGGGAAGCCTTCAGCGCCAAGCCTTCCCCTTTAGGGGAAGGTGTAAGCACCGCAGGTGCTGACGGATGAGGTCGATGCCTGCCCAAGTATAAATCGCAGCGTTGTACCCGGCGGGCGGCGCAACGCCGCCCCTACGACGAGAACCCGCAGTACGGAGGCGCTTTGTGGCAGCACCGCAGGTGCTGACGGATGAGGTCGATGCCTGCCCAAGTATAAATCGCGGCGTTGTACCCGGCGGGCGGCAAGAATGCCGTCCCTACGGCGAAGACCCGCAGCACGGAGGCGCTTTGAAACAGCCCTGCCGGTCAGGCCGGCCCCTGCCGGTACAGCTCGAGCATCTGGCGGATGCGGTGTTCGGGCTTGACCAGCGCGGCCATGGAGTCGCCCCGGTGCAGCGCGTCGATCAACGCCGCGACGTAGCGCGACATGCCGACGGAGCAGTAGTATTCCCGCTTCAAAAGCTCCGGGCTCTGGTAGACCAGGTCGGTGGTGAAGATGCGGTCGAAGCAGCCCTCGGCGTAGGCCTTGTCAAACTTGTCCATGCCGCTGGTGAACAGGCCGAAGGTGGCAAACAGGAACACCCGCCCCGCGCCCCGGGACTTTAGCTGGCGGGCCACGTCCAGCATGCTGCCGCCGGAGGCGATCATGTCGTCCACGACGATCACGTCCATGCCCTCCACCGAGCCGCCGCAGAACTCATGGGCGACGATGGGGTTCGTGCCGTCCACGATGCGGGTGTAGTCCCGGCGCTTGTAGAACATGCCGATGTTGACCCCGAACAGGGAGGCCATGAACACCACCCGGCCCGTCGCGCCCTCGTCCGGCGCGATGAACATCAGGTGTTCGCCGTCCAGCCGCAGGTCCTCGTATTCGGTGAGCAGGGCCTGGGTGAATTGCAGGGCCGGGGAGATGTTCTCCAGGTCCGTCAGCGGCACCACGTTCTGCATCCGCGGGTCGTGGGCGTCGAAGGTGATGATGCGGTCCACGCCCATCTGCTCCAGCTCCCGCAGCATGATCGCGCAGTCCAGCGATTCCCGGGTGGTCTTGCGGTGCTGCCGGCCCTCGTACATAAACGGCATGATCACCGTGAGCCGGGCGGCCCGGCCGTTGCAGGCGGCGATGACGCGCTTGAGGTCCTGGTAGTGGTCGTCCGGGGACATGCGGTTGGGCGTCCCGTTCATCCTGTAGGTCAGGGAGCTGTTGCACACGTCCACCAGGACGTACAGGTCCCGGTCCCGGATGGACGCGCCGACGATGCCCTTCGCCTCGCCGCTGGAGAAGCGGGGACAGGACACGGGGACGCGGAAGTGCTCGCCCTCGTGCCACTCAGAGAGGATCTTTTCGACCCGGGCACCCATGGGCTCTGCCGATTCCAGGGCGATGAAACCCAGCTCGTTCATGAATTTGCCGCCTCCTTGACGCTGCGGTTCGGGATGGTTGGGATGGTCTTGCGGACGGTTCGGCTGGCCTCGGGCAACGAAAGAGTTTTCCACGGTTCCAGTTTACCACAGAAGGACGGGCAATGCAATAAAAACGAGAGTATTCGCCAGGGCGAGCCGCGGCGCGCCGGGCATTTAATTATGAGGAGGAGATTGCATGAAGAGCGAGGCGACGATGAGGCTCCGATGGGTTTGCGCCCTGCTGCTGGCCCTGATGGTGTGGGCCGTGCCCGGACAGGCTGCCGCGCCCGCGCCCGTCACCGTGCCCGGCAGGCCCGAGGAGCAGGCGGAGAACCTGCTGCCCCGGTATGAGTATGAGTGGGTGTCCTCCCAGCGGGTGGACGGCCGCCAGGGCATCGCCTGGGAGGGCGGAGAATACTGGGTCAGCGGGAGCACGACCCTCTCCCGCTACGACGGGGACTGGAACCTGGTCGCGCTGAACGAAGCGCCCTTTGAGGGCATGGACGGGGAAATCAACCACATCGGGGACATCGACGTTTGCGGCGGGGAGCTGTACGCCGGGGTGGAATACTTCTCGGACGGCGAGGCCCGGGACATCCGGATCGCGGTGTACGACGCCGAAACGCTGGAATTGAAGCGGTGCCACGCCTTCGACCCCGCCAGCGGGCAGACGGAGGTCTCCGGGATCGCCGTCGACGCGGATCACGGGATCGTCTGGATGTGCTCCTGGGCGGACGGCGACACCGGGCGGTACCTGTACAAGTACGCCCTGGCGGACGGCGCGTATCTGGGCAAGGCGCATTTGCAGTGCCCGCCCCAGTGGCTCCAGGGCGTGGCGTATTATGACGGCTTTCTGTACCTGACCGCGGACGACGGCACCGCGGACGACGGGGAGCCGGACCACCTCTACCGCGCCGCGGCCGACCCGGAGGGGACGAGCCTGACGGTGGCGCTGGAGCGGACCTTTGACGACGTGACGATGCAGGGCGAGATCGAGGGGGTGTCCTTCGACCGGGCGAACGGCCGCCTGCTCGTCAGCTACAACCGCGGGGCGCGGGTCGTGCTGGGCATGCCGCTGGGCTTCTACGAGGGCTACGAGGAGGAGATCCACGAGGTGTTCACCTACGCCATGAGGCGGGCGCGTCCCGAACGGCGGGGGAATGATACTAATCTCAACTAAAAATGCACACATCTGTGGGCGCCTTTTCCGTTCTGGCTTAGCATCGCTGCGGTCAACGATGCGCTGCATCGCCTCCCTCCGCTCTGCGTTGCCAGAACGAAAAA
>OMZP01000059.1 GCA_900315585.1 uncultured Eubacteriales bacterium | reverse complement strand
ATTCGACGTTACCTCACCGATATCCTTTTGGTTCTTCGTGACTAACTGCATATTTCTTAAGCTTTCGCTTGGATTTATGCTTTTGGAAACACACTCTAGAGTGTGTTTCAAAATGATCCGATGCGCCGGGAATCGTTGCGCGGAAGGGGACTTTGTTGTACAATAGAGGGGAAGGATAACGCATTTGACAGGACCAGGCTGTGAGGTGTCAGATCATGAAACGGTTTCTTTCCGTGGTTCTTGCCTGCCTGCTGATCGTGGCCGCGATCCCGGTCATGGCGGAGGAAGCGGTCGTCAGCGGTGCGGTGGCCGAAATTGAAAAGTATGGGCATGCGCGACAGGACATCACCATCGAGGATTTCGAGCGCGCGGGGTTTGCCCTGGGGGACATCGTCACGGTGACCGCCGGTTCCTATACCGGGGATATGCCCTATCTGAACGGCTGCTATGTGGACCGGGGCGATGCCATGCTGCGCGCCTATCCGGGACACGACATCATCGCCCTTTGCATCAACTACGGCAGGTTCGCCGAGGCAGCGGGCGTTGACGTGGGCGACCCTATGACCATTGCGCTGAAGGAAAAGGCCGGGGCCCTGACGCTGCAGGAGATCAACAACCTGGTCTACACCGACTTGCGGTCCGACAGCGCCTCCGACGAGGCGTTCGCCAATTTCCGGCCCATTGTGGACGGGAAGCTGTACCGCTCCGCCTCTCCCGTGGACAACCAGCACAACCGGGCCCGATATGCCGACGCCCTGATCCGGGACGCTGGCATCCGGACCGTGATGAACCTGGCCAACACGGAGGAGGAGATCGAGGCCAGCTTCGATGCGGAGGACTTCGCTTCCCCTTATTACAGGGAATTGTACGAAGCGGGAAGGGTCATCGTGCTGGGCATGGGCGTGGACTTCGCCTCGGATGAGTTCGCCGAGGGCATCGTCCGGGGCTATACCTTCCTCACCGAGGGAGAGCCGCCCTACCTGGTCCACTGCATAGAGGGCAAGGACCGCGCCCTGTTTGCCGCCATGCTGCTGGAGGCGCTGATGGGCTGGAGCGAGGCGCAGATCGTGGAAGACTACATGGTGAGCTACGCCAACTACTACGGCATCGAGCCGGGCACGGAGAAGTACGACCTGATCGCGGAGAGGAACGTGAAGGAGATGCTTCGCAACGTGGCCGGGCTGGAGAAGGGCGTGAGCCTGGAGGGGATCGACCTGAAGGCGGCGGCGGAGGACTACCTGCTTCGCCACGGCATGGAAGAGGAGACCCTGGCGGCGCTTGAAACCAAGCTGCCATGCACATCTGCGGGTGCCTTTTTTGCCCTGGCTGTGCTTCGCTTCGGTCAACGATGCGCTGCATCGCCTCCCTCCGCTCAGCTTTGCCAGAACAAATAATCCACTCCGCATTTGTACATGTTTTAGAAGGAATTTAGTATGAGATAAGAACCGCGGCTTGAGACGGCATGTGCCCATGAAGCCGCGCCGGGCAGGGGGACAGACCGGAAGGACCGGGGAGGAAGAGACGTGAACGAGAGACGATTGGCGGTGCTGTTTCCGGGCATCGGCTACCACTGCGACAAGCCCCTTCTGTACTATTCGGCGAAGCTGGCGCGCTCGGCGGGTTGCGAGGTGCTGCCCGTAAACTACGCGGGCTTTCCGGAGAAGGTGCTGGGCGACGGGGACAGGATGCGCGCCAGCTTTGAGATCGCGTGGGCCCAGGCCTGCGACAGGCTGGCGGACGTGGAATGGGCCGCCTATGGGGACATCCTGTTCATCGGCAAGAGCATCGGCACCATCGTGGCCTCGCGCTACGCGGTGGAGAAGGGCCTCGACGTGCGCAGCGTGCTGCTCACGCCGCTTCAGGAGACATTCGCCTATGCGCGGGGGAAGGCCATCGCCTTTCACGGCACCGCCGACCCCTGGGCCGAGACGGGCGGCATCGTCGCGGCCTGCGAGGAGAAGGGCATTTCCCTCTACCTGACCGAGGGGGCCAACCATTCCCTGGAGACGGGGGACGTGCTGAAGGACGTGCGCACGCTGGAGGCGACCCTGGAGAGGATCGACTCGTTCCTGCGGGCGTGAGGACATTATGACGGGAGATGGACACATGAGCAGCCTATTGATCGCCGACACCACCCGCGAGGAGCGGGAGCGGATCGTGGCGGAATCCATCGGCAACATCGACGGGGCCTGCGACGGCTGCAGCCCCGGCCTCATCGAGATGTATCAGGATTACATCGAGGGTCGCAAGGAGCTGCGGGAGATCAACATGGAGTTCCGGGCGCGATACATGTCCGGCGCCATGGGACCGGACAGGAACGGCTGTGATTTCGCGGAGGGGTAGGACATCGCCATGGGATCGATCGCGACAGGGTTCGGGCCCTTTTGACGGCCCGGAGAAAGAGCGAGAGCCCCCCTGGATGGCCTGGCGAAGCACGCCGAGGAGGACGGGCGGCGGTCAAGGAGGGCTTCTGTAGATGGATCATCGCCGCTTGCCCGCCGACGCCTGCGGCACGGGAGACGACGCGGACGCGCTCCGCAGGACGGAAAGGAAGTCAAATATGGACGCAAAACTGTTTTCTCAGGCAATCCTGAAATTCCTGAGTGGTCTGCTGATCGTTGGGCTGCTTCTGTTCCTGCCGGCGGGGACCTTTGCGTACCGACAGGCCTGGCTGCTCATAGGCATCCTCTTCATCCCGATGTTTATTGCCGGATTGATAATGATGGGGAAGTCTCCTGACCTTCTGAGAAAGAGGCTGAATGTCAAAGAGAACCAGTCCGACCAGAAAGAGGTGATTGCCCTCAGCGGGATGATGTTCCTGGCGGCGTTTGTTGTTGCCGGGCTGAATTTCAGGTTCGGCTGGGTCGTGCTTCCCGACTGGGTTTCCTATGCGTCGGTCCTCGTCTTCCTGCTTGCCTATGCGCTGTATGCCGAGGTGCTGCGGGAGAATGTCTGGCTCTCCAGGACGGTTGAGGTGCAGGAAAACCAGAAGGTCATCGACACCGGGCTGTACGGCGTTGTCCGGCACCCGATGTACATGAGCACGCTTTTGCTGTTCCTTTCGATGCCGCTGGTGCTGGGATCTGCCATCTCCTTTGTGATTATGCTGACGTATATTCCGATCATCGCAAAGCGCATCCGCAATGAAGAAAAGGTGCTTGAAATCGGGTTGGAGGGATACGCGGAGTACAAGGAACGCGTCCGGTATAAAGTGATTCCGTTTGTGTGGTGATGGATATAATACACACATCTGTGGGTGCCTTTTCCGTATAGCAGTCGCGCCACTGCCTGCGGCAGGCGCGACCAGCCCGTGCGCATCCAATGGATGCCAGCACGGCGCTGCCGGCGGCCCGCTTGCGCGGACGCCGGTGCGTAACCTGGCTTAGCATCGCTGCGGTCAACGATGCGCTGCATCGCCTCCCTCCGCTTCTGCGTTGCCAGAACGAAAAATCCACTCCACATCTGTATACATTTTTAATTGAGCTTAGTATGATGACGGAGATGCGGCGGCTTTCCGATGATGAAGGCCTGCGATAAGCCTGCCGCGATCACGGGCAGCGGCGCGGAGGCGCTCCTCAGGCTGGACCGGCGTGATCAGCCGCCCTGACAAAGCCCATGAACAGCGGATACGGCCGGTTCGGACGGCTCTTGAACTCCGGGTGGAACTGCACACCGATGAAGAAGGGTTCGCCGGGGATCTCCACGGTCTCCACCAGCCGCCCGTCGGTGATGGGCTCGCCCGCATGGCGTATGATGGAAGTGCAAGACAGGTTCCTTTGAGGAGGGGTCGCGGGATGAACGGGGAGATACTCAGGCGGCTTTCGGTGATCACGCCGGAGGAGCGGGACATCCTCAACGGGCGGCGGGAGGTGGACCGCGGGCTGTACATGGACGGCAGCCGCGACGTGATCTCCGGCGACAAGCTGCTGGAGCCGGGCAAGCTCATCACGATCCGCCCGCACACCCGCTTCATCGCCTTCCCGGAGCACACCCATGATTATGTGGAGATGGTGTACATGTGCCGGGGCGAGACCCGCCACACCGTCAACGGCAACGCCATCGCCCTGCGGGAGGGGGAGCTTCTGATGCTGGGCCAGAACGCCCGCCAGTCCATCGCGGCGGCGGGGGAGGGCGACGTGGCCGTGAACTTCATCGTGCGCCCGTCCTTCTTCACCGGCACGCTGCCCTTCCTGGGCGAGGAGGAGACGCCGCTGCGCCGGTTCATACTCTCCTGCCTTTCGGGGGAGACGGAGGCGGGCTACCTGCTGTTCCACGTTGCGGACATTCTGCCCATCCAGAACCTGGTGGAGAATATGCTCTTTACGCTGCTGGAGGACACGCCCAACGTGCGGGGCATCCACCAAATGACGATGGGGCTTTTGTTGGTGCAGCTGATGAACCACACCGAGACACTGGAATTCGAGACGGCGGAGCAGAACCTGATCGTCACGGTGCTCCGGTACATTGAGGAAAACTACCGGGACGGCAGCCTCACCGAGATCGCCCGGCGCACCCACTACGACCTGGCGGCGCTGTCCCGGCTCATCAAGCGCAAAACGGGGCAGGGCTACACCCGGCTCTTGCAGCAAAAGCGGCTCTCCCAGGCGGCGTGGCTGCTGAAAAACACGGAGATGAACGTGGACGACGTGGCCCGGCGGGTGGGCTATGAGAACATCAGCTATTTCCACCGGCTGTTTGCCGCGGCCTACGGCAAGTCGCCGAAGAAGTACCGGGATGACAAATAAGGACACTTTTTGGCAAACTCCCGACCTAGGAAAATCCCCCCTGATCTGCTATGCTATTGGCAGAGACAGGGGGGATTGGCATGAAGCGATACCTGGCCATCGACATCGGCGCGTCCAGCGGGCGACACATCGTGGGCTGGCGCGAGGACGGCGCGTTAAAAACGGAAGAGGTCTACCGCTTCCCCAACGGCGTGACGGAATCGGAGGGACACCTGACCTGGGATGTGGCGGCGCTCATCGGGCATGTGAAGGCGGGCGTCGACGCGGCGCTCAAAAGGTTCCCGGAGATCGAGAGCCTGTCGATCGACACCTGGGGCGTGGACTACGTGCTGATGAAGGGCGACGAGCCGGTTTTGCCCTGCTACGCCTACCGGGACAGCCGCACGGAGGCGGCCATCGGAAAGGCGCATGAAATCATGCCGTTTGCCGAACTCTATCGGAGAACCGGCATACAGTTCCAGCCCTTCAACACCCTCTACCAGCTGTACGCGGACAAGCTGGCCGGGCGGCTGGCGGGCGTGACGGACTTCCTGATGGTGCCGGAATACCTGATGTACGCGCTGTGCGGCGCGAAGTCCCACGAGTACACCAACGCCACCACCGGCGGCATGGTGAGCGCCCAGACGGGGGAATATGACCCGGCGATCATCGGCACACTGGGCCTGCCGGGGCACCTGTTCAGGCCCCTGCAGCGGCCGGGGACGGTCATCGGGGCATACAGGGGCATTAAGGTCGTGCTCTGCGCCACCCACGATACCGGCAGCGCCGTGGAGGGCATTCCGATGGTCGCAGACGCGCCCTACATCTCCTCCGGCACCTGGAGCCTGCTGGGGGTGAAGACGCCGCGGCCCCTCACCGACGCCGCCAGCCAGCGGGCCAACTGGTCCAACGAAGGCGGCGTGGGCTACAACCGCTACCAGAAGAACATCATGGGCATGTGGCTGGTGAATCGGCTGCGGGAGGAGCTTTGCCCCGGCGTGCCCTGGGATGCAATCACCGCCGGGGCGCGGGCCAGCGATTTCGACGGAACGGTGGACGCCAACGCGACGACATTCCTCGCGCCGGCCAGCATGAAGCGGGCCTTCGACGAGGCGCTGTCCGCCAAGCCCGAAACCCCTTCCGACTACTTCCGCTGCGCCTACCGCTCGCTGGCTCTCAGCTATCGGCAGGCCATCGACGAGCTGGAGCGCAACACCGGCAGGCGGTATGGCGAACTGTACATCGTGGGCGGCGGCGCGAAGAACGCCTTTTTGAATGAACTCACCGAGGCGGCCACGGGCAAGCAGGTGATCGCCCTGCCCATCGAGGCCACGGCCCTCGGGAACCTGAAAATACAGATGAACGCGGAGGAGGCATGAACATGAGCTATCAGGAAGCCAAGCAAAAGTACGCGGCACGAGGCGTGAACGTCGAGGCCGCCATCGAAAAACTGAAGACCGTGCCGGTGTCCCTGCACTGCTGGCAGGGCGACGACGTGCGCGGCTTCGACACCGACCCGTCGAAGCCCCTCACCGGCGGCATCCAGACCACCGGCAACTATCCCGGCCGGGCCCGGACGCCGGAGGAGCTGATGGCGGACCTCGACGAGGTGCTGTCGCTGATCCCCGGCACGCCCAAGCTGAACCTGCACGCCAGCTACGCCATCTTTGAGGACGGCGAGTGGGCGGATCGGGATAAGCTGGAGCCGAAGCACTTTCGCCGCTGGGTGGCATTCTGCAAGGAGCGGAATCTGGGATGCGACTTCAACCCCACCTTCTTCTCCCATCCCAGGTGCGATCCGCTGACCCTGGCCTCGCCGGACCCGGAGACCCGGCGCTTCTGGATCGACCACGGCAGGGCCTCCATCCGCATCTCCAATTACCTGGCCGAGGAACTGGGCCAGCCCTGCGTGATGAACATCTGGACCGGCGACGGCTTCAAGGACATCCCGGCGGACCGCATCGGCCCGAGGGTGCGCTATCGGGAGGCCATCGACGCGATCCTGTCCGAGCCCTACGATTTTACCAAGGTGAAGCCCTGCATCGAATCGAAGGTGTTCGGCATCGGCGTGGAGGCCTACACTGTGGGCTCCGCGGAGTTCGCCCTCAGCTACGCCGCCTTCAACCGGGACAAGTGCATCCCGCTGATGGACAACGGCCACTACCATCCCACCGAGGTGGTGTCCGACAAGATCCCGGCGCTGCTGGCTTTCTTCCCGGAGATCGCGCTGCACGTGACCCGGCCCATCCGCTGGGACAGCGACCACGTGGTGCTGTTCGACGACGAGACGAGGGAGATCGCCCGGGAGATCGTGCGCTGCGGCGGGCTGGACGGGCGCGTGAACATCGCGCTGGACTACTTCGACGCCAGCATCAACCGCGTGTCCGCCTGGGTGACGGGCTATCGCAATCTGCAAAAGGCGCTGATGTTCGCGCTGCTGCAGCCCAACGACGAATTGAAGGCCCTGCAGGATTCCGGCGACTTCACGGCGCTGATGGTCCGGCAGGAGGAACTCAAGACCCTGCCCTTCGGCGAGGTCTGGGACGAGTACTGCCGCCGCTGCGGCAAGCCCGCGGACGGCGAGTGGTTCGACGAGATCAGGGCTTACGAAAAGAAGGTATTGGAGGCGAGAGCATGAAGGACATCCTGAGCGCGCCCTTCATGGTGGAGATGGTGCGCACCACCAACAACATGTACGCCCACGGCTGGGATGAGCGCAACGGCGGCAACGTCAGCCTGCTGCTGGACGAGGGGGAAGTGGGGGAATACCTCGACCTCACGCAGGTCCTTCGGACCATCCCCACCGGCTTCGCCGCACCTCAGCTGGACGGGAAGTGCTTCCTCGTCACCGGCACCGGCAAGTACTTCAAGAACGTGCAGTTCGCGCCGGAGGTGAACCTCGGCATCGTGCGGCTGACGAAGGGCGGGGAAACTGCCGAGCTGCTCTGGGGCTTTGCGGACGGCGGGCAGTTCACCAGCGAGTTCCCGGCCCACATGATGAGCCACATGGCGCGGCTGGCGGTGGACGCTGCAAACAGGGTCGTCATGCACTGCCACCCGGCGAACCTGCTGGCCATGACCTATGTGCATTCTCTCGACGAGCGGGAGTTCACCCGCACCCTCTGGCAGATGTGCACCGAGTGCATCGTGGTGTTCCCGGACGGCGTGAACGTGCTGCCCTGGATGCTCTGCGGCACGAATGAAATCGGCGAGGCCACCGCCGAAAAGATGAAGACGGCGCGGCTGGTGGTGTGGAGCCAGCACGGCATCTATGGCGCGGGCAGGGACCTGGACGAGACCTTCGGTCTGATCGAGACCGCCGAAAAGGCCGCGGAGATCTACATGAAGATCGCCCACCTGCCGCGCCTCAACACCATCACCGACGAGCAGCTGCACCTGCTGGAGGGGCGCTTTGGCGTCAGGGGCAGAGAAGGATTTTTGGATTGAATGCCGAATATTCCTATAAACAATATAAACAAGGAGGATCATTTCATGTCTGTCAATCGCTTTGTACTCAACGGCGTGTCCTATCACGGCCACGGGGCCATCCAGGAGATCCCCGGCATCATCGCCGCCCACGGCTTCAAGAAGGCGTTTGTCGCCTCCGACCCGGACCTGGTGAAGTTCGGCGTCACCGCGAAGGTCACGGATCTTCTGAAGGCCAACGGCATCGATTTTGAATTGTACTCCAACATCAAACCCAACCCGACCATCGAGAACGTGCAGGGCGGCGTGGAGGCCTTCAAGAAGAGCGGCGCGGACTTCATGATCACCATCGGCGGCGGCTCCTCCATGGACACCGGCAAGGCCATCGGCATCATCATCAACAATCCCGAGTTCGCCGACGTGCGCTCCCTGGAGGGCGTCGCGCCCACGAAGAAGCGCACCGTGTTTACCATCGCCGTGCCCACCACGGGCGGCACCGGCGCGGAGTCCACGATCAACTACGTCATCACCGACGTGCAGAAGACCCGCAAGTTCGTCTGCGTGGACCCGAACGACATTCCCGATGTGGCCGTGGTCGATCCCGACATGATGGCCTCCATGCCCAAGGGCCTCACCGCCTCCACCGGCATGGACGCGCTGACCCACGCCATCGAGGGCTATACCACCAAGGGCGCCTGGGAGCTGAGCGACTGCCTGGACCTGGAAGCCATCCAGCTGATCGGCAAGAACCTGCGCAAGGCCGTCGACAATGATCCCGAGGGCCGCGAGGGCATGGCCCTGGCCCAGTATGTGACCGCCATGGCCTATTCCAACGTGGGCCTGGGCATCGCCCACAGCATGGCGCACACCCTGGGTGCGCTGTATGACACGCCCCACGGCGTGGCCTGCGCCATGATGCTGCCCATCGTGATGGAGTTCAACCAGGAGTACACCGGCGAGAAGTTCAAGGCCATCGCCGAGGCGCTGGGCACGGACACCGCCGGCATGGACCAGCCCGCCTACCGCAAGGCCGCCATCGACGCCGTGCGCCAGCTGTCCGTGGACGTGGGCATCCCCACCAAGCTGGACAAGCTCAGGGAGGAGGACCTGGACTTCCTGGCCCAGTCCGCCGCCGCGGATGCCTGCACCCCCGGCAACCCCCGCGAAGCCACCCTCGACGATTACAAGGCCATGTTCCGCAAGCTGATGTAATAATTGGTATAACGTAGTCTGTAGACATTGCGTACAGATCCTTCGCTCCGCTCAGGATGACAGGAATTCGATTCGCTGTCATCCTGAGCGGAAGGTTGGAAACCCGGAGGGTTTCCAAGTCCGGCCTGTGGGTCGGACCGCGGATTTTCAATCCAGGGGATTGAAAACCACGCCGTGCGAAGGCTCTGTACGTTTCGTCACCTAACAGCACGAAATAGGAAAACTTGCGATTCGCTTCTTTATCATCCCTCCGCTTTCCATGAAGAGTGCTTTTTTGCCCCACCAGCAGAATCCGGAACCTTTTTTGGAAACTGCGCGGATTCTGTGATTGCTTTTTCCCTGCTTGTATGATAGAATCCCATAGGATATGTACAATCATCGACGAGGGAGGAACCCTATGCAGATCGTCAGCATGCTTCTTTCTCTGCTGTGCGGCGTGGCGCTGTTTCTGTTCGGCATGTCGCTGATGGGAGACGGGCTCAAGAGCGTCGCCGGGAACAAGCTCGAAACGTTCCTGTACAAGATGACCAACACCCCCTTGAAGGGCATCCTTCTGGGAACGGGCGTCACGTCCGTGATCCAGTCCTCCTCCGCCACCACGGTCATGGTCATCGGCTTTGTCAATTCCGGCCTGATGAAGCTGCATCAGGCCATCGCCATCACACTGGGCGCCAACATCGGCACCAGTATCACCGGCTGGATCCTGTGCCTGTCCTACATCGAGGGCTCCGCCGGGATCGCCAGCCTCCTCTCGTCTTCCACCATCAGCGCCGTTGCCGCCATCGCGGGCATACTGTGCCGGATGCTCTCCAAGCGAAGCGTGTACAGGAACCTTGGAAACATCCTGATGGGCTTCGCCGTGCTGATGGTGGGCATGCAGATGATGAGCGCGGCCGTGTCTCCGCTGAAGCAGAGCGAAGCCTTCACCCGGACGGTCACGATGTTCTCCAATCCGTTCCTGGGCATCCTGCTGGGCATCGTGATGACGGCCATCCTGCAAAGTGCCTCCGCCTCCATCGGTATCATTCAGGCCCTGTCCGTGACAGGGGCGATGACCGTGGCCACCGCCTTCCCGGTGATCCTGGGCATCGGCGTGGGCGCCGCCTGCCCGGTGATGCTGTCGGCCATCGGTGCCAACAAGAACGGCAAGCGCACGGCGTTTGCCTACCTGCTGGAGAATGTGCTCGGCATGGTGCTGTGGGCGGTGGGTTTCTACGCCCTGAACGCGGTGATCCGCTTCCCGTTCATGAACAGCACGGCCAGCCCGGTGCTGATCGCGCTGATCAACTCCGCCGTCCGCATCGTGAACGCCGTGCTCCTGTTCCCCTTCATCAAGGCGCTGGAAAAGCTGCTGATGCTGATCGTCAAGGATTCGGCGGAGGACCTGGAGGATATCGCGGACAGCGCGGACTTCGACCTGCTGGAGGAGCGCCTGCTGAGCCTGCCGGCCCTGGCCCTCGGCCAGGCGGAGCGGGTGGTGGACGGCATGTCCCGGAAGGTCCGCAAGAACGTCGGCAGGGCGCTCAACCTGATCCAGGAGTACTCCGAGAGCCGGTTTGAAAAGGTGCAGCGCAAGGAAGATTTGATCGACAAGTACGAGACCAAGACCGGGGAGTACCTGATCCAGCTCGGCAAGCAGCAGATGGATTCCCGGCAGACCCGGAAGACGACCCTGCTGCTGCGCGTGGTCGGCGACCTGGAACGGATCGGCGACTACGCCTCCAACATCGCCCGCGTGACCAACGAAATCCACGATGAGAATATCTCCTTCTCCGATGACGCCCGGAAGGATTTGAACGTCGCCATCGAGGCCGAGCGCGATCTGGTGAACAGCACCGTCAAGGCCTTTCAGGAGCACGATATGCCCACGGCGATGCGGATCAAGCCCTGTTCCGCCGCCCTGTCCTACCTCTGCGAGATCCTGAAGGCCCGCCACATCGGAAGACTGTCCCGGGGCGAGTGCAGCCTCCCCCAGGGAACCGCCTACACCGAGCTCTTGAACAGCTTTGAGCGGATCGCCTCCCACTGCGTGGCGGTGTCCGGCATGGTGCGCCGGGAGTACCAGGCAAACCCCGATATCCACGTTCACGCGTTGAAGGCCCGCGAGCTCAGCGAGCAGCAGTATCAGCAGATCTACGATGAGTTCCTGGCGAAGTACGATGTTCTGAACAGCGAAGCGCGTCCCCTCAGCATGGAGGACGAAGCGGTTGAGTGATACTAATCTCAACTAAAAAAACACACATCTGTGGGCGCCTTTTCCGTTCTGGCTTAGCATCGCTTCGGTCAACGATGCGCTGCATCGCCTCCCTCCGCTCTGCGTTGCCAGAACGAAAAATCCACTCCACATCTGTATATATTTTTAATTGAGCTTAGTATGAAAGTCGGAGGGGACAGTATAAAACCAATGGCGACGGAACGAGGGAGGTCGACCCATCATGAAGCCCTATCTTGAGGAGAAGGAAGCGGTCCTTGCCCAAACGGGTTCGTCGATGATGGGCCTTTCCGACGCGGAAGCGTCTGATCGGCTGCAGAAAAACGGCCCGAACAAGCTGAAGGAGGGCAAGAAGGACAGCTTGCTCGTCAAATTCCTGGGAGAGCTGAAGGACCCCATGACCATCGTGCTGATCGTGGCCGCGGTGGTGAGCGCCATCACCGCGCTGTATGCGGGCGAGAGCCTGACGGATACGGTAATCATCCTGGCGGTGGTGCTGATCAACGCCTGCCTGGGGGTCTACCAGGAGAGCAAGGCGGAGGCCGCCATCGAGGCGCTGCAGCAGATCGCCGCCGCCACGGCGAAGGTCGTCCGCGGCGGCCACCAGAAGACCGTCCGGGCCGACGAGGTGGTCGTGGGCGACCTGCTGATCCTGGAGGCCGGGGACGCCGTGCCCGCGGATGCCCGCATCGTGGAGTGCGCCTCCATGAAGACCCAGGAAGCCGCCCTGACGGGCGAGTCCACCGACGTGGAGAAGCAGAGCGAGGCACTGGCCGCGGCGGACAACGGAGACGTTTCCCTGGGCGATCGGAAGAACATGGTGTACATGGGCTCCATCGTCACCTATGGCCGGGGCCACGCCGTGGTCACCGGGACGGGCATGAGCACGGAAATGGGGGCTATCGCCGACCAGCTGGCCAGCGCCAAGGACGAGGAGACGCCCCTGCAGGTGAAGCTGAACGAGCTGTCCCGGAAGCTGTCGTTCATGATCCTGGTGATCTGCGCCTTCGTGTTCATCGTCAACCTGGTGCGCAGCGGGGGCAAGGCGGTGCTGGACACCTTCATGGTCGCCGTTTCGCTGGCCGTCGCGGCGATCCCCGAGGGCCTGAGCGCGGTGGTGACGATCCTGCTGTCCATCGGCGTGACCAAGATGAGCAAGAACCACGCCATCATCCGAAAGCTCACCGCGGTGGAGACCCTGGGCTGCACCCAGATCATCTGCTCGGACAAGACCGGCACGCTGACCCAGAATAAGATGACGGTGGTCCGGAAGGTGGCGGGGGACGAGACGCTGCTGATGACCGCCATGGCGCTGAGCTCCGACGCGGAGCTGGAGAACGGGGAAGCGGTGGGCGAGGCCACGGAGTGCGCGCTGGTCAACTGCGCGAACCAGAACGGCATGCCCAAGGACCGGCTCAGCGAGGACCTGCCCCGGGTGGACGAGGCGCCCTTCGATTCCCTGCGCAAGATGATGTCCACGCTGCACCGGGCCAAAGCCGGGCAGGGCTTCATACAGTTCACCAAGGGCGCTCCCGACGAGGTGCTGCGCCGCTGCACCCACATCTGGCAGGATGGCCGGGCGGTGCCGATGACCGGTGGACAGCGGGAACAGATCCTCGCCGAGAACAAGGCCATGGCCGATCAGGCGCTTCGCGTGCTGGCCGCTGCCCAGCGCATCTATGACGAGCGTCCGGGCTCCAACGCGCCGGAGGCGTGGGAGCGGGAGATGACCTGGATCGGCATGTGCGGCATGATCGACCCCATCCGCCCCGAGGTGAAGGACGCCATCGGCAAGTGCCGCAGCGCCGGCATCCGCCCGATCATGATCACCGGGGACCACAAGGACACGGCCACCGCCATCGCCCGGGACTTGGGCATCCTGGAGCCCGGCCAGATGGCCATCACCGGCGCGGAGCTGGACGCCATCCCGGACGACGTGTTCGCCCAGGACGTGCAGCGTTATTCCGTTTACGCCCGGGTGCAGCCGGAGAACAAGGTGCGCATCGTCAACGCCTGGAAGGCCCTGGGCAAGGTGACCGCCATGACCGGCGACGGCGTCAACGACGCGCCGTCCATCAAGAGCGCGGACATCGGCGTGGGCATGGGCATCACGGGCACCGACGTGACCAAGTCCGTGGCCGACATGATCCTGACCGACGACAACTTCGCCACCATCGTCTCCGCGGTGGGCGAGGGCCGACGCATCTACGACAACATCCGCAAGGCCATCCAGTTCCTGCTCTCGGCGAACCTGGCCGAGGTGCTGGCGGTGTTCGCCGCCACGCTGATGGGCTTCTCCATTCTGAAGCCCGTGCACATCCTCTGGATCAACCTGATCACCGATATGATAGAGAAGCTTGCAAAATAAAACACGCAAAACAATGATTACAAAATAACACAAAAATAACCGCTTAGGACTTAAAGTCTTAAGCGGTTATTTTTGTGATCCTATATTATGGATTAACCTTTGAAAGAAGGTCATCAATTACGAGATTTACGTAATCAGCTGAAAGCTCCGGATCATCATTTATGAACATTCTGATATTTGTAAGCTTATAATTACCGTAAGAATCTCTTCCAACACTACATACCATTGTAAGATGAGCGTCTGTCCAAGTCTTTGAGTTGTTAGGAGTTACAAGGTCATCAACCTGAATAGTTACCTTATAGCCATTGCACTCAACATCCCATCCATCTCCGCTCTCTGTAACATACCATGAAACGCTGTTGCAGTTCTTTTCCATCAGATCTTTGTATGTAACCTTACTTGCTACTGTTCTCTTTGTTGTTGGGTCGTAGGTTGCTACGTAAGTTCCTCTGGCTGCGTCAGCTACCTTCTTGGTGCTGCTCTCAAATGTTTCCTGAAGCCA
>OMZP01000065.1 GCA_900315585.1 uncultured Eubacteriales bacterium | reverse complement strand
CTTGATGATCGGGATGTCGTCGCCCGGGAAGTCGTACTCGTTCAGCAGCTCGCGGATCTCCATCTCCACCAGCTCCAGCAGCTCCGGGTCGTCCACCTGGTCGGTCTTGTTCATGAACACGATGATGTAGGGCACGCCGACCTGACGGGCCAGCAGGATGTGCTCACGGGTCTGGGGCATCGGGCCGTCCGCCGCGGACACCACCAGGATCGCGCCGTCCATCTGAGCGGCGCCGGTGATCATGTTCTTCACGTAGTCCGCGTGGCCGGGGCAGTCCACGTGAGCATAGTGACGGGTCTCGGTCTGATACTCGACGTGCGCGGTGTTGATCGTGATGCCACGGGCCTTCTCTTCGGGCGCCTTGTCGATCTGGTCGTAACGCATGGCCTCAGCGCCGCCGACCTGAGCCAGCGCCATGGTGATAGCCGCGGTCAGGGTGGTCTTGCCGTGGTCGACGTGACCGATCGTCCCAATATTTACATGGGGCTTGTTGCGCTCAAATTTTGCCTTTGCCATTGGAAATTCCTCCCTATAATAATGATGGCTTTGTTCTGTATGGAGCGGGTGATGGGAATCGAACCCACGTGATCAGCTTGGGAAGCTGGAGCTCTGCCATTGAGCTACACCCGCGCATTCCCGCCTTCATACGCACATAGTTTATTTTACCTGCGAAGCGGTGTTTTGTCAACAACTATTTGCCAAATTCCCCGTAAATTCACGCTGCTGCCTCATTTCTCCTCCAGATATTTCAGCAGCTTGCGCTTGATGCGCTGCAGGGCGTTGTCGATGGATTTCACATGGCGGTGCATCTCGTCCGCGATTTCCACGTAGCTCTTGCCCTCCATGTAGCGCACCAGCACGTCCTTCTCCAAATCGGAGAGCATCTGGCCGATCTTGCCCTCGATCATGCTGAGATCCTCCCGGTCGATGATCATCTCCTCGGGGTTCGACATGCCCTCCTCGGTGATCACGTCCAGAAGCGTCCGGTCGCTGTCCTCCTCGTAGATGGGCTTGTTCAGGGAGATGTAGCTGTTCAGCGGGATGTGCTTCTGGCGGGTGGCCGTCTTGATGGCGGTGATGATCTGGCGGGTGACGCACAGCTCCGCGAAGGCCCGGAAGGAGGACAGCTTTTCCGCCCGATAGTCCCGGATGGCCTTGTACAGGCCGATCATGCCCTCCTGGACGATGTCCTCGTGGTCCGCGCCGATGAGGAAATAGCTCCGCGCCTTGGTGCGCACGAAGTTCTTGTACTTGTTCAGCAGATATTCCAGCGCCGCGCCGTTGGCGTCCTGCGCCAGCTTCACGATCTGCTCGTCCGCCATGCTCTCGAAATCCTGTGTAGTGTACATTGGAATCCTCGCTCTGTCGTTTGGATAATGAGGAATGAGGAATGAGAAATGAGGATTGGCTGTCCAAATCCTCCGGATTTGTTTTGATTCAAACGGAAACCCGAAGGGTTTCAACCGCAATTCCTCATTCCTAATTCCCAATTCCTCATTTCTTCTTCATCTCTTCCAGCTTCGCCCGCACCGACGGGGAGAGCCTTTCCCCGATGGTGGCGCGTCGGGCGACGGGCTTTTCGATGACCCGCCGGATGCCGTCGTTGCGAAGCTGGCTCATCTCGAACATCAGCTCCCGGGAGGACATGCGGCTGGCCCCGCGGCCCAGCACGATGGTCTGCTCCAGCGCGTCGCTGGACGCCACGCGGACCTCCAGCCGGTGCAGCTCGATGTCCGAGGCCAGCTCGTCGCAGAGGCGCTCGATGTAGCGGTCGGCGATCTCCCCCTTCTGGGTGTACACCACCGTCACCGCGCCGCGCTTTTCCTCGGTGCGCGTGGTCCGGTCGCTCATCCAGGCGTCGAACACCAGCACCACGTCCTGCCCGGAATAGCCCGCGTAGTCCATCAAATCGCCCACCAGCTTCTCCCGGGCGTCGGCCAGGGAGTAGGAATCCATGGCGCCGCCGCTGCGCCGGGCGTTGATGACGTTGTAGCCGTCCACGATCAAAAGCCGCCTCGGGGCCCTGCCCTGGCGCGCCACGGTCAGTGTCCCCGCGCCCGCACGACCTCATACATCAATATCCCCGCCGCCACCGAGGCGTTCAGCGATTCGATGCTGCCCTTCATGGGCAGGGAGATCGTCCGGTCGCACTTTTCCAGGGTGAGCTTCGAGATGCCCTCGCCCTCGGAGCCGATCACCAGCGCCACGGGCCCGGAGAGGTCGGCCTTCAGCGCGTCCTCGCCGTCCATGGCCGTGCCGATGACCCAGACGCCGTTTTGCTTCAATTCCTCGATGGCCCGGTTCAGGTTCTTCACCCGGGCGATGGGCATGAAGCTCAGCGCCCCCGCCGCCGCCTTGGCCGCCGCCGGGGTCAGCCCCGCGGCCCGGCGCTCCGGGATCACCACGCCGTGGGCCCCGGCGCACTCCGCCGAGCGCACGATGGCGCCCAGGTTGTGGGGGTCGGTGATGCCGTCCAGCAGGATCAGGAAGGGGTCCTCCCCCTTCGCCGCCGCCGCGGCCAGGAGGTCGTTCAATTCCACATAGGGCACCGCCGCCACGTAGGCCAGCATGCCCTGGTGGGCGGGATAGAGCGCATCCAGGCGGCTGCGGCCCACCCGCTGCACCACGGCCCCGGCGTCCTTCGCCATGCGGAGGATCTCATTGGCCGCGCCGCTCAGATCCCCGGACGCCACCAGCAGCTTCTCCACCGGCCGCCCGGCGCGCAGAGCCTCGCGGATCGGGTTGCGCCCGGCCAGCAGGTTTTCGCTCTCCGGCTCCATGCCCTCGCCCGCGTCCTGCTCCCGCTTGTATTGGCGGGGGCCCGTGGGGGCGCGATAGGCGGAACCACGGTGGAGTGAGGAGTGAGGAGAGGAGAGTGTGGAGTGTGGAGTGTGGAGAGTGGAGTTGGAGTTACCGGTGTAGGCCGGGGTGGCCTGCTCACTGTAGTCATCGTCCGCGGACACCTGGCGGGCCCTCGGCACGTTGCGCTCGATGCGCCCCACCCGGGGACCGTTGGCCACATTCGGGTACGTCCTGCGCCCTGCGCCGGCGGGCCTGCGGCGGTTGTTGTTGTCGTTTGGCATGGTTGATGCTCCTTGTGTTCTTTGAACGGACGCCATGAATGGCGTCCCTGCGAGTGCGCCCATATTGCCTTCCCCTATGGGGGTTCGAGCGCCCGGAAAACAGCACAGTGTGCTGTTTTCAGCGAGAACGGGCCCGTTCGTGCGCGATGGGACCCGATGCGTCAG
>OMZP01000060.1 GCA_900315585.1 uncultured Eubacteriales bacterium | reverse complement strand
GGCGTCGTAGCCCTGGCCCTGCAGCCAGGCGGCGGCGCGGGCGCTGCGGCTGCCGCTGTGGCAGTAGGTGAGGATGGGAACGCCGTCGGGGATGTCCTGCACGGTCAGCCGCTCCAGCGGCCAGTTCACGCTGCCGGGCACGCGGCCCAGGGCGTACTCGTCCGGGGTGCGCACGTCGGCGATGATTGCCCCCGCGGGGGCGTTTTTGATGGCTTCGTTGATGTTCATGGGGCTCCTTTGCATGTTGCGGGGACGGCTCTCATTCCGGAAAAACGTGAAATGAGAACCGTCCCCATTTCACATTTTTTACAGGTGGTACAGCTCGCCGTACTTCTTCTTCAGGTATTGCACGTAGCAGTTCGGGTCGAAGGGGCCGCCCATGCCCCGCTCCGCCAGCTCCTTCGGGGTGAGCAGCTGGCCGAAGCGGTGGATCTTCTCGCCCAGCCAGGCCGTGATGGGCTTCAGGCTGCCGCTGCGCACCGCGCCCCAGACGTCGATGTCCTTCTCCATATTGTGCAGCATCTGCACGCCGTAGGCGCTGCCCAGGGCGTAGCTGGGGAAGTAGCCGATGGCGCCAAAGGACCAGTGGCTGTCCTGCAGGCAGCCGCGGCGGTCGTCCGGCACGGTGATGCCCAGGTATTCCCTGTACATCCGGTTCCACTCGCCGGGGATGTCGCCGGTCTTGAGGTCGCCCGCGATCATGGCCTTTTCCAGCTCGTAGCGGATCATCACGTGGATGGAGTAGGTCAGCTCGTCGGCCTCGGTGCGGATCAGGGAGGGCTCGGACAGGTTCGCGGCGCGATAGAGCTTCTCCGCGTCCACGCCCGAAAGCTGATCCGGGAACAGGGCCTTCAATTCGGGCAGCAGCACCTCGCAGAAGGGGCGGCTGCGGCCGATGATATTCTCATAGAAGCGGCTCTGGCTTTCGTGGACGCTCATGGAGCTGCCCCCGGCCAGCACCGTGCCCTGCAGGTCGTCGCCGATGCCCAGCTCGTAGAGGGCGTGGCCGCCCTCGTGCACCACGCTGAACAGGTTGGACAGCACGGCGTCCTCGTGGTAGTGGGTGGTGATGCGCACGTCGTGCTTGTTGAAGCCGTCGGTGAAGGGATGCTCCGTCTCGCCCACGGCGCAGTCGTCCCGGCTGATGCCCATGATTTCCATGACCCGGTCGGTGAACCGCTTTTGCAGGTGGATGGGGTAGGGCTGGTTCAAAAACGCCGTGTCCGGGCGGGGCCGCTTCGCCACCTCCAGGATGACCGGGGTCAGCTCCCTTCTCAGCAGGGCGAAGAACGGATCCAGCGTCTCGTGGGACAGGCCCTTCTCGTAGCCGTCCAGCAGCACGTCGTAGGCGGGCCTGTCGGGGTTCTTGCGGGCGGCGAAGCGCCGGTTGTAGGCGATGATCCTGTCCAGGTAGGGCGCGTAGGCGGCGTAGTCGCTGGCGAGCTTCGCGTCGTGCCAGACCTGCATGGCCTCGGCCATCAGCTGCTGGTAGGCCATGAATTCGTCCGCGGGCACCAGGGTCAGGTCGTCCCGCTGGTCCTTCAGCACCTCCGCCCGGCGGCGGTCCTTCAGGGACAGCTCGTCCCTGTGGGCCAGCAGGGTGTCCAGCATCTCGCCGGTCTCTTCGGCCGTGACCTTCTCGTGCAGGATGCCGCTCAAAAAGGCCATTGTCTCGCCCCGCATGGGGGCGGAGTTCCGGGGCGCGACGGTCTCCCCGTCGTAGTTCAGGCAGCCCAGGGCGTGGCTGTAGTAGCGCAGGGTGGTTTCCAGGTCGGTGAGTTTCGTCAGGGCGTCGTTGAGTGTCATATTGGCTTGTCCTCCATAGGTTTGTCTTTCTGTTGAAATGTATACCGTTGCGCATCGTACAGATCCTTCGCTTCGCTCAGGATGACAAACGAGACGCTGCGGTGTCATTCTGAGCGGAGCGTCGCCGGAGGCGATGCGCAGTCGAAGAATCTGTACGTCCCAAATTTGAGAATGATTCTATCAGGAACACACTTATACTCCAAATGCTGCCTTATCCAAACTCATACTCGTCGTCCCGCAGCATTTGCAGGCTGTAGGCCATGACGACGGCGTCGGGGTGGTAGGTGTCCAGCCACCAGTCCAGGCTCTGCACGTCCCGGCGCAAATCCACGCACAGCACGTGCCGCGCCGTCAGGGACAGGAACGTGCCGATGGGGGCGCTGTAGGAGTCCTTGAGGAGCAGGATGGTGGTGTCCGGGGCGCTTTCGTTGGTGAGCAGGTCGTAGGCCTCCACCTGGCCGTAGTAGGTGTAGGCCAGCAGGTTGTAGGTCTTGCCGGGGTCGGGCTGGAGCCGGTCGAAGCGGGTCACGGCCTCCCGGAAGGTGCCCTCGGCGTGGTCGATGGACACCACGCGCTTGGTCTCCCGCTGGATGTGGGTGTCGTACTTCGGCCAGTATTCGATGATGTCGTCCGGGTCCACCAGGCCGGTGCCCAGCCGCTGGCCGTACTTGCCCAGGAACAGCTTCTCGTGGGTCAGGGTGTCGAAGTTCTCCAGGTCCAGCAGACTGGCGTCCAGGTGCGTCCCGGCGGTCTCGTTCAGCCTTTCGGCGATGCTCTGGGCCATGGTGATGGCCGCCAGGGTGGACCAGTGCTGGTCCGTCACCATCAGAAGGTCATTGAGGTCCCGCCCGGAGGCCGTCAGCACGTCCCGGCTGTCCAGGATGTCGATGCCGCCGTCCTTCAGCACGGTGAGCACCTCGTCCGCCATCTGGGCGGAGTGGTCCAGGGCCTCGTAGCCGGAGGGGAGCATGTCGTCTCGGTACAGGGTGGGATGCTCGTAGACGAACAGGAAGGGCAGGCCGGAAAAGGCGGTGTTCCGCAGATTCACGATGTCCCGGGCGTTGCCCTCCAGGGGCTTGTAGTCGCACAGGTCGTAGAGGTGCCCGTCGGTGAGCTTGACCATGTTCTGGCTGCCGGTGTTGATGACCCGCTTGCCCAGGGCGTACTGGAAGGCGGAGTTGGCGTGGCCCATTTCGTCCTTCAGCCACATGTTCTCCGCGATGGCGGCGGTGAAGCCGTTGATGCGCGCGGCCAGGCGGTCCAGCTTGTCCGGGTGCTCCGGCAGGGTCGCCTTCAATTCCGGCGTCATCAGCACCGAGTGCACCAGCTCCTTGTGGTGCTGGGCCAGCATCGTGAAGAACGCCGCGAACACGAAGCCCAGGAAGATCACGGTCAGGATCAGGGCGGTGATGCGGGTGAGTTTTTTGGATTCTTTCATGGGGGATCCTTTCAAATAATGAGGAATGAGGAATGAGGAATGAGGAATGAGGAATTGTGGAAGAAATCCTGACGGATTTCCTTTGATTATTTGAGACCCGGATTGCCGCGTCGCCCCGCAGGGCTGTGGAAATCCTGCTTTCTCTGGATGAAACAAATCCCGAAGGGATTTGCACCGCCATTCCTAATTCCTAATTCCTCATTCCTAATTTATCATTTCCAATTCCTCATTCTTATATTTTTCATTCCTGATTCACAGTGACCAGTTTCACGATCATGTCGGTCATCGTATCCATATCCTCGATGGCGACGCACTCGAAGCGGCCGTGGCAGTTCATGCAGCCGGTGGCGATGTTGGGGGTGGGCAGGCCCATGTAGGTCAGCCGGGAGCCGTCGGTGCCGCCGCGGATGGGCTCGCTCCAGGGCGCGACGCCCACGGCCCGGTAGGCCGCCTCGGCCCGCTCGACGATGGCCATTTTCGGCTCGATCAGCTCGCGCATGTTGTAGTAGCTGTCCCTCAGGGTCACGTCCACGGTGCCCGCGCCGTACTTGCCGTTCAGGTAGGCGGCGATGTTTTGCAGCCTCTCCTTCCGGGCTTCGAACAGGGTGCGGTCGTGGTCGCGGACGATGTAGTTCAGCGTGGCCAGCTCCTCGGCCCCGGCCATGTCGGTCAGGTGGAAGAAGCCCTCCCGGCCCTCGGTGTGCTCCGGGCGCTCCTGGGGCGGCAGCATCCCGGCGAACTCCATGGCGATCAGGCTGGCGTTCAGCAGAATGTTCTTGGCGCTGCCGGGGTGGACGCTGCGGCCGTGGACCGTCACCGTCGCGGAGGCGGCGTTGAAGTTTTCATAGTTGATGCCGCCCACCGCACCGCCGTCCACGGTGTAGGCGAAGTCCGCGCCGAAGCCCTGCACGTCGAACCGATCCGCGCCCCGGCCGATCTCCTCGTCCGGGGTGAAGCCGACGCAGATCTTCCCGTGCTTCAATTCGGGATGGGTGAGAAGAATCTCGCAGGCGGTCATGATCTCGGCCACGCCCGCCTTGTCGTCCGCGCCCAGGGAGGTGTTGCCGTCGGTGACGATCAGGCGCTTGCCCTTCGCCCCGGCCACCTCCGGGAACACCGCCGGGTCCAGCACGAGGCCGTTTTCCAGGGTCACCGGGCCGCCGTCGTAGTCCTCGATGATGGCGGCCTTCACCGGCGCGCTGGGCACGCAGTCCACCACGTCCATGTGGGCGATCAGCCCGATGGCGGGCAGGCCCTCCGCGTTGGCCGGGATGCTGCCATAGACGTAGCCGTGCTCGTCCACCCGGGTGTCCGAAATGTCCAGGGCCTTCATCTCTTCTGCCAGCGCCTTCGCCAGCACCAGCTGCTTTTTCGTGCTGGGGCAGGTGGGGCTGTTCTCGTCCGAGGCGGTGTCGTATTGCACATAGTTCAGGAAGCGTTCGTAGGCGCGCATCGAGAGAATACCTCCGTTCAGTAAACTGATAACGACTTCATCTATCTTGCCTGGGGTATCGGGGGCGGAGCGCCCCGATCTTCAATCGTCCCCGGCGACATGCGCGGCGGGGACGGGGGAATTTCATCGGAGGGAAATCCCATTTACCCGGAGAGGAAATTCCTTCTTTGCAGATTTTGCGGCCAGAGGGCTATGCCCTCAAGCAAAATCTGGAGGGGGTGGCAGTGGCGGGGGAGCTTGCTCCCCCGTCCACATTTATCGTCCCAGCATCGCCGCCCCGATGATCCCGGCGTCGTTGGTCAGCTTTGCCAACTCCACCCGGGCGTAGGGCATGCCCTTGTAGAACACCAGCGAGGGCAGCTTCGCCCGCACGGCGTCCAACAGGAACTGGCCCGCGTGGGAAACGCCGCCGCCGAGGACGATCACCTCGGGGTCGTACAGGTTGATGATGTTCACCAGGCCGATGGCCAGATGCTCCACGTAGCGGTCGAAGATGGCGGCGCAGTCCGGGTCCCCGGCCTTGGCCAGGTCGATCACGTGCTTGGCGTTGATGGCGCTCAGGTCGCCGCCCACGGCCTTGGCCAGCGCGGCGTCCGGCTTGGCCTCGCACATCCTCCGGCCCTCGCGAATCAGGGCGGTGGCGCTGGCGTAACGCTCGAAGCAGCCCTTGTTCCCGCAGGTGCAGGGCTCGCCGTCCACCACGGTGATCATGTGGCCGATCTCGGTGGCCACGCCGTGGCTACCGGAGAACACCTTGCCGCCCAGCACCACGCCGCCGCCCACGCCGGTGCCCAGCGTGACGAACACGCTGTTCTCGCAGCCCGCGGACACGCCCGCCACCGATTCGGCCAGGCCGGCCACCGTGGCGTCGTTGTCCACGAACACCGGCACGTCCACATACTTGGCCATCTCCTCCACCAGCGGCACGTCGTGCCAGCCCAGGTTGGTGCAGAAGGGGATGCGCCCGGTGCGGGGATCCATGATGCCGGGCAGGCCCACGCCGATGGCTTCCATATCGCCGATCTCGTGGCCGCTGTCCCGGGCCACCTGAATGGCCAGGTTCGCCATGTCGCGGATCACGGCCTCGTAGCCGCGCTCCGGCAGGGTGGGGCAGCTGGCCTTGGAAAGGATCTCGCCCTTGTCGTTCACAACGCCGGCTTTGATGCCGGTGCCGCCCAGGTCGATACCGATGTAAAGCATAGTATAATCCTCCTTCGCATTGCGGGATGCTGTCTTTCAGGCAATAGGGAATAGGGAATAGGCAATAGGGAATGCTTGAAAACGCGGCAGCGGCAAATCCTATTGCCTATTGCCTTTTGCCTATTGCCTCGTTGTGCACGCAAGTCCTATTGGTCATCCAGGTTATGCTGAAACCGCTCCATATGCCGCCGTGTCAACTCGTTGGCGGCGTTGTAGCCCATCTGCTTCAGGCGCAGGTTGCGGGCGGCCACCTCCAGCACCACGGCCAGGTTGCGGCCGGGGTGGATGGGCAGCAGCAAATGGGGCACCTTCACGCCCAGGATCTCGATGTAATTGTCGGTCAGGCCCAGCCGGTCGTATTCCTTGTCGGCCTGCCACAGCTCCAGGTGGATCACCATGTCGATGTGCTTGGAGCGCATGATGGCGCCCGCGCCATACATGGTGGACACGTCGATGATGCCCACGCCGCGGATCTCCATGAAGTGGCGCACCAGCTCCGGCGATTCGCCGATGAGCCGGTTGTCCTCCACCCGGCGGATGTCCACCACGTCGTCGGCCACCAGCTGGTGCCCGCGCTTGACCAGCTCCAGCGCGGCCTCGCTCTTGCCCACGCCGCTGTTGCCGGTGATCAGCAATCCCGCGCCGAACACGTTCACCAGCACGCCGTGGCGGGTCTCCCGGGGGGCCAGCCGGTCCCGCAGGAAGGCGATCAGCTCCAGCTCAAACTGGGTGGTCTCCTTCTTGGTGGAGTAGACGGGCACCTTCCGCGCCATGGCCAGCACCAGCATCTCGTCGAAGCAGGGATAGCCGCGGCAGATGATGATGCAGGGCAGGGGATAGTTGAAGTACTTTGCCAGCCGCTCCCGCCGGGTCAGCTCGTCCAGCTGGCTCAGGTAGGTCATCTCCACCTTGCCCAGCAGCTGGGGCCGTTCGTAGGGGAAGAAGTCCCAGTAGTTGGCGAACTGCATGCCGGGGCGGTTGGTGTTGCTGACCTCGATGTTCAGCTGCTTGCTGCCCGTCTCCAGCACGCGGGTCAGCTCCAGGGTCTTGACAAAATCGGATTCGGAAATCATCTTGATTCCTCCATATGTTAGGTGATAGACGGGAAGGAACGGCGGGTTTGAATGAGGAATTAGGAATTAGGAATGAGGAATAACGGTGCAAATCCTGTCGGATTTGTCTTTATTCAAACCGGTTTTCGCGCCGCTTCATCAATCAAAGAAATCCGCCAGGATTTCCACATCAATTCCTCATTCCTAATTCCTCATTCCTAATTAATCCGCAACGGTCCGAGCTTCCCTTCCGCCAGATATTTTTCGATCACCTGCGCCACGCCGTCCTCGGTGTTGGGCGGGGCGATGAAGGGGGCGGCGGCGCGAGCCTCCGCGCAGCCGTTTTGCATGGCGTGGCCGGCCCCGGCGAAGGTGAGCATGGGCACGTCGTTCTGCCCGTCGCCGAAGGCCAGGATCTCCTCGGCCTTCACGCCCAGTATCTCCGCCAGCCGCTTCAGGGACGCGCCCTTGTCCACGCCCTCGGGCATGACCTCGATGTAATGGGGCTTCGACTTCAAAAAGGACGCGCCGTGGGGGAAGGCCTCGCGGAGCTTCGCCTGCAAATAGTCGGCGTGCTCCGGGCCGTCGTCGATGATCAACAGCTTCTGCACGTCGCCGGGATGCTCCTCCAGCCACTTCGCCATGGGCATGTGGGTGGGCGTCGCCGGGACGTTGATCTGCCTGGCATACTTCTCCGTGCGGGGCAGGATCTCGGAGCAGAAGTAGCCCCGGCCGGGGTAGACCTGCAAATAGCTGCCCTCTGCCTCCACCAGCCGGGTCACGCCCAGGGCGATGTCATAGGGCACCCGGTTGGCGTAGAGCACCTCGTCGGTCGCGTGGTTCCAGAGCAGCGCGCCGTTGTAGAGCAGCATCGGGGCGTTCACGCCGATCTGCTCCGCAAAGGGCAGCATGGCCTCCACCATCCTGCCGCTGGACAGCGTGACGCCGCAGCCCGCGGCCATGGCGGCATTCAGGGCCGCCTGCGTGCGGGGGGTGAGCTCGCTGCGGGCGTTGAGCAGGGTGTCGTCCAGGTCCGTGGCGATCAGTCGTATCATCGTGCGGTTCTTCCCTTCACAAATATCCAGTTTCTATTTTATATCATTTTTGTCCGGTTTGCAATGGGATAGGCAATAGGCTATGGGAATGGCAATACAGGCGGCATCTTCAACAAGAACAAAAAAATGCTGCTCGTAATTGTTATGCACAGATCCTTCGCTTCGCTCAGGATGACAGGGTTGCGCTTGGTTGTCATTCTGAGCGAAGCGAAGAATCCGTACATATCGATCATTAACAACACTGTGATTGAGATGTTACACGGCAGCCGATGTGGCGCTTGCTCATTTGGGTTTGCATACTGCCCGCCAAAATGGTACAATCAACCCGGAGGGCAATGCCATGATCGACGAAATCCGCGCGGGACGGTTTGTCATCCCCGTGCTCTACGAGGACAACCACCTGCTGGCGGTGGTGAAGCCGCCGAACCTGCCCGTGCAGGCGGACCGCTCCGGCGACGACGACCTGCTGAGCATATTGAAGCGTTACATTGGCAATAAATATCAAAAGCCGGGGGCGGTGTACCTGGGCCTGGTGCACCGGCTGGACCGGCCAGTGGGCGGCGCGATGGTGTTCGCCCGCACGTCCAAGGCGGCTTCCCGGCTGTCGGCGGCTTTCGCGAGCCACGCGCAGGACAAGCGTTACCTAGCCGTGCTCCAGGGGGCGCTGAGTCAGCCGCGGGCGCTGACGGACTGGCTGAAAAAGGACGGGGCCACCGGCACGGTGCGGGTGGTTTCGGAGGACGAGCCCGGGGCGAAGCTGGCGCGGCTCGACACGAGGCCCCTGGCAATCCGGGACGGGCTGACCCTGACCGAGGTGACGCTGCACACCGGGCGGGCCCACCAGATCCGGGTGCAGCACGCCCACGCGGGCTTTCCGCTGTGGGGGGACGCCCGCTACGGCGGCGGCAGACCCGGCCAGCAGATCGCGCTGTGGGCGACGTCGCTGACGGTGGAGCACCCCACCCGGCACGAGCCGATGCGCTTCACCGCCCCGCCGCCCGGGGACGGCGCGTGGCGGATATTCCTGGAGGAGATCCGAACCTACATGGAGGACATGGACCGATGAACAAGAAGCATGGCGGGCGCTGGACGATCATCTTCCTGTGCTGCCTGTTGGCGGTGCCCACCGTGGCGATGATGATGGGCGTCTACGCCGGCACGCCGACCCTTGAAACGGTGAAGCCGGCGTTGGCGGTGGGGGCGCTGCTGGGCATCGCCCACATCTTCCTGCGGCCGGTGCTGCGGCTGCTCAGCGCGCCGCTGGGCTGCCTGACGCTGGGCCTGTTCGGCCTGGTGATCGACGTGGCGCTGATCTACGTCTGCGGCTCCCTGGTGGAGGGCTTCACCGTGCCGGGGCCGCTGTACGCGCTGCTGACGGCGGTGCTGATCAACGCCGTCTGCGCCGTGGTCGCGGGGAGGAAATAGGGATTAGGGATTAGGGATTAGGGATTAGGGCTGGAGTGGTATCATAATCGTACAGTCGCAGAACTCACCAAGAAGTGATAGAATAAGAAGCACAGGAAGGTGAGGAAGATGGCAACCTACGAAAAGAGCT
>OMZP01000061.1 GCA_900315585.1 uncultured Eubacteriales bacterium | reverse complement strand
TACAAGTTCGCGGGCTGGTGCACGACGAACACGGCGGGCTATTACGCCTGCGACGGGATGACCTATGCGGCGGGGGACACCCTCCCGGCGAGCCCGAGCCCCTCGGCGACGGCGGGCGGGGCATTGAATTTGTATGCGTATTGGGAAGAGCCAAAAACCATCGCGAACTCCACCACCATGCAAGAAGTAGAAGTATGCCCAGCCTCACTACCCACCGGACAAGTCTATACAATTAAAGACTCTCGCGACAATACTGAATATCACACTGCTAAACTCGCCGACGACAAATGCTGGCTCCTAGACAACCTGGCTCTAGACCTCACGGATAGCGCAGTCCTAAACGGTATGAACGAAAATAACACCCATGCCAGCAACACTACTCTCGGCTATCTCAAAAATGGCGGCGGTACTACTTCCGACAAGTACGCCACCGCCGCAGTCTCCAACTGGACCAGTAGCTACAGCTATTCCGCTCCGCTCGTTAATATGAATAGTAAAGATGTAGTTCCTACATCATACAATGGCACTGATGATCCGATGAAGGATAAGGCTGTCGCGGGTAACTGGAAAGTAGGTGGCTACTATAACTACTGCGCCGCTACGGCAGGCTCCTATTGCTACGGCAACGGTACTAGTGAAGGCACATCTAGCGGTAACGCCACCGAAGACATCTGCCCGAAAGGCTGGCGAATGCCTACCGGGAGTACTTCTGGCGAATACTCTGCTCTAGCTAATGCTATCTATGGCTCTACTGGCTATACTTCCGATGCTACTGCTTACGCCAACTACCGTTCCGCTCTACGCCTACCTCTTTCGGGCTATTTCTACATTGGCTCGGCGCTCATTCAGGGTAGCTACGGCTACTGGTGGTCTTCTACTCGATACGATAACGGCAACATGTACTACCTCGGCGCGGGTACGAGCTCTATCGACCCAGCCCACAACGACTTTCGCTACGACTTCGATCGCGTCTACGGTTACTCTGTCCGTTGTGTGCTAGGGTCCTAGCCCTGGTAGCGGAGTGCTGGAGTAGAAAAAAGCATTTTGACTCGGCTATTGCAGTCGAGTCAATTTTGCGCATGTGATGTCAAACGCAGAGTGAGATTGGGTGCAGAGAAGCAATTTGAGGAAAACCGGCGCAAGCTGTTTTGACTGAGAATTGGTGCGGGGAAGGGAAGACAGGCGGATTCGGCGCGGGAGAGCAAGCTGATCATCTGCTCACAACCTCCGCGACAACGGGGGTGACGCTGGGTTGAAATAAAAAAGAACGGACGTCAGTTTGTTCTCCAAACTGACGTCCATGGGTGGTGCCGGTGGTCGGACTCGAACCGACATGGTTTCCCGCCGCATTTTGAGTGCGGTGCGTCTGCCAATTCCGCCACACCGGCGCATATTCGCGCTTTTTGCATCGAACAATAGACAGTATAGCGCATTTTGTGGGAAAAATCAAGACCCGAAACGCAAAACATTGCTTTGCAAAAGGGCCGAAATGGTGTATAATGATGTCGTGCGAACCGGAACGAAAATGGAAGGAGCGCACCGATCAACGCAGCGGGAGGTGATCGCGCATGGAGGAGAGCCTGTTGATCCAGCGGGCGTCCGAGGGCGACGCGGCGGCGTTCAACACGCTGCTGGGCCAGCATGAACGGCGGATGTACGCCGTGGCGCTTCGCATGTGCGGCAACCCGGAGGATGCCCAGGATTGCCTCCAGGAGGCCATGCTGCGGGTGTACCGGGCCATCTCCGGCTTCAAGGGCCAGTCCTCCTTCGGCACCTGGGTCTATCGCATCACGATGAACACCTGCCTGGACGAGCTGCGCAAGCGCAAGAACCGGCCCAACACGTCGCTGGACGGGCTGGTGGACGCGGGCTGGTCGCCTGCCGACGAGGGCGACACCCCGGAGCGGCACGCGCTTCGCGTGGAGGTGCGCGCCAGCCTGCAGGGCTTCATCCGGGAGCTGCCGGAGGACATGCGCGCCGCCATCGTGCTCCGGGACATCCAGGGCTACGCCTACGAGGAGATCGCGCAGATGCTGGACACCAACGTGGGCACCATCAAGTCCCGCATCAGCCGGGGCCGGGAAAAATTGCGGGAGAAAATCGCCGGGAAGTCGGAACTTTTTGACAAGTACCGCGTCTAACGGTTGACGAGGCCAACTGGGGCCAATATCTTGATGAAGGGAGGGGCTTTCAATGACCTGCGAAGAGCTGAACGGATTGCTGGACCGCCTGATGGACGGCGAGCTGACCGAGGACGAGCGGCGGGCGCTGGACGCGCACGGGGCCGAGTGCCCGGAGTGTGCCGGGCAGATCCGCGCCACGCTCCAGATGAAAGCCCTGTTTGAGGAGATGGAGCCGGAGGTGGACGTGCCCCTCGCGGCCCAGGCCAGCTGGCGCAGCGCCGTGCGCGAAGAGGCGCAGAAGTCGAAGGCGGCGCAGGTGCCGCAGAAGGCCGATCGGCGCAGGCTGATCCGGTGGATCGGCTCCGCGGCCGCCGCGGTGGTGGTGCTGGTGGGCGTGGGCCTGGCGCTGAACGGCAGCCTCTCGCCCCGCAAGGCCAATGACACCGTGATGTTGGCCGAGACCGCCGGTGGGGCCGCTGCGAAGAGCGTCGCCGCGTCCGAGGCCGCCCCGGAGGTGGGCATGATCGAGACCGACGGCGAGAGCGCGGCCTACGAGACAAATGCCGTCCAGGAAGAGAGCGTCGCCTTTGAAGCGGAAGCGGCTTATGAGGCGAACGCTGCCGGTGAAATGGAGTTATTCGAAGCGGAAGACTTTGACGCGGCGGAGGACATGGGCGAGAAGGCTGTGGCCGCGGAGCCCTTGGAGGTCGCGGAAGAGGAAGCGCCGATGATGATGGCCATGGAGAGCGCCCCGGCGACCTGCGGCGCGCTGGCCCAGCAGGCGCCCGCCTGCGAGTTGTCCATCCGGGTAAAGGACGTGGACGACGCCTGCGGCGTGATCGTCGACCTGGCCGAGGAGTTCGAGGGCTCCGCCGACGTGCAGAGCGTGGAGGGCGGCAGCGCCAATGTATATGTGGCCCTCTATGGCCGCAACGCCGCCGACTTTTTGAAGGCCGTGGCGAAGCTGGACGCCTCCGAGGGCGGCGTGGACCTGCCCGCCGTGTCCGAGGAGGGCTCGCTGCTGATGCTGCTGGTGGTGGGACCCGCGGAATAATCGCATCCCTTGCAACTTTTTCATATTAAACCCCGTCGAAGGATTATCGGCGGGGTTTTCCATTCCCGCCCAATAAGCGAAAGAAGGTAAGAAACATGAAGAAGGGTTTTGCAATGGCTTTGGCGCTGGCGCTGTTGCTGGGCGCCTGCGCGATGGCGGAGGGCCGCACCCTGACGGTGCAGGGCGTGGGCGTGGTGCAGGTGGCCGCGGATCGGGCCACCGTCAGCCTGGGCGTTCGGGAGACCGGCCCCGACGTGATGAGCACCCAGGCCAGCGTGAACGAGAAGATCGCCGCGGTGATCGCCGCCCTGACGGAGGCTGGGGTGGAGCCCGGCGCGCTGTCCACCGGCAGCATCGGCATCTATTCCAACTACGACTACTCCGGCGAGGTGGAGCAGATCGTGGGCTATACCGCCTACAACAGCCTGCTGTTCACCGTGACGGACGTGGACAGCGTGGGCAGCCTCATCGACGCGGCCTTCGCGGCGGGCGCGAACAACCTGGACTACGTGGAGTTCAACGCCGCGGACACCGCCGAGGCGGGGGAGCAGGCCCTGGCCCTGGCGGTGCAGAGCGCCGGGAAGAAGGCCGAGACGTTGGCCGCTGCCGCAGGCGTACAGCTGGGCGAGATCCTGGAGATCCGGGACAACGACGAGATGGGCTATGGCTACGGCAACGCCTTCGCCGCCACCGAGGATGCGGGCAAGGGCATGGCCACGAGCGTGCTGCCCTCCCAGCAGCAGGTGACCGCCGCCGTCTATATCACCTACGCCCTCGGCGAGTGACGCCAGGGCTGTGTATCAGATTCGATAAGGTTTCAGACGCGGGAAAGCCACCGTAGGGACGCCATTTATGGCGTCCGGAGCTATCGCCCTCCGCGGACGCCATGAATGGCGTCCCTACGAAACATGACAGATATCTTGCTCATAAAACTGTAATCAGATATTGCGGCCTTGGAATGACGCCAACTTCCCCCTTGCGCATTGCCCCCGTTTGGGATATAATATCAGCGGGACAAGCAAATAAAGGAGGCTGTGATGAACATGGATGAGGAACGGGATCTCGTCGTATTCGAGGACGATGCCGGCAACGAGCTGACCATGGAGGTGCTGGACTACCTGGCCTATGAGGGCAAGGAGTACGCGCTGCTGACCGAGTATGTGGAGGATGACGACGACGGCGACGAGGATGAACCCATCGAGGTGTTCATCATGGAGGTGCGACCCGTGGGCGAGGACCAGGAGGAGTTCGTGGAAGTGGACGAAAAGCTGGCCGAGACCCTGATCAAGATCTTCGAGTCCAACGACCTGGAAGAGGTTTTCGACGAGGAAGACGAGGAGTAACATCCAGCAGGATCGAATCTTGCTGGGATTCAAGCCCATAAGAATCGGGGCTGTCTCAAAACGGAGACAAACAGGATTTGTGAATGAACTACCCGTAGGGACGCCATTCATGGCGTCTGCGGGCGGCATAAATGCCGCCCCTACGAATTTGATCGTTCGCCTGTATTTCCGCTTCGGGACAGCCCCGTTTTCATGCCTTCCACCGCTGTGGGGAAGGCTTATCGCATCACTTCAGATACCCCTTCAGCGCGTCCACCTTGTCCAGCTTCTCCCAGGGCAGGTCCAGGTCGTCCCGACCGAAATGGCCGTAGCTGGCGGTCTGGGCGTAGATGGGCCGCTTCAGATCCAGATCGCGGATGATGGCCGCGGGGCGCAGGTCGAACACCTCGTTCACGATCTCCGCCAGACGCTCGTCGCTGAGCTTGCCGGTGCCGTAGCTGTCCACGAACACAGACACGGGCTTCGCCACGCCGATGGCATAGGCCACGCCCACCTCGCACTTCTTCGCCAGGCCCGCCGCCACCAGGTTCTTGGCCACGTGGCGCATGGCGTAAGCCGCGCTGCGATCCACCTTGCTGGGATCCTTGCCGGAGAACGCGCCGCCGCCGTGGTGGGCGTAGCCGCCGTAGGTGTCCACGATGATCTTGCGCCCGGTGAGGCCGGAGTCGCCCTGGGGCCCGCCGATGACGAACCGCCCGGTGGGGTTCACGTAGTACTTGGTGCCCTCATCCAGCATCTCCGCCGGCAGGATGGGCTTCACCACGTGCTCGATCATGTCGCGGTAAATGGTCTCATGGTCCACGTCCGGCGCGTGCTGGGTGGACAGCACCACCGCGTCGATGCGCACGGCCCTGTCGTCGTCATACTCGATGGTCACCTGGCTCTTGCCGTCGGGCCGCAGGTAGGGGAGGGTGCCGTCCTTGCGCACCTTGGCAAGCTGGCGGGTCAGCTTGTGGGCCAGGGAGATGGCCAGCGGCATGTATTCCTTCGTCTCGTCGCAGGCGTAGCCGAACATCATGCCCTGGTCGCCCGCGCCCTGGTCGGCGTTCTCGCGCACCACGCCCCGGGCGATGTCCGGGCTCTGCTCGTCCACGCTCACCAGCACGGCGCAGCTGGTGCCGTCGAAGCCGTATTTGGCGCGGTCGTAGCCGATCTCCACGATCTTGTCCCGGGCGATCTTGTCGATGGGCACATAGGCGCTGGTGGAGATCTCGCCCATCACCAGCACCATGCCGGTGGTGGCGGCGCACTCGCAGGCCACATGGGCGTCGGGGTCCTGGGCCAGGATGGCGTCCAACACGGCGTCGGAGATCTGGTCGCAGATCTTGTCCGGATGGCCCTCGGTCACGGATTCAGAAGTAAAAAAGTGTCTCATGGTTGATGCTCCTTTCGTTATTGAGCGTCCGCGGAGCGGACTGAGGGTGCAAACGCAGGACGGAGCCCAAGACGCACCCGAAACCCGCGCCTGCCGCAGGCAGCGGCGCGGGGCGAACCAACAAAAAACCCGCCCAAAGGCGAGTTGAAAAAATCGAGCTCGCCTCATCTTTCGGCGGACGCTCCGCCGCAGGAATTGGCACCTTGTTCGCGCCGCGAACCGGTTGCCGGGCATCATCGGGCCTGTCCCTCCGCCACTCTGGATAAGGCATTTTCTGTTGTCACGAACATTATAAGCCCGCGTATATTAAGAATCAAGCATATATGCGGTTATTATTATCTAATTC
>OMZP01000064.1 GCA_900315585.1 uncultured Eubacteriales bacterium | reverse complement strand
CTTGATGATCGGGATGTCGTCGCCCGGGAAGTCGTACTCGTTCAGCAGCTCGCGGATCTCCATCTCCACCAGCTCCAGCAGCTCCGGGTCGTCCACCTGATCCGTCTTGTTCATGAACACGATGATGTAGGGCACGCCAACCTGACGGGCCAGCAGGATGTGCTCGCGGGTCTGAGGCATCGGGCCGTCCGCCGCGGACACCACCAGGATCGCGCCGTCCATCTGCGCGGCGCCGGTGATCATGTTCTTCACGTAGTCAGCGTGGCCGGGGCAGTCCACGTGAGCATAGTGACGGGTCTCGGTCTGATACTCGACGTGAGCGGTGTTGATCGTGATGCCACGGGCCTTCTCTTCGGGCGCCTTGTCGATCTGGTCGTAACGCATGGCCTCAGCGCCGCCGACCTGAGCCAGAGCCATGGTGATGGCCGCGGTCAGGGTGGTCTTGCCGTGGTCGACGTGACCGATCGTGCCGATGTTCACGTGGGGCTTGTTGCGTTCAAATTTCGCTTTCGCCATTTTTATATTCCCTCCATATTGGTTGATTGATTGCTTCAGGGAGTAGGCAGTAGGGAGTAGGAACAGCGGCCACTTGTCCGTCGGTGTGACGGACCTGGACGGGCGGCGACCTCATCCGTCTTGCTGCGCTTCGCTTGCAATCCACCTTCCCCTGAAGGGGAAGGCTATGCCGCCCCTGCAATTCCTGTTCCCTGGGCCCTGGGCCCTGTCCCTATCTCTTGCCCAGGATCTTCTCCGCGATGTTGCGGGGCACTTCCTCGTAATGGGCAAACTGCATGGTGTAGGTGCCGCGGCCCTGGGTCTTGCTGCGCAGGTCCGTGGCGTAGCCGAACATCTCCGAGAGCGGCACGATGCCGTCGATGGAGTGCATGCCCGCGTGGGCGTCCATGCCGGTCACGCGGCCGCGGCGGGCGCTGATGTCGCCCATGACATCGCCCATGTACTCGTCCGGCACGACGACCTCGATCTTCATCATCGGCTCGAGCAGGGCGGAATCAGCCTTGCGCAGGGCCTCCTTGAAGGCCATGGAGCCGGCGATCTTGAACGCCATTTCAGAGGAGTCCACCTCGTGATAGGAGCCGTCGATCAGGTCGACGCCGAAGTCCATGACCTCGTAGCCGCCCACGCTGCCGGACAGCGCCGCCTCGCGGATGCCCTGGTCGATGGGGGCGATGAACTCCTTGGGAATCACGCCGCCCACGATCTTGTTGTTGAACTCATAGCCGCTGCCGGGCTCGCGGGGATAGATCTCGATGACGCAGTGGCCGAACTGGCCGTGGCCGCCGGTCTGGCGCACGTAGCGGCCCTCGGCCTTCGCGCGCTGGCGGATGCACTCCTTGTATGCCACCTGGGGCTTGCCGACGGTGGCCTCCACACGGAACTCGCGCAGCAGGCGGTCGACGATGATCTCCAGGTGCAGCTCGCCCATGCCGGCGATGATGGTCTGGCCGGTGGATTCGTCGGTGTAGGTCTTGAAGGTGGGGTCCTCCTCGGCCAGGCGCACCAGCGCCAGGCTCATCTTGTCCTGACCGGCCTTGGTCTTGGGCTCGATGGCCACGCGGATGACGGGCTCCGGGAACTCCATGCTCTCCAGGATGATCGGCTTGCCCTCCACGCACACGGTGTCGCCGGTGGTGGTCTCCTTCAGGCCGACCACGCCCGCGATGTCGCCCGCGCGGATCTCCTCGATCTCCTCGCGGTGGTTGGCGTGCATGCGCAGGATGCGGCCCACGCGCTCGCGCTTGCCCTTGGTGGAATTGTAGACGTAGCTGCCGGTCTTGAGCGTGCCGGAATAGACGCGCATGAAGGCCAGCTTGCCCACGAAGGGATCGGCCATGATCTTGAACACCAGCGCGGAGAAGGGCGCGTCGTCGGAAGCCTCGCGCTCCTCCTCGGTGTCCTTGCCGGGGCGGGTGCCCTTCACGGCGGGGATGTCGATGGGAGAAGGCAGATAGTCCACGATGGCGTCCAGCAGGGGCTGCACGCCCTTGTTGCGATAGGATGTGCCGCAGAGCACCGGGTTCAGCTTGCCCTCGATGGTGCCCTTGCGCAGGCCGAGCATGATCTCCTTCTGGGTCAGCTCCTCGCCGTCCAGATACTTCATCATCAGCTCGTCGTCGCACTCGGCGGCGGCCTCCACCATCTTGGAGTGGTATTCCTCGGCCATCTCCTGCAGGTCCGCGGGGATGTCCGTCTCGTCCATGGTGGTGCCCATCTCGTCCACGTAGATCTCGGCCTTCATCTTGACCAGGTCCACCAGGCCCACGAAGCTGGCTTCGGCGCCGATGGGGATCTGGATCGGCACGGCGTTGGCCTGCAGGCGCTCCTTCATCATGTCCACCACGCGGAAGAAGTCGGCGCCCACGATGTCCATCTTGTTGACGTAGGCCAGACGCGGCACGTTATACTTGGTGGCCTGGCGCCACACGGTCTCGGACTGGGGCTCCACGCCGCCCTTGGCGCAGAAAACGGAGACCGCGCCGTCCAGCACGCGCAGGGACCGCTCCACCTCGACGGTGAAATCGACGTGGCCGGGGGTGTCGATCAGGTTGATCTGGTGCCCGCGCCACTCACAGGTCGTCGCCGCGGAGGTAATGGTGATGCCGCGCTCCTGCTCCTGCTCCATCCAGTCCATCGTGGCCATGCCCTCGTGCACCTCGCCGATGCGATGGGTGCGGCCCGTGTAATACAGGATGCGCTCGGAGGTGGTGGTCTTTCCGGCATCGATGTGCGCCATGATGCCTATATTGCGTACATGATCCAGTGAATGTGTTCTCGCCACAGTCAATTTCCTACTTTCTTTAACATTCGATGTGGGGCAATCTTAACAGTGCCCCATAGAACCATCAGCACGCATGATGCGTGCTGATGAATGGGTTATGCGATTGCCAAAGGCCGCAAGACAGCCCTTGATTACCAGCGATAGTGCGCGAACGCCTTGTTGGCCTCGGCCATCTTGTGCATGTCCTCGCGACGCTTCACGGCGTTGCCGGTGTTGTTGGCAGCATCCATGATCTCGCCGGCCAGGCGCTCGGCCATGGTGCGCTCGCCGCGCTTGCGGGCGAACATCACCAGCCAGCGCAGGGCCAGGGTCTGGCGGCGCTCCGGGCGAATCTCGATGGGCACCTGGTAGGTGGAGCCACCGACGCGGCGGGCCTTGACTTCCATGGCGGGCATGATGTTCGCAATCGCCTGATTGAAAACTTCCATGGCCTCTTTGCCGGTCTTGGCGGCAACCATGTCAAAGGCGTCGTAGCACACGCCCTGGGCGATGCCGCGCTTGCCATCGTACATAACCTGGTTGATCAGCTTGGTGATAATGGTCGTTCCGTATACCGGATCCGGAAGCACTTCGCGCTTCGGGATAAATCCACGTCTGGGCATCTTTGTCCCTCCTATGATAATTCAATCTTACGGTTAAAGTGAACGAGAAACAGGTAAAAGCTCGCGGGAAAGTTGGCGCTTTCCCCCTTGCCCGGACCGATCGACCTTCGCGCATATTCCCACGTTCCAAATGGACCATGCGTTTGGAGACGACCCTCCGTTTTCACCAAAGAGGCAGTTTACGCTGTCTCTTACTTCTTCGGACGCTTCGCGCCGTAGAGGGAGCGGCCCTGCATGCGCTTGGCAACGCCAGCAGCATCGAGAGCGCCGCGGATGATGTGGTAACGAACGCCAGGGAGATCGCGGACCTTGCCGCCGCGGATCAGCACAACCGAGTGCTCCTGCAGGTTGTGGCCGATGCCGGGGATGTAGCAGGTACCTTCGATGTTGTTCGTCAGACGAACACGCGCAATTTTACGCAAAGCGGAATTCGGCTTCTTGGGGGTCTGCGTCTTGACGGACATGCAGACGCCGCGCTTCTGCGGACAGGACTGCAGAATCGGGGAATTCGACTTGCTGGTTACCTTTTCTCTACCCTTGTGGATCAACTGATTGATCGTCGGCATTGAAGAAAAGCACCTCCTGAACTATTATGGATCTTATTGAGCCTCTATATACACTTCCGCAACCCTGGAAGGATACGAGCAAGGACTGTGTGCGGGGGAATCCTTCCCCCGCCACTGCCACCCCCTGTCAGATTTTGCTTGAGGCCTGAAGTCCTCTGGCCGCAAAATCTGCAAGGCAGGAATTTTCTCTTCGGGGAACCGTATGCCCCTGCGCGAAAATTCCCCCGTTCCCGCCGCGCATGTCGCCGGAAACGATTGAAGATCAGGGGCTGCCGCCCCCGATACCCCCGCAAAGTCAGCGGGTTGGCAGTTCACCGGGTATTACTTCTTGATTCCCGCGGAGGCGGTCTTGACCTCCACCCCGCAGGCTTCGCCCAGCTGCTTCATGGTGTCCACCTCCACCATGCGCACCCCGGCCTCGTTGCAGGCCTGGCGCACCTGGCGCACGATGAACAGATCGGCGTCCCGGGCGATATAGGCTTCGGCGATCTCGCCGGCCTGGATGGCGCGGACGAGTCGGCGCGTCCCGACGACCTTGTCGGCGTCTCTCAGCTTCTCAAGCATCGTCCACACGCTCCCTTCTGCCGTTCAGGCTACCCATACCCGAACTCGATAATTTTAACACCGTATGGCTGCAATGTCAAGCAAAAATGCCGTCATCGCGGGCCAAAACGGAAATTTTAACCTACCTTCACGGAGCGTTTATACTAGAGTGTGTTTCCAAAGTCCCGAACGTGCATTTTCGGTGTCTCAGACTGCATTTCTGTGTTGCTTTTCCTCGACTTGCAACCAGTAAGCCTTCGGAAAATCGCCTTGAAATGCAGCCTGATACCCTCGAAACTGCACATCCTCGA
>OMZP01000066.1 GCA_900315585.1 uncultured Eubacteriales bacterium | reverse complement strand
AGGGAGGCGATGCAGCGCATCGTTGACCGAAGCGAAGCACAGCCAGGGCGGAAAAGACGCACGCAGATGTGCATGGATTAGATGGAATTTAGTATTAGTATTATTTTCCGTTTAATCGTCCAGCGCCTCCATGGCCTCGATCTCGGCCAGCAGGTCGGTCTCGCCGTCCAGGGGCTCGCCCTCGTCCACCCAGCTCTCGTTCACGCTGTCCACGATCTCCAGGGCGAAGGCCGTGGAGAGGGCCTCGGCGGACGCGCGGGTGAAGGCAAAGGCCAGCACCTCGCCCTCGCCGTTGAGGCGGTAGACCGTCACCGCGTCCTCCTCCTCCTGGAGCAGGGTGTCGAAGAAGCCGGCGTTGTCCAGCTGGTAGCCGTCCAGGTTCTCGTCGGCCCAGGCCACGATATCCAGCACCTCGTCGGCCACCGCGTACACGTGCAGCGTCGCGCTGCCGTCGTCCTTCACGGCCTCGAAGGCGCCTTCCTCCTCCGATTCAATCGGGCTCCAGCCGTCGGGCAGGCAGAGCTCCACGCCCAGGGCGGGGATGTCCAGCCACTGGCCGGTGTAGCCCTCGTCGCCGAAGTCAAAGCTGAAGTCCTCCTCCGCCAGCGCCGCCGCGCCCATCAGCATCAAAAGCGCCAGCAGCGCCGCGAACACACGTCTGATCGTCATGTGGATCATCTCCCTTTCCTCCCTTGGACGAAAACACATCTCTCTGGGTTCATTATAGAGGGGCGGGGACAAAAAGTCCATACACCGCGCAAAAACGGTCGATTTCCGCGCGAATCCGGTCACATTTGACCGCTGACTCTCCGCGACAAAAGGAACCCACCGACATCTGCTGCCGGCGGGAATTGAATCCATGCTATTGAGTTTTTTTATTTGAAACTCCCTTCCGGAGTATCAATGGGGCGCCTGCATTTCCCGTGAGCAATCATTTCCGCTTCACATGATGACCTTTGCTTCACTTGAAATCCGGTCCCTCAGAATTGTCATTTCTTCATTCCTCGGGAAATGCAGGCCAAGGACTGTGTTTCACTGTAGTACAATGGCATCGCCTCCCGTTCCGTTTTATTGGAGATCTGCTATCTCCTTAAGAGGTTTTGTGTTCTCCCTCTTTCTGGGTATATAATACCATACGGAACGGCGTTTGTCAACACATTATTTACGGAAAATTCTTCTTTTTAATAAAAGAATATTTATCCTAACATTAGCGAATCTTTGCGCGGGGCGCATTTCCGCATTTACAACCGCCGCCATTCATGATAGAATTTATAGCAGAAAGGGGGCGGCGACATGGGCGATCGTCCGAGGATTTTGGTCAGCGCGTGCCTGCTGGGCGTGGCCTGCCGCTACGACGGCAAGGGCCAGGCCATCCCCCGGCTGAACGAGCTGCTGGCCGCCTGCGAGGTGATCCCCGTCTGCCCGGAGCAGCTGGGCGGCCTGCCCACGCCCCGCACGCCCTCGGAGCGGGTGGGCGAAAAGGTGCTCGCCCGGGACGGCACAGACGTGACCTGCGCCTTTGCCCGCGGCGCTATGGAGGCCCTGCGGCTGGCCCGGCTGACCGGCGCGAGGCTGGCGCTGCTCAAGGCCCGGAGCCCCTCCTGCGGGTCCGGCGAGATCTACGACGGCAGCTTCACCGGGCGCACCGTTCCCGGCAACGGCGTCGCCGCCCAGGCGCTGGTCGACGCGGGCATCGAAGTCTGCGACGAGGGTCAGATCGACCGGCTTCTCTCGAAACTGAAAGGAAATGAGCTATGATTCGCTTCAACAGTGACTATCTGGAGGGCGCCCATCCGAGGATTCTGGAGCGCCTCATGGAGACCAACCTGGCCCAGACCCCCGGCTACGGCGAGGACCGATTCTGCGAGCAGGCCCGGAGCACCATCCGCCGCCTGTGTGACGCGCCGGAGGCGGACGTGCAGTTCCTGGTGGGCGGCACCCAGGCGAACCTGACAGTGCTGGCGGCGGCGCTGCTGCCCTACCAGGGCGTGATCAGCGCGGACAGCGGCCACATCGCCGTGCACGAAACCGGGGCCATCGAGGCCACCGGCCACAAGGTGATCGCCCTCCCCTGCCGGGACGGCAAGCTGGAGGCAGGCCAGGTGTCGGAATACTGCCGGAAGCACTTCGCCGACGAGTCCCACGAGCACATGGTGATGCCCGCGGCGGTGTACCTCTCCTGCCCCACCGAGGTGGGCACCCTGTACAGCCGGGAGGAGCTTTCCCAGCTGCGGGCGGTGTGCGACCGGTGGAATCTCACGCTGTACCTGGACGGCGCGCGCCTGGGTTACGGCCTCGCCGCGCCGGGGAACACGCTGGATCTGCCCTTCCTGGCGCGCACCTGCGACGCCTTCACCATCGGCGGCACCAAGCAGGGCATGCTCTTCGGCGAGGCCGTGGTGATCCGCAGCGAGCGCCTGAAGCAGAATTTCCGCTACCTCATCAAGCAGAAGGGCGGCATGCTGGCCAAGGGACGGCTGCTGGGCATCCAGTTCGAGGAGATGCTGAAGGACGGGCTGTACATGGAGCTGTCCCGCCAGGCCATCGTGCTGGCCATGCAGCTGAAGGCGGCCTTCATCGATTTGAAGGTGCCCTTCCTGGTGGACAGCCCGACCAACCAGCAGTTTCCCATCCTGCCCAACGTGGTGCTGCCGATGCTGCGGGACAAGTACAGCTACGCCACCATCGAGGCCGTGGACGAGGCGCACACCTGCGTGCGCTTCTGCACCAGCTGGGCCACCCGCCAGATGGACGTGGACCGGCTGATCGCGGATCTGCACGTGCTGCTGAGAAAGCAATAGGGTTGTGCCTGGGTGCGGACGCCATGAATGGCGTCCCTACGGGGTTCGGGCATCACGCGACACCATTCATAGGGACAGCATTCATGCTGTCCGCGAAAAGGGGCTGTCCATTCGGACAGCCCCTTGGCGTTTCTATAATCATGTTTATACTAAATTCCTTCTAAAACATGTGCAAATGCGGAGTGGATTTTTCGTTCTGGCAAGGCTGAGCGGAGGGAGGCGATGCAGCGCATCGTTGACCGAAGCGAAGCACAGCCAGAGCGGAAAAGGCGCCCGCAGTTGTGCATGGATTAGATGGAATTT
>OMZP01000067.1 GCA_900315585.1 uncultured Eubacteriales bacterium | reverse complement strand
TTCCATCTAATCCATGCACATCTGCGTGCGTCTTTTCCGCCCTGGCTGTGCTTCGCTTCGGTCAACGATGCGCTGCATCGCCTCCCTCCGCTCAGCTTTACCAGAACGAAAAATCCACTCCGCATTTGTACATGTTTTAGAAGGAATTTAGTATAATCTGATTTGCTGCCACCCGATAGAACACGAAATCCCGCGCCCTCCCGCTTTACGGACAGCATGAATGCTGTCCCTACGATCGGCCGCACCCCCGCAGGGACGCCATTCATGGCGTCCGTTCTATGAGAGAACGGCGGCTTGCGGCTCAAAACGCTGGCAATCCGGTTCTCCTCAATCCTCCTCCCCCGGAACAAACCGGGGATTCCTCTGGAGGTTGGCGATGTCCAGGGCGACGCGGGCCTCCAACCCGTCGATCTCCCGCAGGTCGCCGCCCCAGAGCTCCCGGTCGGCCAGGGCGGCGTAGGCCAGGGCCTCCGGCGGCATGTCGTGGGAGAGGGTGGCGAACACGGCCAGGGCCGCGGGATCGTCCGCCAGGCGGTGGGTCTCCTGCCCCCGAAGCACCTCATACTGCCCGGCCTCGTTGGGCCTTGCCCCGGCGCAGAGCATGATCGTGGCGGCCAGGGCGAAGGCGAGGCGGCGGGGCGGCTCGAAGTTTTCCCCGGCCCAGGCGCGGATCAGCGGCAGCGCGGCCCGCCTGAACCGGCGCAGCGGGTGGTGGGCGACGCGGAGGATGGCGTTGTCGTTCAGCGGGTTCTCAAATCGCTCGAAGGAGCGGACGACGAAGGGCGTGTCGGCGGCCCGGGCCGCGGGGTCCGTGGGCAGCAGCTCCTCCATGTAGCCCTGGCCCACATAGGCCCGCAGGGCCTCGTGCTTCATGCAGTCCGCCAGGGTGTTCAGCCCCAGCAGCCAGCCCGGGGCCGCCATCAGGAACAGGCCAGCGTCGAACAGCCGCCGCTTCTTTGCCAGCACCGGCGCAAGGTCGTCCACGAAGGCGATGCCCTCGGCGGCGTCGAAGGGCTGCCGGTCCCGGGGCGCCTGGATCGTCAGCGTCACGCCGGGCTCCGCCAGGTGGATCATGCCGTCGGCGTAGTTCATCCGCTCGCACAGCGCCGCGGCCTCCTTGGCCTCGGCCCGCAGGGCGATGCCGTCCGCCAGGGCGGGGAGGAAGGCGCAATGCGTCTCCAGCCAGTCGGCGAGGCCGGGTGCGCGAGAGAGGAGGCCCTCCCGCACGTCCCCGGCGGGGTCGTCGCCCTCGCCCAGGCACAGGCAATCGAGCCCGGGAAGGCCCCGTTCCTGCCGCGCCAGCATCAGCCGCGCCGCCAGGTCCAGGGCGGTATTGAAGGCCTCGCCGTCGGCGTTGAAGATCGCCAGGGACAGGCCGGGTTCGTCGTTCAGCGCCTCCACCTCGCCGGGGTCGACGACCCGCACGATCGCCTGGGCGACCTCTTCCCGGTTCACGGGCGTCTCGCCCAGGTAGCCCCGCACGAAGCAGGTGTACATCCCGTCCTGCTCTCTCAGCAGCGCGGCCGGGTCCTTGCCCTGGGCCGGCGGCGCGACGGGCACCGCGGCGACGCCCACCCCGGCCCCATCCAGCAGCCGGTCCGCCACGCCCAGCAGCGTTTCGTCCAGGCCGAACTGCACGGCGCGGATAAACTGCGGGATGTGCTCCGGGATCTCATAGCGGCTCATCATGCCGCGGTTCAGGCGCTGCATAGGCGATTCCCCCACTAAATAAGCTGATAACAGTATAGCAGAAAAACAAGCGCGAATCAATTCCCGACTGTCACAACCCCACAGTCTGCTCCGCAGACAGCTCCCCTTACACAGGGGAGCCCGGGTATCGCAGCGTCAAGCCTCCCTTGTGCAAAGGGAGGTGGCAGCCGCAGGCTGACGGAGGGATTGAAAAAAAGGAAGAATCCTGGTTGTCACCCGCGGGGATTTGTGCTAAACTATAGGAGAAATCAATGTCAAGGAAGGTTGGATTATGGAAGCGATTTTGCAATTTGACAGCTCGATCCTGCTCTGGATTCAAAACCATGTGCGCGTGGGCTTTCTGACGCCCATCATGCAGGTCATCACCCACCTGGGCGACAAGGGCGCCTTCTGGATCCTGCTGACGCTGGCGCTGCTGATCTATCCGAACCGCAAGACCCGCCGCCTGGGCGTGTTCTGTGCCTGCTCGATGGTCATCGGGCTGATCGTGACGAACCTGATCATCAAGAACTGGGTGGCCCGCGTGCGCCCCTACGACATCGACCACCCGCTGTTCAAGGATCTGGTGCTGATCGTCGGCGCGGAGCACGATTATTCCTTCCCCTCCGGCCACACCACCAACTCCCTGGCCTGCGCCTGGGTGCTGTTCAGAAAGGCCCCGAAGAAGTGGGGCGTCGCGGCGCTGGTGCTGGCGATCCTGATCTCCCTCTCCCGCCTGTACGTGGGCATCCACTATCCCACGGACGTGTTGGCCGGCGCGGTGATCGGCATCGGCAGCGCGTGCCTGGCGCTGTGGATGGTGCCGAAGCTGGAGAAGAAGTTCCCCATCGTCCAGAAGTTCTACGGGCCGAAGAAGCGGCCCGCCGCAAAGAAGCGGGCGGCGTAAACAGCCTTCCCCCTTGGGGAAGGTGGCCCGCGAAGCGGGTCGGATGAGGTCCCCGGACCCAACAAATCGCGCCTCTGTTTGAACAGGAAGGTTTGCTTCCTGTTCAAACAGAGGCGCGATTGATGTGAGAGGACCTCTTCCGCCTTATGGACGGCGGGAAGCTGCCGGTTTGGCACCTTCCCCAAAGGGGAAGGCTATTTTTCCAATTCCCCCGTCCAGTCGATGATCCCGCCGATGTTCGTGGCGTCGTAGCCCTGGCCCTGCAGCCAGGCGGCGGCGCGGGCGCTGCGGCTGCCGCTGTGGCAGTAGGTGAGGATGGGAACGCCGTCGGGGATGTCCTG